>NZ_JBOBQH010000002.1:0-673718 GCF_050585765.1 Bacillus sp. ATD | reverse complement strand
GATGATGCTTTCCTTCGAGACGCCGCGTGCCGAAAGGCGGGCGGCCAGCCGGCTGGCATACATGTCAAGCTCAGCGTACGTCAGCGAACCGCCTGAAAATCGAATGGCTGTCCGTTCCGGTGTGAAAGCCGCCTGTCGTTCAAACAGACCGTGCAAAGTTGGGGCTTCAGGCGAAACAGCTTCTGTCTTGTTATACTCATACAACAATTTTTGCTTTTCTCTTGTATTCGTCATATCTAATTCTCTTATAAAGCTGTACGGTTGTTGAAGGGCGCTTTCCAGTAAGGTAAGCAGATGGTGTTGAATACGTTTAATATCCTCAAGAGAAAACAAGGTATTTTGATAGTCGAAATTTAATTGTATGGTTCCGGTGTCTACACGTTCCTGTATCTGAACAGAAAGCTCATTCGCGGTGTATCCGCTGAAATACAGCGCTGTTTCATAGTCAAAACCATCTGCATTGTGCCACTGAAGTGGCTGATACTGCATAGATATACCGATAAGGTTGTGTAAATCCTTCTGTTCATTTCTTAATTCATTCACAAGCAAATTATAAGGAAACCGTTGATGACGCATAACGGAAAGCTGTTCCCTGCCTATTCTGCGGACAAAGGAAAGAAAGTCTGTGCCAGGATCAACCGTTATTCTGATTGGAAGAGAACTGACGAACATGCCGAGCATTTCTTTTTCAGCCTTTGACCCTCTGTTGCCATAATAGGTGCCAATGGCAAGATCTTTTTTAGAAGTGATTCGGCTGATGCATATGTAAAATGAAGCCATAAATAAGGAAATGATATTGATCTTGTGTTCTTTACAGAAGATTCGAATCGTTTGCTCTAGATCAGGTGAAAGAATAATGGTGTCTCTGGATGCGGCTGTGCTCTGTTTTTGTAAGGACGTCTGGCCGGCTAACGAGTGATATTCCAACGGGTGCTGAAAGGTTTGCGTCCAAAATAAACGATCCTTTGCAAAACGTGAAGATTGTAGATATTGACTCTCTTTTTCAATATAGCTCAAGTAAGAAGGCTCCGGCTGATCAGGTAAAGGATCTTTCTTCTTTATTTTTTGATAAAGATCTATAATTTGATTTCCCATCACATTTAAAGAGATTCCATCCATTATGATGTGATGGAATTTCGCGAACAGCCAAACTTCATGAGAGTCAATTCTGAGGAGGTAAAATTGATAAAGAGGTGAGTTGAACAGTTTAAATGGGATTCTCGCTTGATCTTGTATCCATTGCTCCATTTCTATCATTTCAACATTTGAAAAATCTATTATTTCAAGTGAAGCGTATTTATATTCAGTAAGGTACAGTCGCGGTTCAGGCTCTTCTCCTTCTAGCAGCTGAAACCTAATGGCGTCGTTGCGGGCGACGGAATGATTCAGTGCTTCCTCTAGGGCCTCAAGATCAATATCGCCCCTGAATTTCACGCAGGCGGTGAGATTGCAAATGCTGGTACCTGGCTCCAGCAGTTCGGTAAACCACACTCTCCTTTGGGCATGGGTTAAAGAATAAGTATGTACGTTCAATGGATTCCCTCCAGTTCTCATAATAAGAGGATAAAAAAGTAGAAAAAAGCAGAAAAATGACAATAAAAGAAATTATATGCCTGTATAATCCATATATGCACTATATTAACGGATATTTTTTAAAGTACAATAAAAAATATTAAATTTTTATAACATTTTTTTGAATATAGTATTATTTCTTTATTTTTAGTTTCCTTTTTTATCTAATTTTCGGATATAAAGTGATAAAAGTATGGTTTCACGTAAGGTCTTACACACTATTTTTTGATCAAACTAATTTGCTTTTGTGATAATTTTTCTAAGGTTCGACAGGGCGTTGTTACAGACAGAAAAAAACCTGTTTTCATTTGGAAAACAGGCCTGATACTATTATTGATTTGCTAAAACGACAGCAATTTGATCCTCAATATCTTTTCCATCCTCTTCATCAATCAATCCGTTTAGCAGAATAGAGAAAACAAGCTTTTTTCCGCTCTTTGTTTCTGCGTAACCGGATAGAGAGCTGACCGTACTTAGCGATCCGGTTTTTGCTCTTACTTTTCCTTGTGCAGGAGTATCTTTCAGGCGGTTTCTCAGCGTTCCGCCTACCATTCTGTCAGGATTGCCTGCAACAGGTAAAGAATTTAGATAGGCCGAGAACCAACTCTGATCTTGAATCTCGTATAACAGCTGTGAGAGTTGATCTGAGGATACAGCATCAATATGTGAGATTCCTGATCCATCCCTTAAGATGAGTGATTTGGAATCAACACCAAATTCCGGAAGCGTACTGTTTAACACTTCGAGCCCCTTCTCCCAGCTTCCCTCTCCTTTTTTCACTTTCCCCATCTCTTTTACGAGTACTTCGGCATGTCCGTTATTACTTAATTTCATGAACGGCACAAAGAGTTTCGATAAAGGCATTGAGCGATGAGCGAGCAGCACGTCTGAAGAACCAGGTGCTGCACCCGTTTTGACGTTCCCTTTCACAGTAATCCCTTGTTTTTTAAGTGCCTGCTTAAATAAATCTAAGGCATATCCGGCAGGCTCCCAGACAGAAATCCATTCCTTTGTCTTGTTTGCGTCAACCGGTACGCTCCCTTCAATTGTAATCGTGTTTGTTCCATGCTCTCTTTCGATCGTGAGGTCTTTCTTTGAACCGGCCGCCGTCGTTTCGGTATCATTCTTAATCGTTATATAATCGGTATTCGGAGAGACAGAAACAGCAGGCTTTTCCCCTTCTTTTTTATTTGGGGTGACCTCAACAATCACAGTGCCTGCATCATAGTCTTCATTCGGAGACGCTGTTAGAGCAGAGATTGGCGCGCCGTAATATGTGTATTCATCGCTCCAAGGCATATCAGGTGATAATCGCATGTCATCATACCACGTATCATCACCGATCAGATTGCCTTTAATTACTTTTACGCCGGATTCTTTTAATTTCTCAGCCATTTTGTCAAAATCAGATGGTAAAAGTGTCGGATCTCCTTTCCCTTTCAAATAAAGGTTACCATTCAGCCTTTTCCCTTTCAGTGCGCCGTCCGTCCGGACCTCGGTTGTAAAAGAATAGTTCTCGCCAAGGACAGAAAGTGCCGCAGCCGCTGTCAATAGCTTTAAAGAAGAAGCGGGCCTCATTCGGGTGTCTCCTGAATGTTCATATAGAACAGCACCTGTTTCCGCAGAGCGAACGGTGATGCCGGCCATTGCGCCTTCGAGTGCAGGATGATCAGCTAAAATCTTATCGATCTGCCCGGAAAGTGCGCCTTGTTTTTCAGCGGCAAGCGCAGCCTGATGCATATAAGGTACCGAAGCAACGACGAAAAGCAGTAAAACAGCAACATAAAGCTTTATGCTTTTTTTCATTCATTTCCCCGCCTCTCTGCGCTTCATCATTGGCTATTGATGATTCAGTTCAATGGTGATACTGCTTTTGGCTGTCGTTTCTTCTCCCGGCTCCAGCACTTGTAAACCGGTGAGTGATGAAGGTAAATCAAGGTTCACGGCGTTTGTTACCCATGTGTAAGGTTCAGGGCACAAATACCCTTGTTTTCCGTCCGCATTGTATACAACCCATTGTTTAAACTGTGCATCTGCCTTATAAATAATGCTTATATGTGCATGCTGATGATAAATGACTGCCTGATTTTCTCCGCCTCTCTTCTGATAAGAAGATAAAAAGACATCATCCAGCTGCTTGTGGCGCAAATCTATTCCTTCATGCAAAGCTTCTTTATACGGTACATCCATCAGTTTCCCGGTCGGCAGCAAGCGTTCATCCAATTCCCATTGCTGATCTGCTGTCAGGGAGAATAACGAGCTTTCTGCTGGAAATACAAATGTAGTATGATAACCAATTCCCCAAGGAAACGCTTCCTTTCCTTTGTTCATAACCGTCGCATGTTTAAATAGGGTATTCCCCTTGATCGTGTATGTCATTCGAACGACGGCATGATGAGGAAATTGCTTATACACATGTGGGAACTCAGAAAGATCAATTTCTGTTTCAACAATCACTTCTTCATCAGTTTGCTTCGTGGTCACGACATTCCACTTTTCATGGTAAAGAAACCCGTGAAGATGGTTGTGTTTATCCTTTTCGTTGATATCAAAATGATACGTTCTGCCCCGGAAACTGAATGTACCGTCACTTATGCGGTTAGGCGGAAACAGGATTGGAATGCCATACAATGTTGGTGTATCGTGAAAGCTTTCTGCTGTCTCCGGTTCACGCAAAAGCTGGACTTTTGTTGTTTTGTCCACGAGCGAAATGACGTTGCTCCCCCACTCGGGGACAACAATCATTTCTAGATGTTCGTTGCCTGCTTTGATGGCCGGCGTTCCCAAATACGTGATGTTTTCAATAAAGTTTGCCATGTATACTCAACCTCTCCTTGATTCATTGCTAGTATAAGAATTCAATGTACTGTGCCATATTTCCTCCATTTTATGTTCCCCCTATCAAATAAAAAAACACCGTTCAAACTCATGAACGGTGTGATTCGGGAGACTATTGGATGAGACGTGTGATCTGTTTCTTTTTCCACACGAATTGATAATATCCATAAATCAACAGCAGGCTGACGGCAAACGCAGCCGGATAGCCAACCCAGACGCCGAGTATTTCAAGCTTTGTGTAGTGAGAAAGGACGAAGGCGACAGGCACCTCAACTCCCCAGATCGAAAATATACTGATAACGGTCGGCCATAAAACCGTTCCGCTTGCCCGCATCGTTGCAGAAATAATTTGGGCATTTCCAAACAGCAAATAGCTCCACAATGTAATCATCAAGAGACGGTGCGCAATGTAAAGCGTCTCTTGCTCGGTTAAAAATAACGCTAAAATCTGGTGTGAAAAAACATAGATCAAAATGATCAGTACGCCGCCAATGATATAATTCAGCCAAATCCCCACGCGAATGACCTGCTTTAAGCGGTCAAATTCGTTCGCGCCAATCGATTGCGCAGCGAAAATAGAAACCGCGATACCAAGGCTGACGGCTGGCATCTGTACATAGCTGGCCACCTGGTTGACCACTCCGTATGCAGCTGTTGCATTAGAGCCGTAATGATTGACGAATGAAATAACCGCTATCTCTGATAATGAGACAAGAATCATATTGATGCTTGCTGGAATCCCAAGACGCAGCAGGAGAGCCAGCAGCTCCTTATCCATTTTCAAATAACGCCGCACTGTTTTATCAAATTGCAGCGGGTGTTTTCGTTTTCGTAAATACACCATTAACACGAGAAAAGTCGCAATCGTGGAAATGACCGTTGCATATGCCGAGCCGTATATGCCCAGTTTCGGAAGACCAAACATGCCAAGGATTAAGACAGGCAAAAGGGAGATGTTGATAACCGTACTCACAATCAGTGTATAAAACGGTGTCTTGGAATCTCCTGTTCCCCGCAAAAAGGTAGTATATGCAAAATATAAAAACATAAACGGCATAGCGTAAAATAAAATACGTGCATAGTTAGCGCTGACATGAATGACATTTTCAGGCGTGCCCATTAAACGAAGGATATCCAGGGTAAAAATACTGCCGATGACGGCTAACACAACGCCTAATAAAAATGTAAACGTGAGCGTCGTCCCGACAACAGCCTTTAGCCGTTCTTCATTTTTCGCCCCATAGGCTTGTCCGATCAGAATCGAGCTTCCTGAACCAATCCCAATCGTAAATGAGATTAAAAGAAAAAATAACGGGAAAAAGGATGATACAGCTGCCACTGCGTCAACACCGAGCCATCTGCCTACAGCCATCATCCCGACAAGCTGGCCGACTGATTGCAGCACATTGCTCAGCAGAAGAGGCACCAAAAAGAGTGACATAGACCGCCAGACTGATGGTTTGCTTTTCTCTTGAGTTACATGAGGTTCTTGTGATGTTTCCATATTGAAGGACTCCTTTATTTGAATTCGTTTTGAACATGCCCTCATTTTTTGACAAAAACAGGAGATGCAACATGTTATTATTCATCACTGTATATATGAAACCCTTCCCGATTCTTCTCATTTTACACATCTTTTTAGCTTATGAAGAATAAGCTAGCAAGTAATGGCGTATTTTTTGCGAGTAAAAGAATAAAAAATAATTTATGCAAAACTATTGTAATCTGAACGTAATTATTGTAACATTTGTAACATAAGAGAAAGAGATTTTGAAGGAGAGAGCGATAATGAAAAAATGTCTTCTATTTCTAACAACCATTGCACTTATTCTGTCATTAAGCACAAATGCATTTGCGAAAAATACATCAGGCGATTTATCACAAAAACAAGCACTGCAGCTGGCGTTATCCGCAAGAGAACATTTTTGGAACACAATGAGCGGCCACAATCCAAAGGTGAAAAAAGCAGTTTGCCCGTCAGGCACATTTGAGTATCAAAATCTTCAATATGTATACATGTGCAGTGATCTAGGCACTAAAGCAAAAGCGGTGAATTACCTAACTCCTATTTTTACAAAAACAGCAATCGAAAAAGGCTTTAAAGATTATCATTTCACTGTTTCAAAAGGAAAACTCGCTGTTCCGATCGGTGACGGAGACAACCTTTTAAATTGGAAAAAATCAACCGCTAAACTGATCTCTAAAAAAGGCGGCACAATCACTTATGAATTTACCGTTCCTACTTTAGACGGTTCCCCTTCTGCAAAACGGAAAGTGACATATGTGAAAGAAAATAAAAAGTGGAAAGTTAATCAATTTGACGCAGTTATATAAGAAAAACGCCCTGCACAAGCGGGCGTTTTTTACTTGTGAAAAAAGAAAGACAACAGGCGAAAAGTGCCTGTTGTCTTTCTGTGAATATAACGCTCTAGGAGAGATTCGAACTCCCGACCTGCAGTTTAGGAAACTGCTGCACTATCCGCTGTGCTACTAGAGCTTTTGGTATTTATATAGTAGCTCTGATAATCAATATTTTCAAGCGATTTGTATTAAAGCCCTCCAAAAACCTTATACGCGGCTCTTGTCGTATCTTCATCAATACCGATATACCGCATTGTAATTGAGGGTGATGAATGATTCAGTATTCTCTGCAGCTCGGCGATGTCTTTTGTCCGCTGATAAAAATGATAGCCAAACGTTTTCCGGAGTGTATGTGTCCCTATCTCCTCAAGTCCACACGCCGCAGCTGCCTCTCTTAAAATTCTGTAGGCCTGAATGCGGGAAATCGGCTTTCTGGTCCGCACAGATTTAAAAAGATATTCATTTTCCTTCATATCTTTCGTATACTCGTATATTTCCTGTTTCAGTGACTCTAAAATAAGAATCTTTCTTTTCTTTTTTGTTTTGCTTTCAGTCGCCCATAAATGATCTTTATGTTTAACGTCCTTCACTTGCAGCGGCAGAATATCAGAAATGCGGAGCGCGCTGTTGATGCCGAAAATAAACAGAAAATAATCCCGCTTGTTTTTGTTAAGCAAATACTGTTTGACTTCTTGGATTTTCTCTAAACTGCGAATCGGCTGTACAATATGCATCAAAAAACTCCTTAAAAACCTTTATGTAACGTTTTGAGGCTTATGTTACTATTATAGCTGAAAAACCTTGAATGTCAAAGCGTGACGGTATTTATGTAACATAATATACATAGTGTTACATAAGCGTGTGAGTAAGCTTCTGTAAACCTTCTTCCTTTTAAATGAGCTTTAAAGCCTATTATAAAGCTTTTAATCTCTCAGATACTCATCACCCTACTTATAGTCAAAAAGCCTCTTAAAACGAAATCTGACGCTCCTGATTTTTCGGCGCTTCTGCAAAAACATGCAAAAAAAGACACAATTTCAAATTGTGTCCTAATCTTCATCCTTTACATCAATATCTTCCGGGATTGGTTCATTTAATATTTCCTGCACAAGTGCTTTGTAATTCTCCAGCTGTTCGAGATGCGTTTTGAACTGCTCCTTATAAATCAAAAATTGCTCCCCGTCATGAACGGCCCTGATTTTTCCTTCGAGCACCAAGCTTTTAATATAATCCTCTGAAAGATTTGTATATTCTGCTGTTTCTTCGATCGTTAAATACATATAGCAGTCCCTTCTTAATCTGTATGCTGATTCTAATATAGCACATGGCTCATATCAATATAATCAATTTTGCACAGAAAAACGGCTTTATGTACTATATAATATACCATTTGTCACTTGTGAAAACGCTGTAATTTTTTTACGCTAAGATTGTAACAATACAGCTTCATATAGGAGGGAGAACATGAAAAGAACGTGGAACGTCTGTTTAACAGCTCTGCTTAGTGTTCTGTTAGTCGCTGGAAGTGTCCCTTTTCACGCGGAAGCTAAAAAACCGCCCAAAAGCTACGATGAGTACAAACAAGTAGATGTTGGAAAAGACGGCATGGTTGCGACCGCACATCCTCTCGCTTCAGAAATTGGTGCTGATGTGCTGAAAAAAGGAGGAAATGCCATTGATGCAGCGGTCGCTATTCAATTCGCACTCAATGTAACGGAGCCGATGATGTCAGGCATTGGCGGCGGCGGTTTTATGATGGTGTATGACGGAAAAACGAAGGATACAACGATAATCGACAGCCGTGAGCGTGCTCCAGCAGGCGCAACCCCTGACATGTTTTTGGATGAAAACGGCAAAGCCATTCCTTTCTCTGAGCGTGTGACAAAAGGTACTGCCGTTGGTGTTCCAGGCACGCTGAAAGGGCTGGAAGAAGCCTTGGATAAATGGGGAACCCGTTCAATGAAGCAATTAATTACCCCTTCTATTAAACTCGCTGACAAAGGCTTCCCGATTGATTCAGTGTTGGCAGATGCCATTTCTAATTACCAGGAAAAACTGTCACAGACAGCCGCAAAAGATGTATTTTTGCCAAATGGCGAGCCGCTGAAAGAAGGCGATACCCTTATTCAAAAAGATTTGGCCAAAACGTTTAAACTTATTCGCTCCAAAGGCACTGACGCTTTTTATAAAGGAAAATTCGCCAAGGCGCTTTCTGACACTGTCCAGGATTTCGGCGGATCAATGACGAAAGAAGATTTAGAAAATTACGACATTACAATTGATGAACCGATTTGGGGAGACTATCAAGGCTATCGAATCGCTACCACTCCTCCTCCGAGCTCCGGTGGTATTTTCTTATTGCAAATGCTGAAAATACTTGATGACTTTAACCTTTCACAATACGATGTCCGCTCATGGGAGAAATATCAGCTGCTTGCCGAAACGATGCATTTGTCTTATGCCGACCGTGCGTCATACGCTGGTGATCCCGAATTTGTAAATGTTCCTCTCAAAGGCCTGCTTCACCCCGATTATATTAAAGAACGCCAGCAATTAATCAACCTAGATCAATTGAATAAAAAACCGAAAGCCGGTGATCCTTGGAAATATCAAGAAGGATCAGCAAACTATAAACAAGTCGAACAGCCGAAAGACAAAGTCGAAGGCGAAACAACCCACTTTACAGTTGCTGATCGATGGGGAAATGTTGTTTCCTATACAACAACAATCGAACAGCTATTCGGAACGGGTATTATGGTCCCTGATTACGGTGTTATTTTAAACAATGAATTAACGGATTTTGATGCGATACCAGGCGGAGCTAATGAAGTACAGCCAAACAAACGGCCTTTAAGCAGCATGACCCCAACGATTTTATTTAAGGATGACAAGCCTGTCCTCACTGTTGGATCTCCTGGCGGGGCCACAATTATTTCATCCGTTTTGCAAACCATTCTCTACCATATAGAATATGGTATGGAATTAAAAGCGGCTGTTGAAGAGCCGAGAATTTACACAAACAGCATGAGCTCTTACCGTTACGAAGACGGAGTTCCTAAAGATGTCCTCAGCAAGCTGAACGGCATGGGCCACAAATTTGGCACAAGTCCGGTGGAAATCGGAAACGTGCAAAGCATATCGATCGACCATGAAAACGGCACCTTTAAAGGCGTAGCTGATTCAAGCAGAAACGGCGCAGCGATCGGCATTAATTTAAAACGCAAATAAAAAGAAAAAACTGTACTCGCTTCAAATGAGTACAGTTTTTTTATGCCCATCTTTAAAATAAAAACTGATAAACGGTTTTATTCTGCCAAGCAGTGTATCAGACAAGAAATCCAACACGTCTATCTTCATCTTTTCATTTCGTGTATCTCATCAAGAAATGTCTGGAACGCACTCGTAATAAAAAAGTCTTTCCTGTATATAAATACGATCTCTACGTCTTGATATGCTGCTGGCAGCTGATGAATCCATACATTCGTTCGATGCTCGGAGCAATCAATAGCGGACCTTGGGAGCAGCGCCGTACCCATCCCGGCGGAAACTCCTTTTATAATTGCCTCCAATGTGCCAAACTCTATGATTTTTTGGTTGGGTATGCCTGCTTCCTCCAGTAATCTTTTGACCCTGTCACGATGAGAACAGCCTGCTCCAAAAAAGAGCATCGGCTGCTGAAGCATAACCTCGGCCGACCCTTCTCGTGATGAAATCAAAACTAATTCATCATGGGAAACATGGATTTGTCTGACAGCAGTGTGCTCAACCGGTCCATATACAAAAGCGCCATCAACTTTATGATCAAGAACCTGTTGAATCAGATGATGTGTATTAGCAGTGTTCACCGATAAATCCACATCAGGAAAACGTCTGAGGAAGGAGGCGGCATGTTCAGGCAGATGCGTTACCGCCGTCGTTTCTAGTGAGCCGATCCGCAAAGGCCCTTTCGGATGCCGGCTCATCTGTGCCGATTTTTCAGCTTCGTCTAACAGCAATAATACTTGATCAGCATATTGCAAAAGATTTTCTCCCGCAGCAGTCAGCTTCATCCCGCGATTCGTTCGATGAAAAAGCCTGATATTCAAATCTTCCTCAAGGTTATGTATTCTGGCTGTCACATTCGATTGAACATAATTCAGCATTTGCGCTGCTTTCGTTATGCTTCCTTCACGGGCCACAGCCTGAAAAATCTTTAAATCTCCGCTTTCCACGGGCTCTCACCTTCTTGCTATGATTAAAAGTGATATCGGCTATCATATTTGTTCATTTTACTCGAAGAAAACGGCTAAGTAAAATATGTAAAGATATGAAAATACAATTCAATGAGGAGGAAGACAACATGAAAGCTGTAATTCACAATGGAACAACCGGACTGCAGGGATTATCATTTCAAAACGTCCCTACGAAAAAGCCTGGATATGGAGAGGTAAAGGTAAAATTAAAATCCGCGGGTCTGAATCATCGTGACCTGTTTCTCATGAAAAACAAATCTGAACAAGATCCTCACGTGATACTCGGTTCTGACGGCGCCGGTCTCATTGAAGAGATTGGTGAAGGCGTGAAAAATGTTACTGTTGAAACAGAAGTCATCATTTTCCCGACATTAAACTGGGAATTAACAGAGAATGTTCCGCCTGTACCTGAGATTCTGGGAGGTCCTTCTGACGGAACACTTGCAGAATATGTGATCATTCCTTCACAAAATGCAATCAAAAAACCTCCTTATTTATCTTGGGAAGAAGCGGGCGTTTTACCTTTATCCGCTTTAACTGCATATCGGGCCCTGTTTACGAAGGGACAATTGAAAAAAGACGAGCATCTATTGATACCCGGCATCGGAAGCGGAGTTGCAACCTACGCTTTATTGATGGCGAAGGCGATTGGGGTAACAGTAAGCGTGACCTCCCGCAGTGAGGAGAAAAGAAAAAGGGCGCTACAATTAGGTGCTGATTACGCATTTGACAGTTACAGCAATTGGGATGAACAGATGCAGGGAAATAAGGCTGATGTTGTTCTTGACAGCATAGGCCCTGCCTTCTTTTCGGAATACTTCCGTCATGTAAAGCCGAATGGCCGCATTGTCAGCTTTGGGGCAAGCTCAGGGGACGATCTCAGTTTTCCGGTGCGTTCTCTATTCTTTCCGCAGATCAATGTTTTGGGAACCTCGATGGGAAGCGGTGAGGAATTTCGCGATATGCTCGCTTTCATTGAAAAACATAAGCTGAGACCTGTAATCGACCGCACATATCCTTTAGAAAAAACATGTGATGCATATAAAAGAATGCAGGAAGGCAGGCAGTTTGGAAACATTGGGGTCGTAATGGAATAAAAAAGAAACCGGCTGGCAACCAGACCGGTTTCTTTTTTTATATGATAATCCCCTTTATTTACGGAAGAACTGAACTCCCCATCAAATACCGATCCACTTCGCGCGCTACTTCACGGCCTTCATTAATCGCCCATACGATTAAGCTTTGGCCTCTTCTTGCATCCCCTGCGGCGAATACGCCATCGATATTTGTTTGATAATCCCCATATGCTGCACTGATTTTGTTGTTTACAGAATCCACACCGAACTGTTTCAACAGCGGCTGTTCTGTGCCTTCAAAGCCGATAGCGATAAAGACAAGCTGAGCAGGCCATACTTTTTCAGTTCCAGGCAGCTCGCGGAACTCGTATTTTCCATGCTCATTTTTCACTTTTTCCATTTGGATGGTATGGAGCTCCTTCAGCTGGCCATTTTTATCCGCGACCAGTTTTTTCGTTTGAATGGAGTATTCCCTCGGATCTCTTCCGAATTTTGCTTCCGCTTCTTCATACGCATATTCAAGCGTAAAGACGTGCGGCTGTTCAGGCCACATATTGTCATTCGTGCGGGCTGGCGGAAGTTTTGGATGTTTGCCGAATTGATGCACGCTTTTGGCTTTTTGTCGCAGAGCAGTAGCTACACAGTCAGCTCCTGTATCTCCGCCTCCGATAACGATGACATCTTTCCCTTTGGCGTCAATGAATTGCTTGTCTTTAAAATTAGAATCTAAATAGCTTTTCGTTGCGAGCGTCAGGTAATCCATCGCGTAATGGACTCCTTTTGAGTCGCGCCCTTCAATTAAGAGGTCCCGCTGTTTTTGAGCGCCTGTGCATAGGATCACAGCATCAAATTGCTCCTTTAGCTCATCAGCTGTAATGTCAACACCGATTTCTGTGTTCGTGACAAAATCAATTCCTTCTTGCGTCAGCAATTTAATTCGGCGTTCTACAATGCCCTTCTCAAGCTTCATGTTTGGAATGCCGTATGTTAAAAGGCCGCCCGCTCTGTCTGAGCGCTCAAAAACAGTGACGGAATGTCCCGCTTGGTTTAGCTGGTCAGCACTCGCCAGTCCGGCTGGGCCTGACCCGACAATGGCCACTTTTTTGCCTGTTCGTTTTTTAGGAATTCTAGGTTGAATCCAGCCGTTCTCAAATCCTTTGTCGATAATGGTTCGCTCGATATTTTTAATTGAAACGGCCGGGTCTGAAATCGCTAAAGTGCATGATCCTTCACAAGGGGCAGGACATACCCGCCCTGTGAATTCAGGAAAGTTGTTTGTTTTCAACAGACGTTCCAATGCTTCTTTCCATCTGCCCCGGTAGACAAGATCATTCCATTCAGGAATTAAGTTGTAAATCGGACAGCCGGATGTAAATCCGTTAATGTCCGCACCGATCTGGCAAAACGGTGTACCGCAATCCATACACCGCGCCCCCTGCCGTTTCGATGCTTCTTCTGAAAAAGGAGCAGAATATTCTTTCCAATCCTTTAAGCGAGTGAGAGGGTCCCGCTCAGCAGGTTTTTCTCGTTTGATCTCCATAAATCCAGTTGGTTTCCCCATGTTCCTCTCCCCTTCCTTACTGTACTACCGCTTGTTTTTGTCCAGCTGCTGTATTCTGCTTTGGCTTCGTGTTGGCCTCAAAAGCGAACATGATGGCTTCTTCTTCTGATAAACCTGCAGCTTTTTGCTCTTCGATGCTCGCAAGCATTTGTTTATAGTTTTTCGGAATGACTTTAACGAATTTTTTCACGCTGTCTTCCCATTGAGCAAGCAGATCTTGTGCTTTTTGGCTGTTTGTATACGCAGCATGTCTTTTAAGCATTGCTTTGATTTGCTGGATTTCTTTCTCATCCTCTAATGATTCAAATAAAATCATCTCAAGGTTGCATTTGCGTTTAAAGGCTTTGGCATCTTCAGCCAATACATAAGCGATTCCGCCGGACATACCTGCCGCAAAGTTTTTGCCTACATCACCGAGAACGACAACGCTGCCGCCAGTCATGTATTCACAGCCGTGGTCGCCGATGCCTTCTACAACTACGTTCACACCGCTGTTCCGAACGGCAAAGCGTTCACCAGCACGTCCGTTAATATATGCTTCTCCGCTTGTCGCACCGTAAAAAGCAACGTTGCCGATAATGACATTGTCATCCGAAGCAGATTTGAATTCTTCTGGTGACTTGACGATGATTTTTCCGCCAGAAAGCCCTTTTCCGACGTAATCATTTGAGTCTCCGTCCAAATAAAGTGTCATTCCTTTAGGAACGAAAGCTCCAAAGCTTTGGCCGGCTGATCCAGTAAAGTGCAGCTTGATCGTATCTTCAGGAAGCCCTTCTTCTCCGTAGCGCTTAGAGATCTCACTGCCGGTTATCGTTCCGGCTACACGGTTTGTATTATTGATTTCAATCGATATATCAGCTTCTTTTCCAGATTCGATGGCTTCTTGTACAGCCGGGAGAATCGTTGTGATATCAAGCGATTGATCAATTTTATGATTTTGAGGTGATTGGAACGTCCGTACGCCCTCAGGCTGATAAAGAAGTGTAGACAAATCTAGCTGGCTTGCTTTCCAGTGCCCCTTCGCCCGTTCACTTACATGAAGTGCATCAGTGCGGCCGATCATTTCATCAAATGTCTTGAAGCCTAACGCGGCCATGTACTCACGAACTTCTTCAGCAATGAACAGCATATAGTTCACAATATGGTCGGGATCCCCCATGAACTTTTTGCGAAGCTCTGGGTTTTGTGTGGCTACACCGACAGGGCATGTATCCAAATGGCAGGCACGCATCATGACACAGCCGAGTACAACTAACGGAGCCGTTGCGAAACCAAATTCTTCTGCACCGAGCAAGGCAGCCATCACAACGTCGCGGCCCGTCATGAGCTTTCCATCCGTTTCTAATACAACACGGTCACGAAGGCCGTTAAGCATTAATGTTTGATGTGCTTCTGCAAGACCAAGTTCCCATGGCAGCCCTGTATGTTTAATACTGGTTTTCGGTGAAGCGCCTGTACCTCCATCGTAGCCGCTGATCACAATGACATCTGCAGTCGCTTTGGCAACACCTGCAGCAATTGTGCCTACGCCTGCTTTTGACACCAGCTTTACGCTGATTCTTGCGTCACGGTTGGCATTTTTCAAATCGTGGATCAGCTGGGCTAAATCCTCAATTGAATAAATGTCATGGTGAGGAGGAGGTGAGATTAAACCGACACCTGGTGTTGACCCTCGGACATTAGCAACCCATGGATATACTTTGTTTCCAGGCAGCTGACCGCCTTCACCCGGCTTAGCGCCTTGAGCCATTTTAATCTGCAGCTCATCAGCATTAACAAGGTAATGGCTTTTGACACCGAAACGTCCCGATGCAATTTGTTTGATCGCACTTCTTCTATCATCGCCGTTCACATCTGGAACAAAACGTTTTGGATCTTCTCCGCCTTCACCGCTGTTGCTTTTTCCTCCAAGACGGTTCATTGCGATGGCTAAAGCTTCGTGTGCTTCCTTACTCAAGGACCCAAATGACATCGCACCCGTTTTAAAGCGTTTGACAATCGATTCAGCGGATTCAACCTCTTCCAGCTTCAAAGGCTTGCGGTTTCCGTCAAATGCGAACAAGTTCCGCAAAAATCCGATGCGTTCTTCATCTGCCGCTTTTGTATACTGTTTAAACAGAGTGTAATCATTTCTGCGGCAAGCCCATTGCAAGGTATGAATCGTTTTCGGGTTAAACGCATGATGCTCTCCGCCATTTCTCCATTGGAAGTCGCTTCCCGGTTCAAGCGTTTTGCTGTAATCATCCTGATACGCTTCTCGGTGACGGCGCTGCGCCTCTTCTGCAATTGTTTGTATATCGATGCCTCCGAGCTGTGATGCAGTACCTGTGAAATAGCGGTCGATCACATCACGGCTGATTCCTACCGCTTCAAAAATTTGGGCGCCTCTGTAGCTTTGTACGGTTGAAATCCCCATTTTGGACATGACTTTTACAACGCCTTCAGTAATGCTTTTTCCATATTTGCTGACCGCTTCTTCATAGCTGATATCCAAACGGCCTTCATCAATTTCCTGCTTGTAGGTCGCATAAGCGAGATAAGGGTTAATCGCATCTGCGCCATAACCGATTAATGCTGCAAAGTGATGCACTTCACGTGCTTCTCCCGACTCCACAATAATGCTGACTTTCGTACGCAGCCCTTTGCGGATTAAGTGCTGATGCAGCGCGCTTACTGCCAGAAGCGGCGGAATTGGTGTCAAGCTCTCATTCATCTTTTTGTCTGATAAAATTAACAGGCTTACGCCTTGACTGATGGCTTTCTCTGCCTGTGTGAACATGTCCTTTAATCCGCGTTCAAGATCCTCTGAAAACAGCACATCGATTTTTTGGCTTTTTAAATCAGGATGAACAATCGTTTTCAATGCGTAAAACTGTTCATTGGATAAAACAGGTGTATACAGTTTTATCCGGCGAACGTTTCGTTCACTTGGGTGAAGAAGATCGCCTTCCGCACCAAGCCATGTCATCGTTGAAGTGACAAGCTGCTCACGAATCGCGTCGATTGGCGGGTTCGTTACTTGTGCAAACAGCTGCTTAAAGTAGTTAAACAGTGATTGCGCGCGATCGGAAAGTACAGCAAGCGGCGCGTCATTCCCCATTGAACCAAGGGGGTCTTTGCCTTCTTTAATAACAGGAATGAGATATTTTTGGATATCCTCATATGTGTATCCGAATGCCTTCTGGCGAGTTAGAAGATCAGTAAATTGTTCTTCCTCTCTTGATTCCGGATCAGGATTCACTTGGACAAGCTCTTCTTCTAGCCATTTTTGGTACGGGTATTCAGTTGCAATTTGTGTTTTGACTTCTTCATCGGAGATAATCCGGCCTTCTTCCAGGTCAATTAAAAGCATTTTCCCAGGCTCAAGACGGTTTTTATATAAAACGTTCTCCTGTTCAACGTCAATAACGCCTACTTCAGATGAGAAAATAATATAATCATCTTTTGTGACATAATAACGGGCCGGACGGAGACCATTCCGGTCAAGAATTGCGCCGATTTGTTTTCCATCAGTAAATGAAATGGCTGTCGGTCCGTCCCAAGGCTCCATCAGAGAGCTATGGTACTCGTAGAACGCTCTTTTTTCCTTAGACATATGCGTATTTTCCGTCCAAGGTTCAGGAATGAGCATCATTGCTGTATGTGCCGGTTTGCGCCCAGCCATCACAAAAAACTCAAATGCGTTATCTAAAATGGAAGAGTCACTGCCGTCAGCATTGAGAATCGGCAAAATCTTATTTAAGTCCTCGCCGAAGCTTTCAGATACAAATTGCTGCTCACGTGCTCTCATCCAATTGATATTTCCGCGAAGGGTGTTAATTTCACCGTTGTGAACCAAATAGCGGTTAGGATGCGCTCTTTCCCAGGTAGGGAATGTGTTGGTGCTGAAGCGCGAATGAACAAGCGCAAAAGCTGAAACGAATGCTTCATCTTGTAAATCAGAATAAAACGCATCAACCTGTTCAGGTGTTAAAAGGCCTTTGTAAACAATGGTCTGGCTTGAAAGACTGGCAAAATAAAAATCAAAACCTTCCGTTACACCCCAGTTTTCAGCCTGTTTACGAATGACATACAACTTTCGTTCAAAAGATAAATTGTCCTTTAGGTCAGAGCTTGCGCCGATAAATACCTGACGGACAAACGGACAGCTTTTTTGTGCCACTGTTCCGATTTTTCCGACATTTACAGGTACAGTTCTCCATCCAAGAACGACTTGGCCTTCTTGTTCGATCAGTGCATTGATTTGCTTTTCAATTTTTTTTCTTTCATCTTCTTTCTGTGAGAAAAAGACCATTCCTACCCCATAACGTTCTTTTTCCGGCAGATTGATGTCTTTGCACTCTTTTCTAAAGAAAGCATCAGGGATTTGAACCAGTAAGCCGGCTCCGTCTCCTGTATCCGGATCACTGCCTTGCCCTCCTCTGTGGTCCAGCTGGCAAAGCATCTTAAGTCCTTGTTTGACAATGTCATGAGTCTGCTTGCCCTTTAAGTGTGCGTATAGGCCGATTCCGCATGCATCATGTTCAAATTCAGGATGGTAGAGACCTTGAGCTTTTGGCATTTGATTGTACGTCATAATTCCTCTCCCCCGATCAATTTCCGATAATACCGGTCATAAAATCTAACAACTCTATAATCATTGTAGGTTTTCAAAACGATATAAACAATATATAATTTAGATCAAAAGAATCTCAAAATGAGATAGATGGATGTGAGACAAACATGGAGTTGCGCCAACTGCGTTATTTTATGGAGGTGGCTGAAAGAGAACACGTTTCAGAAGCTGCTGATCATTTGCATGTGGCCCAATCAGCAATCAGCAGACAAATTGCCAATCTTGAAGAGGAATTAAATGTGACCTTATTTGAGCGTGAAGGGAGAAATATCAAACTCACGCCAATTGGGAAAGAATTTTTGATTCATGTGAAGACCGCAATGAAAGCAATTGATTATGCAAAAGAACAAATTGATGAGTATCTTGACCCGCACCGCGGAACGGTAAAGATCGGCTTTCCTACGAGCCTCGCCAGCCAGCTTTTGCCGACTGTCATTTCAGCGTTTAAGGAAGAATATCCGCACGTCGAATTTTTGCTGCGCCAAGGCTCCTATAAGTTTCTGATTGAAGCTGTCAGAAACCGCGATATTGATCTAGCCTTATTAGGGCCGGTGCCGACGAATTTCTCTGATATAGCGGGAAAAATTTTATTCACTGAAAAAATTTACGCGCTTGTTCCATTAAATCATCCGCTCGCTCAACAAAAAACGGTTCATTTAATCGATTTGCGCAACGATCAATTTGTATTGTTCCCGGAAGGATTTGTACTCAGAAAAATGGCAATCGATTCCTGCAAACAAGCCGGCTTTGCTCCTCTCGTTTCAACGGAGGGTGAGGATTTGGATGCTATCAAAGGATTAGTGTCCGCAGGAATGGGCGTTACCCTTCTGCCTGAAAGTACGTTTGCTGAAACAACACCTCGTTTTACTGTGAAAATTCCAATTGAGTTCCCTCAAGTGAAACGGACTGTCGGAATCATTAAACCGAAAAATAGAGAGCTGGCGCCTTCTGCGAATGATTTTTATGAGTTTGTCATTCAATTCTTCTCTAAGCTGGAGCAGTATCAATAAAAAAATGAACCCGATCTTCTTTATAGAAGCTCGGGTTTTTTGCTGCAAATTAATTAACAGGCAAAGTAAAATCCACATGGCAAACAAATGCTTCTTGATCAATTAGCGCTTTGTTGATCAGTTCTTTCTTCTTTTCTGGTTCTTGAAGCTGTACAGAAGAATAATTAACGATTCCAAGCCCGATTTCTGTTCCTTGTGAATCCATTAGCCGAACAACTGAACCGCTTTTGAATTTTCCTTTAATCTTCTGTACACCGTCCAGGTATAAGCTCGATTGCCCATTTGTTATTTTTCGTGAATAATCATCTGATAAAATCATTTCACCTTCCGGACCGGAATTAAAAGCGATCCATTGTTCCTTTCGATTCAACGGAAGCGTTCCTTTTGCTTCAAAATAGGTGCCTGCCGCCTCTTCACGAACAGCATGGTATAAAATATCGCCGGCATCTGCCTGACCAAGAAAACCTTTAATGCCAGAAGCCATGACGATTTTAAATGCATCAAGCTTAGAGCGCATGCCGCCGGTTCCGACAACGCTCCCACTGTCACCTGCGCACGCTTCGATGTCAGGTGTTATTTCACTCACTCGCTGTATTCTTTTCGCTTTTGGATTTGTGCGCGGATTGCCGTCATATAATCCGTCGATATCAGATAAAATAACAAGCATATCTGCATCAATCAATCCAGCGACTTTTGCTGCGAGCGTATCATTGTCGCCAAACTTGAGGCGATTGACTGTAACTGTATCGTTTTCGTTTATGATCGGGATGATGCCGCGCTCGAGCAGCACATTCATTGTATTCCTGACATTGTTATACCGATATTCATCAGAAAAATCGCTTCTCGTAATTAAAATTTGGGATGCGACATAGCCGTGTGCCAAAAACAGTTTTGAATAAGCTTCCATCAGCAATCCCTGGCCGATTGAAGCTGACGCTTGTTTTTCTGGAAGCTTCTCGGGTCTTTGGATAAATCCGAGCTTCCGATATCCAGCCGCCACTGCGCCTGAGGAAACCAAAATCACTTCATATCCGGCGTCTTTGAGTTTGACGACCTGATCGACCAACGCTTCTAATTTTCGAAGGCTGATTTCTCCATGGAGGCTTGTTAATGAACTGCTTCCAATCTTCACAACAACTCTTTTTATGCTTGTATCAGGCGTCACTTTATCACTCCTGATAGCGGCGCTGCTGTTTTTTCAATATCTTCGCTGATTTCCTTTGAACGCTTAGCCGCATGCTTTATCGCTTGAGAAATCGCTTCTCCGCCGCCGCTCTTTTTCAAGGCTTGCAGCCCCGCCGCTGTCGTTCCGTTCGGTGACGTGATATTGTCTCTCAAGATCTCGGGATGTTCTCCTGTCTCCATGAGCATTTTTGCTGCGCCTAATAGCGTCTGTGCGCCGATGCTTCGAGATAACTGTTTATCAAGACCCGCTTCCTCACCTGTCTTTTCAATGAATTCCATTAAATAATAAAAGTACGCGGGACCGCTGCCGGCAATTCCAGTGAATATGTCCATTTGATTTTCTTGGATTGTATAGACTTCGCCCATGCATCCGAGCAATGCTTCGGCCAGTTTCTTCAAGTCTTCTGACACATACTTGCCAAGGGCAATCGCTGTTGCAGAAGCGCCGATCATACTGGAAGTATTGGGCATCACTCTGACAACCGGCTGTTCATTAAGCAATGATTGTTCAATAAAAGAGGTGGTTATGCCGGCAAGGACCGACAATATTAATTGATGGGGTTGGATACGTGATTTTAGTGATGACAGAGCGTTTTCGGCATCTTTTGGCTTCATTGCCAAAATGAGCACATCCATGTCTTCAATACATAGTTGGTTCGGCAAGGCGCCTTTGATTCCATATTGAAGTTCAAGTTCAGTTAATCGCTCTGTATTGCTGCGGTTTGTAACGCAGATGTTTTGTTTCGGGATTTTGTTGGCACGAACGATACCTGATATCATTCCTTCCGCCATAGATCCTGCTCCTATAAAGGCTACTTTCTTTTGATCAAAGATCGGTAACATCTCCTTTGTTCGCTTTTTTGTTCGCATTTTCACACGTTTTAAATGTTACCACGTGAGGAAATGATGTCAAGTTTGAAGGTCATCATTGATTTGTATTGTTTCTTTTCGACAAATATGTATAATGTAAAGCAGAAAACACCCGGTGCAGCAGTGTGTACCGGGTGTTTGTTTCTATTAAAAATTATCTGAGAGAGCTTTTTCAATCAGTTTTTTACAGCGGTCCAGCTCAACTTTCAGCTGTTTTTTATATAGTTTGGCAGCTTCGTAATCTTTAAATTGATAGAGGACGACTTCCTGAAGCTTAGCCCCTTCTTTTTTTACTTTAATTTGTTTTAGTATCCCGTCATCAAGAAGCTCATGTAAAGACCGGTATACTTCAGTATGATTTGGTTTAAAACCAATCTCTTTAAATTCAGACCGAAGTACTTCAAGCAGCTTTAATCCATAGAGTCTCTCTTGCTCTGTCATTGTTATCATATAAAGCTTCAAAAATGCACGCTGTTTCACTAAAAAGCCGGTTGAACTCCTTTTTTCTTCTTTCATGATATGCACTCCTTCTTCTGTCACTGACAACACTATGTACTAAATTTTCAATTTTCTTTTATTGTTTTCCTCCTTATATTAAAGACTGATCGTCGAGTTATCTCATGGTTACTGATTATAGGTGAAGCGGAAAATAAATAGGTCGTTGAACATTTGGCACATAGTTTTCTTAGTTCTATTATAGCCTACATTCACTGCCAGCTTCAATTTAAAACGATTTTCAGATTTGCATATGTCGGTATGAATTTCACTCAAATAAAAAAACCTGTCGAAAGACAGGTTCTCATTTTTACGGATTTGTTGACCATAATCCCGCTGTTTTGATGAAAATACGAGGATCTAATTTCAATTGCGCCACCATGTATTCAGCAAGATCTTCAGGCTGCATCACTTTTTCAGGATTACCGTCTGTCAAGTTCAATTCGATAGACATATCACTAGCGACAGTGCTCGGCGTTAACGCGCTGACTCTGATATTATGTTTTCTCACTTCTTGCATAAGAGACTCTGTTAATCCGAGAACGGCAAATTTAGAAGCGCTATAAGCACTTGTTACAGCAGCTCCTCTTTGACCCGCTGTAGACGAAATATTAATGATGTCTCCGGCTTTGCGTTCGATCATTTCCGGAAGCACCGCGCGAGTCACATGATACACACCCATTAGGTTGACTTGTATTATATTTTCCCATTCATCGGCTGATAGATCTAAAAAACCGCCAAATTTGCTGATTCCGGCGTTGTTAATGAGAATATCGATATCACCAAGCTGTTCCTTCACTTGAGCTACGGCTTGGTTAACCTGCTCGGCATCTTTTACATCTGCAGCAGCAAATGCAGTTTTTACACCAAGCGCTTTGACTTCTTCTGCCACTTTTTCAACATTAGCGGCAGTCCGGCCGATTAACCCAATATTTACGCCTTCTTTCGCAAGAGCAAGAGCTGTAGCGCGGCCGATCCCTCTGCCTCCGCCTGTGATTAAAGCGGTTTTATTTTGTAAACTTTGCAATTGAAGCACCCTTTCTTTGTTTACCTATGTACGATATCACATTATAAGTAGAATAAATCCAATACGCAAATCAAACGAACTGTGCAATCATCATTTCTTTGGATTAAAAAAGCGGAAACAGGGTAATGACAAAAGAAAAAAGGAGTGAACATATGGTTATTGTTTATATCAGTCTGGCAGTATTGGCTATTTCTATCATATTTTTAGGGTTTAATGTGATCCAAAACAAGAAAAAAATAGACCCCGCACTAAAGGAGCTCACTTCTGTTACACAGGCTATGCAAAAACAAGTCGAGGGATTAAAAACAGAAGCAGAGCTGCTGACGCAAAAACAAAAGAAGATTCAGCATGATGTCCAGATGAAAAAATACGCGTTTCAGCAGACAGCAGCTGAAGTGAAAGAAGTTCCCCAAGCAGTCAAAGAGGTGTGGCAGGCAGGACATTTTAATAGCAGATAAAGATGAATGAGATCCCGTTGTTACGATCAGAATGGACAATGGGATCTCATTTTTCGAGGAGGCTTACATATGATTATAAACCGCAGCTGCTTAAAGGAGTTCGCAGAAAAACTACATTTTCTTCCCTCTTCACTTACAAAGTCCGATTTACTTACTGATCCATTTCGTCTCCATCAAGAAAACGAACTTGCCATCTACTATTCACCTCATAATGAATTTATCAATCGGGATGCCTCACTTGTGATTGCCGGGATCACGCCGGGTTTTTCCCAGATGAAGACAGCGTACGAAACAGCCGCCGAAAGCCTTTTGCAAGGCGGGACTCTTGAGCAAATGGCAGTAGACACAAAAATAGCAGCGGGTTTCTCCGGATCGATGAGGCATAACCTTATTACCATGCTGGATTTATGCGGGCTGCCACAGGCTTTCGGCATTCAAAGCGCCGCGCAGCTTTTTGGTGACTTACGGCATTTGCTCCATACAACTTCCGTTATTAAATATCCTGTCTTTATCCAGCAAAAAAACTATACCGGATACAAACCGGCCATCACTCGTTCTCCTATCCTAAGCACCTATGCTTTTGATCACTTCCCTGCGGAGCTCAATCATGTGGCGGGACCAGTTCTTCTGATTCCGTTAGGAAAAGCCGCCGAAACAGTATGTGAAACATTGATCAGACAACACAGACTCCAGAATTTGATTTGCCTTAGCGGCTTTCCCCATCCATCAGGCGCAAACGGCCACCGTTTAAAACAATTCGCCAAAAACAAAGAGCTACTAGAAAGACAAATTCATTCTTTTGCTTCCTCAGTTTTGAATTTTCTATAGAAAAGAGGAAATTAAAGGGATATGATAAACAGAAACAAACGTGGGGAGTGGTTGAATGTTTCCTGTATTAGAAACGGAGCGGCTTACACTTAGGCAAATGACAGATCAGGACGCGGAAGCCATTTTTGCTTGTTTCTCAAACCATGAAGTGACACGCTATTACGGACTTGAAAACATGGAATCTATAGAACAGGCCACTTCAATGATTCAAACCTTTGCCGCCCTCTATCAAGAAAAACGTGGTATAAGGTGGGGAATAGAAAGACGGGATACGAAAGATTTGATCGGAACAATCGGCTTTCACGCTCTGGCCCAAAAGCATAGGCGTGCAGAGATCGGTTATGAAATCACCCCGGCGCATTGGCGAAACGGCTTTGCATCAGAAGCCATTTCAGAGGCTGTCTCCTACGGGTTTACTTCCTTTGGCCTGACGCGTATTGGCGCAGTTGTATTTACCCAAAATGAAGCATCAAATCGGCTGCTTATAAAAATGGGATTTCAAAAAGAAGGTGTTTTAAGACAGTACATGTATCAAAATGGAATTCCCTATGATACAAATGTATATTCTATTTTAAAATCAAGCAAATGAACGGACGACATTCTCTCAATCTGTATGCACACTCCCTTCATCTTCTTGGTGACTGCCCAAAATAGAAGGGGCAGCCAGCCTCTGCACTGACTCCAGTATAGGACAGTAAATGCTAAATAGCCTGATAGAACACATCACAAAATATAGTGAAGAGGCTTATTCTTTTTCTTGCCCCGCATGAATGATCTGTGATGTACCAATGGTTTGGCCAGAAGAATTCAATGCTTTCACCTGAAAATATGGCCCAATCGAATGAACAAGTATATCTGTTTCAAATCCGGTTCGGGGAGCATCCGTTCCCACCTCAGACAATTTGTTAGGTGCTGGACCAGCTAACACTTTCCAGGCTACAGTTTCAGTTGAACCGTTCCATGATGCATAAACAATGGCTGCATCTTCACATAATGGATTTACAGCAATACTGGGTGGATAAAACGGCAAGCCTACCCATTTATCCTTAAACGCCCTATAAGAAAGATTTTGACCAGGAAACTGCATATCATATAACAAATTCAACGAAGGATCTTTTTTATTATTACCAGCACTCCTATATTCAGAAAGATACGGTTCCTGTCCCCATCCAACGAATTGATTTCCATTTGATAGTTTCTGAACATTTCCTTGACTTGGAACATACAGCGCTGGATCATGATAATAAGTTCGATCTGCTTTTGCAGTCATGTTATGGAAATCAAGTTGAAGGATTAAACCACGAGCCTCTCCCTCAGGCGGAGAGCTTGAAGAAGCACAACAAGCATCATCAAATAGACTTATCCGTGTTCTAGACCTAAAACGTGCATCATGTTGCCAAGAAAATGTTGCATTTGGCTCAAAAGTAAAATCGCTTTTTTTGCCACCAAGCTGCCAGACAATCTTTCCTGTTGTTTTATCAACCAAATAAATCGCCCACATGTTACGCATGCTTATTAGAAGAGTATTGTTCGGCCCTTCCTCAACTGAATTCACGTGAAAACAGTCCCAAATATTGTTAGCGCTTGTGGCGGATGACGCAGGTAACATCGAGTCATCCGGATTAACATGAGCAAGCACATCCCAGAAGAAAAGAAGCTCTCCTGTCTCAAGATCTACTTCTTGAATGGAATAATTGTCAAAGTACCCATCTGCCGGACCTCCATACATTGTGAGATCCGCTGGCACTTGTTTCACAGCAGTAAACAAAGCCGTATCTTGCTTTGTAATCGTAAACTCGTGAACATCAGAGGTAAATCCTTTTTTGGCGGTGAGTTTCTTAATCACTTTATAATTCTGATTGATGATTTGAAAAAAAGCTCCAGGTTCCGGATCCCCCGCCGGGAGATTAGGATCTTCAGACTGAGTTCCAGATATTGTTCCTTGCCACATGGTAAGAACGGGTTCCCCTTTGTAGGATTGTACCCTAAAGTCCGTATTTTGTGTAAATCTACTATCAAGAGGTCTAAACCATACTGGGTTACCAGCTTGATCTATGATCAGTGCACCTGTTTGCCCGATCATAGTCGCGCCGAACACAGTATAGGGTGCAACGAATATTAAGCCGGGTGCTGCCCCTGGCTTGTTGACATTTATAGAAACCTTCATGGGATGCAGGGCAGGAGCCGAAACAAAGTTCCATTCTTGTGAGCTTGAATGATTTGCGGATGCCTTATCACCGCATCCCCCCATAAATGGCACGCATAATTCCGTATCGGGACAGAATCCCGGGTTTTCATCACATAATGATTTGGCAAAGGCAGGATTTTGTTGGCTGAGGTTTTTAAAATAACAGACAATCTCATGATTGCGAACAGGTAAACTGTTCAGCTGAAAAGAGAGCGTTACCTTCTTGTCTACATGCTGATAGAATAATCCTTGCTTTGTAAATGGAGGCGGATATGCTTGATCCGGCAAGGTGGGAATAATGTCATGGATATTGAAAATACGAATACTATTCTTTACCGTTTGGTTGAACCGGGACGCAAAGACAGGGTCAGCGACTCGAGGGCTGCCATAAGTATACACAAAAGGATTTTTAAATCGGGTATTCACCGCAATATCAAAAGCGGCTAACACGGCTAAAGCTCCTCCTAAACTATGGCCTGCGACTAATATTCTTTTTGCTGCATAAAGCTTGGTTAATTCCCCGATCAGCTCATTTCTTGTCGATTGATAAAGACATGTAAATCCACGATGGGTTTTTCCTGCATTTCTGACAAACGGATATGGTACTTGATATAAGTCTTGATCCGACTCATTGTCCTTAAATGTTCGGGTTCCTCTAAAAATTACAATGATCTGATCTTGTGACTCGGCAATAAAACCAAATACTTCAGATTCCGGATCCTCAACACCAGCAAGAGCTCGTATGGTATATCGAAGGCTATATCCTTTTGGCAAGACAAGCGGTTCCTTTTCAAAGAGTTGATATGACTGATAGATCATGGCCGATAGCAATATCGAATCCTCACGGTTAAACATATAATATAAGCTTGAGTGATTCATCCGAGCAGCTCCTTTCTTTTATTCCTAGCATGTTCCTCGAAACGGAGTACACATGTCAGGATCGGGACAAAACCCTGGATTTTTATCGCATAATATTTCGGAGAAATCAGGATTCATTTTACTAAGGTATTTAAAATAACAAGCAATCGCATCATTGCGCGGCGTATTATTCAATTGAAAAGAGATTGGATACTTTGTTTTTACATGGTGATAGTATAATCCTTCCTCCGTAAAAGGTGGTGGATACTTTTTTGCTGGGAAAGTTGGAAAAGAGTCATGAATATTTACAATTCGTATACTATTTTTCACCACTTTGTTAAATTGGGAAGCAAAGACAGGGTCACCGATACGCGGACTGCCATACGTATACAAGAAAGGATGATTAAACCCAGTGTTCGCAGCAATATCTAAAGCAGCTAACGTTGCCAAAGCTCCTCCGTAGTTGTGCCCGGTAACAAACAGCTTTTTTGACGTAGAAAGTTTATTTATTTGTCTGATTAAATTGTTTCTTGTTGATTGATAAAGACATGTGAATCCACGAGACGTTTTCCCGCCATTTTTAACATAGGGATAGGGAACTTGAAATATGTCATAGGATGCTAAAAGATCCTTGGGATATGCTGCGTATCCTCTAAACGCTATAACGATTTGATCTTGTGATTCGGCAATAAAACCGAATACCTCTTCCATAGGATTCTCTACGTCAGCAAAAGCACGAATGGTATATCGAAGTTTAAAGTCTTTTGGTAAGGTAAGTTTCCCTTCTAAAAAGAATGGATATGTCTGATAGCTCATTGCTGCAAGAAATATTGCAGTTTTGCTATTAAAAATACTGTTTTTATCTAAAGAAACCATATATACGCAATTCCTTTCTTAATACAGGTAAATATGATGTTAATGGTACAATATGAATGAAAACCCGGAATTGCTAATGATGGTGAAATGAACGGGGATATTGGTAAAAAAAAAACTGGGAAGTTACTTTATGACGGAATAAAAGAAAATGTAAAAAATGCAAATGGAATACTGCAAGAATCTTCGTCATTTAAGCGGTCATCGCACACAACATTACACTGTTCGGGACAAGCAGAAACAGGCCTTACACAAAACAAATTTGTAATCGTGATCACAATGCCAATTGACAACTCAACAAAATGAAGTGTTTGCCTGAGAAGATATCGGCTATGGCCATCTGCATGCGACAGCAAACAACATCGATGAAGCTGCACCAGATTCATCGACTGCGTCTTGATTCTTGGTCAGATTTTCACCTACCTCTAATCCTCTTTATAACATACTGATCGACACAACATAATCACTCATAAACAAAAAAGATGCACAGAAACCTATACATCTTATGTTCCATCTTCACTATTCATAAATCCCTTTAATAATCCTTCTTCTTGTAATAAAACCACCAAGGAAACAAAACACAGCCGACCACATCAAAATATAGACAATCTGAATTTTGTATTCCCACATTGTATGCCCCGTTTCTACCCCGTGAATGAAAGTCATATACGCTTTTTGCGGCAGTATCTCACAAAGCGCATTCAACAATGGATGATGCGGAGCAAAAGAAAGAAAACAGCCTGACAATACACACGTGACAACACTGATACCGCTGGACATCAAACTGATGTTTCGATCCATCACAGAAGCCATAAAGATAGCGAACCCTGTCGCAAGCATGATTAGAACACCCAGTAGCCCAGCAAGAATGTCCAAACGGAAACCAATTTCAGCATGAAAGAATACATTTGTAATCACAATGGCCAAGTATGTAGGTATGTATAGACATAAAAACGTAAAGATAAATTGAACAAGCAAATAATTCCCCACATGTACGGGAGACACCAAAATCCTTCTAAAGGTTTTGAGCATCCGGTCTTCTGGATATAACGAAGCTAATGCCACACCTTGCATCAAGACAAGCATTACGATAAAACCTAATATATTCGTTCCTGTTCCCCGTTGAGTCCTTAATTCATCCTCCCCACGGTAACTGCCTGGCATTTTTCCAGTTTCAAAAAATTGCAGAATCATTTTTTGATCCGTTTTACTTTTCAGAGTGGTCACTTTGTAATCATGTTGATTTTTTTCTACGATCGCTGCATATTTCCCTAACACCAGATCAGAAAACTTCGGCTTCTGATAAACCTCCACCACTCTAAATGCAGAGTCACTCGGCACATGCTGCACGCTGTCCTTCTCTGTTACAAATGCGATCGTTTCTTTGAAAACGGGCTCTCCGGAAAACATAATCGCAACACCAATCATCAGCGGCATAATAATCACTGCAATGATCATAATGGATTTTTTGGTCAGCATTCGTTCCCACCTGTTTCGGAATAAACTCAGCATATATATCCCTCCGGCTTACATACAACTTGTGAAACGGCAATACAAATGATGGAGGCAAATAATAGTCCTGACATAACGGGTAGCAGCATACTGAAATCGTGATCATAAATAAGGCGAAACTGACATTCTATTACCCATTTAACCGGAGAAAAAATTGATATGAAATTGACGATGTTTCCAAATCGATGAATCCCGAAGAATACGCCGCCAAAGAAAACAAAAAAAGCAATCGGAATTTGCATAAGCCCGTTCGCCTGCTCTTCATTTTTGAACAAACAGCAGAACATTGTGCCTAAACAGCAGCCAAAAAATAAAAATACATATAATAAGAGCATGAAATACGGAAGATGTTGTCCACCAAAGTTCAAACGAAACATTGTCTGGGCGACTAACATATTCATACTGTACATAATGACACTGAATATCCAGGTTGATAGTAATTTAGAAAGATATATACCGGTTGTCGAAACGGGCGCATATACAATACGGAGGTTCGCTTTCTTCACCTTTTCCTCCATAAACGTATTTGAAGCCGTCATAGCGATCAGAGCTGCAGCAAAAATCATCATATTCACTCCATAATAATCATACGAACTGACCCCAACTGCCCCAAAGCTGTTTTTCGTTACAAAGCCCATGACCAGAATGAGAACGAAAGGAAAGGCCGAATTGGCGATCACAAGAACCGGATTCCTTACAATATTCATAAAATCAAACGCTATCAATTTTAACAAATTCTTTTTGTCTCCTAATCTCTTAAGTTTCTTCCCGTCAGTTCTAAAAATACTGTTTCTAACGATATCTCTTGTTTGTTCATGCTTAGAAGGCTGCAGCTTTGGGCACTCAATTCTTCTATGATTTTACTCAGGTGATATTGGTTCTGCTGAACGGTCACATTTAGTTGATTGTCAGAAAAATCAACTCCTGTCACTCCTTTGATTTCTCTAATCGAGTTTTTATTTAATCGCTGAACATTCGCCAGTTGAAAAGCATATGTTATTTCTTTATTGGCTTCTCTGTACAGCTCTTCTTTTGTTCCATTGGCAATGATTCTCCCTTCATTCATGATTATAATGCGATCTGCAATAGCCTCGACTTCTTCCATATAGTGTGTAGAGTAAATGATGCTTGCACCTTTTGTTTTCAGTTCTTTTATCGATTCCAAAATGTGATGACGGGTTTGTGGATCGATTCCTACCGTGGGCTCATCCATGATAATCAGTTTCGGCTGATGGGCAATGGCGCACGCAATGTTTAATCTTCTTTTCATCCCGCCTGAAAACGTCTTTGGCTTGTCATCTTTTCGGTCATATAGCTGTACGAGCTCCAAAGCCTCTTTGACTCGGGCTTTGAGTTCTTCTCCTTTAAGAGAATAAAGACTGGCAAAAAAACGAACATTTTTCTCAGCGGAGATTTCCTCATAAATCGCTAGGTCTTGAGGTACAATCCCGATGCCTTTCTTCATTTCCTTTGACCCTTTTTTTACATCATGGCCCAATATTGTAACGTTTCCGGAACTAGCCGACAATATCCCGGATAACATATGAATGGTGGTACTTTTCCCAGCACCATTTGGGCCTAACAAGCCAAGAACTTCCCCCTCTCTCACTTCAAACGAAATCCCATCTACCGCTGTTTTGTTTCCGTACTGCATTTTCAAATCTTCAACTGCCACCACGTTGTTCATACTAGTCTCCCTTTTACATTCTCCGTTTTGCGAATTCCTGCAATAAATTTGTTTTCAAATCGTCCCGATTTTGTTCAATGTCAAAATCAGCAGCGTTTTCTTCAAAGCCATCCTGTTCCTCTCCGTCAAAACTGTACAGTTTCTTCAATAAAACCCACAATGTTTCCAACTCTTCCGTAGAAAACCCTTTAAATAGATCTGCCATAAAGTACACCGCTTTTTCACCGCATTCCTCCATGACACGCTTGCCTGAATCAGTAATCTTCACATTAACCGCTCGCTTGTCGCGTTTACTCGGAACAGTAATGACATAACCTCTTTTTTCAATACTACTGACAAGCCTATTGATGTTTTGTTTTGAAGTGCCTAATTTTTTTGCGATGTTGTTAAATGTCGTTTCCTCTTCCGGTAAATGCAGTATGGCAACCATTGTCATAAATTGTCTTGACGTTAAGCTTTCATAATAATCATCCCCGCGTGATTGGATTTTGTTTAAAACAGAAAAAAGAGTAGCGTAAGATTGTTGCATTAAAAATAAATCTTTCAGTTCTTTTGAATAATCCATGTTATTCCCTCCTAAATAGACAATATGTTGTCAATAACATCATAACACTTCTTAATTAATTGTCAACATATTGTCTATTTTCGTTAGAAAAGTTTCAGATCCAGATCCTTCGACAATACAAAAGACAAAAAGCGCCCTGTTGCAGGGGCGCTTTTTGATTAAGATGCATATTGAGGAGATGTTTCCTCCTTTACCGCTTTTTCTTCAGGTATATGAATGCATTTCGTCATGACCGCACTTGCAAGGTAAAGAACCGCAAAGATCCAGACGACGCCTTGCGCACCGACAAGGCCGATGAACAACCAAGCAAGCGCGGGACCGACAAACGCTGATAAACCTGCAGCCAAATTCAATACAGACATGGCTGCTCCTTTGTCTTTTCCGGCCACCGTCGGCACAATTGCACCGATCGGCACATAGCCTGCCAGCAAACCTCCCCAAATAAAGCCGATCACACTGACAACCGCTACACTTCCGCCGGAGAAAACCGGTGCGTAGTATAATAAGACGGTGAAAATACCGCAGCCGACTCCGCCGAACCACATAACAGTATTTTTCCAGCCGAATTTATCGCCGACAATTCCAAAGATAAGGTTAAACACAATGTTCCCCAGAAAAATGGTTCCCCAAATTTGCAGCCACACATTGGTTGAAATTCCGTGCTGAGCCATGTGCATCGGCAAAAAGACTGGGAATCCATATGTACCAATGCTGTTGATGATTCTGATGATTCCGCCTGTAAGCACGCGCGGATTTGTAAATAGAATCGTTACCCCTTTTAAAAGCTCCTCGGCTGTTTCTGATCGTTTTCTTTTCTTCTTTTCAAAACGGTCTTTATTGATAAACAATGCGAAGAATGCACCTAGACATACCCAGAATATAGAGCTCCAAAGCGTATTCAAATAACCGAACGCTTTGATCGCGTAGCTTGAGTACCAAGCACCGAATACAAACATGCCCAGGCAATAGGCAATCCAAAACCAGCCGACAGCAGTGCTCAGTCTGTTTTGCGGTGTTCTGTAAATGACCCATGTCAAGAAAGAATAAGCAAATAGCGGGTAGCCTAACCCTTTTACGAAGTAAGTCACATACATCACAGGGAGGTTTAGCTGTTCAAACCCAAACACGATAAAGGCGGCTGTACCGATTACATAAAACAACAGCCCCATAAACATCGTCCGTTTTGCGCCAAATGCTTCGAGACATACACCTGAAAACCAGGAAGCTATGGCAAGCGCAATCCCGTAAATGCTAAAAATGGAAGCAGATTGCTGAACAGTCAATCCGTTTTCGGTCAGAAACGGGCTGAGCCAGCCTTGTTCAAGTCCGTCTCCCATCATAAACAAAACAACTCCTAAAAATCCCCACGCAAGCCGCTTTGGTATACCGATTTTATCTAACATATCTGTTTCCTCCTTAGATGCTTATATACATTACCGTATTACCTTATTAAAGCTAAAAATTAGACAATTCCTCAAAACATCCGGATATGCCGCCTTATATCAACACTTTGCTTTCTGACCCTGAAAAAAAGCGCTGAGTTTGCTTCCATTCCTCATATAAAGCCAATTCTGTCTGACAGCTCTTCGGTTCGATCACCCGGACATTTGCTGACATCTCCTCCGTTAATTGAAAGCTTTCATTGCAAATGACTGCAGCACCAACGACAGATGCCTGATGATATCCCTCTTTGACATAGATTTTTTTCTGAAGAAGGTCAGCGATATATTGAGTGAGCGCTTTGCTTTGGAATCCCCCTCCGCACACCCAAACATAGTCACGTTTAAACGGAGTAACCTCTGTTAAAATGTCAAAGTTCCATTTGATTGAAAATGCGATCTCTTCTAGCGCTGCACGTACAAAATGTGCCCTCTTTAAATCTGCTGAAAGCGGAGTGTCAAAAAGAAAACCGCCTCTCGTTAATGCATTCTTTTCAGCTGATAAATAAGAGCCGAGAGCCGCTATACACGCATTGTTTTCTTTTGCTAGTGCAGAAATTTCCTCCTCCATTACGTCGTACGATTCATTCGGATAGAAAATCTGTTTTAATTTTTGATAATTCAGACCGGTAATTCCCGGATTCGTTTCCACTAGCCAATGCCCTTGATCTGTATGGCAGTTCAGCCAGGCTTTATGTTTTGTGTCGCCATGGTCCGCAGTAATTTTGGTTATTGGCGTTGTTGTCCCTGATACGATGACAATGTCCTCAAGTCCAGCTCCGGTGCTTTTCACAGCTAGCTGTGTATCCCCGCCCCCGGTTATCACCTTAGCATTTATTGAAAGACATAATTCGGCTGCATATTCATTTGCTATTGTTCCAATTGCTGTTCCCGCTCTTACAAGAGGCGGAAGGAGAGATGGAGAAAAGCCGAATATGTCGCACATCTCTTCTGACCAAGTGTTATGCTTCACATCAAACAGCAGAGTTTCTGTTGCCTGCGATGGTTCATATGTTAGGATTCCGCTCAGTTGGTATGTCACCCAATCACTGATGCTTGTAAAGCTTGCAGTCTTTTCCCATAAAGAAGGCTGGCGCTGCTTCAAACCATAAAGCTTGAGTGCAGAAAAAAGCGCAGTTGGCAGACGGCCTGTACGGCTGTATATCTCTTCCCGATCGGGAATGCTCTCCTCCCACTCTCGGCCACGGTTATCTATGTTCGGCAGCCCGAGAAAAGAGTCACCGTTTTGATCGATCAGAACAATCCCCTGTCTTTGACTCGTCGATGTCAACCCAATGATGTCAATATCACGCGAACGGGATAGCGCACGTTTTGCCAACCTCATTACTTGCTTCCACAGTATCTGAGGAGAAAAATAACGGCTGTCCGGGTAAAGCGTCTCAGTGGAATACTCGATGTCCTCCCGTTCAACCGTTTGAACAATGCCTGAGACACTCACGACCGCTACCCTCGCATTGCCTGTGCCGATATCGAAAACGAGATAGCCTTTTTGTTTTTTCATTCTGTTAACCTCTTTTCTTTACCTCTTTTCTTTACCTCTGTTCTCAGTTTGTCTTTGTTATACAATGTCGGAATATTAGGAATATTTTCAACCTTCCACTTTTTGAGGGCATCATTCATGATCGACACGTGATGATCCTCTACTTCAAAGGTTGCCCCAGCGAGATGCGGTGTTGCCAGAACATTAGGCAATGAGATCAATTCATAATCCGATTCCTCTGGAGGTTCATGATAAAAAACGTCTAGTATCGCACCTCTGATTTTATGTTCTGTTAATACAGATAAAAGATCTTCACGGTTTACGACAACTGCTCTTGAAGTATTGACGAAAATCGCACTCTCTTTCATCAAATCAAAATATTGCCGATCTATCAGTCCAAGTGTTTCCTCAGTGCGAGGCAGATGGACAGAAACGATATCACTGTCTGAAAATACCGTTTTAAGAGATACTTTTTCATACAGCAGATGATCGTCTTGAATGTATGGATCGTAATACTTTATCTTACAGTCAAACGCAGTCAGCAGTTTTGCAATCCTTTGGCCAACCGCGCCGAACCCAATCATGCCAACCGTTTTTCCTGTTAGCTCATTTCCTTTAAATTTGACATAAGCCTGCAGGTAATCACTTTTCCACTTCCCATCCTTCAGCCACTGATTCGAGGCTCTGGTATGACGGAGAAAGGAAATCACATTTCCAATAAACAATTCGGCAACGGCTTGTGCATTCCGCCCTGGTGTATAAAAAACAGGTATACCCCTTTTTGAGGCAGCTGCCACATCCACATTGGAGGGCATTCCCCTGCAAACACCGACAAATGAAAGTTCGGGAACAGAAGCAAATACGCTGTCTGTTACCTGATCAAGCTCAGTAATCAAACCTGTCGCATTTGTTGCCTTTAGCAGCTGAATGAGTTCATCCTCCCGATATGCCCGGCCTTGTTCTTTCCAAGATTGATAAATAACTGAGCCAAACAAGTTTTTTAGCTCTTTTCGCCCTTCTTCGTTGTACGGCGCTGTAACCAAAACCGTCATGGTGCAAAACATCCTTTTCATCGTATTTTTTCATAAAAAAATCTCTTTCCGAAGATGGAAAGAGATTCATATATAGGCGCGCTCTGTTACAGGCAGACGCCGGTATAAACCTTGCTTTCCTATCTTTCAAGCTGACGCTTGCTGGAATTGGCACAATAATGTTGCCGAGGTTTCATAGGGCCAGTCCCTCCACCTCTCTGGATAGAAAATGTTGAGTATGTAATTTTCAGAATAAAGAATACGTTTATCATAAAGAAGTCTCAGATTGATGTCAATCTCTTTTTTTCAGAATTGACGTTATCATCCGAAATGTTATAATTCTTACAAAATATCTAACTAGAGAGGAACTGGGCCATGAAATCTTTTGCCACACAACAAAACGGCATTTTTAAATCCGTTTGCTCGCTGGACTGCCCGGATCAGTGCGGATTATTAGTACATAAAAAAGACGGAAAAATCGTGAAAGTGCAGGGAGATCCCGATCATCCTGTCACGGCTGGAAACATATGCAACAAAGTCCGAAACATGACGGAGCGCATCTATGATGAAAAGCGGCTGACTACGCCGCTCAAACGAACAGGTGCGAAAGGCCAAGCGATATTTGAACCGATTTCCTGGGAAGAGGCCATCAATACCATCACCTCTCGCTGGAAACGGCTGATTGATGAAGAGGGAGCTGAAAGCATACTTCCTTACAGCTTTTACGGAAATATGGGGAAATTGACAGCTGAAGGAATGGACCGCCGCTTTTTTTACCGCATGGGATCAAGCCAGCTTGAACGGACGATTTGCAGCAAAGCGGGATCTGAAGGCTATAAATATACAATGGGCATAAGCGCGGGAATCGATCCTGAGGAAACCATTCATACAAAACTATTTATTTTTTGGGGAATTAACGCTGTCAGCACAAACATGCACCAAATTACGATCGCCCAAAAAGCGCGAAAAAAAGGTGCCAAAATTGTCGTGATCGATGTACATAAAAATCAGACAGGGCGTCTTGCAGATTGGTTTATTCCAATAAAGCCAGGAACTGACAGCGCACTTGCTCTTGGCATTATGCACATTCTATTTAAAGAAAACCTTCACGATGAAGCATTCCTGTCTGAATACACGGTCGGCTACGACAAGCTCCGTGAACACGTGAAACAGTATAATCCGGAAAAGGTATCAATGATCACCGGGATCAGCACTGAAGATATTTATCAGCTGGCAAGAATGTACGGTAAAATCTCTCCTTCTTTTATCAGAATCGGAAATGGAATCCAGCATCACGATAACGGCGGGATGATTGTAAGGACGATTGCCTGTCTTCCGGCGATCATCGGCCAATGGCTGCATAAAGGGGGCGGCGCAATTAAGCATAACAGCGGAATTTTAGAATATAACACAAATGCCTTGCAGCGGCCCGACTTATTGAAAGGACGCACACCGAGGTCGTTTAATATGAATCAGCTTGGCAAGGTGCTTTTGGAAACAGATCCGCCTATCCGCTCTCTTTTTATTTACGGAACGAACCCTGCCGTCGTCGCGCCGGAAGCAAACAAAGTCAGACAGGGCTTGCTGCGGGAAGACTTGTTTACTGTGGTTCATGATTTGTTTTTAACGGAAACGGCTGCCTATGCGGACATTGTACTGCCTGCAACATCCGCTTTTGCGAACACTGATTTTTATACTTCCTACTGGCACCATTACATTCAGCTTCAGCAGCCGGTGATTGAGAACTATGGAGAAAGCAAGTCTAATACTGAGGTGTTCCGATTACTGGCTGAAGCAATGGGATTCACAGACCAGGAGCTCAAGGATTCAGATGAAGAATTAATCCGCCAAGCGCTTGACCATCCAGATAATCCGCATTTGGCAGAGATTAATTACGATTCACTTACTAAGCATTCATTTATGAAAGCGAAACGCAATAAACCGCTGTTTCCTGGCAAACTTCCAACGCCAAGCGGAAAAATAGAATTATATTCAGAACAAATGAGACAAGCTGGTTTCCCGGCTTTACCGACATTTACGCCTCTTGTAACCGATGATGAACATCCGTTTATGTATGTTCCGGCGCCAAACCATAATTTCTTAAACTCAACGTTTTCAAACAATGAAAAACACATCAAGCTGGAAAAGACGCCAAAGCTCTTTATCAACACAAAAGATGCTGAAGAACATGGAATCGTTGATGGGGCTCCTGTACGAGTTTGGAACAGCCGGGGAGAATGTGAGCTGACCGCATCAGTCGGAGAACAAGTGCTGCCAGGTGTCGTTGTCAGCCAAGGATTATGGGCAGATGAGCAAGGAAAAAAACAGCTTGTAAACGCGCTAACCCCAGACCGGCTGTCCGATATGGGAGGCGGCGCCACCTTTTTTTCAGGCCGTGTACAGATTGAAAAGGTTTGAAAAAACAGCCAGTATTCGTTTTGGCTGTTTTCTTTCAAATTTAATGAAACCCGGAGCATGCCAAGCCCGTATATCATAACATTGACATAATGGAGGCATGCATATGGACGTTTTTTTAGGAATCGGTATTGCTTTGGCTGGCTATTTTATCGGTGAAGGCTTAAAGCAAATGAACCATCCAAAAGCATATGAAAAAAGTGATACCTATCTTATAAAAGAACGAGATATTCACTTTTACATCGGACATTTTTTAGGAATTACTACAGCTGAGGCTAAACAGCTAGCCGGAGATATGAAAGACATCCCTTACATCGAAATAAACGGAAAAAGATATGTACAGAAACAGATGTTAAAAGAATGGACATTTACATTAGTTGAAAAACAGCAGGGTTAATAAAGAAAAACTGAGGAGAGCGCAATGCTCTCCTCAGTTTAGTTTAACTATATGGTTTGACCCTTTGCCATAAGCGATGTTAAAACGATTAACCCCATCAATTTCTTTCCTCAAACAGGACAAAATGTCCGTTCCACTACAATAGATTTTATATTCCCTTTGATTGATGACGTTATCATCTTGATGAACGTATGTATCGTAAAAACTTAGAAAACCTATTCGGATTGAATATGTGCTCTCATTATGCCCTTCCATACTGCGCCTTTATCTGCGGAGAATTTACTTTTTAACTATGAAACCTAAAACTTTTAGATTCACGCAGCAATGTAAATGCAATATCCTCAATTTTTAATGAATCCCCGACTTTTTTCATATTCGACTTCAGTTTCTCTGATTTACTTTATACGCCCGAAGCTGTACGTTTATAAAGGATCAGGGAATCCCAGAACCAGTAAATCACTGCAGCTGTAATACTTAACACATAATAAATATACGTTTGCAATGTCCTTGCTATTGACGCAGGTTCACCAATAAAAAATAACAGGAAAGCCGCGATAAAAGCAATCACACTGTAAATCAATAGATACATGACATTGAATGTTCTCGCTTTTTTCTGAAACATCATTTGCAGCGGAACAGCAAAAAGGCCATACATCATAAAAGCGTATAATAAAGCAATTGCTGCTGTAAACAATGCAATTATCATATCGCCATACATAACGAAAGAATATAGCCCGAAAAACAAACCAAACGTAAGGCTGGATAGCCCTAATGTCATTAGATAATATGCTGCGATTTTTTTCATTTTTTCACCCCCCTTGTTTGATTTATTCACAGTGCTGTTAGTATAGATTTACAACCTTTGTATTTCTTTTATCGAGATGTCTTCCCCCACTGTCATACGCAATGCGAAGATAAAAAGTTTCAAAAATGCCGGCTTTTTATTAAATAATACGATTGGCATGGAGATGCCTCTCCTGATTGTCCAAATCGCGAATGAAAAAAACGAATGAATACCTGATCAACAGACAAAATAAGAAGAGTTGATATTTCAACACTTTTCGTAAAGGAGTGAAACCTATGAGCCAAAAAGGAATTCAAAATTCAAGTAATGAACAAATAAAAAATGACCATGAGACTGAGACAGCTTTTAAAGCAGATGATCCTAAAAAACATGGTTCTTCTGATCCTAAAAGAACGAAATAAGTTCTTGCCCTCATTAAAATTTCAATAATCTGGAGGAAGTAAAGTGACTCAAAAAAACGGAGCCGACAGACCTGATGATTATAAAAGATTTTCTTCAATAGACAAGGAATATAATTTTCAGCAATCTGTAAGCAGCAATGCTGAGACAGAAAACACTGAAACACAAACTCATAACAAAGAAAACATAAATGACACAACGGATGTAGCCGGGAAATCCTTTGAGCCCTCAGATTATAAAGGGACCACACAATTAGAAAAAGGATTGGCTGAAACTCATGAACAAGTCAGCGATGACTATTTTGAAGGGACGATCGATCAAAACTTGGACTAGTCATTCAAACGGAACGAGCTTGAGAAAAAAGCCGGTTCCGTTTTTAGAAACAATCTCAATAAAGGCAGTAAAACCCCACCTCATGAGATGGGGTTTTGCACTTTAGTAATCTGATTAATATTTAAAACGGTTAATGACGGATTGAAGCTCTTCCGCCAACTGAGATAAAGATTCTGCAGCATAGGAGATTTCCTCCATTGAATGTAGCTGTTCCTCTGATGATTTTGCAACCGCTTCTGTATTTGCTGACGTTTCTTTTGTTCCAGCGGCCAATGTATGAACTGTGTGCTGAATCACTTCAACGCCTGAAGTAAGCTGTTGAGTTGCTGCTGCGACTTCTTGTATTTGAGAAGTGACCTGTTCCACCAGGTTCAGGATTTCATTGAAATTTCCTGTTGTTTCTTGAGAAAGAACAATACCTGAGGTCACATTTTCTTGAACAACCTTAATATTATTTACCGTTTCTATCGATTCGTTTTGGATGGTCGCTACCACCGATTGAATGTGGTTTGCTGATTTATTTGTTTCATCCGCTAATTTCCGAACTTCTTCAGCCACCACAGCAAATCCTTTTCCTTGCTCTCCTGCTCTGGCCGCCTCGATCGCTGCGTTTAGGGCCAACAAATTGGTCTGCTCGGAAATTGTCGTGATAAGCGAGGAAATATCACTGATTTCTGCTGTGCTCGCTACCAATGCCTGTAATCCATTCCCGGCTGACTCTACGGATTTATCAATAAATTTCATCTGATCTAACATCTTGTTAACTGATTTAGATCCTATTTCAGCCTTGTCTCTCATCGAAGAAGAAAGATCCGCTATGTTCCCTGTATTTGAAGCAACAGATGATATACTGTCTAATAATTCAGTGATGGATTCTGCGCTCTTTTCTGTCATTGAGCTTTGCTTCACATTGCTGTCTGCAGCCATCTGCATGGATTGGGAAATATGTTCAGATGTTGATTTTGATTCTTCTGCGCTTGCGGATAATTCTTCGGAGGAAGCGGCGACTTGTTCAGATGAACTGCTGATTTGCTTCACAATTTGCGATAATGAATGAGTAAAAGCATTAAAAGATTGGGCAAGCTGGCCAAATTCATCTTTATTTTTCACTATGACTTTTTTGGTTAAATCAGCCTCACCGTGGGCAATTTCTTCTAGCTGCTTATTTATGCTTCTTAGTGGCACCATAATGGACCTTAACAGCATTATGCTTAGAACAATGCCTAATATTACTGATATTCCTGTGACAGAGATGATGAGCCATTGACTCATTTTCCCATTGCCCCGTATTTCATCCTTTAGATCCTCTACCTCTTGATCCAGGCGATCAGACAGCTTATTGACAGCCGGATCTACGACTTCTTTTCTTAGTGTTCTTTCTTCCCCAAAATGGATGGTTTCTGCTTTTTTCGGATCTGAAGAGTAGGCTGTTAATACTTGCTGATTCAAAGCTCTATACTGAGTAAAACTTGTCTTAATGTCTTCAATATTGGATTGATACTTCTCTTCATCAATCAAGTCATAAACCCGATCAAGGCTCTTTAAGACATCGTCTGATTTTTCCTTCATGCCTTCGTCATATTCTTTGTCTCCAGTAATCAAGAAGCCTCTTTCATCATTTGATAACCCGGTCAATTCATACTGAATGTGTTTCATCTCTTTTTGGAATTCCATTTTGTCTTTAAGTTCTTCATTCTTTTTCACAATAGAAGAAATCATAAAAACTGAGGAGCCCCCAATTCCAATGATTGAAACAACTAGTATTGATATAATCCCCAGCAATTTTGTTTTCACTTTCATGTGTCGTTTTCCCTTTCTCCACGAAGTAATGGCTGAAATAAAATATATTCAAGCGTATGAATCCAATTCGTTTACGCTTATGCCCATAATATCGACACGTGTTATCAAGTTTTATAGTGATGTTTTCACATAAATAAGCAAATGTTTTGACGTCTCTGAACTTACAGAAAAACCTTTACGGTATGTAAGTCACTCTTATTCGTTTTTCTAAAAAAGGCTTTTCCCATCTCAAATTGGCTGAACAGGCTGTTTTCTCGAAAATATAATGACAATACGCAGCATACATTTAAGGAGCGATACACTAAAATGGGGATCATCAATGGCAAAGAATTCATTGACCGATTGAACAAACTAGAAAACGAAATATGGTATGATGGCAAAAAAATAAAGGGTAACATTTCTGATCATCCGGCATTTAAAGGAATACTCAAAACAAAAAGCTCGCTTTATGAACTGCAAACAAAGGATGAGTTAATAAACGAAATGACTTATTGCCTTCCTGGAGATCATGATCGAATCGGCCTTTCCTATCTCCAGCCTAAGACCAAGAATGATTTGAAAAAAAGAAGAAACATGATTGAACATTGGGCTAGACACACTCACGGAATGATGGGGAGAAGTCCGGATTACATGAATACGGTTATGATGAGCTTTGCTTCGTCAGCAGAGCTTCTAAAAGATAAAGAGAATTGCTTTCCTGAACATATACTAGATATGTATAAACAAGCTGCTAAGCATGACCTTTCTTTTACCCATACATTCATTACCCCGCAAGTGAACCGGTCACAGTCCTATTTCGGGCTAAGTGAAAAACCGATATCTGCTAAAGTCATTGATAGAACCGAAAAAGGTTTAATCATTCATGGCGCGCGTCTGCTTGCAACACAAGGCGGGTTGACTGATGAAATATTGGTTTTTTCAGCGCCTAAACTTTTCTTTGAAACAGATGAAGCTTATGCTTTTTCACTCCCTTCTAATACAAAAGGCGTCAAATTCATCACAAGAGAATCATTTGTGTTAAGCGACTCTGCCTTTAATCACCCCTTAAGCTCAAGGTATGAAGAGATGGATTCAATTGTAGTTTTTGATCATGTGTTAGTGCCTTGGAATCGTGTGTTTTTTTACGATAATGTGGAAGCAGCTAAAGAATTTATGACAAAAAGCTCATTTCATGCTTTTACCTTTCACCAGGTTGTCATTAGGCAAATGATAAAAATTGAATTTCTATTAGGCGTTGCACAGCTTCTGGTTGACACCATTAATGTTTCCGAATATCAGCACATACAAGAAAAGCTCTCTGAAATCATTGTAGGATTTGAAACAATCAAAGCGCTCATTGACAAGTCGGAAAATGACGCTCAATTAGATGAATTCGGCTATATGCGCCCTAGTTTAATTCCTCTTCAAGTCATCAGTACCATTATTCCTAAGCTGTATCCTCGATTTACTGAAATCATACAATTAATTGGAGCTAGCGGAATGGTGACACTGCCTACTGAAAATGCGTTTGATTCAGAGATACGGGAAGATCTTGACCAATATCTTCAAGCAACCAATACAAATGCTGAAGAACGGGTGAAAATTTTCCGATTGGCATGGGATTTAACAATGAGTTCATTCGGAACAAGACAAACCCATTACGAAAGATACTTTTTCGGAGATCCTATTCGGATTTCAAGCAGGCTGTATACCAGCTATCCAAAGCATGAGCAGTTGAACATCATAAAAGCATTTTTACAAGCAGATGTAGAACAATGAAAAAAACAGCGGAAAAAGATCCGCTGTTTCGTATTTTTTATTTAGGAAACTGTACATGCCCTGGCACTGTATATGCATTGGACGTTCCGCTTTCAGGAAGCTTTGGAATGGTGTCTTTCACGACTTTCCCGCGAATGTCAGTTATTCTGACTTTGAGAGAGCCTGTCCCTAAATTCGTACTGACAAAATGGTTATAGTCCATTTTCTCCATGTTAATCCACTTGCCATCTTTTTCATATTCCATTTTCATAACAGGATATCTGTGGTTTCTGACTTGAATTGCCGCCCACCACCTGCTGCTGCCTTCTTTGACCCGGTACGTGAAATTTCCGGTGATTGGAGCTTTGACAACACGCCATTTAATATTGATTTTTCCATCTTTCATATTCCCGATTTTACGGAAGGCATTAGGTGACAGATCGAGAGCTCCCCGAGCACCTTCGGGATATAGATCAGTAACATAAACGATTGTTTTCCCTTTTGGCCCTTCAACTTCCAAATAAGAGCCGGCAAGAGCTGCTTTTACTCCTCCGTAATTGAGATCCGCTGGATTTATTGCAGTAATCTCCATATCGAAAGGAATGGGATCCAACAGGAAAGCTCCTCCTGAATAACCTGACCCTGTATACGTTGCATATCCTTCATGCAGGTCGTCATATGCTGCCGAAGCTTGCGGGGAAAAACAGAGGATCGTCAATAAAACCATACCAACAAATGCACTCATGATCTTTTTCATACTTGGTCCTCCTCAAACCAGACTTCAAATGAGAATCATTATCATTATAAGACTCAATCCAACTGGTTTGAAAGAGGAAATAGATTCATAGTTGATTTTAAGGCGAATTCACTATCATTCATATATCTAATGAAGCGTACTTATGAAAAAAGCAATTCGAATGAACGAATGTGCACATCAGCCGAATTTCTTATTTTCACCTCACAAAATTCACATAACAATCAAAAAATGAGACAGCCTGTTGGCCTGATAACAGCTATGCAGGAAAAGCTATTTTTCCCCGCTTAGTTTCAACTTAGCTGTCATCATAATGCCAAAGATCAGCACAATCGGAACCCAAATAATGAAGCGGTTAAAATTAGGTTCACTCAGAGCAACAATAATAGCTCCCACACAATATAAAATAATAGCTAGTGCTCTTAACACAGTATCTCTTAAGAAAGTCTTCTTTTGCTTCTTAAAAAACAAACGGCCGGATATATCTTCTAATAGAGAAGCGAGTGTTCCGGTCAATACAGTTGAAGAAATACCTGCGATCCCCAGTTTTTTGGCTGCTATCGTTTGAATCCCCATGGAAATGCTCATGAGTATAATCAAAATGTGCACAGGAACAAAAGCCCGGTAAAAAGAAAGACAAGCAAAGACAAATAAAATGAATGCTTCAAGTGCAAGGGCTTTTGTTACAGCAGCAGGCCAAAGGGTATTTTCCGCCTTTCCGACAATCAGTGTTGCAATGATCACGCCGCATATAAATCCAATGAGCGCAGTTAAGGAATTGAAAACAGTGACCTGAAGGGATTTGCCGATAGCTAATCCCAATAATACAATGTTTCCAGTCATATTAGCTGTGAACACATGTCCCAAGCTTAAATACCCAATTACATCCACGATTCCAGCTGTTAAACATAAAAGTGATAGCAAGGTGTTTCGATAAGCGGCTGCAGTCAACGTTGTATCAATCCTTTCTTCTATTTCAATTGTTAGTATGTCTTTTGACGCAATCTGTATTTTTTAAGTAACCAAGCGTTAATTGGGAAGATAGAACCTATCATTCCTTTCCATTAACTGTAATAATAATCTCCGCAAGGAAATGATTAAAATTGAAAGGAAGTATATTGTAATGAAACGATTTTGTTTATGGTTCGCCGTGTTTGGTTTGTTATTGGTTCTCTTGCCTGATAAAGCGTTAGGCGCAGTCGATTTTCCGAATACCTCGACGAATGGCCTTTTAGGATTTGCCGGAAATGCTAAAAATGAAAGAGGCATTTCCAAAGCGGGCACAACGGGTGGGAAAAACGGGCAGATTGTTTACATTCAAAGCATAAATGATTTAAAAACCCATCTAGGAGGATCCACACCAAAAATTTTAGTGCTCCAAAATGATCTTTCCGCATCTGCGAAAACAACAGTTACCGTTGGCTCAAATAAAACACTCGTGGGCTCTTATGCGAAAAAAACGCTGAAAAATATTTATTTAACAACTTCTTCAGCTTCTGGAAATGTCATTTTTCAAAATTTAACGTTTGAACACAGTCCGCAGATTAACGGAAATAATGATATCCAGCTTTATTTAGACTCCGGCATGAACTATTGGATAGATCACGTCACATTCTCAGGCCACAGCTATAGTGCAAGCGGGAGTGATTTGGACAAACTCCTGTATATCGGTAAATCAGCTGATTATATCACGATCAGCAACTCAAAATTTGCGAATCATAAATACGGTTTGATTTTAGGATACCCAGATGATTCTCAGCATCAATATGACGGCTACCCCCACATGACAATCGCAAATAATTATTTTGAGAACCTGTATGTTAGAGGCCCGGGTCTGATGAGATACGGATACTTTCATGTTAAAAACAATTACAGCAACAATTTTAACCAGGCGATTACGATTGCCACAAAAGCAAAAATATATTCCGAATATAATTACTTTGGGAAAGGCAGTGAAAAAGGCGGAATCCTTGACGACAAGGGCACCGGTTATTTCAAGGATATAGGCAGCTACCCTTCACTCAACAAGCAAACCTCCCCTTTGACTTCATGGAATCCGGGGACAAATTACAGTTATCGCGTTCAAACACCGGAGTATACAAAAGAATTTGTCACGAAATATGCCGGATCACAAAGTACAACTCTGGTATTTGGCTACTGATATAAAAGAGGCCTGCGTAAAAAACGCCGTGCCTCTTTTTGTTCTTAAACGCGATTTTTAAACGATCCTTGGTCAAACCAAAAAGCATTATTTCTTTTTCACAATAACTTCTTTACTGTCTTTCTTATTATACCAGTTTATCGCAAGTAAAAAGAAATCATTGTCTGGTCCTGTATGAAATGAACGTTCGTCCCACACACTATTCAAAAACCCCTAAAAAGGATGATGGACATGTGCGGCAGGTTTACTTTATTCTCTGCATTTGATGATATTATTGACCAGTTTGACATCAATCAATTTTTTCCTAAAGATGAATACCAGCCGAGCTATAATATCGCACCATCACAAAACATTCTTGCGATCATCAATGATGGATCAAATAATCGCTTAGGCAAGCTTAGATGGGGGCTTATTCCTCCTTGGGCAAAAGATGAAAAGATCGGTTATAAAATGATCAATGCTCGAGCCGAAACAATAACCGAGAAACCGGCTTTTAAAAGACCGCTTGTCAGCAAACGCTGCATCATCCCTGCCGACAGTTTTTATGAATGGAAACGGTTTGATTCCAAGACCAAAATCCCATTGCGGATCAAATTGAAATCATCTGCTCTTTTTGCGTTTGCTGGCTTATATGAAAAGTGGAACACACATCAAGGTGATCCTCTTTATACCTGCACCATCATAACAACTGAGCCTAATGAGCTCATGAAAGATATACACGACCGGATGCCGGTTATATTGGCCCGTGATTTTGAAAAGGAATGGCTAAATCCTCACAATACAAACCCTGAATATCTGCAAAGCTTGCTTGTGCCTTATGAAGCTGATGACATGGAAGCATACCGGGTTTCATCATTAGTAAACTCACCTAAAAATAATTCATCTGAGCTTCTTGATGTACAGAGTCTGTAGTGATTGCACTCTATAGTAAGAACTTGCAAAATGGCTTTGTTCCTTAGGGCCAATCTATTTTGGTTGCAATGAATATTTAGTACACAGATCAATTAGTTATTCTTTTTCGGTTTTAAATAATATCATTATGTAAACTTAATGTTAATCCAATGATGTAAAAAGAATTTACATTGCTTATAAAATTTCACTTTTCAATTTTGTCAGCAAAAAAACTGAACCACATTAAACTGATAAAACCTGCCGCACCTGTGATTGCAAATATGATATACGCCCATATAGGTAAATCCATATCCTTTCCTCCTAAGAATTAAATTTTTTTATCTTACATTAAGGTCTTCTTTCTTTGTCTATCCAGTGTAATACCTAAACAGTTTAAAGCTCATTACAATACGATTCAAGCAGAAAACCCCTACATAACGCATACATAGGGATTAAATAAAAACGCAGGCCGACACCTAGCTCTAGTTACTTTAAGACCACTGTGTGATCGGTTCAGTCTTTACGTGCCTGGATATTTTACAACAGGCACTTTCTTCTTACGCAGAGAATCAAGCATGACTGATCCAGCATTTAAGTTGCTTTGCACTAATTCTTTAGGGGTCAATGCCATCCATTGATTGAGTGACACATCTGCATAGCGGTCACTTTTGAACATTTCTAAAAACCATAAGGTTTCTGTACCAGTGTTTTGTATATAGTGTCCAGCATTAGAAGGCACGTATCCAACGTCACCTGCTCTATAGTCAAATGTGCGGGCAGTCCCATTCCCGATAAATACTGTCATGCGTCCCTGCCCTGTTAGATAATACTGCCACTCATCGCTATTAGGGTGCCAATGAAGCTCTCTCATCGCGCCAGGCTCAATCTGAACAAGTGCAGCGGCTATCGTTTTTGAAATCGGGAAGTTAGAAGAATCCACAATTCGTACGCTCCCCCCTTGCATTTGAATTGGGGGTTGATTTAGCAACTCGTGTTTAAAGGTCATGGGTACTTTTCCATATGGTGACTGAATGTCTTCACTTTCGACTGATCCCGGCACATTCCCTTGGTAGATATAGACTTGCTCTGAAGGAAGAGAGTTGAAAGCATTCTCCGGCACACCAAAATTCGCAGAGAGAACATCTTTTGGGGTGTGTGCAAGCCAATCAGAAATGGTTAACGTTGAAAACTCAGAAAAGTTTCCATCATCGAAAACGAGCAGAAATTCGCAGTGTTCTAATCCCTGTATGGAATGCGGAATTCCTGCCGGGAAGTACCAAAGGTCGCCAGGGCCAACATCAGCAATGAAATTTCGTCCGTCTTGGTCAACAGCGGTGATACGTGCCCGTCCCAAAAGCATATAAGCCCACTCCGCTTGCTTATGCCAATGAAGCTCGCGGACACCTCCCGCAGTTAAGCTCATGTTTACCCCTGCAATCGCAGTCGAAATCGGAAGCTGTCTGACGGTGATTTCTCTTGACCAGCCGCCATGATCTAATTTCATGGGAGCGTCTGAGAATGAAAATCTCAAGTTAGGAATCATACCTTCATCTGTAACAGGCGGAACAAGTATATTCGGATTTTGAATATCCCGCATCATATTTCGCGGACCTGCATCAATAGCTCCAGCTCCATCACTTCGAATAGGCTGCGGCACGTTTCTGCCTTCATGATTGATTGGTTGTTGTTCCAACAGCATGCACCTCGTTTTAGAAATGAACAAGATTTTATTTCAGCCTATGCAGAGTCTTAGATTGCTGTGCCTAGGAATCCGCAAATAAAAAAGTGACCACAAATGTGATCACAAATACATCAAATAAGCTATTTTGTATACCATGGCTTCTTATGTAATTTGATTTCTTCTGTCTGTTTTTTCTGGCCTGTCTTCCACTCTACCTTCACTAATACATCATGTCCTATCACTTCATCTTCAGGCATATAATCAAAGGTGGCGATATGGTCCTCCATACGTCCCCCACCTGGCATTTCTTCACCTGTGTATTCTGATAAGTCGTACTCATCTATGTGATCATCTTGATATTTTTCGCCATCTACATACAGAGTAATTCTTTCAACAACAGTTCTTTTCTCATCTTTCTTACTCCCCTGCCAATACAAATTCAGAAAGTAATTAGGTCCAATTGAAGTTTTGTCTGATTTTTCAAGGTTAGACATCCACAGTCCGCTTTTCCCGCTGCCCTCATATTTCACTTTGTTTCCTGACACCATTACAAATAATGCGATGGCGCAGATGATCAAGAATCCAGCAATGATCAATAGCCATTTCTTAAAGTTGTTCTTTTTTATCATGTTTTTCCCCACTTTCCTGATTCTTTAGTAGGAAAACATGATCAAAATGTTACTGAAAAGAAAATAAAAAACTTCGAATTTAAATTAAAGCTCTTTCAGAGACAAAATTTAAACGTATATCACGCCTTACATAGTTTTAGAATGGGCTTATATACTTAAAAATCAAGCTAACAAGAGTTTATTAAGTAACTTTTCAAATTTATTTACACTCATAATCTCATGAGTCACAAATCTCCCATCAAAAAAAACGCTAAAAGTTGTCCAAATAGCTGGTGACTTTTGTGCCTCTTCTTTTGAAGATAAATGAATTGACTGAAATTGAACCCCTTTCTTTTCAGTCAATTCCCGCAAATCATTTATCATGCCCACTGCAAACGGGCACTGAGCTGTATAGTATATGGTAATCCCCTTTTCATTGACGGAATCACTTTTCACCTGGTCCTTAAATGCAGGAGAAGCTGCAAGGCCATTCCAAGTTAAAGCCATTAATTGAAAATAAGGGTCAGCTTCATCCTGTAGAGTAAACCCCATATGCTCAAAGAAACGCTTATCACTTAAATAGGGACGTTTTTTCTTGCCCGCAATATGGACAATGCCATCCATGCCGCGGACTTTCGCATCTGCTATACATTTGTCCAACAATCGTTTCGCATGGCCGTTATTTTTATATGTGCCAGATACCCACAAACAATTAATATACATAAAATTAGGAGCATTGATAGGCACCCATGCCTCATTCGCAGGTAGATATTCAATAAAGACTTTTGCCCGTTCATGTAAGCGATAGAACACCAATCCTTCATCCATTCGAGCTTTGAGCCATCTCTTCTTTTCATGAACTGCATGCTCATATTGTTTCGCGCCTAATGCGCAGCAAATATGATTGTCTTCAATATTGTCCTTTGTGATTTCAATGTAGCTCATTTCCTCCTTTTCCCTCCTTTAACACAATTACTTGGAATTCAACTCATTTTACCCGTCCCAACTCAAATACTTTTTCTTATCTTCCATTTTGCCAATTAATAAAAAAAACCTTCTTATATTGAGATTTTATCTTGATTCCTCTATCACCCATTTCAAATTGCAAGTGTGTTCATCTTCAAGGATTAGATGCACTCCTCTTGCTTTTACGTAATGGAAAAAATAATACAAATATCGGGTATTATGCTATAAATATATAGTATAAGAAGTTTTTTATTTGAAGTAATATTTGTTATGTGACAGCAAAAGCAAATAACAGTTAAAGGAGGATTAAACTTAGTGGAAAAATGTTATTCTTGTTTAATTTGTGGATACAAAGGATTAATTCAAAATCCTTTGTATAAAGGAGAATATCAAAAAACGTTTGACATTTGTCCATGTTGCGGTTTTGAATTTGGCTACAGTGAGGATCATGATGTGAGATTAGGTTTTATTGTAACTCCTGATCATTTAATTGAGGCAGCATTTCAATTGTATCGCAAACAATGGATTGAGAGCGGGATGGAAATTGCTCATCCGGAAGATATTCCAGAAGAATTGAAAAATGGTGGTTGCTTAAAATTCGACGTTTTGCTGGAACAATTAAAAAACCTAAATCTTGACATAGAAAATTTTGAAGTGAACGGTTTTAATGATTAAGTGGGGTGTTTTTTGTTTTTCAAAGGGGTAACACTCTTTATCCACACATTTCAAGCTAAAATGAGCAGGAGTGATTCAACCGCTTGTACATTTCCATGCTTTCTTTATTCGTATTCAATGACCTTATGACAATCAACAAACATTCACTTCAATTGGAGCCTCTTCTGGTTCTTCACTATAGTGATAAATTGCAGTCACTTTGCAGTTGATTCATCTGTGATTGGCTTTCCAACTGTCATTTTTTTCTCTGGCAATGTACTGGCTTCATCATCAAACCCACATCATATTCGTATTCCTCTCCCCTTTCTCTGCGGTATGCTCAATGCTGGTTAATCTTATCTATCTAAGAGATATGACTATTCATATCGATGACTGACAAGTTTTTTGCCTAATTAACGCCATCCTCAGTGAATTTAAAGGTCTGTTTTAAATTTCTCCCTTCTTGTCCCTTTTGCGTCCAAATAATGACAACCTCTAATTCGGAGGCCTTATCTGCCAGCATAAAATGATTGAACTTCAGCGGTGAGCCATCGTTTAAACTTTTGGCTAACATTTTATGATCTTCTGGTTTGTCACAGTTTTCATCAGGGCATCCAAAAAGCGAAAACCGTGTGATTGAATCAGGATCATTTCTATACAATTGCACATCTACAGCAGCTGCTTTTTCTCCTACATTTTTGACTTCCAAGGAATATACTTGATATTCTCCTTTTTGAGATTCCGCAAATTCCTTTGCATTTTTTGCTTCACTTACTTTTACTGACCACTGGTCTGTTTTTTGTGTAATAGGCAACACCGTAAAAGTCAGAGCATGCGCTTTTGATTGACAAAAAACAAATCCAACTACTATTACCGCACATACGGAAAAGAATACCCTTTTCATTTCATTTGTCCCTCCTTTCTTTTCACTGGCGATATCTTAAAAAATTGAGCTCTCTTAAGCCATAGCCTTAACTATGGTTGTGTATTTACTGCTCAGCATTTATTTCTTTCGGTATCCGAGATGGAGCTTTTGGGATTTTTCTCAACTTGTTGTTGATCACATCAGAAGAGTATAGCGTAACAATCATACTTCCCCCATACCTTTTTGCCCGAATTAAGATTGGCTGGTTATATTGGTTTTGAAAACGAAAATCAGGGCCTCCCCAACTGACCGTAGCATCCCGTCCGGGTGGAACGTATGGCACGCTTCTAGTATGAGAATAGCGCTGAACGACCTGCAGCCCTGCCTGGTCGACTGCATTGAAAAGTGTTGAGGACACCTGGCAAATTCCGCCTCCTACACCTTCAGACAACTCCCCTTTTACAATAATGGGCGCACTTTTATATCCTTTGTTCCGAGTTCTCATGCCTACAACTTGGTTAAACGAAAACGTCTCATTAGGGAAAACAACGTGATTGTCAATGGCTTTTGCAGAAAGAGAAATATTGTGTGAGCGGCTTTTATTGCTTGAATTAAAATAAGTCACGTACTGACCAAGCCGCTGCGTACTGATGTGAGAAAGCAGCTCGCTGTCAACCTTCGGATAAATGTTCATTTCCGGCACTTCTACCTTGGAAGGGCCATGGCCATAAAAATACGCATAAAACTTTTCCTTAAAAGCCTGTTGATACAGTTTGTAGCCAACCCTGCCCGGGACGATGCTTCCATGATCGTTAAGGACAGCGTTTATCGGCTCCCGGTACACTTTCTGATCAAGCTGTTTGATAAATTTACTGTATTTTTCATCGTCGACCATTGGAGTGCCGGGAAGAGGCATTGTAAAGTCTTCACGGTGAACAGTGGCAATTGTCCGTCCTTGCTGTGTAACCGTTAAGCTGTCATCCGGCCCACTCGGCTGAGCCAATAAAAAAAGACCAGTGATCAAAATTTGTATCATAAGTGGCTTTACCTCCCGATCATTAGTATGAACAGCAGCTTCTCCTTTGATGTATTTCTTCCCATCGTTTGTTTGAATCTTTAGATGTTCATAAAAGAGCTATCACTTTAATTGTTCACACCGATCCTTTGAGCCCACTGAAGTACACGGTTCATTCACTCGCCAAGTTTAAAATAGCAGAGCATCTCAATGATGTGGAATGCTTTTTTGTCTTGCTCAAAAATGAAAAAGAATTTCCCATAACAACAACAAATTAGTTCATTTCAATATTTTTTTATTGAGAAACGATAAATTTTTTGTTACATTCAAATAGACAACAAACAAATGAGGTGCGTTATGAATCGAATGTCAACACTCTTTTTAAAGATAGCTGTTATTTTTATTGGAATTCCAATTCTTGCTTTATGCATTTTTTTAGTGCCTAAGATAGCCAACTATTCAGCAGAATTACTTCCAAATATCGTTTATATAAAATATCTCGTTTTCATTTATTTGTATGTAACGGCGATTCCTTTTTACTTTGCTCTTTATCAAGCGTTCAAACTTTTAAGCTATATTGACAAGAATAAAGCTTTCTCGGGATTGTCAGTAAGGGCTTTGAAGAATATAAAATACTGTGCGGTCACTATCAGTATCTTTTATGCAGCAGGTATGCCTGTCTTTTATCTGATAGCCGATATAGACGACGCCCCGGGTATCATAGTCATCGGATTGGTTATTATTTTTGCTTCAATGGTCATTGCGGTCTTTGCTGCTGTTCTGCAAAAACTATTAAAAGAAGCGATTGATATAAAATCAGAAAATGACTTAACGGTCTGAGGTGATGACTATGGCAATTATTATTAACATTGATGTGATGCTTGCTAAAAGAAAAATGAGCGTAACAGAGCTTTCGGAGAGAGTTGGCATCACCATGGCTAATCTTTCGATATTGAAAAACGGAAAAGCAAAGGCCATTCGATTATCAACTTTAGAAGCGATTTGCAAGGCTTTAGAATGTCAGCCCGGAGATATATTGGAATACCGAAGTGATGAAGACACAAAGGAGTCGTAAAAAGCAAATATGTGGCATCAACAGAAAAATAAAGTGATTGGCGGTGAGCCTATGGACATAACCTTATATCCATCCAGCTCCTATACTAAGCGTCCCTTACATACACGAAGAATACTCCTTTGGAGGGCGCATATAACATGAGAGCTTTAAAACAAATCGTTCATTTCGGCTGGGAACAAGCGCTTTCATGTTTGTTTCCTGTCGTTATTTTTGCCTCTTTGGCTATTACACAAATGATCCCACTACCCTTCTTGCCGCGGTACGACTGGCTTCTCATGATCTGCGTCCTCATGCAATTGTGGATGGTGCGTTCTGGTCTTGAAACTCGGGATGAATTAAAAGTGATCACATTGTTCCACCTTATCGGGCTTGCTCTGGAACTTTTTAAAGTCCATATGGGCTCTTGGTCTTATCCAGAAGAAGGATACTCCAAAATATTTGGAGTACCTTTGTATAGCGGCTTTATGTACGCAAGTGTAGCCAGTTATTTGTGCCAGGCATGGAGAAGGCTTAAGGTTGAATTGGTTAAGTGGCCGCCTTTTTTTGCGGTTGTTCCGCTTGCCGCTGCGATTTATTTGAATTTTTTCATCCATCATTTTTCGATTGATATTCGATGGTGGTTATCTGGACTTGTCCTCATTGTCTTTTGGCAAACATGGGTTACATACGAGGTGAATGGAGCTCGTTACCGTATGCCGCTCGCACTTTCTTTTGTACTCATCGGATTTTTTATATGGATAGCGGAAAATATCGCTACGTTTTTTGGGGCTTGGAAATATCCAAACCAAATCGAGACATGGAGTCTCGTACACCTCGGAAAGGTAAGTTCATGGCTCTTGCTGGTGATTGTTAGCTTTCTTATAGTAGCATCATTAAAACAAGTTAAGGAGCAGAGTCCCACAAAGCAGAGAGGGGTGAATCTTTTTTAGGTTAACAGTCTGCTGGCATACAAGACTCCAGCTAAAAAGAAAAGCAACGTTCAAATGTGTTGCTTTTCTTTTTTGTCACTCTGCCTGCGGGTATCCATCTTCTTCAAACTTCGTCGCACCACGAGAACTGATTCAGATTACGACTGCTTTCAACGACTTGACAAACTCATGCGCCGCCGGCGTTATCTCTTCAAATGAATGTGCGATGACGCCGATATCGCGTGTGATCCTAGGAAAAATGTTCTTTTTACTCAATTGATGCCGGACGGATGAAAGTGTAAAGTTTGAAATAATGCCTATGCCCAAGTTATTTTTGACCATATTAATCAAGGTTTCGGCATTTTGCACAGTCAAGTTTTCCTTGAATTCGATGTTGTATTGCGAAAATGCGTTTGACATCGCGATTTCATGACCGCCTTTACAGAAAATGAGGTCATCTTGATATGTTTCAAGGTTGACATGCTTTTCCTGTTTTAATTCATCACGCTGCGGCGGGATGATGGCCACCATATAGTCGTTACACAATAGCTGATTTTCAAATGGTTCAAATGGAGATGCTGTGATCCCAATATCAACCGTCCGATCCTCAACCCATCCTTTTATTTGGTCAGAGGTTCCCTCGATCAATTCGATGCGGATCAACGGGTAGTTTGATCTGAATGCCGCAATCGCCTGGGGCATGATATTTGTTGAAACTGCAGAAAATGAACCAATTTTCACCTTCCCGTTTAACAGCTTGTTTTCCCGGTTGGCTAATTGATATATTTTGCTTTCAATTCCCTTCATTTGCCTCGCCAGCAGCAAAATTTCTTTTCCGACGTCAGTCAGCATTAAACCATGATGTTTATCCCTGATCAATAATTTGAGCTGCAGCGAGCTCTCCAGGTTTTTTATCGCTTTGCTTACCGCCGGCTGAGAGATGAACAATTCTTTTGCCGCTTCTGTAATATTCAATTTCTCCCCGACTTTTACAAATATGTGAAGATGGTTCATGTTCATAACCATTTGGTTATACCTCCGATAATAAAAATGTATTTCAGTTATATACAAATGTAACATATGATAGAAACCAGCACGATATTTAAACAAGAAAGGCGGATTCATCATGGTAAAAGTCATGTTGGGAATCTTATCTGTCACATTTATTTGGGGTTATACTTGGGTTGCAATGAAAGTAGGAATTCATGACATCCCCCCGCTTTTATTTTCGGCTTTGCGCCTGTTCATCGGAGCGGTTCCATTATTTCTCATTCTCTTCATTCAAAGAAAAAAGCTTTCCATTCAAAAAGAACATCTCAAAAGCTATATCATCATGAGCCTGCTGATAGGGCTGGGTTATATGGGGATCTTAACGTATGGAATGCAGTTTGTCGATTCAGGAAAAACCTCTGTTTTGGTATATACGATGCCCATATTTGTTACGGTGCTCAGCCATTTTACATTAAATGAGAAAATGAATGCGTATAAAACGATCGGACTGATATGCGGTCTCTTCGGACTGTTATTTATATTTGGAAAGGAAATGCTTGCTATCGATCAAAGCGCTTTATTTGGAGAGCTGTGCGTCCTTGCGGCAGCGCTTAGCTGGGGAATCGCGAATGTGTTCAGTAAGCTACAATTCAAGCATATCGATGTTATTCATATGAATGCCTGGCAACTTATGATGGGGGCCGTCATGTTATTGGTGTTTTCCTTTATATTTGAGCCGGTCCCTTCAGCCGAGTGGACATATCAGGCGGTATGGTCATTGCTGTTTAATGGCTTGCTTTCCACCGGCTTTACCTTTGTCGTATGGTTTTGGGTGCTCAATCAAATCGAAGCGTCAAAAGCATCCATGGCATTAATGTTTGTTCCCGTATTGGCCCTATTTTTTGGATGGCTGCAATTGCACGAACAGATCACCATCAACATTATCCTCGGCGCACTGCTGATATGCTGCGGCATCTTTATGAATACATTTACATTTTCACGACGAAAAATGTGAATGGACAGAGGGTACACTTTTTTTTACGATTTGTGCCTCGTGTGACAGGAGACGGCTGTCTTTTACAATCCTGCCGGCAGCCTATTAAACAATAAAAAAAGCTAATATCTGCATGTGAGACATTAGCTTTTTTATTGGCGTTTAGGTTGCCAAAATTCTTTTTTATTACCATTCCGGCTGATCAAACTGAAAACCGTATAGACCTTTTACTTTAACATCTCCGCAATCTGGATCTTTTGTTAAAATCAAATAATGAGTCTTATAAGGCATCGCCTCAACTCGATCAGTTGCACTAAAATCATAATGATCCCCTGAGAAGTTTTTTTCACTAACGGTTATCTCGTATCCAGACAAAGTCATTCGCATGATTCTTGCGTTAATTGTACATCCTTCAGTATCGAAAATGGTGAATCTGTATCCAAAGTAAGACGTCCAATGGTTTGGATTTAAATCATCAGATTTCATAAACCATTTTTCATTTTCTGTCATTGTAAAGCTCACTTTCTCCTCATCTTTCACTATAACTGCCGAAGCTTCCCTTATATGAATAGTCAAAGCCAAAAGAAATATGAAAGCTAGCATCAACATCTTTTTCAAAAGAGTTCCTCCCGATATCTTTTTACTTCAATATATTGGAAGGATCTTTTCTGATCAAGACCGCCTTCTTCAAATGAATCTTTAGCACCATGAAATGAGCCTTAAAGAGAACAGTTTTCATCCGAATCTATTTCCTTTTTAAGAGCCAGTGAAGCTTTTGATATGTCATCTGAAGTCTTTCCTGATGTTAAAACCTGAAACTTTAAAGGGGTTTGTTACACTAACTGTCATGGGAAACATTTCATTGGAAAAATATTATTTTTATATCTGCTTTTGCGAGGTTAATTAGAAGGCAATACAAAATCATTTGAATTAGGAGCCGGAAGTTACGGGACACGAAATGACATTGCTATCGTTTGGCCGCCTAACAGAGCTCCTATTGTTTTGGCAATCCTATCAAAGCGGTTTACGAAAGATGCAAATTATGATAATGCTCTTATTGCTAAGGCAGCTAAAGTCGTCCTTAACGTTCTCAAATAAAAGCACAATATTGCGAATTGCTTTATCCTTTTGCCATAAAGTTAAAAAAGACATTACTTTTTTAAACCCCGCCGTTCATTTTTAATGAACGGTTTTTTCATATTCTCACTAATACCTCTTTTTTTAAGTATCTTAAAACACCACAAACACGAATCGTTAACATGAATGGCAAGTTTTCATTTATGAAACCAAGTAAAGTTTGAACGACCATCAGAGGTTATCTATATGAGAATTCAATTATTTTTTTGTAATAATTTATATTGCTGTATCGTTGCACTTGGTGGATTTGACTCTTTTCGTGTATGGAACCACACTTTTACTTTTTCACCTCTTTTGAGATCAGCTGTGCTATCAATCTCACTTAATCCCACTATGACTATCTTATTTTTAAACTTGTTCATCAGTTGTTCTTCCGAAAGATTATAATCTTCTTTCGCTAGGGCTTCCGTATCAGTAATGAGAATTGCCCTATTATTGTCTTTAAACCCGACATAGCCGACTAGGCTCTGCATCATTGTTTCGTCTCCGTTTTGTTCATTTTTATCGCAGCCAGCAAGGAAAATCATGAGCACTATCAAGCTTACTCCGATTTTAGGCACCTTTCTCCCTCCTCTTTAAACCTCTTTTGATCTTTAAAATAAACAACAGGATCACCCAACCCATCTACTTCTTTTTGCAATTCATAACAGCAGCATACTCCATTCTCCAATTCCTCAAACTTCTTTTTGTTCTTTCTCAAATGTTTATATGTGGTTGCCTTCGACATTATCCCCTTACTCTTTTACGCTTTTAAACTTGAAGGCTCCTTCTTTGTGGATTCCAGCATAAATATACTTATCATTACTGTCGTTTACATCACAACTCCCATTAAAATCAAAATTTTCACATTTTATGATCCATTATTCACTTCTAAAACGGCTTCCAATCGTTACATAATATATGTATTAATTGTAAAAGGAGTTGGTATAATTGAACATTAAGAAAATCTTATTGGGTTCTGTTTTATCCTTTGGCATGCTCATATCCGCGGTTCCCGCATTGGCTGCTGAAAATTCGCCTGAAGTTGCAGTAAAAAATGAAGAATATGATTATGACACTATATACCGCATTAGTCCTCTGCCAATGAACTTCCAGCCGACAATAGAATATAACGGTTATACTTATACGCTTACACGTCATTATTTTGATTACTCAATCGGGTTTTACACGGCTATTTATACAAAAGTTGTTTAAACTTATAAAGGAGCTTTTTAGCTCCTTTTTCTCTTGTTTTAAGCAAGGTGTTTCTTTCTATGTGGTCTTCTATCAAATACATATCAACATTCTCTGGTTTTGTTCTTTTCTTGATCTTCCATGTTCTCAATACGATTGATTCACTGTTGTTCAATTTCCTTTAAAGCCGTTCTTTATTTTCAACACGAACAAAAAGTAAGCTCAGTTTAAATGCTGATAATAAAAAAATTCACTTTAAAAAGTTGTCGCCCGCAAAATCGGCTTTCTCACACTACACCAATTTAAAATAAAAAGCCGGATCTCCTCTAAGAGGTTCCGGCTTTTCTTGGTACAAATGCTATTCCATCCGCTTACAGCTTCTGAGAACATGGAAAAATATCTGATGGCTCGCTACACTCATCAGCCATTATCGTATTTCAATGTAGCCTTCTGTACCATGAACGCGAATCTGTTGCCCATCTTTTATCAGTTGCGTAGCATTTTCAACGCCAACAACTGCAGGCAAGCCATATTCGCGCGCTATAACAGCTCCATGGGTCATCAGTCCACCAACTTCGGTGACCAGGCCTTTTATGGATACAAACAATGGTGTCCAGCTTGGGTCAGTAAAGGAGGTGACTAATATATCTCCATCTTCTAGATCTGCATCTTCCATGTTTAAGATGACACGTGCTCGCCCCTCTATCACTCCCGAGGAAACAGGGAGACCTGCAATTGCTCCGGCTGGGAGATTCTCTCGCTTGTATTCGCCTGTAATGATCTCACCATCAGACGTGATAACACGTGGTGGAGAAAGTTTTTCATATAATGTGTACTCGTCTTTTCGTTTGCTGATGATTTGATCATCAAGTTTATTTGTGCGTACGACTTCGTGAAGTTCTTCAAAAGTAAGATAATATATATCTTCTTTTTCATGAATAACGCCCATTTCTACGAGTTTTTCGGCTTCTTTCAGTAAAGCCTGCTTATAAACAAAATAGCGATTAACCATTCCGTATTTTGGATATTCCCTGAACCCGCTGAAATTCCGGATGATGTCGATCATCCGTTTGGTTTCTTTGGCTTTTTGTTCACCATCGGGCAATTGCTTTAAGCGATCTAATAACTCTTGTTCTTTCTTTAAAGCCTCCTCTCGCCCTTGCTCAAATTTCCGCTGGCCGGCATTAGGCTCAAAATTTTTGATATTATTAAGAATCATCGGGACAAGTATAGTTGGTTTTTCGCTCCATCGAGTTCTTGTAATATCAATCTCTCCGGCACATCGCATTCCGTATTTGTTCAGATAAGCATAGATCGCGTCTTGAATTTCCTGTCCATTTTCAAACTTAACCAACTCATCCAAAAAGTGATCATCTTTGACATCCTGTAAATAAGCAATTACCTCTGGATAAGGACGAATCACATCTGCGACATCCAATAGCGCAAGACCCATTTCTGAAGTAATATTATGGGGCACAGATTGAGAAAGCGTATCTGCTGCGTTTTTTTCACCTAACCACTCGTTCATTTTTTCGTTAATCCATAATGAAGCATTCATAGCAGATCGAATCAGAACCGAACTTTTTGGGTTAAATAAAATCTTCTTTAATTCCTGGATATCTTCCAGAATAAAACGAAATAAATCTGATCCTGATTTCGTTTGGATGTTTTGTTTTAACTCTTCTATCGATGTTTGACTGCTCTCAATCAAATCTGACACGATTGTCGGATCGTTTTCAACTTGAGCTGGCATATCTGCATTGCCTCTGGTGGGATTTGGTGCTGTTTTATCATTTGGTATCGATTTTATGAAATCTCGTCGCTTTATTAGAGTCATAAGTGCGTCTTTTAAGAGCTGATCGTGCTGTCCCATGCCTTTTAAGAAAACTTCTCTGCTGTCAGAGGATGCCAGTTGATGTGTGACATCAACAAATAGCCTTCCACCGGCTTTCCGCATGGGTGCAGCAGTCGTCAACAGAAAAAAAGACAATCCCAGTGGTTTTATGGGATCCGTCATCATTTGTTGATGACCTACAGAAATATAGACGTGATTTTCTTGGTCACTCGCTTCAGGGATGGGGAATAAAGTAGTGATTGGACGACTCTGTACAATATAAAAAGTATCTCGGACCAAACACCATTCGATATCTTGCGGCTGGCCGAAATGAGCTTCGATCTGTCTTCCGATGCGTGCAAGCTGTAAAATTTGTTCATCAGTCAGCGTTTGAGCCTTTTGCTGATCAGTCTCGATTTGCTGTGTTTCTGTTCCGCCTTCTTTCCGTCCATAGATAGCTATTTTTTTAGTTGCTATTCTCTTATCGACGATTTGCCCATCCTGTACTTTATAACAATCGGCAGATACCAAGCCGGAGACCAGAGCTTCACCAAGTCCAAAGCCGGCATCGATGGATAACACCTTTCGGTTAGAGGTAATCGGATCAGCGGTAAATAAAATCCCCGAAGCCTGAGGGAAAACCATCCTTTGAACGATAACGGATAAATAGACTTGGCTGTGGTCGAATCCATTTTGCATGCGGTAGATTACCGCTCGATCCGTAAATAGGGAAGCCCAGCATTTGCTGATATGCTGCAAGATTGCATCGACGCCGATAATATTTAAGTAGGTATCTTGTTGACCGGCAAAAGAGGCATGTGGTAAATCTTCAGCAGTCGCACTTGAACGCACGGCATAGGCATGTTCCTCACCGAACTGGGAGAGATAGTGAGCCACTGCTTTCACAACATCGGAAGGAATATCTACTTCCATAATGATTTGCCGAATCTTCCGGCTGATGTTACCAATTTGATCTCGGTCATCAACTTTTAGCATGACCAATTGATCCAACATCGCTCGTAACGTTTCGTTTTGTTCAATGGCTTTTTGGAATCCTCTTGTTGTAACACAAAATCCTTCTGGTACTTGTATTCCTTGAATTTTTAATAATTCTCCTAAATTTATTCCTTTTCCTCCAACGAGCGAATGCTGTGTTTTTTCAATTTCGTGTAAACCGAGAACGAAAGAACTCATTCTACATCTCCCCTTCAAAAAAAATATTGACAAGAGCTTCCCAGTAGGATATAATAAAATTATAAGTTGGATAACTATGACTTTTAAACTAGGAAGCGCACGTAGTGTGATTATATCACCGTGTCTGTTTTTGTGCAATATAAAAAGAACCTGGGCAATTTCACCAGGTTCTTTCTTAATTTCCGCAACTATTAGCCACATAAAAAACTTGGTTCAAACTTTGTTCGTTTAGTCCCCATTCATAAATTAGACTTATTTTTTGTGTAAGAAACTTCGAGTCATAAGTTTCGATCCTATAAACTTTATCAGTCAAAGACTGTCTTATACATAGAGCTATCTTGTTTTGTAGTAGTTTTCTGCTGTATAGAAGCGCCATTCCCAAAAAGTTGCCCTATTGGATTCTATATACCGATCTAGAAATATCTCAAAATTTAAATTTAATGGTGTATATTCCCCTATTTCTAATATGAAAAGATAGTTGGGATCCCCTTTATCCAATTTGCCTTTGTCGATCATCAAATGGCACCCTTCTAATAAGTGACCAATTGGAATACCATTGATGCCTTCAAACAAATCCTCATATTTTAATTCTTCTTCAATCTCTTCAAGGCTAAATAAATAAAGTCCTCCGCCTATATTCTCCCCATCCGAAAGAATTTCAAAAATTTTCGCACCATTATGCAGTGTAATAAACTTCTGATAATCATCTGGAAGGGTAAGCTGGTGTTTCGCCTCAAAGCTTTGAATGTCATTCAGGGTTGCTTTGTCCTGTGAAAATGTAACAAGAAACTCCATGATATCGCCTTCAGAACAAAACAATTGAATGGCTCCTTTTTCATCTAAGAGACTTTTCAAACCATTTACTGTCTTATGAACAAAGTTAGTCAAATACATCACCCCTTTATTTCCTTTTAACAATTATCCTTCAACATCCAAAAAATGTGAACAGATCCGTGTTAGACGCTCTTTTCAGTGAATACAATGCAATAAATCCTAAAAAGAGGTGCCTCCCAAAAGTGAATTTTCTAAAGAATGATGACATGGTGAAGATCATTCGAAATGGCCTTAGTGCAACGCAGCACCCAAAGCATATTCTTGTTGTAGGAGCTGGATTGTCCGGGCTTGTATCAGCATCATTGCTGAAAAATGCCGGTCACAGAGTAACGATTCTCGAAGCGAGCGGCAGAGCGGGCGGCCGTGTCTGCACTTTGAGATCTCCCTTTAGTGGTGATTTGTATTTTAACGTTGGTCCGATGCGCATACCGAATAACCATTTGTTAACCTTAGAATATATCAAAAAATTCAAATTGCCAACAAATGTATTTATCAACAGAACCCCTCTGGACATCATTTATGCCAATGGAATCAAGACACGTCTCCACATGTTTGAACGAGCTCCTGGAATACTGGGGTACCCAGTCGCATCACATGAACAAGGGAAAACATCTGAAGAGCTGATGCTTTCTGTACTGCAGCCTATTCTAAATTTCATCAATCAAAATCCAGCGAGAAATTGGCGGATTGTCGAAGAACAATACAAAAATGATTCGTTAAGCTCTTTTTTGAATAGGTATTTTTCCTATGGCGTGATCGATATGATTGGTGTACTTTTGGATATGGAAGCGTATATGGGGATGTCCCTTGTTGAAGTATTGCGGGAATCCATCTTTTTTTCATCACCCGCTCACTTCTATGAGATAACAGGCGGCATGGATCTGCTTCCACACGCGTTTCTTCCCCAATTAAAAACAAACATTCTATACCATCAAAAAATGATGAAAATATCTCAGGATGAAAATCGTGTTACGATCCATTGCCAGCATCAACAATCGGCAGAATTTGCATCGTTTACAGCTGATCTCGCTATTGTAACCATTCCTTTTTCAACTTTGCGATTTGTAAAAGTCGAACCATACCATTCTTTCTCGTACTATAAACGGAGGGCCATCCGTGAGTTAAACTATATCAGTGCAACAAAAATCGGAATAGAGTTTAAAAGCCGATTTTGGGAAAAAGCCGGGCAGCGCGGCGGCAAATCTATTACTGATTTACCGATTCGTTTTTCGTATTATCCAAGCAGAAATATTGGAGCAAATGGACATGCTGTCATTCTGGCCAGCTATACATGGGCAGATGAGGCACTGATATGGGACAGCCTTTCAGAAGGAGAGCGTATCCAGTATACTTTACTGGATTTATCTAAAATCTATGGTGATATTGTATGGTCTGAATTTGTATCAGGCGCTTCTTTCAGCTGGAGCCAGCACCCCTATTCTGCGGGGGGATTTACAGCTTTCGAACCAGGACAAGAATTAGAGCTGTATCCCTATATTCCTGTCCCTGAGGGCAGAATTCATTTCGCCGGAGAACACGCCTCACTCACCCATGCGTGGATGCAGGGCGCAATTGAATCTGGAATACGCGTTGCTGATGGGGTCAATCGCTTACCTTAGGTCCTGCTCATCTTCTGACTAAAGGGCAAGCAATTCTGAATTAGTAATAATTAATTAAGCACTCATTAGTCATTTTCCGCTTTAATTTTTTCGATTATTTTTGTGAAAGGTAGTTAAAATCACTGTTTTGAATGTTGTTAAGATGTATGTTTTTATTTATCATTTGTGCATAAAGGTGCAATCAAATGCACTATAGGTGTCATATCAAAAGGGAAATCAAAGTTCAGGAACTCAGAAGCTGAATTATATACCTGTTCTTTAATAAAAAATTGGCAATCTGGTTTCATGTTTAACAGACCATCTATAAAAGAAAAGGTATCAGCTGTAAAGTTTTCAAGATATCTTTCTTCAGTGAATGCAATTACTTGAATATAATTTGAGGAACCCTCATTTTTATTTTCATCCTCTATACCAATTAACACTGGATTATCAGACAGCTCTCCTTTTCTTTTTGAATCAACGATTAAGATATAGCCGTAAATGTTTGAAGTTTCTTTTTGTATAACCTGAAAAAACTCGACTTCACTTGTTCTAAGAAGTCTGTAAAATTTTTAACATGATTATTTTCTTACTGTTTTCCATGGTCACACTAAACAAAAAGCAGTCAATTAGACTGCCCCTTCGTGTTTTCTTCTTTTAGCTTTTTGTTTAGTGTGAACCCAATTAAGACATTGACAATAGCTGCTGGAAGATACAAAACTCCTGAACCTATTATTCCTAATGCAGTACTTGAAGTCACTATAAATGTCTGCATTTCTGTGTTTCTTGACTTCAAGCAAAGTAATACTAAGAGGCCAGCTAAAACCCCCATAAGCCGTGCAATACCCGGAATAAAGAAATCTGTCAGGGCTCCAAATAATTGCCCTATAATTGATAGCATAATCCCAAAAAAGCTGGATAATAAAACCAATTTTTTAATGGTGTCTTCCCCCTTTTTTAAAGCCGCTTCTATTCAACATACCCAAACCTTTTCTGATATAGGTCTTCAAGTATAGCAACCCATTCAATCCAACCTTGTCCGTCCTCAATCCACTCTAGTCAAAACACATGGAACGACTCTGACGTCTTATTTCCATCACCTAACAAGTGAAGACATAATAATTTTGTAATCTTCATTGCTAATCGAAGGAAATTTGCTATTCTATGTTGAATAAATTATGTAGGTAATCTATTGGAAGAGAAATTTGAAACCATCGGGTACGATACTTAAATTGTTTGTGATTACACTCTGTTCAAAAGCTCTGTAAAGTCAAAACGATTAACCTTTTCATCCCTCTCCTCCCTTCACCTAATTATATAATATTTTGGTAATTTAGAAGTTGGTGATATAACTTAGATTACTTAGCTGCTATTTTTTCCTTGTTTTGCAGAAAAACTGAGTCCCATACCCAAAAGATTAGAGCAAATGAAATGCCAAATAAGTAAATTTCGTATCCCATTAGAAAACCTATGGTTGCCTTTGGGTCAGTAGTTACAGCAAAGATTAACCACACTAAGAAGGAAAAGAATATGTATATGAGTAAATATTTCAAGCTAAACCTTTTTGGATTGCGATTCAAAAAATATTGAACAGATGCAGCAAAGATTAAATAGAAGATAAAGAGAATAACACTTATTAAGAAGTATGGAATATAGCCATCGTAATCACTTCCCCAAACATAAACAACAGCAGCTGTTAATGCAGACAAGACATGAACAATAAAGATCTTTAAAAGTTGCATATTTAGTACCCCTTTCATGTTAGAACCTTCTTCAATATTGTTCAGCTCCCCCTTAATACCACTTTAAAATCTAGGTTTTATTTGATTAATCTGAAAATCCCACTTTATTTTCTTTTAACAACGACTTCAATTTCATCACCTTCAATAAGTTCAAAGCTACCTGGCACATTATTTTCCGTTAATATATCAATTCTGGTTAATAACTCACCTGCATCTTGAATAACGCCATTTTCATCTTTTAGACACCACAATTCATTACTTAATAACACCACTGTACCCTTAAACCGAAATTGTTTCATAATTATTTCTCCTTATCAAAATAATTTTAAAAAGTATTTTGTTGATATATGTACATCTTACCTTATATATACAACCGAGCATACATCTGGGGCTATCCTGTTTAAACTGCTAGTCACGTTCAGTTCATTTTCACCAGGTTAATCTGTTGCCTAATTTTAAGTGTAAAACTGCTGATTTATTCAGAAATTAAACATCGTGGTCGTCTTTCTTATTCTTCCGCCATTGAATAGTATTTCGGCGAGTGATTGCAATAGGTATTAATAGTAGAGTCCCGACAATAAGCAACATAAAAAAGACCACAAACAGCACTCCTGTTCCCGGAACAATTTCTTCGTAGGTAATAAAACGCTCCTCCCCCTGCAGAACGAAAAACCGAGAATTTTCGAGAAAAGCTAGATGAAAAGCAATAGACGTCCACAAGCTGCCTGTTACAATACGCAGAAGTTGAAGGATGAATCCAAAACACAACAATAAAATGATGTAATCTAATGTGATAGTAGATGATTCAATTCCAGCTATATATTGCAAGCCAATTACAGTTATTGGAGCAAGCACAAACAGGATCGGCTGTAAGAGCAAGGCCGTGAAACAGTTACATCGCTTATTTAGAGCATTGTACACCGTCCCGCGAAAAGTTAATTCCTCTGGAAAAGCTTCATAAAAGAAAGCGATAATCATATTCAAGAAAAATGCTGTCACTAAATGGACAGAGACGTGAAATTGCGTAACTTTGATCCAGCCTAATAAATGGGCGATAGCGAAACCAGATCCGGATAATACAATCACATACATTGCCCCCATCAAGGCCTTCGGAATAGCTTGCCGCCACCCATGCAGTCCTATAGTGCCAAATTGTCTACTAGATATCCGTTTAAGAAGAATGTAGAGTAACGGGACAGTAATTAATGTGACTAAACTTGCTTGGATACCTTGCTGCAAAAGCTTGGAAGCTCCTGCTTGACTAGCCATTGAACCGACTAAAGTAGCTATAAACAAAGCAAATACGAACGTTCCCCAACTGAGCAAGACGGTTCCAAACCATTTACGATGATTGTCTTGTTTTCCCCTTTTGGTCAAATAAATTTGCATTTGAATACCCCTTTCAGATCATTCATGCTAAGCACTATTTTCCCTACCGTCCCTATACGTTCTAAAGCTGTATTTACTCTAATCCCACTACTTTTATTTTCATTAAAAAATGTTGTTTTATTGAGTTCTCCATAAAAAAAACGCTCTGCTTTCATGCTACAGATGCGCTTCTAAGTTCTTCGAGTATATTCGGCGTCAGCTAAAGCATTCTTTCGCTTCGCAATAAAGTGAGAGGGATACGCGGTCAATCAACAAGGCCATTGTACGTTTCTTTGAGAAAACCCTACCTCAAACAATACCAAGGCCGGAGTAGAAAACGACCTTTAACCTACTAATATCCGAGGCATATATTAGGATTCAACTAAAAGACCATCGCTTCTTAGTAATTGACAATAAACAATGATTAAAGGAACGATCATCAGCAGCCCGTTAGCTACCCCTGATTAAAGATGATCTGTTACCACACTGTTACGTTAGAACTTCCACTACTTTGATATCCTTCTGTCGCCATGACTTGGTAAGCCCAATTACTTCCCAGATTCATTCCATGGCTCTTCCATGCGTTCACATGATTGCTGAAAGTGATTGTAGCGTTGCTTCCGGTTGGTCTCTTCGACTGGCGAACACTCCAGTACTGCGTAAAAGTAGTGCGATCGCCATCAATGGAAGGTGCGTTATAACGTGTCGTTGTATATATGTCATATGTACCTCCATCACTCTTTACAGTACCTTTATACGTTCCGGTAGGTCTGTAAGTACCCCATGAATCCACTACATAATATTCAATGAGAGGTGCTCTCGTCCAACCATATAAAGTCAAATATCCATTGCCATTCGGCGCCCAAACTCCGGCATTATAGTTTATCGTCCTAAATGGCGAACCTGTAGTCCAGCCTTTGCCAACAACGAAATTTCCGGTATTAGACCAATTAACACTGTAATTCCCGCCAGACCCATTGACGGCGTTTACTGTTCCGCCACCATCAGTCCAATTTTGCCAATAGTCTGTGCTAGCTGCAGAGGCGGTTGCCGAAAACAAGCTTATACTCATTAAAGCTGCCGTTAATCCAACTAAAAAATTCTTTTTAAACTTAAACATTTGTTACCTCCTATAATTTTTTTCTGACTTTGACATGAGGTAGCACTTGTATATATTTAAAACATTCTAATGACTAACGCCATAGCTTTTGATCGTTCCCTTCAGTATAATACCACGAATTCACGAGTGAATATTAAAAGTATTTGTAATTTAATTACAAATACCTAAAAATCATATTATAGATGGTTTGTTCTGCCATATTCTAATTCTTTCTTCGCAGGATCACAATTCTTGTTTCTAAATCTGATGGAGTAACATCTGTAACGAATTCCCATTGGAACCATTTCGTATAAAGGTGATATTCATGAGAGATTTTGAAATTATTGTAGCTGATCAAGGTGGTGATCTTGACTTTCAAGCTCTAATGCAACGTTTCTTGTCCAAAAAATTAGCTTATATGATTGTTTACTGTGTCTTCCATGTTATGTATAAAGACGGTCAGTCAATTGCCTCTAAGCCGCTCACTGTGCGTAAGACAGTTTTGAATTCACTATAGTTATAGAATTACTCACGATTAATTTAAACAAAATAAGACAAGTTTTATCACGTTTTCAATCGCATTAACAAAGTAATCCTTGCATTCCTTCGCCCTCCATGCTTTATTCAGATAGCGATGCGCTGAATTGTGTGAGCCGATGTACATGCCTTTGCGGCACACACGAATGTGGTGTGTTCAAAGAGGTATGACAAAGTCTTACACAGCGCAGTTCATCGCTTTTTTATTTCGTCAGGCCACATGTTAAGACACGATTTGGTTTTCAAGTAGAAGCCGTCGCCCTTGATTCCGGATATTTAACGACTCCGATCTGTAAAGGATTATCTGACCACAAATCTTTGGTGTCATCGCACATAGACGTTATCACCCTATCCGAGGCTTGTTTCCAAAATGGAAATTTCATTATGACAGTGAACAAGACAGATACATTTGTCCACATCACCAAACACTTACATACTCAACAACTGACCGAAAAGGCTACCGGTCATACAAATCAAATCCTGAAATATGTTCCTCATGCCCACTGCTTGAAAACTTAACAAAATCAAAGAATCGGCTAAAAGTGATTATTCGGCATGTTTGGGAAGATCATAAAAAAAGGACAGACAATATCGCTTGTCTGTTTCAGGAAAAAACCTCTACAAAAAAAGAAAAGAAAAAATAGAGCGAAGCTTTCAGATTCAAAACAGCTGCATGGGCTTCGCTATTGCAGGTTGAGGGGAAAACGAAATGTGAGTGAACAAGTTCTCCTCACAGCCGCATGCCAGAACATGAAGAAGATTGCCACATACCTAGCCAAGCAGGGCTAGGCATGTGGGAGCGCTTTTTCTGCATCTCTGAAACCTGATGAATATCTAAAGAAACTGTATAAAACAAAAAAAGCTTGTAGAAAAAACATCGTTTTCTCTACAAGCTGAAGGTACCATTTGGTACTTTTTTTATCTTCACTTCGTATTTCTTGTAAATTTTGGAATTTCAAATATAATTGCTATGATGCCACAGATCCCGATTAAAACAGGATAGAAGGAGTAATGCAAGATGCTGACGGGTGAAACATTTCCAAACTTCCCGGCCGATAACATCTGCGCTCCATAAGGAATTAAACCTTGTATCATGCAGGAAAAGATATCTAAGATACTTGCCGACTTTCGATTGTCTATTTTAAATTCATCAGAGATATTTTTGGCAATCGGCCCGGCTGTAATAATAGCAATCGTATTATTGGCAGTAGCTAGGTTAGTAACGCTGACCAATCCGGCAATACCGGCTTCAGCACCTTTTTTCGAATGGATTTTTTTAGAAATGACTCCCAGTAAAAAGTCAATCCCGCCGTTTTGTTTCATGACACCGACCATTCCGCCAATTAACATTGAAAGGACGATAAGATCAGACATTCCGGCAATTCCATCTGTAATTGCTTTAAAATAAGACTCAAGCGTTAAGCTGCCGCTTACAAACCCTATAATTCCTGTTAAGATCAATCCGCCAAAAATGACAGCCACCACATTAAAACCAATTAACGCAAAGACTAACACGGCAACATAAGGAAGTACTTTAAACCAGCTGTAAGATTCAGCTCCAGTATGTCCTATGTGCCCTGTCGGTATAAAAAATAATAAAATGATAGTTATGATAGCAGCAGGCAAAACGATCAAAAAATTCGTTTTAAATTTATCCATCATTTGTGTTTTTTGAGAACGTACTGCCGCGATGGTGGTGTCCGAAATAAAAGAAAGATTATCTCCAAACATAGCTCCGCCGACAACAGCTGCAATTGCGACTGCAGAAGACAAGCCCAGTTCTCCACTCATACCAGCGCTAATTGGAGCAACTGCCGCAATCGTCCCCATTGATGTTCCCATCGAAACAGAAATAAAACAAGCAATGATAAAAAGCCCTGGCAGTATAAACTGCTGCGGAATAATGCTCAAAGCAAGGTTGACGGTTGAGTGTACCGCTCCCATCGCTTCAGCTGCAGAAGCAAAAGCACCTGCTAATATAAAAATGATAACCATAATAATAATATCAGGATGTCCCGCACCGGAAGCAAACCATTCAATTTTCTGATTGAGCGATTGCTTCTGGTTAAATGATAGCGCGAAAGCTGATGCTATAATTGCCGCAATCAATATTGGTAATTTATAGAAATCTCCAGTCAATACACCAGAGCCGACAAAAAGACCTACAAATAAAACTAGCGGCAATAGCGCCCAAGGATTTCCATTCTGTTTCATCTAAGTAGCCACCTCTAATTTCAATATCAAAACCGTTAAACATAGTCTAAACAACATTCCATACTTTAAAAGGCTACAGTAAAAAAGTCAAGCTGAAAAATAGTATTAGTATTTATTAAATTAATAACAGAAAAGAAAGAAGGATTATTCATGGTGAGGAAAAAACACTCTTATCAACAGATTATTTGGAAAGTACAATATGCAAATACAACTGTTTGATGAGGTGTGTTTAAGCGGGAATATCTAGAAAATTAAAACTATTTTTTAAAACTTTGGGGAAGTTGGCAACAACGATATTCGGCAGAAAAAACAGTAATGAAAGAGTTCATACCCTTCCTCTATATGCACCAACTCAATCTGCGGTCGTAGCAACTGTTATTCAAACAAGACAAAACAATTTCAGAGAATATGAGAAGAATTTACAAGAAAATGATTTCAATAAGAAAAACGCCCAGCACTTTATTAAACTGTTCCCTGTTTTATATTTAAATTGAATTTTTATAAGCATTAATTGCTTCGTTTCGCAACAGCATATTATCTTTATTAACCATGCCTAAGTTGTAAGCTTTTTTGATCATATCTAATAACTGCGAATCCAATGCAGAAAGGCTGTTTCCACCATTTAATCTTGATTTCCAATAATCTAAAGACTTATTTAGGTCAAGTGAGCTTTTTTTATTCTCGGGTTCTACTACCTCATTTTTCTCAAGTTTTTCACAGAATTCACTAAAACCAATGGATGAAAGAGTTGGATTATTCCCTCCATACCCTTCTGTAGCCAAGCAGCAAAATGCTAAGAATTTTGGATCATAAATAAGTTCACTTGAGTTTACATTTACCACCGCTAATCACAATCCTTTCATGCTTTTTATAATTATAGAGCATCCTTTCCATCTTTTTCATATGTTAGATATCGACAATTTCTCAAATGATTTAATATCTGTGCCAAAAGGTTATAGAGCCACCAAAGTGATCTCGAAATAACTTTCATTTTTGGTTATAGCTCTTTGATTTTAAGTAGTCGGCAATTTCTTCAGCGCCAAATTCTTGACCTATTTGACCTCTTTCTTTAAGCACTCTCTAAACCTCACAATGAATAAAATAATTATTTTATTACTATAATACCACAATTTTCCATAGTTCCAATAAACAAAAAGCAGTCAATTCAGATCTGCTTCTTAGTGTTTTCATCCTTTAACTTTTTGTTTAGTTTGAACCCAATTAAGACGTTGACAATCGCAGCGGGAAAATATAAAATTCCTGCACCCATTATTCCTAACGCGGTACTTGAACCCACTATAAATGCCTGTATTTCTGTGTTTCTTGACTTCAAGCTAAGTAATACGAGGAGACCAGCTAAAACACCCATAAGCCGTGCAATACCTGGAATAAAGAAATCTGTCAGGATTCCAAATAATTGCCCTATAATTGATAGCACAACCCCGAAAAAGCTGGACAATAAAACTAAACTTTTAATGGCATTTCACCCCTTTTTAAAGCCGCTTCCATTCAACAGACTCAAACCGTTTTTGATATAGGTCTTCAAGTATTGCAGCCCATTCAATCGATCCTTCCGCAACAAGACTTTTCTTTTCCCCGTTCTCAATTCACTCTATCCAATACACCGAAATCCCCCTAACGCTTGACGACCTGAATTTCCCTTACCTCACCATTGCACATTACACTTTGATTTGAGCTCACTTGCTACCTCAATGATTTCATACATTGTTTGCAATTTAGATGTTCCGTGGAGGTAGCTAGATGTCAAATAACCTTCCTCATCTAACTTGAATGATTTGAAGTATTCCTTGTTTTCAAAATGCAGTACATAAAATAATCAAGTAAAGGCATAAATCACCTCTTTTAAATAATTTTGTAATCCTTATTGCTAATGGCAGCAAACCAATTAACATGAAAAAGGCAATTGCATTAAGCTTATTTTTGAGAAACAGGCTGGCCAAATTCCTTTCCATGCCCGCCACTGTTTCTTTATCCATGAGTTCTTTAAACTCTTCAGCATAGACCTGATCAACAAAATTAAACTTAATGCCAGTCAACAATCCAACTCCAAGCCAGATAATAAAAAAATAAGCTAATCCAATCATTGTTTCCTCCCCTATACCGAACGAAATTTGGTATTCTTGAGTATGTTGAATAAGTTATGTAGGTGATCTTGTGGAAGAGAAATACAAACAAACGGGTAAGATACTTCAATCGTTTATGATTACAAAGAGTATCTTGATGTAAAATACGGTCGCTGCGACAATTGTGATTACACTTTGTTCAAAAGCTCTGTGAAGAGTGGAATATTCTTACGTGAATGCCGTCGTTGCGGTATGAAAAAGAGCATTTAGTTTAATGCTCTTTAGCCTGCCTAATCTTCTTCTGTACCAACCTCATATACTTTAATTACTGAAACTGTAGTTGATTTTTCATTTATCTTTAGTGTTTCGGTTCCAACCTTTACCCCTTTAGCCGCTATAAAAACGGATTTCTTCGCAGATGGATTATTTTCGAGTTTATTTCTTATTTCCCAGGTTAAATCCTTAACAGCACGTCCAACAGTATTTATACCTGTATAACATTTTATAATGTCTCTATTTGCACCCCTCAAGAAAAAATAAGTGTTTTCTGAAAATTTTAGGTTCTTCCATTCCGACATCCAAAGATAGCCTAATACATAGAATGCATTATCTACCTTTTTATGTTGTATATCAATTAAAAGTTTATCGTATGATTTAGTATTATAGAAGACGCACTGATCTTTTAATTCACTATATGTTTTCACTTGTGTTTCTTTGTCAAACTCTTTGAGCTCATTTCGTAATGCAAACAGAGATCTAACACTAGCCAATTTTTCAATATTAGGTTTTATGGTAAATTTATTTGTTCTAGTTATTTTTACTGAAGATTTTTTTTGATCTGTATGGGGGGAGAGACCATCTACATTATTGGGGCCCTCTAATTCGAATAATGGAACTCTCCATTCGACCCCGTGATATTTGATTCTCTTTTTGTTAGCAGTTTTAATGTTAACGTTTCATTTATATAGTCGCAATCTACATGGTTATTAAGCTCACCTTTTGGGAGCTTACGGAGGAAAAAATATGGCTTGGGATTCTTTCCACGTCCTTTATTATGACTTAACTTAGCCTTACAATTAGAAGTTGGACAATAAAAAATTTCACTTCTATCCTTCATTTCTTTAGTAACTTCTGTTGCCTTAATCGGTTCCAATTTACCATTTGATCCTTTAACTAAAGCTTCATAAATAGCAGTCCCTCTCCCCATAAAACAAGCCTCCATTTAATTTTTCGCTCACTTTCATACGAATAGGCATAAGAAAGGTTTCAATTCTCTATAAAACACTTCTTTTATCTTGATTCTTTATGCTCTCGGATTAAGACGCGTAATCGTGTTAAGGTTAATTCATGACCGCATAAGGAGTGATACCTTGCTAAAAGTTGCAAAAATTTCGGTTTCTTGCATTGCATTAGTCTTGTGCATATACTCATTGTTCAATCAAAATGAATTATTGTTGATTGTTGTGCAATTATTTGTTGCCGCCCTTTTATTATTAGTCGGAGTTGAAGCGATATTAAGCAAACAAAAACTGTCCGGATATTTACTGTTTGGATCAGCAGCCTTCTTACTTGTTGTAAACGGTGTGAAATTCATAATTTAATTTAATGTGTTAATTTCGTAGGAATATGGAGTCCCAAAACCAATAAATAAGACCTGCAACAATACTCATAATGTAAAAATTTAAGCTTCTGAATATAGTAAGAGCATTTGGCGGATAATCAACAGTCCAGAACAAAAACACAGCTAAAAGGGCTACTGCAATATAAATTAAAAAATTGTTCAAACTGAATTTTCTGGGCCTTCTTCTAAGCCACACTTGCAAAGGGACAGCAAATACCAAGTAAGTGATTAAAGCATAAAATCCTATGATGCCAATAGTGACTAATGCGATTGCCATAAAACCAGAGTAAGCAAACATATACAGACCAAAGATTAGACCAAATGATAAACTAGAGATTATTAGAGTATAAACATAACTGTTTAACAATCTATTAGGTAGCAAAAGTCTATCCCCCTGTCTTCAAAAAACCTTATTAATACAAAACTTTACTTAAGCCAAATAGCCTTAGTCGCATCAACTACTCTAGATTTTTCATCAAGATATGCATATTTTCTCTCCCACTCGCTTTTTCTCCAAGCTTCTTGATTTGCAAACGATGATTTAATTGGTTTTGGGTACTCATTTTTTGACCAGCCGTCTTCAATATGGTTTAACTTAGGGTCATTATCATCGTAATACTTATACCAAACAGTAATCATTTTTAACATTATTGCCCCCTGCTTCTCTTTAAAATCGTAGTTTTATTCAGTTATTCTTTTCATCCATTTCAGCCAAGTAGTCAAAATTAATTCATCATGCATTGCCTCAACATCTGGTTCATCGACTGTTAATTCAAATCTAACATCATCTATTAACTCACTCAATTTGTCAATATGTTTTGAAAAGAACTGAATTGTGTATTCATAGCACTTTTCTAATTTTTTCACAATTGCATTGAATTCTCCCTCGTTAAGTTCAAATTTCGTAGTGCATAATTTAATTTCTCTTCTGTTTCAAATAATTTAGACTTCTCTTTAAGAATGAGCACACTTCAATATCACACATCAATTCTAATCTTCTAATTGCTTCAGAAAAACCAACTGTCTGCAAACCAGGTTTAACCTCAAATGCATTATTTTTCTCTTTAGAGTTCATTTCTGCTTTTGCATTCATATAAGCCTCCATATCAACAAAGACCAAACCTTCACTTCTCTGTTTAAGCAAGAGCTTAAATAAAATTTCATTAGCATGATTTAAAGATAAAATAGAATCTTTAACTCTATGTTCTACGCCTTCAAGGATAAAATCAATATCTTCTAAAGAATTGTATGTTGCTTTTAAAGAGTCCACTCCAGTTTCTAAAAGAGTTAATTTCATAGTATCCCCCATTTACTACTTCATAGTTCATTAAAAGGCTGGTTTTATTTGTTTTTATTTTTTGGAAACGGTATTGTTAAAGGAATTAACAGCGCCCATAAGGGCAGTGCGCTCTTGGTAACTATAATTCCTACTGAAGTAGCCAATGCAGTCGAGATCCATATGACTGCATAAGTAGTGGTTGGTTTCAATTTAATCCCCCTATATCTATTTTAAGCAGTTTCCCTTAAATCAATATCAATTCTGTTACCTTTACTACCAGTCATCCATTCGCCGATATACTTACATTTACTCATTGTATCAATTAAACTCACAAGAGAGATTCAAAGTTTACACTATGAGGAACTCCTCGAAAAATATCGGGTGTATTCCAACTCCCAGCAACCCAATTTAACTTAACCAATTTACTCTCCTCTCCCCTAACTAAATAAAAGTACGATTTTATGTAGACCTAGAAAACTGTAATTACTTCCTATGCTTGCAACTTTAATATACCATTTTCATCCTGAGCGATCGATATGATTATGACCTTTTTCGAATATCAGCAATTCCTGCAGCTCGATGTTTAGGTATGTACAGACTTTATCTAACAGACTCTTGGATACCGCTCCATTTCGTCATGATAAAGCTTTCTGACAGTCGGATATTCATTATCAATATCTCTGGATAGCTGAGCTGCCTATCCTGATCTTCCTTTCGTCTATTATGTGCTTTAAATTTGATTTAATCATTGTTGTCACCTCTGGTTACTTTTGATCACTTAAAATGATCATCAAATTTATAATATTGGCCAAGGCTTTTTATTTTCCTTGACCCTGTTGGAACATTAAAATGGATAATCTTCAGGATCATCATGGTCAATCCCATATTTGCCTTTGATTTTTACGTCCCCACTTTTCGACTCATAACGAGCTTCACTTGCTGCGCTCAATGTTTTTCGTAATAATAGGATTTGACCCAATGATAATTTCTACCCTTATTTTCACACCATTCAATAAATCCCTTTGATTGTTTTTCTGTAAACAACACCCAGTCATTCAACAGATCTTGATAATAGTTAAGTGCTTCGTTATTGCTATTTCTTGTTTGTTGACATTCTACCTTGTTGTTTAACTGCAGCGACTTAATAATAAGTGCTGTATCGTCTTTAATATCGCCAAGGTACAAATCTTCGGATATATGATGAAATGAATACCAAAGTGCGTTCAAATTTATATCGATTAGCGTTAGTAAGGATAATTGTTCATTGCTGCCACCAAGTCTAAGCGCATTGTGTAAGTAATCGACACGTTTTTCAGTATTGAAAAACAAACCATACCACCTATATGGCCTTGGATCTTCCGGATTACTCTTCATCCATCCCTTAAGTAAAGGCTTTAAAAGTTCCTCTTCCAAAGGATGAACGAGTACATGGTGAATATCATCTGATGTTTCAAATAAAGCAAATAGCCAACAAGCAAACTTCTGTTGGACATTATTATCCCACGTCTTTGCTTCATCAATAAAGGAGGATAATGCTTTAAAGGATTCCTTACGTAACCCTTTTTCTTTGAGGGAGCAGAACTTTCGAAATAGTGGATATTCATCCAATCTGTCACTTTTCAAGATATTAGTTAAGATATTTACCATTGCTCACATCTCTCTTCGTTTAGAATAAAGTCCATGTTTTATTGATTAATTAGAATTAATGTTTGGCATTTTTCTATTCTCCTTTTTATATAATGTTTTAATACAAACTTAATTGGGTAAAAATCTGTAGAGGTGATTTTTTTGAATAATGATCATAAAGTTACTCATTACTCTTCATTTATTTTTTCAACAATCATGGTTTTGCTGGTTGCCATCTTTCCAGAATACACTTCTTGGTTTGTAACAGTTTTCTTCTTGGGTTTTGCACTTATCTATACATTCCAAAAACATAGAACAAGTTCGTCAAAGGCACTTTCTTATATTTCGTATTTTTTATTCATCGTTTCATTGACTTACACTTTAGTTAATATGTAATAATAATCCTCCCTTGTGGGAGGATTATTTGTTTAAACTTATTTCTTAGCTGCTTTTGGGCCACCTGTATCAGTAATGATAAAGCTATCTGATCCAATTTTCTTCTTACGATCTTTGTCTTCATAAATTGTAACATTGTGGCGTGTCATTAGTGTCGCACCGGCCATTTTAAACTCTTTACGATCTTTAAAATAAACAACAGGATATTCGCCTAGAATAATCATATTTGCTAATCCGGCTAAATAGGAAGACCATCCACCTGAAGGAAGGTTTAATGCAAATCCTAGAGTCTGAACAACTGCAGCTAAAGAATATTTTTCGAACTTTGTGCTTCCATACTCAGTTCCTGCTGATTCCCAGTCATCAGCAGTTGCTTCAATGTTTTGACTATTAAACCTTGAAGCTGTTTTAACTACATTAACTGGTTGATTAACACTTAATATAGTTGTATGGTTGTTTCTAGCTTCTTCTTTAGCTTCTGCTCCAGTCGCAAAAGGTGAAAACAGTCCACCAATGACCAGCGCTCCAACAATACCCACCTTACAGATTGTAGAGTTCAAGGTAATCCTCCTCCAAATGTAAAATTGTGTACATTCGGTTATTACCCCATATTTATCCATTTAAACTATAAAGTGAGATTTTTCAACTAGTCTGACTTAATCACTCATATATTTATTCCATTAAATAAAAGGTCAATTAAAGGTTGTCTGTTTCCTGCAAAACTAATAAATACATCCAGATTAAAGCTATGCTTCTAGTTGGGTAAAATAGTGACTGTTTATGTATAGATAACAACTTTTTAAATGGATGATGAATATGTGTGGCAGGTTTACTTTATTTTCTGAGTTTGATGACATCATCGAGCAATTCAACATAGATCAATTCTTACCTGAAGGTAGAATATCCCCAAGCTATAATGTAGCTCCTTCACAAAACATCCTGACAATCATTAACGATGGATCCAATAACCGTCTGGGCAAGCTTAGATGGGGCCTTATCCCTCCTTGGGCTAAAGTTGAAAAGATCGGATACAAGATGATTAATGCTCGTGCCGAAACACTGGCCGAGAAACCAAGCTTTCGAAAGCCACTTGTCAGCAAACGTTGTATCATACCCGCTGACAGTTTTTATGAATGGAAACGCCTTGACCCAAAGACTAAGATTCCTATGCGGATTAAGCTTAAATCATCTAATCTCTTTGCTTTTGCTGGTCTTATATGAAAAGTGGAACACGCCAGAAGGGAATCTGTTGTACACTTGCACAATCATCACGACAAAGCCTAATGAACTTATGGAAGACATTCATGATCGGATGCCGGTTATCCTTACTGATGAAAACGAAAAGGAATGGCTCAACCCTAAAAATACTGATCCTGATTATCTACAAAGCTTACTGCAGCCTTATGATGCTGATAACATGGAAGCATACCAGGTTTCATCTTTAGTGAATTCACCTAAAAACAATTCACCTGAGCTCATTGAACCCCATTAAGTACCACTGCCAGATCGCTTTATACATCACCTTCTCTTAGCTAATATGTTCTAAGTAGGAGGTGATATTTTGTTTATATCGCCAATGCTATTGCTTTCAATAAAAGGGCCATTTGACGACGAGAACTATATCACTGAGCTTAAATTATCAAGACTAAAATTAAAATAAGGGCTCATACCTAGTTGATATATATAATATGTATTGAGACCTTTATTTAACAAACGCCCCGTTTGTTAAAGTGGAAATCTCTATAATTAATAGCCGACCTTTAAAATTTCCAATCTAAAATTATCCTCTAAATCGGCTAGCTTCATTAACTTCTCCGATATACCTTTCCAATCTTTATTTACAGACATAGAATGGCACATACCAAACACCTTAGCCTGTTCAGTCTTCAACACTGATAAATGTGAATGCCTACCTTTAAAATACACTGCATAATCGTTGGCCCTTCTTGCACTTAATTGGAAAAGGAAGAATGTTGTATGCCCTATAGTATCAGCTGTAATAGAGGCATTTAATAATTGATCAGCATAAAAACAAATTGCTTCCCTTCCAATTAACCCTATATCCACTTTTTCGAATTCCCGATAAGTTCTCTTAAAATAATCAATTGCTCTCTCGTATATTTCGTTATTGTCTAATGTGACAACCTTTTTTGCTGTAGACCAATATTTATTAATTCCTTTCCTATACGGGATCCTTTCCGCCATCCAAGCCTTCTTAAATTGGTCCAGTGACAGTGGAACAAATGGAAAGCCAGCTGGATCTTGCACATAAATATTTTCATTATCCATTTGGTAACCTAGAACATAATGGTCAGAACCATTTAAATTTTTATGATTCGGATGGTATGTTAGCTCCCCCATATCTAAAGGACCTAGAATGACAGGATTTTGTTTGATTTGCTGTTTTAATAACGGAAATGGGTCATCTAAGTCACTAGCTTGCTGATGTTCTTCTGCAGTAAATCCAAGGATGTTTAAAGCGTAATTGATACCATCATCAGGATCTCTCATACTAAAATAAAGTTTTTTTTCATTTTCTATCATCGCACCTAACCCAACACCAGTTAATATTTCTATAAGTTGAGGAGATACATTTTCTCCTATTGATGAAAGAAACATTGCAGTTGAATTTGAATAACAGTAATGGCCATTTCCTATATACATTAACATCACCTCCAGGTAGATAAATTAACCTTACAATTTTGAAAATTGAAAATCCATATTAAATTAGCTCTGTTCTCGTACTCATCATCCGGATCATTTTTATCAAAAAATTATGATCTTCTAGCCAACCCCCGTTTTACCATCTACCTCTACGTATTTCGCGCTTGATACCGCTTAGTGTTTCGTCAACCAGTACGTGAATCTTTACATTTGCGTTCGCTTTAGTCTCCGTCATTTACTGCACCCTTTATATTTTTTTATGTTTTTTTCAATTCTTTTTTAGATTTTCATATTGGATTTCACTCTTTTATTTATAGAGGTGTGTCATACACATGCCATCTAAGAGAGATAGGACATTTTTGTCTCGGAGGTGAAATCTAATGAATTTTCTTCTGGATCTTTTCACAAATTGGACTTTTGAAAAAGTCCTGGATTATATGTTTGCTTTTGCAATTTGGTTTGTATTTAAATCCAGATCAAAGCAGAATAAGTATCCAGATTATTTCGAGAAAAGACACCGCTATGATTAACAACCCCTTCTGCGATCGTTATCGATGCATGTACGATAACGATCCATCCTTATATGTTTAGTTAAAAACTATCTTTTATTTAAACTCATCAGCTTTCTCTAATATTTCTAAAAGTTCTTGTGCCTTCTTTAATTCTCTGCTTTAGTCTTCAACTTCTTTCTTCGCAACTGTTACTTTATCAAGGGATAAACACCAGTTTTCATTAGGAATTCTGCTGAATGATTTAATCAATAGATCATTAAACCAGACATCTAAAATTAGTCTGTTTTCACTTGTTTCAGGAGTATGGCTAAAGGCAGCATCTTTATTAATGCCCACATAAACAATTTATTTATTTTATTAAATAATCTTCAGTTTCCTTAGTAACAACATACGTGTTCATTTATAGTCCTCTTTATAAAATGTATTGATTGTCTTTAATTGAATCCCAATAAAACATTTCGAGAATTTTAAGCAATCTTTCAACTTTGGGTGCTCTCCAAGCTGTCATTTCGTATGTATGAACCTTTCTCGAATAGTGGTAATGATTTTATTTTATATGCTGTTTTGCCTCCGCTTTAGTTAGAAACATTGTATTTTGATAGATATGATGAATCTCTGTTTCTGGTATCAGATCCGCACTACTGTCAACATATTCGTGTATCCAATCTAATGCTGAAGCTTCATACTCTATATCTTCCATCGCTTCTAACGCTTCTGAAATCAATTCATTATTCTCCTTGATGTCCTTTAGATAACTTTCCAGTCATAAGAATCACTTGATCTTCAGGGATGTAAAAAGAAAAGCGTTCCGCATTATCCTCTGAAGTTTGGATCGATTTATAATCCCCTACAGACCAGAATCGAGGTGCAGCTTGAGAGTCATGAGTGTTTTCAATTCATTTTGAAGCTCTTTTAAAAACTGAATATCTTGATTCATCCGTTTCCCCCTGATCTATTAAAATCACGATTTTAAGTTAACTTTAAAGTACATCGTCTTGAGAAATTCCCCTTTAATTGGTAAGCTGGCACCTAGGATCATACAAAGCAGGTGATGTCTTGAATAAAATAATCGGAATAATTGGATTAATTGTTTCCTTAATTGTGCAAGGGTTTTCAGCAAGTGGTTCGTTGACTCATGAGATTGCTATGGCTTGTCTATTTGTATTCCTAATAATTTATAATTTTGAACATGCTAAGGATTTCTCAAAAAAATCTCTAATTGTTTTAGGAGCAACCTTTATAGCTCTAATGCTAGGGATTTATCAACTAATTTCCTTTACCGGTGATTACTTTGATAGGCTTAACTTAAATATTGGACTTATCATCTTACTTGAGATCGCTTTGATCATTGTTTTGGTATCTATTGCAGTAAATTTAATGAAACTTATTGCGAATCGGTTAAGAAAAACACCTCATGGTAAAGAGTTTTAACTCATTGCCTTGTGGTCTCTTATGTATGAAATCAAATGCTCTCCCTAATTCCTTCTCTCCTGTTACCGCTGAGTAATAACAATTACTTGGCCATATTTTATATTGCATATAAAGTTTAGTCAGTCGAGATCATTGAGGGATTAAAATATAGCCAAATAAAAAAACGATGGATGCTCCATTTCCATTAAAAAGACATTGAGTACTTCATTCAGAACATTTTGCTTATTAAGGACATAATAAGTGTTCGTATTAATTTTTCCTGTTACGATAACGATCAAAAAACAGAGTTATCTATTCCATTTCAAGCTAGAAATTATTCTGCTTTTTTTTAAAAATATTCTTGATTTTCACTTATATATATCTATAAAGCATTCGAGCATAACCCTTATATGTAACTGAAATGCAGATATAAGAGCTATTGTATAGGGATTTCGTTACCAATATATAGGAGGTCTATTAACATCCAAATACTCAAAAACAAGAACAAAAATGCTCATAGTACCTCTATTTCCACACCCTATCCAAGTTTCCTTTTTCATAATTTTCCTTAAAATCATCCTATTTAACATCGCAATCGCTATCGTAAAAGCCTATAATATCAATGTTTTTCCCTCTTCAAATCTCTCCTTATTCATCAATATTTGCTTAAAATACCCCCTTTCCCTTACTCCCGCTTATGATTTACGATCGTTTACCCCCTATTCACTAATTAAAGTATCAAAATCCTTATGTTTACTGTCTTTTTTAGCTCATTATAAATTTTTGCGACAAGCATGTTATTCGTGTACGATATACGACTTAACTGTATTTGGCGACAATTTGACTGAGAAATTTAATGCGCTTCTAACTTTTTTAACTGCAATGGGTATCATTGTTGACCCAACAACTCAAGGTATTTCTGATAGTGAACAAGCAATGGATTATGATTTACCGAGATAAAACCCCTACCCTTCTCTTGATTGAGGAGGGTATTTTTTTCGTTTTTTGAAGTTTCACGCATACAATCAATTTATTTGTAATTTTCATACAAATAACTTTACATTTCCTTCCTCCAGTGCAACTATATAATAAAAAGGACAGAAAGGGGTTTGAAACTTGAAGACTGAAAAAGTCATTCCCTATGACTTAGTAGCGACAAAAATGAATCATTGGTATGTGGCAATTAAAAAGAATTGGGTCGGTAGAGCAGAGGAAATGCGAAAAGAAGTTATGCAAGAAATAAAGATTATGGAAGAGAATCAAGATGTCTTGCTATACTACTCTCTACTCGAATTTAGACATAAATTAATGCTATCGTATATGTACCCTAACGCCATAAAGGATATTGAGAAAAATTATGGTGAGTTAAAAGAATATGAAGGTCATGAAAACTTAACAGGTATGCTCGAATATTATTATTATTTTTTTATGGGCATGTTTTATTTTAGACAAAAAGAATTGACGTTCTCCCTTAATCACTATAGACAAGCAGAGAAATACTTGGACTCAATCGATAGCGAAGACATTGAAGTTGAAAAAGCTGAATTTTATTTCAAATTGTCAGAAGTGTATTACCACATGAAACAGACTTACTTTTCAATGAATTATGCCATGAGAGCCTATAATATTTTTAAAAAGCAGCCTGATGTTGATGGAAACTCTACATACGGGGTACAAAAAGTACGTTGTCAATTCGTCATATTTGGCAATTTGCTTGACAGCATGAAGTTTGATGAGGCGTTAAAACGAGCATATAAAGCTTATCAAGAAGCAGAAGAGCTGAATAAAAATGAGAAGAATCGTGGACATTTGATACGTTCAGCACTGTTTAATATTGGATTATGTTATAATCAAATGGAAGAACTTGATAAAGCATTTTTTTATTTTAACAAGTCGCTCCAAATCATTGAGCCAGAAAACCATGATTATGCAGCTAAATCATTGTTTGTTATTTCCTTCTTAAAAGGAAGGCAAAACGACACTAAAAATGCTCAAGCATTTTATGAACAATCAAAGCAGATAGCAGAACAGTATAACAATGAAGTAGTAATTGAAAAGCTGAAAATGGTTAAAGGTCTTTTCTTGGACTCGGATTTAAATTTAGTAAGAGAAGCATTCCAGTTCTTCAGAGAAAGATGCATGTACCCCGATATGGAAAGCTATGGAGTTGTTGTAGCTGATTTTCTCACAGGAAAGAAAGAAGCTTGGGGTGCAATTGAATTTTATCGTTTGGCAAATGAAGCAAGAATACAAATTAAAAGGGGAGAAGCAATATGAAAACAAAACTAATTATCTGTGCAGTTCTATTATTCGGTGTTGCCGGAACAGTGGGTGCTTCCTATCTCCAACAACAAAACGATACGCTCAAAGTTGCTGAAAGAGCCGAAACGTAAAAACTAATAACTAAGTATGCGAGAATGGAGGGAACTCCCCTCTATTCTCATGATTTATGTCCACCAGTCAGCCCTGCTCTGTGAAGCGCAGTTCCTGCAGGTGTATAAGAAACTGCTCTCAGAATTGCTTTCGATCCATATTTGCTTCTAATCCCATCCATGACAAACCCGAGTTTCCTTCTCTTTTCATTATCCACTTCAAATAAACTAATTAAATTCACAATTAATTGGATACAGGATTATATTGATTGATGGTTTACCGATTTAAATAGAGTTTATTAGGTTTTGCAGCATTCACTTTGAGCTTATCGTTGGCGCCTGCAGCTCAAATGATTCATATGCATCTACGGATGTATTACAGAAGACAGACCAAATTGAAAGCCTTTGTGGCTTTCTTTTTATTTTTGTTTATAATTGAGAAAAAATATTAGCATCTCTTCAATTTCTTTTTCTAAGTCATTATTATTTAAATCGAATAATGTTCCACAACAGCTTCCTACAAAGCCACCATAGTAATACCATAAATCAATTGTGAAACAGTCCAAATCTTCATCATAGGCTTTTGCAGGTTGATAATAATTAATGGTTATTTGTGAACGGTATTCTTTTTCCAAGCATCTCTCAGCCGTTAAATCATTTATTACATCTCCATCTATGTCTCTACAAACTTTGATGCTGAGATTTGGTTTACCCTGAGCTTCAAAAACACCTGCATACTTATTCTGCAGCTTCTCGGATACTGCCTCCCCCAGGCTCTCCAACTCAAATATCACTTGTTTTAATACTTGATTGATATCCTTTTCTGGAATCTGTATATAACCTTCATCGATTGGACTTTGATTCTTCTGTTTCTTGAATAATTGTCTTAAAGTTTTCCACACAATACTGTCTCCTTCCAAGTTAAAACGAAACAAAAAGCCAGAGAGTGTGTGAGGGAACTCTCTGGCCTATAGTGGTTGATACACCAACTAAATACATCTACAGGATACTTTATATTTGGGATGTATTCAAGATAAGGGATATTTTATTGTTTAAATGACCAGATTGAGTTACGCCTGATATCTTCTGCTGCTAGAACCAACATTTCTAAAGAGTAAGGAAGCAATCAAAGCTAAAACAAAATAAACAACAACAAACCCGCCCCAGAAGACAAGCGCTTCATCGAATGGAAATCCAAATAGTCTAAAAATAACCCTGTGAACAATACCGGTAATAATAATCAGGATGCTTGTAGAAATTGCAAAAGTAATATGTTTCATCAAGAACAACTCCTTACGAAAGGTTTATTACTCTATCAGAGCAGTTAACTATTTCTGGATCATGCGTTACACATATGATTGTTTTCCCCATTTCTTTCAACTGATGGAAAAGAGAAAGAATAATGTTCTTATTGTACTCATCAAGGTTTCCGGTCGGTTCATCGGCCTAGGTATATACTATTTTATACAACCGGAAAGGAAAATACTAGTATGCAAATGAGCGAAGCAGCTGAGTTAAGAAAAGCTTGGAAAGAAAAAGGGAATCCACCTTGCGACCATCCTAATAGACCCGATAAAGAGTATTACCTTGGTACAAGCACAGGAGATTATGTATGCAGCATTTGTGGTTATTCAGGACATAAGGATTCCTTTAAATATTTTTAAAAGTATTAGAATACAAGGACAGGAATATTATTTTTTATTAAAAGTCAAGAAAATGTTTAATATTATTAATAATTAAGCAACCAACTGAAATGTCACACATTTTATAAACAAAAAGAGAGGATAGATGAACAGGGTGTATTCAACTATCCTTTTTTTAGACAACAAATGACCTCATTTACTACAACAACGGTGTTGTTTGTTCTACAACTAACGCCCCCGTTACTTTAAGTACATTTATTCACAAAGTAATCTTTTTTACAGGTCATTTAGTGGTAGCCCCAGGTAAATGCAAATTTACAACGTTAATCAAATTCATACATAAAAAAGTAGAATTCCCTGTCCTTTAAGGAAAACGACTTTTTTATACCACTTCTTCAAGTAAATCCCCATTAACCTTTTTCGGGGACTATTTGTAATCTCTGCGCAGTGAAATTATACCTGTGCTAGCCCGCCATCTACGAACAATTCAACACCCGTCAAGTAACTGCTTTCGTCTGAAGCAAGGAAAGATACAGCGTTTGCTACTTCTTCAGGTGTCCCAACTTTTCCAGCTGGGACAGTATTTCTGGTATTTTCCATTGCTCCTTCAAGTGCATCACCAAAAAGCTCATCGTATGCAGGTGTAAGAATAACTCCTGGACTAACCACGTTTACACGGATTTCAGTACCTTTTAGGTCAAGAATCCAGTTGCGAACTAGTGCTCTTAATGCTGCTTTAGATGCTCCATATACACTAAACGCTGGGTTGCCAATTGATCCAGCAGTAGAGCCCGTTACAATAATAGAACCTACTTTGTTCGGGAATAGTGATAACGCTTTTTGAACAGTAAAGATGGTTCCTTTAACGTTAATGTCGAACGTCCTATCAACCTGCTCTTCAGTAATTTCACCTAATGGAAGGAAGTTGCCGATGCCTGCATTAGCAAAAAGAATGTCCAACTTACCTTTTTCCTGCTTTATAATGTCATATAGTTTGTCTAAGTCTTCAAGCTTAGATACATCACCTTGAACACCGGTTACGTTCATGCCAATTTGGTTAACAGCTTTATCAAGTTCGTTTTGTCTACGTCCCGTGATATAAACATATGCACCTTCGTTTACAAATTTTTGTGCTGTAGCAAGACCAATCCCGCTTGTTCCACCCGTTACAAGCGCTATTTTACCTTCAAATTTACCCATACTTAACACTCCTTTAGAATTAATTTTATTTTATGTCTAGTACCTTTAAGTACTTGAAGAACAACTTACATGATATAGTATCCTTCAGTAAGCACATTATCGGAAGTACCCACTTTTTTGTGATATAGTAACTAAAAAGTAATAAATGTGGAATGGAGAGCTTTCGACATGAAAAAATTTAGCTGTGGGTTTGAAGTGACAAAGGAAGTTATTGGCGGAAAATGGAAAGGCCTTGTATTATACTTTTTAATGAATGGACCAAAGAGAACGAGTGAATTAAAGCGCATTATCCCAAATATAACTCAGAAAATGCTGATTCAAACACTTAGAGAGCTTGAAGCCAGTGGACTTGTGAGCAGAAAGATGTATAATCAAGTACCGCCGAAGGTTGAATATTCATCCACTGAACTTGGAGAATCTCTTAAACCTATCTTGCAGGAGCTATGTCAATGGGGAAGCCATTATGCGGAGCAAGAGTATGCAGAAGGCGAATATGAAATTGTACAACCAGACAACTAAAGTTAGGATTGATGTAGCTGCTGAAGTAAATGCTAAACAACTTCAATACCATCACCTAACAGATGAAGAACAGTCAGAAATAAATGAGATATTCAATTTTGAAAGCGAAGTTTTAATAAGAAGTGTCATGGACTATATTCAAGAGAACTTTGATGAGATTCAAAAAAGACTGTTTCAAATGTTAAAGAGAAGGTTCAGAAACTTAGCCAAAAAATAAATGAAGATATTGATAATAATATTTAATGCCTATGATCTCTAGATAGGCATTTTTTTGTGCATAAAAAAGACCTGAATTAAAAATCCAGGTCACACTACTCCCCTGTATTCACCTTATTATTTAGTACGTGTTTATTGATTTAACAGGTTTTATTCACATTATCAAATTCTGACAACAAATTCACTCACAATTACAAATTTACCTTGCATTCCTACGCCCGCCATGCTATATTCATATAGCGATGAGCTGAATTGTGTAAGCCGATGTACATGCCTTTACGGCACACACGAATGTGGCGTGTGGTGCATCGCCCCAATACGCAAAGACGTTTGCCTTAGGCAAACGTCTTTTTTGTGTTATCCGATTTTTGTGCCGTTTGAAACAGGCTGATCCGGCTGCAGCAGAACGACGTCGCCCTGGCCAGGAATGCCGCCAAGGACCAAGACTTCCGATTTGAATCCGGCGATCCGGCGGGGCGGAAAGTTCACGACTGCTATGACTTGCTTGTTGACGAGAACTTCCGGCTGATAACGCTTCGTGATCTGCGCGCTCGATTGTTTTATGCCGATTTCCGACCCAAAATCTATTACAAGCTTGATTGCCGGTACTCTTGCTTCAGGAAATTCTTCCGCTTTTACAATTGTTCCCGTTCTGATATCCAATTTCTCAAAGTCTTCAATGACTGCCATATCAATAACTCCTTTTTCTCCTATTGTAAAGGAGATATTCAAGATTCGCTTAACCAAAGAGCCATTATTTTTTATCTGAATATAAGGTGTTTCGATACAGGCGGGGCGGCATTCCTGTGCTTTTTGTGAACCATCTGGTAAAAGAAGAAAGGTTTTGAAAGCCCAGCGCCTCGCTCACAACGGTAAGAGTTTCATTTCTCTCCATCAGCATTCGTTTTGCTTCCTTAAGGCGAAGGTCGGCAATATAGTTCTGCGGGGACTTCCCTGTCTGTTTTTTGAACCAGCTTGAATAGTAAGCTGGGTGATAATGCTCGATTTCTGCCAGCTTCTTAATCGTCAGCCGCTCAAATAAATGGCTGTGAATGTATGCAATTGAAGCATAGCTATGGGATTGAAGCTTTTCTTTTATGTATTGTACTAGCATATGAAGCGAGTTGGCTGTTCCGGCCTTTGCTTCCTCTGTCAGCAAGTACCTGATCGAAGACCAGAAAGGATCGAGTGCAGCTTCAATTCCCGATCCTGCACGATACTCATCAATTTTCATTGCATGAAGCGGAACATCCAGTACAAGACATTCATTTCTTCCGATAGAGCGGAAGCGATGCTCGCACTCCGGTTGAATATATAAAAAATGATCCGGATTTAATTTCACCTGGCGCCCCTCAGTCTCAAGATCTATACTTCCCTCAAGCGGAAAAAGAAATTGGCTGTACGCGTGCTTATGTGAATGATATAGGCGTGTGTATGTCCGTTTTTCGCAAATAATCTCTTGAAGCGATTCCATCAGCAACCCCCTTTCTTTGGTCATCTTTTCATCCGGTAATGGTGTTCCGATATAGGCGAAAATCCGATTTTTTCATATAACGAAACTGCCGCCAGATTTTCTTTCATCACTTGTAAAAACATGCGTTCCGCTCCGTTGTTTTTTGCCCATTCAGTCAACACCCTGATCACTTGGGTTCCTGCTCCTTTTCCTCTGTGCTCCTCGGCTACAACGATATTACTAAGTCCGCCATAACCATCAATAACAGAAACCGTGCCAAGCGCTGTCAGGCTTCCTTTGTCATACATCTTAAAAAAAGTTTTACACGGCGGCATGCGTTCGAAAATGTGTTTGTAACCTTGGTGACGCTCGGGCGAAAACCCTTCTAATTGAATAAATTCATCTATCCAAACAGATGATGGCTCTTGTTCCCACTTGTATGTAAATCGGCTGTTGTCATTTGTTCGGCTCATAATCGACCGGCACAACGCCGTCATTTGGAAGCACTCGTCAACCTTTTCATATCTGCTTTCTGCCAATGCGTCATCAAGCCCTTTCGGTGATGCGTCGCTAATATGAAAACAAACAGGCAAGCCTAAACTTTGATAAAAAAGTTCGGCCTCAAGCTGAAAATCACCTTCAGGCATATCCGCAGAAGTCCATACACTATTTGCCCTTTTGGTTACTCCAAAATTCGCTCTGAGAAGCCATTGTCCTATGTTTTTTTGAATATAAGGCGGCCATGAAGCTGCCGCTAACCGTTCAATCTTGTGAATGTCATCCATTGCATAATGCCTCTCCCCTATGTATACTTCCTTGACATTATACAATATTCAGAAATATAAGACACCTTTTATAGGTTTACATAATAGTTTTATTGCTTATTAATAAACCTGACAAAAACGTTCTAATTGAAAATGACAGGCTTTCTGAAATGTTCTCCTCGCGTTCAAATGCTTCTTTTGCAATTAAAGCAGTAAAGCCATGCAGCAGGCTTCTAAGCCCCCTTGTCGCATGAATGGCAGTCTTTTCACTTGCATAGCCGTTTTCAATGAGCAGCTCTGTCACAAGACGGACAATTTGGTTTGAAGCGATTTCCGCTCTTTTGTCCTGAACCTTAAGCAGAGCCGCTTCATAATATCCGGGATTTTCAATTGCAAAATCAACATATGCATGAGCTAAAGAAAGCATAGCCGAATCTCCCTTTCGTTCCGTTACGGAGTCCGCTATTTGATCAAAAAGCTTTGTCAGTCCTCTGACAGCAAGTTCTGTTCTGATTGCTTGCAGCCCGTTGATATGGTTATACAATGACGGAGGGCGTACATTCATTTTTTTAGAAAGCGCTGCAAGTGAGACACCATTTACCCCTTCCTGATCAGCGATCTCAGCTGCAGCGTCTATAATCATTTTTGGGGTTAATCCTATTCTCGGTGACATGCTCATCATCCTTTCTTGGCTTTTTGGATCGCCTGTCTCATCCGCTCTGTAGGTGATCGCAGGAAATTTCCATGTCCGACAGCGAGACAGGAAGGCGCCTTATCGGCGAGCAATTGTGCACTTTTGATGGCCTCCTCCTTATTCCATGTAGCGAAAGCGGGAAAAGGAAACGTCCATTTTATCTGGCCTGAAACAGCGATTCCTCCGCGCAACTGAAGCGCATCCCCTGCTATTAAAGTGCCGTTTCTTGTATCAAGAAATGACATGCTGCCTGGTGTATGGCCGGGTGTAGGGATGGCAAGCAGGGAACCAATTGTTTCACCGCCCGTCAGCAGTTGGTGAGGCTTTGTTTGTATGTGTTTCGGAATACCTCCTTTTATAGGCGTCTGCGGTTCATCTTGCCGCAAGGATGTGTCACCTTGAAGCAAGAATGAATCCCGTTCCGAGATCATGACCTTCGCATGCGGAAATATTTGTGCCAATGTATCCAGTGATCCAACATGGTCCCCATGTGCATGAGTCAGTAAAATATGCTGAAGCGGTTTTCCAATCTGATTCACAGCTTGAATGATTCCTTTATAGCTGCCTGGAAGCGCGGCATCAATAAGGGTGACTTCGTTTTCTTCCTCTACTAAATAGCAATTGACTGGAAACAATGCTGGAAAAAAAGTCAGCTGCCAAACGGTTTGATACTGAGTCATTCTCATCTTTTTATTCCCCCTAACAAAAAACTAATAGCATTAGTTTTATTATTAACTAATGCCATTAGTTTTTCAAGAGTTTATTATTTTTTTATCGCTACATAAATGTTAACTTGTGCCCGCTGTGGCACTGCAGCACTTCGATCATACACCTCAAAGTCACCTGTAAACGTGCGCAGATGTCGCTTATCCCACGTCCAAATGTCCTTCCACGTTTCAAGCACAATCTCTTCAATAGGACCGATTCTGGAAGTGAAAACGGCATAAGCGGAAGCCGGCAAATCAATGTTTTCATATGGTTCCGGAAGGATGTCGTCGTATTCCTGAAACGTTCCGATTGAAAATGTGTAAAGCCCATTTGTCTCCTGTTCATAATTCGAATATAAGGCAATAATGCTCTGGTCTTTTTCTCCCTGTGATAAAAGAACGCTCATATCCTGCTTCCAGATTTGGTCCCACAGTGCCGGAATCCTCCTTTCTTCCGTCATTTCCAGTGCGTTGCTTGTCCGTTGTGAAAGTCCGGCAAATCGTTTCCGGTCTAAGTGTGTCATATGTGAAAAGCCCATACGATCTCCTCCTTTTTTTAAGATTATAGACAAAGAAACCTGACAGCAGTGTGTCAGGTTTCATATATTTTTTGCATGTGATGAATGGTTTCTTTTACTTTATCCCGTATATGAAGAGGCTGCAGAACCTCAATATCCTTTCCGAACTGGAGCAAAAAACCGATCAGCCATTGATCTTCAGGAAGCGAAATCACTGCCCGGCAGATTTCATTTTCATCACAGTGAAGGACATCATATCCGAACCATTCACCTATGCGCTGACGTGCTGCCGGCTGAACAAGATTAACCAATTCAGTTAAACGGTCCTTTTGGTACCATCTCTTATCCCATGGCAAAGTGTCCAGCTGAATGTCTTTTCTGATAAAGGTCTGATGTAAGATGGCCAGATCTTTCATCCGGTTTAGTTTAAAAAAACGAAAATCATTTCTTACCAGGCAGTAGGCATATAAATACCAGTGCCCCGCCTTGCAAACCAATGTATAAGGTTCAGTCTCCCGAAGCAGTGTTTCCCCGCTTGCGCTTGTATATGTAAAAGATATCGTTGACAATCGATCGATGGCAGCGCTGATTTTCTCACGAAGCGCCTTTTGATCCTCAGTCTGGCCCCAAGCCGTCATGTCAATAAACCATTTTTCAGTTTGGTGCTTAAATGCTTCGGCTGACTGCTCAGGTATGAGGTGCTTGATTTTTCGATAAGCTGTGTTGTGAGAAACAGGTTCGTGCATAGATGAAACACTCTGCAAAGCAGAAGCGATCGCAAACAGCTCCTCCTCCTTCAGCCACTCTCTCTCAAGCCGATACGTCTCCATAATGCCAATTCCGCCCCCGGAGCCCTGTGAGGTCACAATTGGAATACCAGCCCTATTGATCGTCTCAATATCACGGTAAATGGTTCTGACTGATACTTCAAACAGCTCAGCAAGTTCAGCAGCCTGCACTTGTTTTTTGCTGATTAATAATACAACCATCGCTAACAAACGTTCCAGTTTCATTCTGCGCACCTTTTCTTCTTGTATTTCCCATCAAAACAATCATAACATTTTGATAAAGCTTGGGCATATCTATTATGCGGCCACATACACCTCGCATATGTTATGAAAACAGGGGTTCCCCCTTCTTTTTTGTGTTCAGTATTTGATTTCAGCTACTATTTCCAACCGGATAAGCATACACTTCTCAACGGAGGGGATTTCACATCATGCATTTTACACTTCAAAGCGTTTATCCTGCCATGATCATCATCTTTTTTCTGTATAAAAAAATTAAAAGGTCCATCGGATACCAGCCGCTGAAGCCCCGCTGGCTGTTCACCCGCATCATTCTTTTCTCGCTGTTTGCTTTTGTGCTTTCAATCTTCAGCCTCATCCACCCTTTTTTATATGGATATCTCATTATGGGTATTCTTGGCGGATGGCTCCTTGTCTTTTTCGCTAAGAAAAACATCTCCTTTAAAAAACGCAGAGGAAAGATCTATTTTCGGACTCATATTTGGGTAGAGATGATTCTCTTAACTTTATTTCTATCAAGATTTCTGTATCGAGTGACGGAGCTTTATCTTACCTCACCTGATCTAAACAGCCTTGGATCATACAGTCAGTCAATCGGAACGGACCCTCTGACAATTGGCGTCTTTTTTCTGATAGCCGTTTATTATATCGGTTTTTCCTCTTTTGTCATCAAGCTTAGCCGAAACGAACTCGAACAGCACAGACACAATAAAGAAAAAGACATCCTTGCCCGCTAACAGCGAGTTAAGCAAGGATGTCTTTTTCAATCATGCTGTGTATGATGGATCATTTGCTGAAGAACATCTAAAACATGTTCATCCTCCGGAGAGTAATAAATTGATGTTCCTTCTCTGCGCGATTTGACAAGCCGGAGATTTTTTAAAAATCTAAGCTGGTGGGACACTGTAGACTGCAGTAAATTCAGCTTTTCTGCAATTCCGTTTACTGCATGTTCACCCTGTGACAATAAATGAAGAATTCTGATTCGGGTAGGATCAGAAAGCGCTTTGAATGTTTGCGCTACTAGAAACAAAGTCTCCTCGTCCAGATCAGCAGCCGATTGTTCCGTTTCTCTAAATTCAGTCATATGTATCACCTTTCTTTATTCATAATTTTATCTTATAACAAATGCGCTTGAGTGCAAAACAGCCTGCTTGTATTCCATTTCAATCTCATAGTTTAAATTTATGTTTCAAATCAGGTTTTTACTTGGTCTGATTTATCGTTCTATGTCATAATAAAAAGGTCATACTGCTCCAAACATTGAGGGTGAAACACAGTGAAGAAAAAGAGAAAAGGCTGTTTCGCTGCTGCGGGTTTTATGATGATTTTTGTCTTTGTCATCGCCTCTTTTTTATTGGTCTTGCTTTTTTTTAACCGGGATTTAATCAAAAAACTTCCGATCGATACAAAAACGATTGTTTTGGAACGTTTAACCGATTACAAACCCTTGGTGGAAGAAGAGCTTGAAAGCCAAGGACTCTCTCATTATACATCACTCATATTAGGCATGATGTATCAGGAGTCAAAAGGAAAAGGCAATGATCCCATGCAGTCCTCTGAATCTCTGGGGTTAAAACGCAATGAGATAACAGACCCTCAACTCAGTGTTAAACAAGGCATCAAGCAATTTACCCTCATGTACAAGACCGGTAAGGAAAAAGGTGTGGATTTGGATACCATTATTCAAAGCTACAACATGGGGGCAGGTTACATTGATTTTGTAGCTGAACATGGAGGAACGCATACTGAGGAATTGGCAAAACAATACTCCGAGCAGCAAGTCAAAAAAAATCCTGATCTGTATACTTGCGGGGGAAACATGAACAATTTCCGCTATCCGTATTGCTACGGTGATTATACGTATGCAGAAAAAGTAAAAGAAAAAACAAAAACTGTTGAAGAATCTATGCAGGTTGCAACACTTGAAACCATGGAATCCAAGGCTCATGAATAAGAGTCTATCAATTTGTTGACAAAATCCCAAACATGAATTTGGGATTTTGTCATGTTTACATGTAAAAAAAGCCATACTCAGTATGGCTTTTAATAATATGGTGAAATCATCAAATATACAATAACGCCTGTAAGGCTTACATACAGCCATAAAGGCATTGTCCATCTGGCGATTTTTTTATGGCGCTCTACCTGCATGCTGAAGCCTCTGATCAGCGTAAACAGCGCAAGCGGCACAATGATTGCAGAAAGGCAGATATGTGTAATTAAAATAAAGAAGTAAATCGGACGCATAATACCTTCTCCGCCATAAAGCGTATTTTCCGCAATCGAGTGGTAAGTCACATAGCAAATCAAAAATAGTAATGTTGTTGTGAATGCGGCTAAGATAAAGCGTTTGTGAGCTTTAATATTTTTCTGTTTAATCATAATCAGCGCGGCCAATAAGAAGATAAACGTAAAGCTGTTGAATATCGCATTCAGCATGGGCAAAATGTGAATATTCGCATGGCTGAACTGATCTAATTTAGGCATAAAAAACAGCACTGCGATTAAACCGTTAATCAGAACTGTCAGCGTGAGGACAATCCCCGTGTAATTTTTCGGTTTATTTTCTGTTTGATTCATTTGGTGACCTCTCCTAATTTGTACTGGCTATCCAAATCGTATGCAAATTCAAAGAAGATGTCAACGTTTTCGACTGCTTCGTCAGAAATTAGACACACTTCAAAGGCCGGCGGCTATTAGCCCCGGCCCTGTCAGGTTTACGCTTCTTTTATCAGATGTTCAATGACCTTATGTTCATTTTCATTCAGCAGGTTCTTTTGAATTTTCGAATGAATGGGTTTATTCATATGCTGATCCAAGATATCAGCCGTTTCTTTATCCCCGGCGATGACCATTCGTTCCCATCTTTTCGCAGCAGCTTTTTGATCTAGGCTGGCAGCCAGCCGCTTATATAGTCTCGATTGGTTCTCTGTTACATGTTCCCTCATCCGGTTCTCTTCAAATGCTTCCGCTTTGTTTACAGCGGAATGGCAATTCTTCCAAGACTCATTGATCATATCATACTCATAACGCTCCACCGTCTCAATTTCCCCTAAAACGGTTTCAATAATTTTCACTTCATGCTGCTGAGTTAAAATAAACGCCGTACTTGGGTATGTTTGGCGCAAATCCCTTAGCTGATCCAGGACAGCTGTTTCTTCCCAGTAAAATCTAGTATCTACAGGGACTTGAAGCTTAATCGCTTCCCATATGCCACTGTCGGAAACAAAAAACACGAGACTGCGGGGCATGTCTTTTCCCATTGCATTCAGGTATTGATTCATTTTAGCTCTGATTCCATCCAGACACTTCTCCTCCTCTGGATTACTAGCAGCCAAATACTCTTTTAATCGGCTGAATCCTGACTTTAGGGCAATCTTCCATTCCCCCCTCTGCTGATCTGGATCTCTCGTATCTGTATTGAGATACAGGGAGAGAATTTTATCCGGCGGTTCCAATTGGACATATTGTAATTTGTTAATCAATGAATCAATCGCCATTCCGCTTCCTCCTTTTTCACAGGTTAGTTTTCTTTTTCCTCTCTTAAAAATGATCAAACCTGACTTAGCGCTAATTTCTAGTAATAATGGAATTGTTGTTTACAATACGCCTCTCTTCTAATACAATTGGTAACTGTGTTTCTAAGCAGTTTTTTGAAAGGAGTTTGATCTTGTTTACTATTAAAGAAAAAAATCGTCAAGAGCTTGAGGAAGAGCTAAATGAATTAGAATTTCAAATTTACCGAATGCAGGAGAATATGAAGGATTTATCTAAGGATGCCAAAGTGCTTGGTATTGATCAATCGAAACATCAAGAGTGGATGATTGTTTCCTCGATTGATGATGGCCAAACATGCAAAATTATGCTTACTGATTGTAAAACGGCTTACAGAGGAAAAGGCAGTTTTTCACTTGTAGCGTCTTACAAGGATGATGCCATTCATATCGGAGACATCAAAGGCCCTCCGAATCACGGGTTTGGTTCCATTTGCATGAAATATTTAAAAGATATCGCCAGAGACCACAATATTCCGAAAGTCACAGGCGACATTGCCAAGCGTGATTGGAATCATGTAGACCGGCTGATTCATTTTTATGAAAAACATCAATTCAAAGTATGCGTCGATCCTGATACACAATCCGGCAGCATTAAGTGGGTTGATTTGTAAAAAAATCTGGAATAATGAGCCTAGATGTGCTGTAATGGTGTAAAACCATTGATGGAGGGTTCTATGTACGCCTCAAAACTGAAAAAGGGAGACGAGATCCGGATTGTGTCTCCCGCAACCAGCATGTCTATATTATCAAACGAAGCAAAAGTTCAAGCAAAAACAACATTAGAACGCTTAGGTTATCGGGTCACCATTACTGAACATGCAAATGAATGTAACGAATTTGATTCATCCTCTATCGAGTCAAGAGTCCATGATCTGCACGCGGCCTTTTTTGATCCAGGCGTCAAAGCGATTTTAACGACACTCGGAGGCTTCAATTCAAATCAGCTGCTGCGCTTTCTTGATTACGAAAAAATCAAACAGCATCCAAAAATTCTGTGCGGCTATTCTGATATAACGGCCCTCAGCAATGCCATTTATCAAAAAACGGGTCTTGTTACGTATTCAGGCCCCCACTTTTCAACATTTGCAATGAAAAAAGGGCTCGATTATACACAAGATTATTTTCTTTCTTGCTGCGCTTCGGACGACCCGTTTGAGATTCATCCTTCGAGCGAATGGAGCGATGACCGCTGGTATTTGGATCAAGAAAGCAGGCACTTTTATCCAAATAACGGACCTGTTGTGATTCAAGAGGGTTATGCGGAAGGCACTTTGATTGGCGGAAACCTATGCACGCTTAATTTGCTGCAGGGAACGGAGTATTTTCCAGAAACAGAACATACCATCTTATTGATTGAAGATGATTATATGTCAGACATCCACATGTTTGACCGCGATCTGCAATCACTCATCCACCTCCCCGCTTTTTCACATGTAAAGGGTATTTTGATCGGCAGATTTCAGAAAGCATCAAACGTATCAATAGATCTCGTAAAAGCCATGATCGAAACAAAAAAAGAATTATCCGGCATCCCGGTCATCGCAAACATAAATGCTGGACATACCTCGCCAATTGCCACATTCCCTATAGGGGGAACATGCAGAATTGAAGCTGTTTCGGGCACATCGCGAATATGGATCGATAAACATTAATCAGCTTGTAAATTTTTTTACAAGCTTTTTTAGCGCAATCGGTTATGCAAGGCGCACCAGACATGACAAATGTCATATAGGAGGCATGATGTGTGCTACTACAAAAGACTTCTCTCATTAGCGTATACTGAACCGAGACACACAATGAGAGGATACTTACTATGACTGAACAAACCGTTGCACATAAACAAAAACAGCTGACAAAGCAAGTCGCTGCATTTGCTCAGCCTGAAACGAAAAACAGCCTGATTCAGCTTTTGAACACGTTTATTCCATTCTTCGGCCTGTGGTTTCTTGCTTATCTCAGCCTCAATGTCTCCTATCTTCTTACGTTAGCATTAACAGTGATTGCCGCGGGTTTTCTGACAAGAATTTTTATCATCTTCCATGACTGCTGCCATCAATCTTTTTTCAAACAAAAACGCTATAACCATATTCTTGGTTTTCTGACAGGTGTCCTGACTTTATTCCCGTATCTTCAATGGCAGCACAGCCATTCGATTCACCATGCGACAAGCAGCAATCTGGATAAACGCGGAACAGGTGATATCTGGATGTTAACAGTGAACGAATATAAGGCTGCATCCAGACGAACAAAGCTTGCCTACAGACTTTATAGAAACCCGTTTATCATGTTTATTCTCGGACCGATTTATGTTTTTCTGATCACGAACCGTTTTAACAAAAAAGGCGCAAGACGCAAGGAGCGTGTAAACACATACCTTACGAATCTGGCAATTGCCGCGTTGGCTGCCGCTTGCTGTCTGATCTTTGGCTGGCAATCGTTTTTGCTCGTGCAAGGCCCGATATTTCTGATTTCAGGTTCAATCGGTGTTTGGCTGTTTTACGTACAGCATACCTTTGAAGATTCTTATTTTGAAGCGGATGAAAACTGGAGCTACGTTCAGGCCGCTGTTGAAGGCAGTTCATTTTATAAGCTTCCGAAGCTGCTTCAATGGCTGACAGGCAATATCGGTTACCACCACGTGCATCATTTGAGTCCAAAGGTGCCTAACTATAAGCTTGAAGTGGCTCATGAACATCACGAACCATTAAAAAACGTACCGACAATTACCTTAAAAACAAGTCTGCAATCACTTGCATTCCGCCTTTGGGATGAAGATAAAAAACAATTTGTGTCCTTTCGGGGCATCAAACATAAACCTTCAAGCTCTTCGCCTGGTTCACCAGATAAAGAGCAGTTGCGAAAGAACGCCTGATGATGAAGGAGGTCTTCTAATATACTAGAGGACTTCCTTTTTATTATTGGAGGGTGCATTCCGGCTTTCACAATGATAAAGTTACAAGTAAGATGAAAAGCTGAAAATGAGGTAAGATCATGATTAAAAAGCATTTTACATTTCAAAAACTAAGCGGAATTACTCCCTATATATGGACAATATTTTTCATTCTCCCCTTCTACTTTATATGGAAATCATCATCTACATTTGTTATTATTGTCGGCATCATTTTGACGCTTTTATTTTTTTCCGTATATAGATTTGCTTTCGTCTCAAAAGGCTGGACCATTTATTTGTGGGGATTTTTATTAATCGGCATTTCGACGTCCTCCATTACTCTGTTCAGTTATATTTATTTTGCTTTTTTTATCGCGTATTTTATTGGAAACATTAAGGAACGCGTCCCTTTTCACATTTTATATTATGTCCATTTAATAAGCGCGGCTGTCGCAGCTAATTTCAGTCTCGTATTAAAAAAGGAATTCTTTTTGACTCAAATTCCTTTTGTCGTCATTACCCTCATCAGCGCGATTTTATTACCCTTCAGTATAAGAAGCCGTAAGGAACGCGAACGGCTGGAAGAAAAGCTTGAGGATGCAAATGAACGGATTGCAGAACTGGTAAAATTAGAAGAACGTCAGCGAATTGCCCGCGATCTCCATGATACGCTTGGACAAAAGCTTTCTCTTATCGGATTAAAAAGCGACTTAGCGAGAAAATTGATTTACAAAGATCCCGAACAAGCAGCTCGTGAACTGAAAAGTGTTCAGCAAACAGCGAGAACTTCTTTAAATGAAGTAAGAAAAATCGTATCCTCCATGAAAGGCATCCGCCTCAAGGATGAACTGATCAACATCAAACAGATTCTCGAAGCCGCAGACATTACGTTTATCTATGAAGAAGAGAAGTGGCCTGAAAATATCTCATTGCTAAATGAAAACATTTTGAGCATGTGCTTAAAAGAAGCTGTCACAAATGTCGTCAAACACAGTCAGGCTAAAACTTGCCGAGTAGACATTCAGCAGCTCTGGAAGGAAGTTGTCATTACAGTGTCTGACGATGGAACATTTAAAGGAGAAGAAAATTCCTTTTCTAAAGGACATGGCTTACTCGGGATGAGAGAACGGCTTGAGTTTGCAAACGGAAGCCTTCACATCGATACCGAAAACGGCACCAAGCTTACCATGGCAATTCCTAATAATTCAAAATAAACATAAAGGATGGCTTACATGATTAGTATATTTATTGCAGAAGATCAGCAAATGCTGCTGGGCGCTTTAGGATCACTTCTAAACCTAGAAGACGATATGGAAGTCGTAGGAAAAGGGACAACCGGCCAAGATGCTGTTGATTTTGTCAAAAAACGCCAGCCTGATGTATGTATTATGGACATTGAAATGCCTGGAAAAACAGGCCTCGAAGCTGCCGAGGAGCTAAAGAATACAGGCTGCAAAATTATAATCCTAACCACCTTTGCCAGACCCGGCTACTTTCAGAGAGCTATTAAAGCAGGCGTAAAAGGCTATTTATTAAAAGACAGTCCGAGCGAAGAACTCGCCTGCGCCATCCGTAGCGTTATGAACGGAAAGCGCATCTATGCACCTGAGCTGATGGAGGACTTATACAGCGAGGCTAACCCTCTTACAGATAGAGAAAAAGAAGTGCTTGAACTTGTGGCTAACGGTAAAAATACCAAAGAAATCGCTCAGGAACTCAGCATCAAAAGCGGAACGGTGCGAAATTATATCTCAATGATTCTAGAAAAACTTGAAGTGAAAAATCGAATCGAAGCCATTACCCGTTCAAAGGAAAAAGGCTGGTTTAAATAAAAAAGGATCTTGGCAGATGCCAAGATCTTTTTTGTTAACCTGAATACATCGCCGGAACCGGAATTAGACGGATCGATATCCTTCACGCTTAAAGCCAGCTGAACGATGATATGCTTAACAGCCTCAGATTGACTTGTTGTCCTGTTAAAATCGCCACCACTGCACATCTGCTGAATTGCTGATATCAATTGAATTGCGTATTTAATATGGAAAGTCATCTGCTGACCAACTCCGCTCACAAGCTCTGCAAGAGTGCCTAATATGACAATAAAAGATCGCCTAAATGAATCCAATTCCGTATAGGAAATCTGCTACATCCAACTGCTTTTTACCCGCCAAAAAAGCAGCTCATTTCGCCGATCAAGGATATTAACAACCAGCTATAAATGCCATGGTGCAAAATGTCTCTGGAATGTGAAATCATTCATTGAACACGGAGCCCCTGAATCGCACACAAAAAGAAAAACGGGACCACTTTTCTTTATCAGCATATGATAAAGAAAAAAAGACACAAGCCAAAAGCTCATGTCTTTTATCACAATCTATATCATTAGTTTAAGACTTTCACACTTACAGTTTTGACGCCCCAATTTGATGCATCGCTTTTATTTGGTACAAATACGTCAATTTTATTTCCTTTAATAGCGCCGCCAGTGTCTGCTGCTGTTGCTTCCCCGTAGCCTTCAACATAGACTTTAGAACCTAGCGGAATCACATTAGGATCAACCGCGATAACTTTCGCGTTCGGGTTCTTATTTAAGTCAATGCCTGTAGCTGTAACGCCGGAAATGCCGCCGTCGTTAGCAGTGTAAGCAGTAGCAGTAACTGTTAGTTCTTTTGAAGCTTCTTGATTATTTGTATTTGATTGAACAGCCTTCTCTTCTGTGTTAACAGAAGTTTCTGCCTCAGCTTTTGTTTCTTGTTTAGGTTGCTGTTGTACAGCTTCTTGTTTAGGTTGCTCTTTTTGCACAGCCTCTTGTTTTGGTGCAGTTTGAGGTGCGCTTGTTTGCGCATTCTCAACAACTGTGTTTGCTGCTGTTGCCTGACCTTTTACTGAAAGAGTTGATCCAGCATAGATCATGTCAGAGCTTAAGTTATTCCAAACTTTCAGGTTGTTGACTGTCGTGCCGAATTTTTGAGCAATCTTAGAAAGCGTATCTCCCGCTTTAATTGTATATTGCCCATTAGTGGTTGTTTCTTCTGAAGAAATGGTCAGTTTTTCTCCTGCAATGATTTTATCAGAAGTTAACTTGTTCCATTCTTTTAAGTCCTTTAGGTTCACTCCGTTTTTCTGAGAGATTCCCCAGAGCGTATCACCCTTTTGCACCGTAATTTCTTTTGCAGAAGCGTGAGCTCCGAATGCAGTTGTTGAAAGTGCAGCAACTGCCACAAAGGACATAATCGTCTTCTTCATAAGTAAATCCTCCCTTGTTAGCTTTTTATTGGCGGCTAACAGGTGATATCGTAACACACGTAAATGTCAAATCAATAACAAAAAGATATGATTTAGATTACAGTTCCTTTACATGAAGGATTTCTCTCTGATGGAAAGACTTGCTGAACCCTTGATATAATAGGCTTCGCAAGTCTTTTTATTTTAAGGCAAAACAGAGAAAATAAAATGTGTTTTTTATAGAAAAAAAGATTGATTTTCTGTTTTTTTAGTCTGTCATCCTTGCATAAGCCTGTATTTCTTGTAAAAAAAGCCGGCCGTATTTTGCTCTTTTTTGTTCTCCGACTCCTTTTATAGACAAAAGTTCCTCATCATTTACGGGCTGTTTTCCGGACATTTCTTTTAACGTTTGGTCAGAGAAAACAACAAATGGCGGAACACCCTGCTCAGCCGCGATTTCTTTTCGAACCATGCGCAATCGTTCAAACAGCTCGTCATTTTCAGTAATCGCTGCCGCTTTTAACGCTTCTTTTCTCGTGACTGATAATTCTCCTCTCAGCACATTCCTTCCTTTACTGCTGACAAAAAGAGTCGGAAACGTACCATCTGACATCCTGATAAAGTCGTCAGAAATAAGAAATTCAATAAAATCACTGATTTCGCCAACTGATTGGTGTTTTAATATTCCGTATGTTGAAAGGTCTGAAAAACCGTTTTCAAGAACTTTTTTATTTTTGGAGCCGGCAAGCACCTGGGCAACTATCGTCTTGCCAAATCGTTCTTTCATGCGAATGATACAAGATAAGACCATTTGTGCCTCCCGCGTCACGTCATGGGCCGCCCTTGTATCAGTGCAGTTTCCGCATTGTCCGCACGCATCGGGCTCCTTTTCTCCGAAATACATAAGGATAAAACGCTGCAGACAATCTTCCGTATGACAATAGTCGACCATTTGTCTCAGCTTTTTTAAATCCTGCTTTTGTTTCTCTTCATGTTCTGATTGCTCAATTAAGAAGCGCTGCACCATAATATCCTGCGGTGAAAACAGGAGAACACATTCACTGGCAAGACCGTCCCGCCCAGCTCGTCCAGCCTCTTGATAATAGCTTTCCATATCTTTTGGAATTTGTGCATGCAGAACAAATCTGATATTTGATTTATCAATCCCCATTCCAAAAGCAGAGGTTGCCACCATCACTTGAAGCTCATCATTAAGAAACCTTTCCTGCTGCTCTTTTCTCACATCATCATCCAAACCTCCGTGATACCGCCCTGCCCTGATCTGATTTCGTTTCAATCTCTCATATATCCGATCAGCTTCTTTTCTGGTCGCGGTATAGACAATTCCTGCTTCATGTCTATTGTTTTGCACATATTCATCTATAAAACGATCTTTATTTTCTCCTTTTACTACTTTAAAGGTTAAATTTTCTCGTGAAAATCCGGTATATACCGTGTTTTCTTTTTGAATGTGCAGCTGTTTGCAAATATCATCATGAACCTCGGGTGTGGCTGTTGCTGTTAACGCCATGATGACAGGCTTGGCGTGTAATTCACGGAACAAAATTTCAATATTTCTGTAGCTTGGCCTGAAATCGTGCCCCCATTGAGAAATACAATGCGCCTCGTCTATTGCGACCAAAGGAACATCTATGCCCTGCAAAATCCGGATAAACTCCGTGGACGTTAGTCGCTCTGGTGTAATGTAAAAAAGCTTATAAGCCCCTTCTTTGAGTCCGTTCAGCCTCTCGTATATTTCCTGATTGGATTGTGTGCTGTTAATGTAGGCGGCGTTAATCCCCGCTTCTTCTAATGCATCAACTTGATCCTTCATCAAGGAAATCAACGGTGAAATGACGATTGTCGTCCCTTCAAACATTAATGCTGGAATTTGATAGCAAATCGATTTGCCGCCTCCCGTTGGCATAATACAGGCCGTATTTTGCCTCGCTTCCGTTACCAAGCGGATCGCTTCATCCTGGCCGCTGCGAAGCTTTTCATAACCAAAATAATGAGCCAAAAGGGATTGGGCTCTATGTAACATAATGTGTAAACCTCGCTTTTCCTTGAATTTCCCCCATCATATCATAAAAAAGAGGCCTTCTTTTCTTTCACACAAAAATTGAATTTTTTGCTATACCAACCTTTTCAGATAAAATAAAAAGCCATTTCCGAAAAGGAAATGGCTTTCGCTACATCTTGCCGTATGCAAGTAAGAAAGTTTTAAACCACCACTCCTCAAAGTGGGTGTTTGCAGAAACGTTCCTGTCGTCCTCAGCAATGGAGGCATGACATTCCGGCTTCGATATAAAACTCCCTATTACAGCTTAAAGGTTAAAACTTAATTAACAATACGCACAAAGTAGCTTCTTTTATATAGTACACCATCGGGCGGTTTTAATCAAGAGGCCAGAACAATTGTTTAGAAAAACTTTTTCCAGCCAATAAAAATGTTTTTTCGCTATTATATCCAAAGATTCGACAAATCAAAAAATATATTACAATAAAAAAACAGCCTTTTTTCGCTAAGAGGATTCATCACTTTCTTCTATATAAATATGTATACAAAAAAACTCCTATCAATGCGATAGGAGTTTTTGTTCATTAGAATTTTGCAGCAAGATCTTTTGCTTCTTGTAAACCTTTTTCAACGATTTCTTGCGCTTGATCAGGCGCTGCGTTATGTCCTTCGATGACAACTGTGTGTAAGTCTTGAACACCCCAGAAACCAAGAACTGTTTTCATGAAGTTTAATGACATTTCTAAAGAAGCCATTGGTCCTTCAGAATAAATGCCGCCACGCGCGTTAAGGAGTGCAACTTTTTTGTCGCCCATTAAACCAACTGGTCCTTCTTGTGTGTATTTGAATGTAACGCCTGCACGAGACAGGTAATCAACATAAGTATGAAGCACTGCTGGCACTGTGAAGTTCCAAAGCGGGAATGCGAAAACAACTTTGTCAGCTTTTACAAACTGATTCAGATATTTGTCGGCAATTGCTGCTTGTTTTTTCTCTTCTTCTGTCATTTCCATTCCTTGACCTGCTTTAAATGTTCCGTTAATCATATCTCTTCCGAGGTAAGGAAGGTTTTCTTTATGAAGGTCTAATTCAACCACTTCATCATTAGGGTTATTTTCTTTATAAGCAGCTAAGAAAGCTTCGTAAAGTTTAGTTGAAACGCCTTCTTCAGCTGTACGGTCGCTTGATTTTACAAATAAAACTGTAGACATTTGTATTCCTCCCGGTAAACTTTTTATATTTACTTACAAATAGTATGTTACTTTCTTTTTTACTCAAAGTCAATCACTTTATTTTGAATATGAGATTTTTTTCAAAAAAAAAAGCAAGTACATCTAATATCGGTGTACTTGCCTGGCATTTTTACTTCGAATCTTGTTCACGATCCAAGATTTCATACGTCTGTGAGCTTTTTTGATCAATTGTTTCTTTGTTGGATAGATCTTTTACCTGTTCGTGAAACGCTCGTTCATATGAAGGAGCATCTGCCTCAAGGTCATCCTCCATATCAGCTTGCGCCTCAACTGTCATTCTCGCATAGGGAACAGCTTCAAGTCTTTCGTAAGGAATGTCTTGGCCCGTTTTTTCACACACGCCGTAAGTTCCTTCTTTCATCTTTTGTAATGCATGGTTAACCTCCTCTAACAGCTCCCGGTCAATCTCTCTCACCGTTTGGTCTGTCATCCGGTCTGTGACGAGCGTACCGTGATCTGCCATATGGTTGTCAACCCCATTGGAAAGCTCCCCCACTTCTTCTGTCATTGATTCTGTTTCCTTTTTCTCTCCAGACAATTCTTTTTGCATATCGAGCAATTTATGATAGAGATGCTGTGTTTGTTCATTTGTCAGTGCCATGTATATCCTCTCCTTTCTATTCTGTTTCCCGTTTTGCCTCCTGTCAAACATGGGAACATGGATGGAAGGATGAGCTACTGCCTTTTTGAACGGATCGTGACCGCTGGTGTTGGTGGCGCTTCGGATTTTCGCCGGCACTTTTTGTCTTTCTCTTCTGGCGGCATATAATAGGTTGCGCCTATATTTAATCTGCCGCTCAGTTCATCAATGGTCAGCTCGCCGAATTCGAGATGATAATCAATTTTTTCAACATTCAGCGTTTCAATATGTATATAGGTTTCTTCAGCCTGCTGTTTGCTGCTGTTGTTCTGTTCCTCAAGCCGTGAAAGCCTTTCTTCACATTCACGCAGTTTGTCAAATTCTGATTTCAAACAATGCCTGATCAGGGACCTAAGCATTTTTTTCATGACATCACGACCCTTTGCATACTCCTCTTTCGTCTACATATATAATGTGTATATCCCAAAGAAAGGAGAGGTTTTCATGCTTCCGACTAACATCAATATTGCTCATCTCAAAACTAACACGATAGGCAGCGGCTCATCCCTTACCTTTGGTTCTGCGGAATTAAGGAACAAGTGCTCTGCTATCAAAAGAAATAACGGTTTCGGGGAACAAAATGCAGATTTTGTGGCCATGGTCATTCCAATTGAATCAATTGATGACCGTGACGGGGCAGATGCACTCAGTATGAAAATCAATCATCAATAACAATGGTTTTCGCTTGACCCTCGTCTTTTTGAATGGTGATGTATAGGATTCCGTCTTTAAAAATGGCACTCATCTTTCCATGAAGATGGTCGGAAAGCGGAATTTTCTTTTCAAAACTTCCGTACTTCCCTTCTTTTTGGCGAAAGTCCTGTTCATTAAAATAGGAAAAGCGCTGCCCCTTCACCACTAAATAATCTCCGTACGATAATATGTGAACGTCCTGTTTACGGTAGCCTGGAAGATAAATCAAAAACTGGACTTCCGTAACGGTATCTACAATATCCATGCTTGGAAATGAAGCATCTCCTTTCCCTCGCTGATCTTGCTGCGAAAACGGAAACGGAGATTGGCCATTTGTCATAAAAGGGGTTTTTTGGTCTTCATCAAATACCTGTTTCCAAAAGTCACCGCCGTACATCTGCTGTGCGAATTCCATCCACTGCTTCATCTTTTCGAAATCCATTTGAAGCCCCCTGTCTTAACATACTTTATAACCGCCAGCATACAACTATAGAAAGGAGGTTTGCCTGTGGTTCAACCAACTCCGTATATCAATATTAATATTTTCATGCTGAAAATTAATTCCTTTGAAAATGCTTCAGCGGTTAACGTAGGACAAAATTTATTGGCAGAATGGCAAAATTCAGATAAAAAAAATCAAGGCTACGGACAGAATTTTGGAGATGCGAGCGGATTTATGGGCACGAGGAGCCATGTGGATGACAGAGACCAAATTGATTCTCCGGCCTCTTTTGAAAGTGAAGCGGTTAACTCTTCGATCAAAAGGAAGTGATGAGATGTTCTTTTCACCCTCCGTCGTGAATGTCGGCGGATTTAAAATCAATACGATGGACCGTGGTTCCTCTTTAACACTCGGTCCGTATCAGCAGGTCGATTACTTTTTATCAGCCAAAATAAATCAAGGCTTTGGAGAAGAAAATGGCGACTTTACTCCTCTTGTCGTACCGATTTCAAATGTATTAGATGCAGATCTTATTGATTCGAACTCAGCGAAAAACAGTGTGGTATAACCAGAACAGGGCGCATATGCCCTGTTTTTTTATAAAAAAAAGCCTAACCATTTTTTGAACGGCTGGCTCATCAAATATTCAGCTGCACAAATGCTTTGTCAGCACCGCCTGAACTTCGCTTAAATCGGTGTCTTTCGCAAATTCTAATTCGAACGTTTTGCTTCTTGTCATCAGTAAAAGCCCAGTGTCCGGATCGAACATTCCCGCTTCTTGGATGGCAAAGCTTTCAATTGTTTTATATGGAAGAAATACACGAACCTTCTTTTTGGAAAACATTTTATTGTCAAAGAAAATGATCCGCTTATTTGTAAAGCAAATTTGGTCCACTCGGAGCTTATAAATCGATTCTATTCTTTCCCCTTCAACGAGCAAAGCTTCAAGCTTCTTTGCATCCGTTGATCTGCTAACAGAAAAAATACCCAATGAAGAACCCCTCTTTCTGCATTTATCTATTTGTTTTATCATTCACTACATAAAAATAAGTCCTTTATCCCTATATAAGAATACGACATAGAAGACATTTAAACCATTACGAACAGATTACATTTTTCAAATTTTTGATTTGTTTTTCAGCTTTTACGCTGTTGTCATCAAGTAATACGCACATATTGAGGAAAAAGTTTCAATATTCAGCAATGTTTTTATAAAAAAAGTTGTTTTTAATGTTTCATGCATTTTGTTTTATATTTCCTGTTTAATCACAAAAAAACCGCAGCTGAGCTGCGGTTTTATGTATCGACTGCTTTTAACAAGTTTGTCTGATGCTTTAAGGAAACATTACATCTCTTCGAAGTATTCTTTATAGTAGCCGCCCACTTTATTCGTATTGTCGACCACAAAGAGAAACTCCTCTGTTTCATTTTTCACTTCATATTCTTTTCCCGGAGTTAAGACCCGGTTTACGATATATTTTTTTGCGTTTGTCTGCACACATTTTACCTTTTTGATTGTTTCTTTTTCAAGCCAATTTTTATGAATCATGATGAAATCTCCTTTACTTATCTATAAGCTTATTGTAGCTTTTTTCTTTTGTAAATTGCAATATCGGTTATTCATTGATTTTGCCTTGTTTTCTATTATAGAATGTTTGTATACGCTTACGTTTGCAGCAAATATCACAGCTTATTTCTGCTATGCAATCAAGAAATCAATGTGCTATCACCAAGAATCTCAGGACAGACCATAAAAAATGACTGGAGGTTTGTTACGAATGAGTTCTTTAACGATGCAAGTGACGAAAAGGCTGGAGACATTTTTACAGGGAACAAAGAAGCTTTATATTGACGGAAAATTTGTTCCGAGTGCCTCAGGGGCAACCTTTGACACTCCCAACCCGGCGACCGGCGAAACCTTGATGACGCTGTATGAAGCCCAGGCTGCGGATGTGGACAAAGCGGTGAAAGCTGCCCGGAAAGCCTTTGATCAAGGCGAATGGAGAACAATGTCTCCAGCTTCTAGAAGCAGACTGATGTATAAGCTGGCAGACTTAATGGAAGAGCATAAAACTGAGCTTGCTCAGCTTGAAACACTTGATAATGGGAAACCAATTAATGAAACGACTAATGGAGATATTCCGCTGGCTATCGAGCATATGCGCTATTACGCCGGCTGGTGTACAAAAATAATAGGACAGACGATTCCGGTTTCCGGCGCTTATTTTAATTATACGCGTCATGAGCCTGTCGGTGTCGTCGGCCAGATCATTCCATGGAATTTCCCGCTCCTGATGGCGATGTGGAAAATGGGCGCGGCACTTGCAACAGGCTGTACAATCGTTCTCAAACCGGCTGAACAAACACCGCTTTCAGCCCTTTATTTGGCAGAATTAATAGACCAAGCCGGTTTCCCGGACGGTGTAATCAATATCATTCCGGGATTCGGTGAAGATGCGGGAGAAGCCCTGACGAACCACGAAGCGGTTGATAAAATTGCCTTTACCGGTTCGACTGAAATTGGAAAGAAAATCATGTCCACCGCAGCGAAAAGCATTAAGCGTGTTACATTGGAGCTGGGCGGAAAATCGCCTAATATTCTTCTGCCGGATGCGAATTTGAAAAAAGCAATCCCGGGCGCTTTAAACGGTGTGATGTTTAACCAGGGCCAGGTCTGCTGTGCGGGCTCCCGTGTCTTCATTCATAAAGACCAATATGATGAAGTTGTTGATGAAATGGTGTCCTATGCTGAGTCACTCCGCCAAGGAGCGGGTCTTCATAAAGATACGCAAATCGGGCCTCTCGTAAGCAAGGAACAGCATGAACGCGTTCTTTCCTATATTCAAAAAGGAAAAGATGAAGGAGCAAAAGCAGTGACTGGCGGAAGCTGTCCTTTTGAAGAAGGATATTTTGTCGCACCGACTGTATTTGCGAATGTTGAAGATGAAATGACCATCGCAAAAGAAGAAATTTTCGGACCCGTGCTGACTGCCATTCCGTACGAAACAGTCGATGAAGTTATTGAACGGGCAAACCATTCAGAATATGGGCTTGCGGCCGGACTGTGGACAGAGAACGTCAAGCAGGCGCACTATATCGCGGACCGCCTTCAAGCCGGAACCATTTGGGTGAACTGCTATAATGTGTTCGACGCGGCATCTCCATTTGGCGGTTATAAACAGTCGGGACTCGGACGAGAAATGGGATCATATGCCCTGGATAATTACACAGAAGTTAAAAGTGTTTGGATAAATCTTGAAGACTAACATGTATGTTTAAAAAACTGCTGCCTGCCAGCAGTTTTTTTCTTTCTGTAATGCCCATAAAAGATGCTGAATATATATGCTTCTGAAGGAGTTGAGCGTGGTGGGCACACTTCAGGAGAAAGTGAGGCGTTTTCAAAAGAAAACCGTTACGGAGTTAAGAGACAGGCAAAATGCTGATGGTTCATGGACATTTTGCTTTGAAGGACCAATCATGACAAATTCCTTTTTTATTTTGCTCCTTACCTCCCTAGATGACGGCAAAAATGAAAAAGAACTGATATCAGCACTTGCCGCTGGCATACGCGCAAAACAGCAGCCCGATGGCACATTTATCAATTATCCCGATGAAACTCCCGGAAATCTAACGGCTACCGTCCAAGGATATGTCGGGATGCTTGCTTCTGGCTGTTTTCACAGATCTGACCCGCACATGAAAAAAGCCGAACAATTTATCATCTCACATGGAGGTTTGAGACATGTACATTTCATGACAAAATGGATGCTTGCCGCGAACGGGCTTTATCCTTGGCCTGCTTTGTATTTACCATTATCACTTATGGCGCTCCCTCCAACATTGCCGGTTCATTTCTATCAGTTCAGCTCATATGCCCGTATTCATTTTGCTCCTATGGCTGTAACACTCAATCAGCGATTTATCCTTAATAACCGCAATATTTCATCTCTTCGCCATCTCGATCCGCACATGACAAAAAACCCTTTCACTTGGCTTCGGTCTGATGCTTTTGAAGAAAGAGATCTCACGTCTATTTTGTCACATTGGAAACGCATTTTCCATGCGCCATTTGCGTTCCAGCAGCTGGGCTTACAGACAGCTAAAACGTATATGCTGGACCGGATTGAAAAAGACGGAACATTATACAGCTATGCGAGTGCAACCATATTTATGGTTTACAGCCTTCTGTCACTAGGTGTGTCGCGCTACTCCCCTGTTATCAGCAGGGCGATTAACGGTATCAAATCACTGATGACTAAATGCAACGGGATTCCTTATCTAGAAAACTCTACTTCAACTGTTTGGGATACAGCTCTAATCAGCTATGCTCTTCAAAAAAATGGTGTGACCGAAACGGATGGCTTTGTTACAAAAGCAGCCGACTTTTTGCTAGAACGCCAGCATGCTAAAATAGCAGATTGGTCTGTCAAAAATCCAAATTCAATTCCCGGCGGCTGGGGATTTTCAAACATTAATACAAATAACCCTGACTGTGACGACACTGCAGCTGTTTTAAAAGCGATTCCCCGCAATTATTCTCCTGCAGCTTGGGAACGAGGGGTGTCTTGGCTTTTATCGATGCAAAACAATGATGGCGGATTTTCTGCTTTTGAAAAAAATGTGAACCATCCACTGATTCGCCATCTGCCGCTTGAATCCGCCGAGGACGCTGCAGTTGACCCTTCAACCGCCGACCTCACCGGACGTGTACTGCATTTTTTAGGCGAGAAAGTTGGCTTCACAGAAAAACATCAGCATATTCAACGCGCAGTGAAGTGGCTTTTCCAGAATCAGGAACAAAATGGGTCATGGTACGGAAGATGGGGTGTTTGCTACATTTACGGCACCTGGGCTGCTCTTACGGGTATGCATGCATGCGGGGTTGACCGAAAGCACCCCGCTATACAAAAGGCTCTGCGTTGGCTCAAATCCATACAAAATGATGACGGGAGCTGGGGAGAATCTTGCAAAAGCGCCGAAATCAAAACATATGTACCGCTTCAAAGAGGAACCATTGTACAAACGGCCTGGGCTTTAGACGCTTTACTCACATACGAAAATCCCGAACATCCGTCTGTTGTGAAAGGCATGCACTACCTTACTGACAGCAGTTCACGCAGCGCTGATAACCTCGCATATCCAGCAGGAATCGGATTGCCAAAGCAATTTTATATTCGCTATCACAGTTATCCATATGTATTCTCTTTGCTGGCTGTCGGGAAGTATTTTGATTCTATTGAAAAGGAGACAGCAAATGAAACGTGAATCTTATCAAACGGAGATGTTCAATTGGTGTGAAGCACTGAAAGACCAGATTCAAAAGCGGGGACAGCTTGACCAGTTCGAAGATCAAATCGACAAGATGATTGAGGCTCTGGAAGATGACCAAACAACAGAAGAAGATTGGTATAAGCAGGCAGCTGCCCTTTACCGGGATATTACAGAATCAGATGATACAAATGAAAGACGCGCTTATGTCCCTATAGGGAAACATGTGCTGCCAAAGCTTCCATACAAATATTCCGCCTTAGAACCTTATATTTCACGCGATATTATGGTCCTTCATCATACAAAACATCATCAAAGCTATGTCGATGTCCTGAACAAAGCAGAATTGGAGCTTAAAAAAGCGAGGGCGACAAAGAATTTTGACTTGATCACTCATTGGGAAAGAGAGCTTGCGTTCCATGGAGCAGGCCATTATTTGCACAGTATTTTCTGGTTTTCCATGCATCCAAACGGAAAGCGGCGCCCTACAGGGGCATTGTTTCAAATGATTGACCTTTCATTTGGAAGCTATTCCGCTTTTAAAGAACATTTTACCCAAGCCGCTAAAAAAGTGGAAGGTGTCGGCTGGGCCATTCTGGTCTGGGCACCTCGATCAGGACGGCTGGAGATTTTAACAGCAGAAAAACACCAGCTCTTCAGCCAGTGGGATGTGATCCCTCTTTTACCGCTTGACGTATGGGAGCATGCCTACTATTTGCAATATAAAAATGACCGGGCCAGCTATGTCGATCACTGGTGGAATGTCGTGGATTGGCGCGAGGCAGAAAAACGTTTTGAGCAGGCAAAAGAAGTCGTTTGGAAACTCTATTAAAAAAAGCCCCCTTTCCCCGGGGGCTTCGTGTGTTAAAAAATGCCTATCACATGCAAAAACACGATGATGATGGCAACAGGAGATAGATAACGAATAAGCAGCAGCCAAACCGCAAACCACTTCCGTTTGAGGCTGGAACCGCTTTTCAGCTCGTCAAACAAATCCTGTTTCGGTATTTTAAGCGGGACAAAAATCGAGATCAATAACGCGCCTAACGGCATTAAAATATTGCTCACAAGATAGTCGGCCGCATCAAAAATGGATAAGTGAAATATAGAAACGTCACTTAAGACACCGTATGATAGTGCAGACGGCACACCGACAATAAATATAGCGATTCCGCCTAACCAAGCGAATCGTTTTCTCTTATTGACATCACCTTTTGAAAGCACTGCGACCAAAATTTCCAGCATTGAAAAAGCGGATGTCAATGCAGCAAATAAAAATAGAATTAAAAATGCTAATAAAAAGATAATTCCGAACGGCATTTGATTAAATATAGTTGGCAGCACGTTAAATAACAGAATCGGTCCTTGGTCTGGCTTGAGACCAAATGAAAATACAGCTGGAAAAATCGCAATCCCTGCCATAACTGCAACAAGTACGTTCAATACAGTTACTGATACAGCGGACTGCACAAGATTTTCCTGTTTCCCTAAATAAGAGCTGTAAGTAACCATGACAGATACACCGACACTTAATAAGAAAAAGGACTGGCCCATCGCATACAAAATGGTATTAGCGTCAATCGCTGAAAAATCAGGCATCAGGAAAAACTTGAGCCCTTCCATCGCACCGTCAAGGGTAACAGAACGCACCATTAAAATAATAAATAATATAAATAGCGCCGGCATTAATACTTGGCTAGCCTTTTCAATTCCGCTGCTAACTCCTTTTGCAACAACCAAAATGGTCACTGCCATAAAGAGCAACTGGCCTCCTACAGCCAAATAAGGATTTGAAATGGTACTTGCAAATATCGTATCAAAACCAGATGTTTGTGACAAACCGCCAGTGAAGCCTTTTATAATATAAATTAAAATCCACCCGCCGACGACACTGTAGAAGGAGAGAAGAATAAAGCACGTTACCATGCCTAAATATCCGATCCAATGCCACTTCATTCCTGGAGCAAGTGTTTTATAGGACTGAACGGCATCTTTCTGCGTTTTTCTGCCTATGATGAATTCACCTAACAATAAAGGCAGTCCGATTAAAACCGTAAATAAAATAAAAATAAGTAAAAATGCGCCTCCTCCGCTGGTTCCAGCTACATATGGGAATTTCCATATCGCGCCAAGCCCAATAGCTGATCCTGCCGCGGCTAAAATAAAGCCGATCTTCGAAGACCATTGATTCGCTTCCTTCACCCTATCACTCCTATTTTGTCTAACCATTATAAAGGTTCATTGTAAGAATATCTTCCTATATAGTCAAGAACATTTTGATTAGTTTACATAATAAATTTATCGACTATTATTCGGCGATTGATATTGAATTATTCAGAAAATTAATTATAATAAGAGAATGTTTAAAAATCTGTGAGAATTTCTGCTGAAGTTCTTGATGAATGTGTTAGGAGTGTTTTTATGGACATCATTAGAAAAATAAGCCATTTTGCGGGACAAACCTTTGGCATATGGGTCATTGTGTTTGCCGTGCTGGGATTTTCCTTCCCGTCTTTTTTTACGTGGATCAGTTCTTATATTACGATTTTTCTTGGTATTATCATGTTTGGGATGGGACTTACACTGCAAGCCGATGATTTCAAAGAGCTGCTCAGAAAACCTTGGCATGTCATTATTGGGGTGATTGCTCAGTATACCATCATGCCGCTCGTTGCTTTCGGCCTTTCAATTGGACTGCATCTTCCGGCTGAAATCGCAGTAGGTGTTATTCTTGTCGGCTGCTGTCCAGGGGGAACTGCATCTAATGTCATGACATTTTTAGCAAAAGGAAATACGGCCCTTTCTGTTGCTGTTACAACAATATCTACCTTGTTGGCACCCGTTTTAACTCCGGTTTTGATTATGCTGTTTGCCAAGGAATGGCTTCCTGTCTCGCCAGGATCTTTATTTCTTTCAATCTTACAAGCGGTTTTATTTCCAATCATTGCAGGTGTGATCGTCAAAATGTTTTTCAGAAAACAAGTGGCGAAAGCCGTACATGCCCTTCCGCTTGTTTCTGTCATTGGCATCGTGGCGATTGTCTCAGCTGTCGTCAGCGGCAACCGGGAAAATCTGCTTCAATCAGGGTTGCTGATTTTTTCAGTTGTTATCCTGCATAACGGTATCGGTTATTTGCTTGGATTTATGGGCGCAAAGCTTTTAAAAATGGATTACCCTTCTCAAAAAGCGATTGCAATCGAAGTCGGCATGCAAAACTCTGGACTTGGGGCTGCACTTGCCACGGCCCATTTCTCACCGCTATCTGCCGTACCAAGCGCAATATTCAGTGTGTGGCATAACCTTTCAGGTTCTATGCTTGCAACATTTTGGTCTAAAAAAGTGAAAAAGAAACAAGCAGGATCCAAAAGCAGCAATCTATCACTTTAAATATCATCAAAAAAGGTACATCACGATAAAGTGATGTACCTTTTTTTTATTATCCCTCTAATAAAAGCTGTTCAGGATCTTCCAGTAAATTTTTGATTGTCACGAGGAAACCAACCGCTTCTTTACCGTCTACAATCCGGTGATCATAAGATAAAGCGAGATACATCATCGGACGGTTTTCGAAACGTTCTTCATCAATTGCTACTGGGCGCAGCTGAATCTTATGCATGCCCAGTATACCGACTTGAGGGCTGTTTAAGATCGGAGTTGACATCAGTGAACCGAAAGTACCTCCGTTTGTAATCGTAAAGGAACCTCCCTGAAGCTCGCTAAGGGTTAATTTATTGTTTCTTGCTTTCTTCGCCAGCTCGCCGATCTCTTTTTCGATTCCTGCAAATGTCAGGCGGTCCGCATCACGTACTACCGGAACAACAAGGCCTTCATCAGCCGCAACAGCGATACCGATATCATAGAATTTCTTAACGATCAACTCATCGCCCTGAATTTCCGCATTCAACAGCGGATATTTTTTCAATGCAGCGACGACCGCTTTCGTGAAGAAAGACATAAAGCCGAGCTTTACTTCGTTTTGCTCAAAGAATTGATCTTTGCGGCGTTTTCTGAGATTCATGACAGCCGTCATGTCCACTTCATTAAATGTAGTCAGCATCGCCGATGTTTGCTGCACCTCTACAAGGCGTTTTGCAATCGTTTGTCTGCGGCGTGACATTTTTTGCACTTCGACAGGTTTGTCAAAGCTTTGCTGTGCTTTTTGAGCCTGAGGCTGCTGTTTTTGCTGAGGAGCAGGTTTTGATGCTGGTTTTTCATACGCTTCGACATCCTGCTTGCGCACTCTTCCAAACGGATCTCCAGTTGGAACTTGAGACAGGTCAATTCCTTTTTCTCTCGCCAGCTTTCGGGCTGACGGAGAAGCGACCATTCTTGATTTTGCTTCAGATTGCGCTTCCTCACTCACCTCTTGTGCAGCTGGTTCAGCCTGTTTCTCTTCTTTCACGCTTTCCTTGCTTTCTGCTTTCTCTGTAGGAGCAGGGGCAGAACTTTCACCCGCGCCTTCTGAAATCGTACCGATAATTTCTCCGACCTGGACGGTATCACCCGAATCTTTCAATACCTCTTGAAGTACACCCGATTCTTCTGCTGTCAATTCAACATTCACTTTATCCGTTTCTAGTTCAAGCAGATATTCACCCTGTTCTACATAGTCACCAGGCTGCTTTAACCATTGGGCTATTGTTCCTTCTGAGATTGATTCTGCTAATTCAGGTACCTTAATTTCCGCCATTTTTTCATTTCCCCCTTAGTTTTTGCGAGTCAAGCTATCAGATACAATACGTTCCTGTTCTTTTTTATGAACTGTCGGATCTCCCTCTGCAGGGCTGGATCGTCTTCTTCGTCCAATATATTGAACGCTTACTCCCTCTGGTGCAATCTCTGTCAAATACGGGCTGATATAACTCCAAGCTCCCATGTTCTGCGGCTCTTCCTGCACCCAAACGATTTCTTTCAGGTTCGGAAGTTTTGCAAATAATTCTTTGACTCCTTTTGCCGGGAATGGATACAGCTGTTCAATTCTCGCAATGTGAAGCCACTCTTTACCGTCTTCTAGCTTATTAAAATGATCACTGATGTCTATTGACACTTTACCGCTGGATAACACAAGTCTGGTTACTTTTTCATAGTCATGAGAAAGTCCCGACTGTTCATAAACAGGCTGGAAGCGGCTTTCGCTTAGCTCCTGCACTTCCGACACTGTATTTGGGTTGCGAAGAAGGCTTTTCGGCGTCATAATGACGAGCGGTCTGATTTCTTCACGAAGCAGCATTTTAGCCTGTCTTCTTAAAATATGGAAATACTGTGCCGCGCTTGTCAGGTTGGCAACCGTCCAGTTGTTCTCCGCGGCAAGCTGCAGGAACCGCTCGATTCTTCCGCTTGAATGCTCAGGCCCCTGTCCCTCGTAACCGTGCGGAAGCAGCATGACTAATCCGGATTTTTGGCCCCATTTTGCGCGTCCGGCAGAAATAAATTGGTCAAAATACACTTGAGCAGCGTTGGCAAAATCTCCGTACTGCGCTTCCCATAACACAAGCGTTTCTGGTGAATGAACGTTATAGCCGTATTCAAACCCGAGAACTGATCCTTCCGACAGCGGGCTGTTATGAACGGCAAATGATGTGCTGCAGTCAGATAAGTGATGAAGCGGCACAAATTCTTCGCCCGTCTCACTGTCATGAAGCACAAGGTTTCTTTGGGCAAACGTTCCGCGCTCGGAATCCTGTCCTGTTAAACGAATCGGTGTTCCGTCTTTCAAAATCGAAGCAAACGCAAGTGATTCTGCCAAAGACCATTCCACTTTTCTGTCATCATCAAACGCCTTGGCGCGTCTTTCTAAAATGCGCTTTAGCTTGCCGAAAACATTAAATGACTCCGGCCAGTTGATCAATTCGTCATTCAGCTTGCGAAGCACATCAAAATCAATCGATGTGTCCACATCAGGGAAACCGTTTGATACAGGCTCTGGAAGTTCAATTTCACAGGCGATATGTTCCTTTTTAGACGGTACTTTCTGATAAGCGTCCTCAATGCGCTTCGTTACCGATTTTTCGATATTTTGAACGACTTCCTCGGTAAGCACACCTTCTTTTACGAGTTTTTCAGCGAAAATTTGTTTGACGGTCGGATGCTTTCTGACAGCATCATACAGCATTGGCTGAGTGGTTGACGGCTCATCCATTTCGTTGTGTCCATAGCGTCTGTACCCGATCAAGTCAATCAGGAAATCCTTGTTGAATGTTTTTCGGTATTCGACTGCAAACTTCACAGCAGAAAGACAAGCTTCTGGGTCATCCGCATTCACGTGAACAATCGGAATTTCATAGCCCTTTGCCAAGTCGCTGGCATATTTTGTCGATCTGGATTCAGCGCTTTCTGTTGTGAATCCGATCATATTATTGGCGATAATATGAATCGCACCGCCTACTTGATACCCTTTTAAAGAGCTTAAATTCAATGTTTCAGCGACGATTCCTTCCCCAGGGAATGCAGCGTCTCCATGAATTAAAATGGCAAGCGATTTTGTTTCGTCTTGCACTGGATATCCGCTTTGTGTTCGCGTTTCCTGTGCCGCTCTTGTGCTGCCTTCAACAATCGGATTGATAAATTCCAAGTGGCTCGGGTTGTTTGCTAACGTAATTCGCGCTGATTTTGTTTCAGCGTCTTGAAGCTCCCGATTCGCCCCCAAATGGTATTTGACATCCCCTGTCCAGCCGTAGCTGATTCCAATTGATCCCTCAGACGGAACAAGATCTTTGTTCGGCGCATGCTGGAATTCGGAGAAGATGATTTCATACGGCTTGCCAAGCACATGTGCCAAGACATTCAGGCGTCCCCTATGCGCCATCCCGATATTGACGCTTGTCGTTCCTGATTTGACAGATTGTGCAATAATGTCATCAAGCACTGGAACAAGAGCGTCCAGACCCTCAATGGAAAAGCGCTTCTGTCCGACGAATGTGCGGTGCAAAAACTGCTCAAAGCCCTCTACTTCTGTCAGTCTTTCCAACACAGCTGACAGCTTTTCATCTGAGTTCTTCTGGAACAGCTCGCCAGATTCAATCATCTTTGTCAGCCATTCGCGCTCTTTGAAGTCATGCACATGGTCAAATTCAAATGAGATGGTTCTTTTATACGTATTTCGTAAATACTGAATGGCTTCTAAACCGTTCGTAATGTTTTTAGGAGCGTCTTTACAGATGACTGACGCAGGTATTGCTTTTATTTCCTCTTCTGTTAGCCCGTAATCGGATAATGGAAAAAGTTCACTCTTTTTCCCATCCTTTCTGAGCGGATTGACGGAAGCGTTTAAATGGCCATAGGTTCGGATATCTTCTGCAAGTCTGACTGCGGATGCGATCTTTTGAATCAGATCGGCTGTAACACGTCCCTTTTCTTTTGTTCCCGAGGCCTCTTTTAACTCGCTTGGCGGAGCACCGAGCTCGTCGAACATTTCCTTCAAATCCGGGTCAATGCTGTCCGGATCCTGGGTATATTGATCGTAAAGCTCCAGCGCATAGCCGAGGTTCGGACCGTAAAAATCTTCCCAATTCATTCGTTGTTTCATACTATTTTGAAACATTTGAATATTACCCCCAACTTAGATAATCAAGTGATTGATTCACTATCTTGAAATAACTTTCGAACGCTGTGTCCAAAATTATGTAATAAAAACGCTTCCAACGATATTTTACCACTGTTTGCAATTTGATTCTACCTTGATTGTTCACAAAATAGTAAAAAACCTTTATAAAAAACAAAAAATTTAATCATTCGAAAAAAGAAACGCCAAAAAGCATAGGATTAAGGGCTATCCTATGCTTTTATGAAGCAGTTTTTTCAGCAGCGGATACAGAACATCCGGTAACTGATCAACATCCGGGACAAATATACTGAATTTTCCGTACATATCCTGAATTGTCTTCATTTGCGATTCTTCTATTTCTGAGTTGGAGAGAAAAACATTTATCACTTCTATTCCTCTTTTTCGAGCTTCGATAACCGCCTCACTTGTATCGACGATTCCGTTTTGTTCGTAGCCAAATGCAGCCGGCTCTCCATCTGAGAAAACAATTAAAAACTTTTGCGCCTCGCTGCGCTGCAGCATTTTTTTTGTCATCTGGCGGATCGCGTACCCGTCACGGTTATCTTCCTCTGGCTCAAGCTGCATAATTGCCGGCCCAGATTCTTGCCTTAATGATGATTGGAAGGGAATAACCGTATTGAAATAGTTTGGCTGGCTTGTTTCGGTCGCATCATTTGTGTCTTCCCAGAAGCCGACAATCTGATGCGGAACCGCTACCGATTTCAACGCTTCGTGAAACAGCACGATTCCTCGTTTTGTTTCGTCCATTTTGTCGAACATGCTGGCTGAACAGTCCACCAGTAATGTAAAAACAGCGTCGATTTCCGAAGATGGTTCTTGCTTTTTATAGAACAGGCGCGGATTTCGCTCAGTGAAATACCTGAGAAGCTTATTGTTCAGTCTCCCGGCATGAAGGTCTGTTCTCGGCAATGTTTTTTTATGCTCCAGCGTTTTTTGAATCATTTGTTTCAAACGCTTTTGATACGATTCAATCGTTTTTGCCTGCTGTTTATAAGAAAGCTCTTCTTCATTTGTTGCCGGCTGCGGTTCTTTATAAATTGGGAATGCGTATTTATTTTCTTTGCCGTCAGCCATACCCGCTCCATTCGGCTGGTCTTTTTGGGATTCCAGCGCTTCCAGCTTGGAATAGTCTTTCCGTTTCGTTTGTCTGGCTGATCCTTGAACAGAGCCAAGGGCCTGATCTCCATCGTCGCCTTCCCTTGCTGCATCTTTTCCTAAATCCGATTTTGCGCCGTGCTCAATATCAAATTGAAGAAAACTTTTAGACGGTGCTTCTGTTTCCCTGTGCCATGTCGGCATTTCTTCTTCATGAATATCCTCATCACCGTCAGATTGTTTTGGAAGCGTAATGTCATCACTCAGCTTCGGCGCTTTTTTCTCTTCTTCGAATAACGGCTGATCAGCAGCTTTTGCATAATCCAGCTCCGGCAAAAAAAAGTAAGTGTTGAGCATATCTTTATCGAGCACCTCTTCAAGCCCGTCCATGAGGTCCTCCACAATTTTCAGAACCTGCCGTGTCGAATCTGCTTCATACACAAGCAAGAGCTGCTGCTCAATAAATGGGCGCATCAGATCGATATCTTCACGCATGGACGGAAGGGTCTCAAGCGGTGATTCCGCAGTGAGCTTGACATAGATCGCGCAAAAGAGCGCATCCGTAAAAATGCTTCGTTCCAAATTTAAGGTGAGCTGGGTTGAGAAATGTTTTCTGTACATGTCTTTTCGTTTTGCAAATACATGTTTCGTACCCGGGCGCTCACGTTTGATGCATTCTTCGATCCTGATGTCTTCAAGCAGCATAAACAGCTGCTTGGCAAAACTTTTGAATGTAAGGCGGCGATGGATATCATTCAAAAAGTTCGCGAACTCATGCAGCGAGCTATATCTTGTTCCGACTGAACGCAGGTAGACGTCGCTTTTCAGCCCCGCTTCCATGTCCTCAGCTGCCCTGTCTTTCCAAAAGTGGCTCATATAGATTTTCTTTTCGAATGGATTGTAATAGGACTGAACGCCATACTCTACTTCTACCGCTTCACTCTTGGTGAGTGTTTTGGCCAAATCAGCCAGCATCATAAATAAAAACGAATCAATCGTGCTGTCGTTAAATTTGATAAATTTCATCGCAGCCCCCTCATTCAAACAGAGTTTCTGCAATATTTCGGACGGCGGCTTTTTCCCGGTCATCATCAAGCTTTTCTACAATTCCCCGCTCAATGGCACGACGCGGCGGAATATAAGCGGCTAAATCACATGTATCGATTAAAGCTCTGATGGATGCCGCTTCTTCAGACACCTGTCCGTTATTGGCCTGAACAATCAAATCAGAGGAAAGCGTAATAAATCTGTCAATTAATTTCTCGTCTTTCAAGGCTGACTGAGACATAAGCACTTGTTTCAGCAGCTCGCCTTTAATATAAGGCACATCAATGATGACAAAACGGTTTTTTAATGCTTCATTTAGAGGAACAGTTCCGACATAGCCTTCATTGATGGCTGCAATGACTCCGAAACCGCCTTTAGCCCGTATGACCTCGCCTGTAAACGGATTTGTCATCATTTTTCTGTAATCTAAAACACCGTTTAAAATAGGCAGTGTTTCCGGCTTCGCCATATTGATTTCATCTATATAAAGAAAATGTCCTTCCTTCATTGCCTTTGTAACAGGCCCTGAAACAAACTCGATTGTCGCCTGGCCAGATTGATTTTCAATCGTTTTATAGCCGACCAATGCCTCAGCGTCCAAGTCGACTGAACAGTTGACGCTGTGCATCGGTTTATGAAAATAGCTGGACAATGTTTCAGCCAGCTTTGTTTTCCCTGAGCCTGTAGGCCCTTTCAGCAGGACATTTTTTCCCATGGCTAATGCAATAATGGCATCGAATAAAATGGCTTCATCCTCCGCCTCATAGCCTGATGTTCCGATGAGCGATTGAAACTCTGGGGAAATTGGCTGATCTTTATATGATAATAGCTTTTGTTGTATATCTTCCGGCAATGTTAAGTGCTGTAGTTGAGTTGTCATAGACTGATTCCCTTTCCTATTCATATTCCATTAACGAGTATACTAAAAAAGCCCCTGTATGCTCAATACAAAAGGGCTTGGATGATATTACTGCTTCTCGTTATTTCCCAAAAGGGCTCCGCAGACAATACGCGCACCAGAATTGCCGCTTGGGTTTGTCAAATAGTCGTCGGCTTGCTCATGAATAATAAACGCACTCCCGTCTCCGTCGAGAATATTTAGTTTACTTCCTTTTTTCAATGAGGTGTCAGGCGCATTCATAATGACATCTACCTTTCCATCAGCACCGACTTCAAGGTTCGGCAGATCTCCGGCATGATGCCCCATCGGATTGTTGAAGCCATGTTCTTTGTTCAGCGGATTAAAGGGACCGCCCGCTGATTCAAAATCCGGCCTGACACAAGAACCTTTCTCATAAATATGAAAACCGAGGGAAGCCCCTGGACGCAGGCTGTTTGCAGAAATGTGAATATCGAGGCCTTCATCATCTGATTCTTTGATCTCTATGAAACCGACTGCTTTCCCATCACGATTGACCAGCTGGACGTGGTGACCAAACGCTGACGTTTCAACTACCTTTTTTTCCGGCACCCGATTAGGCGGGTCTGGAGGTTTTTTTTGTCCGCATCCCGCAACTCCCAGTGCCGTCAGCATTATCAACAGCAAGAGACGGTACATACTGTCTCCCCCTTGTTTTTTTCTAACAGTGTGGTCAATCATTGTCTGATATAAACAAAAAAGCCTATAAAAGGCTTTTTGCCATGCTCATTTTTAAAAATAACTTCGTGCGCCCAAGTATCGTTGTTTCCAATACGAATTGCTGAGATTGGAAATGTCGACGCCCGATGAGCTTGCATGAATAAAATCACCGCCGCCTAGATAAATCCCCATGTGAGACGGGCCGGATTTATATGTGGTAAAGAAGACAAAGTCTCCTACTGACGGCTGGCTTACTTTCTGCATGACATTCCAATATCCTGCCGTACTCAATCTTGATATAGATGATACATTATTAATGAGGTAATAAATGAAGCCGCTGCAATCAAAACCGGCAGGCGTGTTTCCGCCCCATCGGTACGGCACTCCGACATATTTTTTCGCTTCCGTTATCATTCTGTCAATCTTCGAGCCTATTTGAATGTTTGACCCTGAGTTATCTTTTGGCTTTGTTGGCTTTGTCGGATTAGATTTTGATGTTCCCGAAATAGTCAGAACCTGCCCGATTTGCAGCACATCCGATGATAAATTGTTTTTATCACGGATGCTTTGGACAGTGACTCCAAGCTGATTTGCAATCTTCCACAGTGAATCGCCTGCTTTTACCTTGTACGTCGTTGTTTTTGGGGAATTGGCGTTTGGCGGCTTCTTGGAACCGCTGTTTCCGCTCTTAGGTGCGCTGCTTCCTTTTATTTTGAGCACCTGTTTAGGATAAAGCGTATCTGATGTTAAGCCATTTAATGTTTTCAATTCAGCTACAGTCATATTTAAGCTGTTTGCGATTTTCCACAGTGAGTCACCGAGCTTAACCGTATATGTACTTTTTGAAGAACCTGAAGAATTGGAACCGCTGTTTTTCTTTGATCCATTTGATCCGCTTGAACTGCTTGTCCCTTTGATCTTAAGCTTTTGCCCCGGACGAATCAGGTCACTGCTCAGGCCGTTTAAGCTTTTAAGCTCAGATACACTCATTTTATGATTTTTAGCAATCATCCATAGGGAATCACCATAGGCAACTGTGTATGTTGACGTTTTGCTTGAGTTAGACGAGGATGTCGTGCTTTTTTTGCTGCCGCTTTCAGGAACTTTAAGGCTTTGTCCGACGTAAAGCACCGTTGATTTCAATTTGTTTTCGGATTTGAGAGCTGATATTGTCGTATCATACTGGCGGGAAAGTTTCCAAAGAGAGTCACCGCTTTTTACTTTTATCGTTTTTGCTTCCGCGGGTGCTGCGGCCATCGACGACCCAACAACTGCAGAAACAGCCAAGCCGGCTACAATTTTCTTTTTCATTCATTCAACCTCCTAAACTGTTTTTTGGCAAAAACAGCTAGTATTTTGTTTCCAAAAATGGCATACAACTGTTTTATCGTCAATTTTTCAGCAAGTTAAACCCTTTTTCAAACATTTGGCAGCATTTTCAGCATCATTCGACCTTTAAACCTTCAAATAAACATCTAACATTTTACATAAACACGATATGTTTTTCGAAAGTCTAACGAACTATTTAAGTGAGGGTAAAAATGATGGTTTTCTATTGATGAATGAAGCAGATTTTCCTCCTTTCTTGTCTGTTTTTCTTATCATTCTCTATCGATCTGCCAAATCCCTCCCTCTGCATTCTTATGAAAAGGCAAAAAGCCTGTTCTTTCGATAAGAACAGGCTTTTACACTATGCATTTGCTGATTGAGATTTTTGTTTTACAGCTTCAAGAATGCTGTCGGCCGCTTTTTTAGAGCTGCCTGCCGCTTTCAGTGATTGTCCAATTTCTTTTGCTTTTTCAGCATACGTGCGATTGTTCATCACTTCTTGAATCGTCTCTTCCAGCAGACTTTCAGATAATTCTTCCTTTTTAATTACTTTTCCTGCGCCGACTTTTTCCACCTGATCTGCGACCACGAATTGGTCACCTCCCATCGGTATGACAACAAGTGGTGTTTCAAAATACAAACCTTCACTTGTGCTGTTCATCCCGCCGTGGGTCACAAATAAGCTGGCTCTTTTCAGGATCTCAAGCTGAGGAACATACGGGCGTACAATGAAATTTTCAGGAATTTCGTTTAACTCATTTGCTTTAATATGTTTGCCGATGGAAAGCACAACTTTACCATCAAAGTCTTTACACACTTCAAGGCATTGATTAAAAAACTGCTTTTGATTGTTAAAAATGGTTCCCATCGAAATAAACAGCACGTTTTCATTGTCAATTTGATCAAATGGGAAATCATTGTTTCCGGCTCTTTCAGTAATAGAAGGGCCGACAAAAACATACCGCTCACCGAACTGCTCAGCCATTGGCTGAAATCCCCTTGATGTAAAGACAATCGTCAAGTCACCATCAGCTAAAAAAACATCAAATGGCTTTTTGATCTCTGCTTGAAAATCAGCATTTAAAGCTTCTACAAGCTGCTGATATGATTCATAATGAGGCGAATCTTCAAGTGACCCTTTCATGTACGCTCCCATCATTTCTTTAGCAAATTCCTCATTCATCGCAAAGGTTGTACACAATGAAAATCTCGGCAGCTTCAGCAAGTTGGCAATGACTTTACCCGCAAGAAGATGGTGATCATAGATGACATAATCATACGATTCATGTTTGACTTCCTCATAAATATGAGTCGCAATATCTTTACAGCTTTTCAAAAAAGCGCAGATCATTTCAGTAAAGTCTCTTTCTTCATCACCGGTTGCATTTTTGCCGAAGTAATCCCCCCTAAAATCATGATACTCACGAAACTCAATATCAAGTGCTGTGATTTTATCTTTATATTCCTTCACTGCGTAGTACGTAATGTTTTCCCCCCGGGATTTCAGCTCCTTCATCACACCGATAGAGGGATTAATATGCCCTTCACCGGGAAAACCGATCATTAATACATTAGCCATGCGGCAGCACCCTTCCTTTGAAAATTTATGTAATATTTCATACGGTACTATAAATACATAAACAGGTAAAGTATTTCACTTAATTAATATTAACCACATGTAACTTTTCTACCACTTTATATTTTCTGTCTTCAAGACAAAAAGCATTCAGCTTGAAGCGAATGCTTTAATAAAGATGCGAATTCAGTCATTTTGTCTCATGGCAGGATTCTAAATCAGGCCCTTTTCATTATTTTTACGTTCTTGGTGAAATTAACGGATATAATACACCGTCTTTGGCAAACGACATCTTCCCTGTCTCCTCTGAAACCACAAGCACAAGCGCATCCGTATAGCCCGACATACCGAGAGCCGCCCGGTGCCGTGTTCCCAAATGGATATCCACTTCCTTCGCCGTCAGCGGGAGCACATTGGCTGCAGACACAAGCTTGTTTTCTCTCACCAATAAAGCACCGTCATGAAGAGGGTTTCCAGGGAAAAAGATGCTTTCAATTAATGATGAGCTGATCTCGGCATGAAGAGCGGTGCCTTTTTGAATATAATGTTCAACTGGATCCGCTCTTTCAATCACAATTAAGGCGCCGTGCTTATGCTCCGATAAGGCTTTAATCGCCTTGGCCAGCTCAATGAATGCCGGCGTAAACTCCTCAATGTATGATTGCAAATAAAAAGATGATGCAACCCCCTGCATATCCTGAAAAATGTGCCCTAACTCATCTAATTCACAAAGAAGGCACTGGTCTTTTTCATGAAGCGTTTTCAAAATTAACGATGCATCCCCTAATATTTGCTCTAAGTACACCTGTATTTTCCCTTTGAATGCATTTTCTGATATCTGTTCATAACGCATAGCCTTCATCTCCTGTTCAAATTTCCAACTTTTCACGAATGCTTATCTTATTGATGCACATTCTATAGGGAAAGGAGGGATGTAAAGAATGGAAATCGAAAGAATCATTCAGTATATTTGCACCTTTTTAGGCGTGATTTCACTTTCTTTTATTTATGCCCAAATGTTTAGAAAAACGAAACCGACAAAAAAAGAATAGGCCAGGCGTTCATTGCTTTTTATACATAAAATGTTATAATTTCTCTCGTTATGAAAAAGAAACGGAGATCAATGTATGAAAGAAACTCAAAACGCCCGGGAAAAAATCAAACAGCTCTTGCACATTTTAATCCCGATATTCATTACCCAGGCGGGGCTTTCTCTAATGACTTTTTTAGATACGGTGATGTCAGGGAAAGTCAGCCCCGCTGATTTAGCGGGTGTCGCGATTGGCTCAAGCCTTTGGACCCCTGTTTACACAGGACTGGCAGGTATATTAATGGCGGTCACCCCGATTGTCGCTCAGTTATTAGGCGCCGAGAAAAAACAGAAGATTCCCTTTACTGTTTTACAAGCTGTATACGTGGCCGCGCTTCTTAGCATCGCCGTTTTAGTGATTGGATATGTTGCAGTTGACCTTATTCTTGGCCGATTGAACCTTGATATTCACGTGCATCAGATTGCTAAACACTTTTTAGGCTTTTTATCACTGGGAATTTTCCCTTTATTTGTTTACACCGTGTTGAGATCATTCATCGACTCATTAGGAAAAACGAGAGTCACAATGATGATTACACTCAGTTCTCTTCCAATCAACTTTGTATTGAATTATGTATTTATCTTCGGGAAATTCGGCATGCCGGCACTTGGCGGCGTCGGCGCAGGGCTGGCATCAGCGCTTACTTATTGGTGTATCTGCGTTTTCAGTTTTTTCATTATCCATAAAAACGCACCGTTTTCTGAATACGGGATTTTCCTTACGATGTATAAGTTCTCTTGGGAAGCATGCAAAAATCTACTCAAAATAGGGCTGCCTATTGGGTTCGCTGTATTTTTTGAAACGAGCATTTTCGCAGCTGTTACGCTTCTGATGAGCCATTTTCATACAGTGACCATCGCGTCCCACCAGGCAGCCATGAATTTTGCGTCTCTTCTATATATGCTGCCGCTCAGCGTGTCCATGGCTTTAACAATTGTAGTCGGTTTTGAAGCGGGTGCAGCCCGTTTTAGAGATGCACGCTCATATAGCTTAATCGGCATCATGATGGCGATCGGCTTTTCTTTGTTCACAGCCGCCTGTATCCTGTTATTCAGAGAACAAATTGCGGGCATGTACACTTCTGACCCCGATGTGCTCAGGCTGACACAGCACTTTTTAATTTATGCGCTGTTTTTTCAGCTTTCCGATGCCGTGGCCGCACCTATCCAGGGAGCGCTCAGGGGGTACAAAGACGTGAACTATACGCTTGCGGCTGCTTTTGTCTCTTACTGGATCATTGGCCTTCCGGTCGGTTATATGGTCGGTACGTTTACAAGCCTGGGTGCATTCGGCTATTGGATTGGATTAATCGCAGGACTCGCCGCCGGCGCAGTTGGGCTGTTTTTCAGGCTGGCAAAACTGCAAAAACGTTATTCGCAAAAACAATACATGTAAAAGAGGTGTCAATCATGGCAAAAAACAACAAATTATACGAGTATCTTTCTCAGCATGCGGAGACCATCAGTTCAACATGGTATGAAACAATTGAGGAGACTGATCCAAATTCCATTTATGCATCAACAGACCCTGCTGTCATTCACAATTTAAAAAGCCAGAACCTCGCCTTCAATTATAAGATCAATCGTATTTTCATAGATGATGAGGAAGTATACCTGCCTATCCTGAAAGAATGGGCCTTTGAAGTGACACAGGATCCTGAGCATTTAAAGACTCCTATCCACTATATTATTCGTGAATTTGTCAGAGTGAGAGATTTATATGTTTCCTATGTGAAAGAATTTGTCCATCTCAATCAGGATGCTGTGAAAGGCGAAGAAGCTGAAGACCTGTATCATTCCCTTATCAAAGCGTTTGATCTTGTGATCCATATTTTTATAGAAGAAATGTACAAAAACACAAGCCTTCAGCTGCAGGCCCAAAAAGATATGATTACTGAATTGAGCGCGCCGGTCATTGTGCTGTTTCACAGCGTCGGGCTGCTGCCTTTAATCGGAGATATTGATACGGTTCGCGCCAAACTGATTATGGAAAATACTCTGCATCAATGTGCGAAGAAAAAGGTGACACAGCTGTATATTGATTTGTCAGGGGTAGCAATTATTGATACAATGGTTGCCCACCAGCTGTTCAGTTTAATTGAGGCGCTGCGTTTAATCGGTGTTTCTTCAACTTTGTCTGGAATCCGTCCGGAAATCGCGCAAACAGCGGTTCAGCTAGGGTTGTCTTTCGATGACATTTCCTTGAGATCCACCCTCGCTTCAGCAATTGCATCGGACTTAAAATTAAAAAAGGTATAAGGCTTAAGGCCTTATACCTTTTTGATTAATCATTCCATTGATAAGTCCAATATATTTCTTCTTCAAACCATGTTGCCATAACAGGTTCATTATTTTTTAATTTCTCTTCAAGCTCTCTGAGCATACCTTCTGTTTGTGTGCGGTGAGCTCTTAACGCATTCATTTTAATATCAGCTACTTCTTTGATATCAAGTACCACATCAGCTTCGCCGAGAATCTCTTCTCTGTTGCGGGTAATAGCCATGCAGATTGTACGCGGACGGTCTTCTTTCTTTTTGCGGTACAATGCACGGATAACCGCTTCCCCGCATGCATCATGGTCAGGGTGCACACCGTGTCCGGGATAAAATGTGACAATTAAACTTGGTTTTACATCATCTATGATCTCTTCCATAATATCAGCTAAATACTCATCATCTTCAAATTCGAGCGTTTTGTCACGGAGTCCAAGCATACGAAGGTCATTGATATCCATTTCTTTGCAAGCGTTGATGAGCTCTTGTTTTCTTAGCAGCGGCAACGTTTCCCGATTCGCGAAAAATGGATCGCCCATATTTCTGCCCATTTCACCTAAAGTGGCACAAGCATACGTAACGGGAATGTCTTTTTTTCTGTTTAAGGCAATGAGGCCTGCCACTCCATATGATTCATCATCAGGGTGAGGCAGGATTACTAGTACATGTTCTTTCATTATTATTCACCCTTTTCTTTAAACTGTGAACGGTTTTTCACTGATTTGCAGAGAAATAGCCAGTTTACCGCCCGGCAGGTGTCCCGCCATTAATAAACGGTTTTCTTCATCTACCGTGTATTCAGTCAAGCCTTCAGCATAAATCCAGCCTTCTTCTGTTTTCAAGCCAACGCGGTAAGGTCCATTGCCTTTGATTTTTGCCTGATGATAAGTGACTTTTGCATTGCGTATATATGCAACAACCGTCATGTTCTTTTCATTTAAATGCGCTGAATAAGAACCTGTGGTGGTTTCTAAATGGATATATACAGGGCGGTCCGCATATCGTTCTAAAGATGCTTGCACATCTTCTTTTATGATTGCTTTCATGATTGCTCCCCTCTTTCTTCTTTTAAATACTCTGCACGTTTTGTATGTAATTTGACCAGCTGATATTTCACAGCCGGTTCGAGCTGTGAATTCACGATGCGCTGAATCGCGGCAAAATATTTTTCCAGCATCGGTTTTCGGAGTCTTGGATGTGTTCGTTTATCCAAAAGCTCAAGATCAATCGCCTCTGCTACCGCTTCTGCGTCATCATGTGCGAGAGATCGGTTATTCCAAAGTGAAGCGTAGGCTTTCACTATCTCTTTATCATTGTCCATCGTCTTGCTCCTTTATGTCTTACATACATGAAATGATTATACATAATATATGCATCAGCTGAAAAGCCAAAGGCCTCAATGGCTTTTTGACGCCCGTTTCCACTTCACTTGTGAAAACGTAAACAAGAGCAGCGCAGCCCATATACAGCTGAATGTAAAAGCCTTCGAGCTTGAAAATGGCTCATGGTAAACAAACAGCCCAATCAGCAGAGTAATGGTTGGCGCAATATATTGTAAGATACCGACTTGGTACAGCGGCAGCCGTTTCGCTCCTTCCGCAAACAATAAAAGCGGCAATGCCGTAAACACACCGGCCAAAAAGAGAAGCAGCCACGTCCCTCCGCTTTCTGCACCCGCTGGCTGAGCATGTCCGCTGAACAGCAAATACCCCAATGCAATGGGCATAATCATGAATGTTTCCAGCGTTAAACCGATGGCGCTTGGCAGGCTTGTTCTTTTTTTACTTAACCCGTACAGTCCAAAGCTGAATGCGAGCAGAAGCGCGACATAAGGAATGGAGCCGTATTGGAACGCCGAGATAATGACGCCGGCCGCCGCAATCGAAACGGCCACTAATTGCAGGCGATTCAGTTTTTCCTTTAAAAATATAATCCCAAGGAGTACTGATACAAGCGGATTAATGTAATAACCAAGACTAGCCTCAAGCAAAAAGCCATGATTGACAGCCCATATGTAAACAAACCAGTTAATCGAAATCAGGATAGAAGCGAGAAATAAAGAAAGAATTCCTCCGTTCTTTTTCAAAGAGCGCAGCTCCTGCCATCCTATTTTCCATTGGCGCAAGAAAAAAAGTACGATACACATAAAAACAAAAGACCATATAATACGATGAGCCAAAATATCAAGAGCCGGCAGCTGTTCGAGAAGCTTCCAATAAAGCGGAAACAGCCCCCACATGATAAAGGAAACGGCTGTGTAAAGAACGCCTTTTTTTGTTTCTGCATGTTGCATTGATATCCCTGCCTTTCTTTAGAGCATCTTATATTATATCACGTGAAAGATCTGGCGGGCATATACTATTTTGTCCGTGAAGAAAGGATGTGAAGACAATGTTTGAGTGGAACAAGTACTTTCCTTTCCACAATCAATTTTCTAAAGAAGCATTAAAAAAAGCTGATCCGAAAGAAGTTGAAACGTATGTCAATCGTGTGATGGAAAGTGTGTTCGGCAGTGATTATGCGGCTCAATTTCCTTTCCGCGATCCTCTCCCCCAAAAAGAACAGCCCGCCAAACCTGATGCAAAACCTGATGTCAAACCTGATATTGATATATTCGAAACAGCAGACCATGTGTTTGTAAAGGTTCCAATCGGCGAAGAGCAGCTGGAACAAGTGAGAATTAAACACACATCTCACGAATTATGGTTGGAAAACTTCCCAAGGTCAGATCATCCGAAAAAAGTAAACCTTCCTTGTTTAGTCAAACGCAAAGGAACAAAAGCCGTCTATAAGGATGGCCTTCTGGAAGTCATGTTTCAGAAGCAGCAAGACTACAATATGTCTGAGGTAGAAATCATCCGATAAAAAACGGCCTGCAAAATGCAGGCCGTTTTTATTAATAGAAGCCGGGATATCCCCCATATGGCACGCCGGCACCAAAACCGTACGGTCCGCCTCCGTATCCATAAGGGCCAGGCGGATAAGCATAGGGACGAGAATAGTTAAACAGGGCACTCCCAAGAAAACCGCCTAATAAACCGCCGACTAAAGGAGCGCCAAACAAAAAAGGACTACGCGCCGGGTATCCGGCTGGACCGAGATTCCCGCGATAATACGAATGATGAGGGTACAAGATTTTTCCTCCTTTATGTCTGCCTATACGTAAGGTATTCAATAAAGAAGAAAAACGATTGGGCTATAGACTGAATCTATAGATTGTTACACAACAAGCCCTGCCAATAACACACAGCCGAGCCCTGTAACGGAAAGAACTGTTGTAAACAGCGTCCAGGTTTGAAATGTTTCTTTCAGGCTCAAACCGAAAAATTCCTTTACCATCCAAAATCCTGCATCATTTACATGACACGCAATGACACTGCCCGCTCCGGTTAAAGCAATGCCAATGATAAAAGAGGCAATCACAACCGCCGTCTGTATACTTTTATTCCCGAATTTGCAAATCACCGTAATAGCAATCCGGTAGCACTCCGGCAGCTACAATTATAATCGGCATGGTACCCTCCAAAAGTGTTTGATATGAATCTCGCGATGTTTCAGCGCTTTTCATGCCTTGATAAACAGAAATCGTTTTCATTAATATCTAAAAAACGTCTTGGTTATATGATTGTTATATTTTGATTAACTAATGTTTTCATACTCATCTCCTAATCAATAACTTTCAATTTTTTTATGAGTTTTTTCGATTACCTATCGTCTGTCACAACGATTTATTAGTTATATATTGATTAACTATTGGTTATATGTTATGTTTTTTAAAAGTTGACTACAATCATCTATCCATTGTCTGAAAGCAACTGAACCCATATGAAAACAGACGGATAACAACTTCACAAGAGGAGGCGTTCACATGCCATTATTGCGCTTTGATATAATTGAAGGACGTGACGAAAAATCGCTGCAATTGTTATTAGATACTGCTCACCAAGCAATGGTTGAAGCATTTGGTGTTCCCGAAAGAGACCGTTACCAAATAGTCCACCAGCATCCTGCAAACGAGCTTATGATCCAGGATACAGGATTAGGATTGCAAAGAAGCAAGGATCTGGTCATTATCAGTATGACAAGCAAAGCAAGAACAAAGAGCCAAAAGGAAAAATTGTATGCCCTGCTTGCTGAAAAGCTAGAAGAAAAATGCGGAATCTCCCCTGAAGACCTCATGGTATCTATTACTGAGAATGGTGACGCAGACTGGAGTTTCGGTCTCGGTGAGGCTCAATTTTTGAATGGAAAACTATAAGATTTCGCTTCTTCATAAAAAAGAGAGAGCTCAAAAGAGGCTCTCTCTTCTTTTTCATAACAGCAGCGAATGAAAACATCCTGCAAAACGAGGTGCCTGGATCTCTTTAAAATCCAGTCTCTATGCCAATTGGAAACTGCTGGCGGTTACATTCCGCATTGTAATTTGCATAACAGGGTAAAACACAACAGGCTGCACGCTGTAACTTATGGGTTATTTCTTATTTTAAGCATACTCCCTTCTACATGACATGTTTGCAAATCCCGAAATGCCATTATGACAAATATAAAAAGTCATGTAAACGGGTGTGAACCGACACTTACATGACTCATCATTGAAATAAAAGCTCTTTTTCCAGACGCTAATTTCCTTATTTCTCTTCTTCGCACACTGTGTCACCAGGCTCGCAAAATTGATCTGCCCATGCCTGCATCTCTTGGAATACAGCTTGAAGCGCTGTTCCTTTTTCAGTCAGAGTATAGATGACTTTGACCGGCGTTTCAGGGAGAACCTGCCGTTCGACAATCTCGTTTTGTTCAAGCTCTTTCAGGCGCTCCGCCAACATTTTTTGGCTGATCATCGGTATTGTTTCCGTTATCTCTTTAAACCGTTTCGGCCCATCCATAAGCACATGGATGATCAGACCGTTCCATCGTTTTCCCAGCAATGAGAAAGCGGTTTCCATTTTAGGGCACATTGTATTTCCCACAAGTCCTCATCCCTTCATCTATTGATTGACATGTATTCAATGATCCATTACAATAATCTTTCAAGTTACATTTAGTAAGCTTCTAACTTTTCTATTATCATACCACGTTTATCCGAAGGAGGAAACACTATGACGAATACTCTGGATGTTTTAAAAGCACGAGCATCTGTAAAGGAATATGATACAAATGCCCCGATCTCTGAGGAAGAGCTGACTGAGCTATTGGATCTTGCCGCTAAAGCGCCTTCAGCTTGGAACCTTCAGCATTGGCATTTTACAGTATTCCACAGCGATAAATCAAAAGCGGCACTTCTTCCTGTAGCGTATAATCAAAAACAAATCGTTGAGTCTTCTGCAGTTGTTGCCATTTTAGGCGATTTAAAGGCAAATGAAAACGGTGAAGAAGTTTACGCTGAATTAGCAAGCCAAGGCTATATTACAGATGAAATCAAACAGACTTTGCTCGGCCAAATCAACGGTGCCTACCAAAGCGAGCAATTCGCACGTGATTCCGCTTTCTTAAATGCTTCTTTAGCTGCTATGCAGCTTATGATTGCCGCAAAAGCAAAAGGTTATGATACTTGCGCAATCGGCGGATTTAACAAAGAGCAGTTCCAAAAGCAGTTTGATATCAGTGAGCGCTATGTTCCTGTTATGCTTATTTCAATCGGCAAAGCAGTAAAACCTGCCCATCAAAGCAACCGCCTGCCGCTTTCAAAAGTGTCAACTTGGCTGTAAGGATATGAAAAACCTTAGTCCGACATACGGACTAAGGTTTTTTTTATACAATCGCTTCTTTGTACCATTCACGGGCCTGTTCAGCTTCATGCTGAGTCAGTTGATGGCCCCCGTCCTGCCAGAAAACGGAGGCTGATGCTCCGCTGTCACGTAAATAGCGGTAAAGCGCTTCTGATTCTTCCTTCGTGCAGAGAGGGTCATATTTCCCAGCACCGATAAAAACGGGAAGCCCGGCCATATCAGGCAGCTCGATACCGCGAATCGGAACCATTGGATGATGCAGAATAGCCCCTTTTAACACATCTTTATAATGAAAAAGCAGGCTTGCCGCAATATTTGCGCCGTTTGAATAACCGACTGCAATCACTCGGCTGCGATCAAATTGATGCGTGTCTGCAGCCTCGTCGATAAAATCTTTCAATTCTCTTGTCCGCACCACAAGATCCTTTTCATCAAAAACCCCTTCACTCAGACGTTTGAAAAATCGCGGCATTCCATTTTCAAGCACCGATCCTCTGACACCGAGCAAATGGGCATGAGGGTCTATAAACCTCCCCAATGAAAGCAGGTCGTGTTCATTTCCGCCCGTGCCATGCAACAGCAAAAGTACGTTTTCAGATGTCCCTTTTTCATAAATATGCTTCATCATAAATTCCCCCTTTAAAGTTCAGGCAAAATGTCTGTAATTTGTTGTCTATGTTTCTCCAGCCAATCAGGCAGTTTTAAGGAAGTCCCTAGCTTATCAAATGATTCATCTGTCATAAAGCCCGGTTCATCTGTGGCGATTTCAAATAAGATACCGCCTTTCTCTCTGAAATAAACGGATGTAAAGTATTCCCTGTCAAGGATTTCTGACGCAGGCAGATGGTGTTCAGCAATAATCGGCAGCCATTTCGCCTGTTCCTCTTTCTTTGTCCGAAACGCTACATGGTGTACCGTCCCATAACCTCCCACCCCTCTTTTTTCAGGATGTAAATGAACGTCAATGACGCCGCCGACAGCTGCTGAGGATGTCAGCCTGACAATCTGATCTTCTTCGGCCACTTTGGTATATCCAAAGCTTTCCGTTAACAATTGTATGGTTGCCTGCGGGTCGTAGGAATACAGCAGCACGCCTTTCATTCCCGTAATTGCTTCATTTGTTGTGATCCCATCAGGCGTCCACTCGCTTTTGCTGCTTTTCGCATCCTCCATGATCGCCAGCGGAAGGTCTTCTGTATCATCAAAAATAAGGCTCTTTTCACCGAATAACGTCTTTTCCTCTAGGTTCAGCCCGTTTTTCTCAAGACGCTCCTTCCAAAAAGACAGGGAGCCTGCAGGAACTGAAAAGTACACCCGGCCCGCTTGGCCTTTGCCGACCGTTCCCTGTCCGCTTCCTTGGAACGGGAAAAAGGTCATTATTGTGCCGGGATCTCCATTTTGATTCCCAAAGTAAAAATGATACGTTCCGGGATCATCAAAGTTTACTGTTTTTTTAACAAGCCTGAACCCAAGCACTTCTGTATAAAATCGCAAGTTTTCCTGCGGATCTCTCGCAAATGCTGTGACATGGTGCAATCCTTCTGTTTTCATTTTCTCACTCCTATTTATCTCGATTTCAAGATATTTATCATTTTAAACCTTTATTAAAAAGGATGCAAACCATGTGTTTTGATTTAATAATTGAAAAAATCATTTTTTTCTAATAATTATCTTGTGATCTTATCTTACAACTGCTATTATAGTGAGCATTATCATGTTTCAGGAGGAAAGTAAATGGTTAAAAAAGCACTTATTGTTATTCTTATTCTTTTGCCATTCGTTCAGCTCGCGCTTTTGCCGCTGGTGAATCGAATAGAACCAATTATGTTCGGCCTGCCGTTTTTCCACTTTTGGCTGCTGTTGTGGATTATCATTACGCCGTTATGCTCGTTTGGCATTTATCAGATGCAAAAAAAAGATGGAGGACTTGAATAATGCAAGGGAATCTGACTGCACTTCTTATTACAGCTATTATCGTTTTAACCGTTGTCTGTATCGGATTTCTTGCCGGAAGAGACAAATCCTCACGCACTTCTGTGGAAGAATGGTCTGTCGGCGGCAGGCGCTTCGGCGGTCTTCTCGTCTGGTTTTTAGTAGGCGCTGACCTCTATACGGCCTATACGTTCTTGGGGTTAACAAGTACGGCTTTTACAGGGGGAAGTGTTGCATTTTTCGCCATTCCCTACTCTGTGTTGGCCTACTTTATTGCCTACTTCTTCCTGCCTAAACTTTGGAAAGTTGCGAAAATTCATAAATTAACAACACTCGCGGATTACGCTCGGGAACGTTTTAACAGTAAGCTTTTGGCAAGCCTTGTTGCCATCGTCGGGGTACTCATGCTTATTCCGTACATATGCCTTCAGCTGAGCGGCATTCAAGACACGCTTCAGGTTGCCGGCACCGGATATATTAATGTGAAATTCGTTGTAATCATTTCATTTATTCTCGTTGCTCTTTATACATTCTTCAGCGGCATTAAAGGGCCTACATTTACAGCTATCATTAAAGACATTTTAGTATGGGTCATTATGCTGTTTATGGTGGTGTCTCTCCCTCTCATTCATTTTAACGGGTGGACGCCAATGATTGACACGTTAGTGAAGGAAGCGCCGCAAATGCTGACGATACCGGCAGAAGGGCCAAAAGGCATTCCTTGGTTTATCACAGCATCTATTGTTTCCGCCTTGGCACTTTTTATGTGGGCACACGCCGCTACAGGCGTTTTTACAGCGAAAAGCGCCGATGCAGTAAGAAAAAACAGCATGTTTTTGCCGCTATACAATATTGTGTTAATTTTGGTCATTTTTCTTGGCTTTATCGCCTTTCTTGTTCTGCCGGAAGATACAAATCCAAGGCTGGCGCTGCTGCATTTGATTCAAACATCTTACGGCGGCGTGGCACAAGGTTTCGCATATGCCACTATCGCTCTTGCTTCATTGATCCCTTGTTCCATCATGGCAATCGGCGCATCGAATTTATTCGCCAATAACTTGTACCGCGACTTGATTCATCCGACTGTGTCTCAAAGCAAGCTGACCCTTGTCACACGCTCAATGGTGTTTGTTGTCATCGGCCTTGCGCTTCTGTTTGGAATGCTGTTTCCGACTGCTTTAGTGACGCTTCAGCTATTAGGCGTATCCGGTATGGTGCAAATCTTCCCTGCGATTGCTGTCAGCCTGTTCTGGAAAAACCAAACGAAAGAAGCGACGGTTATCGGATTATTAGCCGGTCTTGCGGTAACGTTTATTGTATATACCACTCAGTCCGCACATGGCATTTATGAAGGATTCTGGGGACTGGCCGCCAACATGATCACTGTGGTTGTCCTGAATCCGCTGTTCGTTAAAAAAGCGGGATCCAATCCTGTCATTGAAGGTTTATTTGGCAAAAAACAAGACGCTAACCCTAATCAAAAAGGTGCATAAAAAAACCATACGCGGCTGCCGCGTATGGTTTTTTTTACATTTCTTTTTTTAGTGTTTCAATTGCCTTTTCCATTTGCGTATCATTATTTGACAGCTTCTTTTGAAGTTCTGTCATTAATTTCGTTGTTGTATCGCCAGTCAATACGCCTGTTTCTTTCAGTTTCTCTTTTTTCTGGAACTGTTTGACGACAGATACAAAATCCTGGTCATACGTACCGGTAACCTTTACCTTGTAACCAAGTGCTTTGAGCATTTTCTGGGCCACTTTAACGTTTGTGCCTGAATCACCTGATTTGTACTTTTTATCTGCGTCCAAATACGGCAGCTTCGCGTAATCAGGCAGCTCTGCTTTCACTTGAGGTTTGATGCCTTTTTTGTGAATCCATTCACCGTCAGCAGTCAGCCATTTGGCGACTGTCAGTTTGACGGTAGAGCCATCATCATATTCTTTTGCCGTTTGCACTGTGCCTTTGCCGAATGTCGTTTCACCGATTAACGGTATGTTTGACGATTCATGAAGGGCAGCGGACATAATTTCGGCGGCGCTTGCTGTACCGTCATTTACCAAAACGACGGTCGGTTTGGTCACTTTACGTTCTTTTTCAGCCTTCATGACTTCTTTTGAACCGTTTTTGTATTCAACCTGCATGATGTTTTTCCCTTTATCAATGAACAGGTTGCTCATCGTAATCGCTTGTTCCATTAAGCCGCCCGGGTTGCCTCTCAGGTCTAAAATATAGCCTTTGGCGCCTTTTTTCTCTAAACTGTCAATCGCATCTGTCAGCTCTTTAGCTGTTGTTTCAGAGAAAGAAGTGATTTGAATTTCTCCGATGTTGTTGTCTTTCATCTCTGAATAGACAGTCTCTACAGGAATGGTATCGCGTTTAATGGAAAGATCGATATGACCCACTCCCGCTCTGTTCAGCTCAAGCTTCACCTTTGTGCCCTTTTTGCCTCGGATTAAAGCAACGGCCTCATTTACATTCATGCCTTTAACGCTTTTTCCATTCACTTTTAGGATTTGGTCCCTTGGTTTAATACCGGCTTTTTCAGCAGGTGAACCTTTAATTGGTGATACAATAAGGATTTCTCCGTCTTTCTCCTCCACTTGGGCACCGATTCCTTCAAAAGATGCAGAAATCGTTTCGTCGAATGATTTCGCTTGCTCTTGATCCATATATGTGGAATACGGATCATCCAGAGATTGAATCATTCCTTTAATTGCTCCGTCTACTAATTGGTCATCATCTGTTTTTTGGTAATAATCACTCTTGATTTGCTCATACGCTTTATTTAATTTGCCGAACTTGCTGTCTCCTGTGCTTGCTGATTTTTGGCCCAGGATACTGGAATTGCCCGTAATAAATAAAGTAAGCGCTGAAGCGACAACCGCAGTGATCAGCACAATAAAAAACAGTTTTAATTGCCGTTTCAATTAAACACCACCTTTTTCTTCTTACATTATTATCATGGACGAATTCTTATTCGTCAACTCGGAGCAGAAATGAGAGAGAAACGCCCTTCTTTTGCTTTTCATAAACCTATGTCTTTATACGACATATGATAAAGAAAAAGGAGGATTCGATATTGAGCCGATATTTAGAAATGCTGTCCTTATTCGGTGTCGCAGGAGCGCACCCAGGCGGGCTGGCTTTTTCAAAAGCAGTCTTGCAAAAGGCTGCGCCCTCCCCGGACCAGCCGATACTTGATGCTGGATGCGGAACAGGGCAAACAGCGGCTTATTTAGGACATTTGCTGTATCCTGTGACAGTCGTTGATAAAGATCCTATCATGCTTGAAAAAGCGAAAAAAAGATTTGCAAATGAAGGGCTTGCCATCCCTGCATATCAGGCAGAGCTGGAACATCTCCCGTTTTCTTCTGAGTCCTTTTCCTGCGTCCTGTCAGAGTCGGTCCTCAGTTTTTCACGCCTGACTTCCTCTCTTCAAGAAATTTCAAGAGTTTTAAAACATGGCGGGATGCTGATTGGTATTGAAGCAGCTTTAAAAAAACCGATGCCCCCTGCAGAAAAGAATCAAATGATGGATTTTTACGGATTTACTTGCTTGCATGAAGAAAGCGAATGGCATAAACTCTTAAGATCTTATGGCTTTCAAAAAACGGAAGCGATGACACTGCTTCCAGAAGACATGGAATTTGAACCAACCACAGAAATGGATTTATCGCAAACGATCGCCCCCATCTATTACGATACGCTTCAAACACACTATCAGCTCATGCAAATATATAGTGAGTATATGGGTCATTGTATTTTTATCGCGTATAAGTAAAACGGCGTATCGCCCCCTATTTTCGTCCAACCTTTTTTTCCTATCTATCATATGCTGATAGAAAGTCAGTATAGGAGGGAACAATATTGGAGAGATATTACCATCTTTGCCGTAACCATCAAGGTAAAGTCGTCAGAATTACAGAGAGAGGCGGAAGAGTTCACGTCGGCAGAATTACCCGTGTAACAAGAGACAGAGTTTTTATTGCTCCGGTCGGCGCAGGGCCAAGAGGTTTCGGTTACGGATATTGGGGCGGTTATTGGGGATACGGAGCAGCTTACGGGATTTCCCTCGGTTTAATTGCAGGAGTGGCTCTGGCTGGTTTATTCTTCTGGTAAATAGAGAATCATAGTCAGATCAATGCTAGATTCCCGAATACAAGTAAGCCCGCTTATCAATGGTAAGCGGGCTATCTCTTTTAGATTTTTTTCACTTTTTCAAAGTACTCTTCCAGCGTTAAATCATTATCATGCATGACTTTCGCGGCCTTTTTGCCTACATAGCGCAGGTGCCATGGCTCATATTCATATTTCGTAATATCTTCTTTATTTTTCGGATAGCGAATGACAAAGCCATATTTATAAGCATTGTCCTGCACCCATTTCCCATCGGCCGTGCTACCGAAGGCTTCATTTAGCTCAAAGCCGTTGCTTCGGCTGGAAATGTCCATCGCAAGGCCTGTTTGGTGCTCACTTTCACCTGGATAAGCAACCGCTTCTCTTGCCTTCTTTTCTCCTTTAAGGCTTACTTCATTGTCGAAAATGACTTTCTGTCTGTCATACGCACGGTATCCTGAGACAGCCGCCAGTTCATAGCCTTCCTTTTTCGCAGCATCGAACATCGTTTTTAACGCATCTGCCGCTTCCTTTCTGATGTAACGTTTTTGAATCTTTTCTTCAAAAGAAAACTCCACATCAGGTATGACAAGATCGCTAGGTTCATAGTTTCCGGGCAGCGCGTATTGTTTATTGACAAGCGCGAGTATATTTTCTGGATTTTGAATGGTTTCCAGACCGTCCACTTTTTTAATATCATTGAAATACTTGCTTTCCAATGAAAACTCACTGTCCTGGGTGTTTGTTTTTTTGCTGTCAGCTGTTTTTTGTTCTGCTTGCTTTGTTTCTGCTGTGGTTTTCGTATCCTTTTGAGCATCTCCATTTGACATGCTGCAGCCGGCTCCGACTATTGCCGTTACACTCAGAGCGGCAGCCAGTGAGAACCATTTACCGGACTTTTTCATATTACATTACCTTCCTTTTATCAATCGTTTCCGCATTCATAAAGAAGAGGCTGCCGGCACCCAGCACGCCTCTTGATTTATTTTATTGTGATACGGAATGTAAAGCCACTTCTATCATATCATGAAATGTGGTTTGACGCTCTTCCGCTGTCGTTTCTTCTCCTGTTAATACGTGATCACTCACGGTGAGAATTGACAGCGCTTTTCTTCCGTGCTTCGCTGCTAATGTATACAATGCAGTGGTTTCCATTTCAACACCCAGCACACCGTATTTTGCAAGCTTTTCAATTTGTGAATCGTCATTGTAGAACTGGTCAGCAGTAAATACGCTTCCTACTGTCACCGGCACGCCTTTATCCTTTGCGGCATCATAGGCATTTTTTAAAAGCTCGAAATCTGCACAAGGCGCAAAATCAATGCTTCCGAAAGCGACTCTGTTCATTTGTGAATCAGTTGAGGAGGTCATCGCTAAAATGACATCTCGCACTTTGACATTTTTACGGATAGCGCCGCAAGAACCTACTCTTATTAGATTCTGCACATCGTAGCTTTGAATTAATTCATTCACATAAATTGAAATAGACGGAACGCCCATTCCCGTGCCTTGCACTGAGATTTTTTTGCCTTTATATGTACCCGTAAACCCATACATGCCTCTGACTTCATTGTAGCATTCAACATTTTCAAGATACGTTTCAGCAATGAATTTTGCTCTGAGAGGATCACCCGGCAAAAGCACAGTATCCGCAATTTGTCCCTTTTCAGCACCTATATGTACGCTCATCTCATATCCTCCTGTAAATCTAAATTATCATCCAGCCCGTCCATTTTACAACGAATGTCATGATGAAACAAACTTCAGCATTGATTATAAAGGAATATGCAGAAAAAAGAAATGTTCGGGGATCTGTTAGGCGCTTTCTGAGAAAAGCGGATAATCGGGGTGTTAATTTGAAAACCTAACCGCAGGAAGGAGGGGTGGGACATGGGTAAAAAACATCGTAACCGGATCACCGGCCAAAAAAAGAACAATCATATACCTGAAAAAGATATCATTGCAGCTGAAGAAGCACACGGGAAAGAATATTCCGCTGCTAAACGCAAGCCTTAAATTGGCAGAAAACTGCGGATTTCCGCAGTTTTCTTTTCGTTATGTCGTTTGTACAATCAGACGGTTGATTTTCCTCCAGCCGGCGGGAAGCAGTTGATAATATGTTTTCCCTTTTCTGCCTTCATCAATCAGGATCACGTCCCCTGTAGCCATAAATCTCGCATCATAATCACTCGGAACAGTGTCGAATACATTAAACAAAGAGAACGCTCTTTTCAGTACATCTTGATGATCGCTCCCGTTCAGTTCAGTTCGATAGACGGCTTTGTAGCCCTTTTTTTCGCCAAACCGGGGTGTTTGAAATATTGTCACGTCATAGGAACAAGACTTCTTTTTAAACACGGATAACATCATCAAGATCCCCTCCCTTTTATTTCTTTAACATATTGGCGTTTTTGCTGTGTTTTCCTCTCTCTATTTTTGTCGAAACCGCTTAATCTTTTCGTCAAAATCTTTTACCAGGAAAAACAGAAGCAAGCCGAGACTGAAGCCTCCTAACACGTCTGTCAAAAAATGAACCCCCAGATAGATTCTGCTTAAGCCGACCAAAACAGTGATTACGCCGGCAATGGTATATACCATTTTTTTATGCTTGGACAAAAACGGGAGGTGTTTCACTAAAACATAAGCAATGACAGGATAGACACAAGCAGCATTCATAGAGTGGCCGCTCGGAAAACTGTAGGATGATTCATGAACCAGCGGTGCAAAATCAGGCCTCACTCTTTCGATCCATTCTTTTAAGACTTTGTTTAACAGCCGATCTGCGCCGAATACCAGGAGCATCAACAGGCCATCCCATGTTTTTCTGTAAAAAAACAGGCCCGCTCCGATGATTACAATTAGAGGGAGCAGAAAAGAAGAAGCACCAAGATGCGTGATTCCTGTCATGACATCATTAAGCCATGGCTGGCGGATCAAAACAGCCGCTTTGCTTATGGCTTCATCTGCAGACTGAACAGCATTTGTATGAATGGCCGCAGCTAGAATGAGGAAGAAAAGAAACAAACTAACGGGCTTGTACAACAATGTAACCACCTCAATTTCACAGAAGTCATAGAACATGAATAATAAAACCGGAGCTGACCGCTCCGGTTTTAAGCCTCACTCATCTTCATCCAGCTCTTCATCTATCATACATTTTTCTATCAAATAATCAAAGGTAATATCAGCGATTTCAAACAGCTCATCCTCACTCGGTATGTAGCCCCGTCTTGCAAGCTCTCTGTAAAAAAATTCAGCGATTTCTTCCGTATCAATCACAAGATCTATCTCTTTCATCTCCGTACCGCCTCCTTTTTTATGTTTTATGAAAAAACAGGCTGAATTATACCCGGTGTTCTAAACAATTCTTTCAGTCATATATTGAATAAAAAACGAGCCATGGGAGGCTGACGCTATGATCGCTAAAATGATGGAAGCACTGGACGGAGAAAGATTTGATATCATAATGGAAAAAACGCTCAAAGGGATGACGCGTGTGATGATTTGGGGCTGTCTGCCTTATTTTATATATATCTTGATCCGTATGTTCACAAACTAACTGAAATGCTCTTTTAAACTTTCCAGAACAAACTTCATCATATCTTTATACTCTTCATCATGAAACATTTCGTACAGAATTTTGTAATCATTATAAATATCCAGAAGCTCATCAACAATTGATACAGCAAGGATGTGAAGGGTATCTTGATCTTCATCATCGCCTTCAAACTGAAGAAGAGCAGACGATGCGATATCTTCGCCGATCTCATGGCCAGTTTCTCCGACATAGTGGACAAACAACAGCTGGTGTACAAACTGGTCCATTTCATATTTTCTAAGCACCAGCGTGAGATCCTCTTCCTCCGTTTCAAGCCACTCTCCATCCTTTAAACGGGTGAGCTCATAAATGATATCTTCCCAGCCATCTTCTAAATATCTCCAAATTTCTGTTCTGTGGCCGATAATGCGAAAGAGTTCTTTTCCATAATCTTTTACATAAACAACGTCCCCAATAAGGAATTCATATTCAATATCAAGCTTTTCCATGTCGACAATGACACCCTCATAATCTTTATAAAGCTGAATGGACGATTCAAAGTATAAAACTTCGTTATGATTGACCTCATAAAGATAGTGTTTATCAATTTGATGCACTTTTGTGATGGTGCCAACTGTTCCATACATAATGACGACTACGATATCCCCTACTTGGAATTTCGGTTTATTTTGCTTCATGGTGTCTCCCCCTCGCCGCAACATTTCTCATACGCTATCGTATGCCGGGGGAAGCCAATTCGCATGGGCATGAAAACCAAAGGAAATATCCAATTATGGTATGGATATGGACATAAAAAAATCCGCAGTGATCTGCGGATGAAACAGCTATTATCTGCCGTGCACTTCAGCCTCGTATTGATCCCAAGCTTCATCAAACGTTGCCATCGTGTGAAGATAATCAGCATTCAGCTCCAAATACGAACTGATTTCATGATAATCGGTTGATGTTTTCGGAAAGCTGTGATCCTCATACGCCTGATTGGCAAATTCACTGATGCTGTCCTTCGGCTTCGGGTGTCTGTATTTTAATAAATAGTGATAAAAGGATTTCATGGGTTTCCCCTCCTGGTGTCTGTCTTTTGTTGTTCTATTATACAGTTCAAGTGTAAAATTACAACAAAAGAATACTGAAACATGACTCAGGAGAAGTCAAAATAGTTGCGTTTCAAAATCCTTTCTGTCTCCATGAGCTGCTGATACGTTAGGCTTTCAGGCAGTTTTTTTGTTTGAATCAAAAGCAGCTGATCCTCAATCTCCTTAACCGTATTTTCCTCTTGATAGCTCATACCGCAGGCAGCACATACCATGGCGGGGGTGTCTGTCAATTCTATAGCCCTCGTTCCATCAGGGAGCTCCCAGTACACCGTGTTCCTTCCGGGCACCGCTTCAAGTTCGCCGCACCATTCGCATGTTTTCATGAAGAATCTCCTCCGCTTTCAATCTCTTCCTGTTTTTTCTGCTGCGCCAAAAATTTCTTTTCTTTAAGCTGATCTCTTTTCTCACGCCGGTCTTTTAATGTTTCATGCTCCGGATTTGCGATGTATGCCTCTCTCCTTTTGATTCTGTCTACATTTTCAGGTGTAAATGAAACTTCTTTGTCAGCAAAAATGGCACTCAGCCCGACCGGATCCTTTTTGTCAGCGGTTTCAGGAAAAACGGACTCAAAATAAGCGTCTGCCTGGTTGGGGATATAATTCTCCGGTTCCGGATATGACGTAATCACACCTTCAAAATTTCTTAAGATGACTTTGTCAGGACTTTGTGACAGGACATAGTTTGGCTGCAGGGCGATTTTACCTCCGCCGCCTGGTGCGTCAACGACAAAGGTAGGAACCGCATAGCCTGAGGTATGCCCTCTCAGCCCTTCAATGATCTCCAAACCTTTGGAAACAGGCGCCCTGAAATGCCCGATACCCTCTGATAGATCACATTGGTAGATATAATACGGACGGACTCTGATTTTTACCAAATCGTGCATAAGCTTTTTCATAATTGGAACCGAATCATTAATACCCGCTAATACGACAGCCTGATTTCCGACCGGCACACCTGCGTTCACAAGCTTTTCACAGGCTTCAACAGATTCCTCTGTCATTTCGATGCTTGTGTTGAAATGGGTGTTCAGCCAGACGGGATGATATTTTTTCAATATCTCGCACAATTGATCGGTAATGCGCTGCGGAAACACGACGGGCGCCCTTGTTCCAATTCTGATGACTTCCAAATGCGGAATGCTCCGCAGCTCTTTTAAAATGTATTCTAAAATTTGATCATTAATAAGCAGCCCGTCACCGCCTGAAATTAAACAATCACGGATTTCAGGTGTTTCCCGGATATAAGCAATTGCAGCATCCAGCTGTTTTTTAGGGACTCCCATTCCGATTTGTCCAGAAAAACGCCTTCTTGTGCAGTAGCGGCAGTACATGGAACATTGATTCGTGACAAGAAACAGCACACGGTCGGGATAGCGGTGTGTCAGACCCGGTACCGGTGAATCTTCATCCTCATGTAGCGGGTCTTCCAGATCGTATTTTGTTTTGTGCATTTCTTCAGAAAGCGGCACAGACTGCATGCGGATCGGGCATCTCGGATTGTCGGGGTCCATTAAAGAAGCATAGTAAGGCGTAATATTTAAGGGGATCGTTTTTGTAGAAATTCTGACACCTTCCTCTTCTTCCTTGGTCAGATTGATGACCTTCTTTAAATCCTCTAACGTTCTAACAGTATGTGTCAGCTGCCAAAGCCAATCGTTCCATTTCTCTTCCGGAACGTCCTTCCATAACTCGATCTCCTTCCAATGCCGTTTCGGTTTATACCATTTGTTTTCCAAACGAACTCCTCCTCGCGCATGTTTTGACTTACAGTTGTTTGCACCAAATATTCATGTTTTCAAGACCTTCGGCTATAAAGCAATTATTGATCAGCCTTCCGCCATACTGATAACCTGAATGGTACAACACAGCATTCATCCCAAAAGACGAAGCACGGGCGAGAGAAAACACATGGAAGATATCCCTTCCAGCCATTTCTTTTTCTAACGCCTTGATTAAAAAGCTTGTCAGCGAATGGCCTCGGTATTCCGGCAGCACAGCACAATCGGTTATTTCTGCATGCCCCAGCTCTGGATTGATTTCTGCGCTTGCTGCGCTGATCAGGCGGTCATGATCAAGCATGATATAATACACCGTATTTGCCTTCATCGTCTTTTCAATATAAGCGGGGTCAAATACGGGGGTCGGATACGTACGGAATACTTTTTTATACAGCATTGACAGCTGATACATGTCGTTTATCTCTGCTTTTCTCATCGTAAATACGGGTATGTTGTCGTTGCGGAGGCGGGGCACTGTGCGATATAAGGATTCGATGATCTCCTGTTCCTCAGTATATGAATCTGTTTGCCTCCGGCTTTCTGAAAGGTAACGAACCATGACACAAGCCGAATGGCCGAGATAATAGCCCTTTAGATAACCCTCCGGCGCAAATAATTGATTGGCAAGCATTGGTTCATCATGCTGTTTCGTATAGACGATGATTTTTTCCGCATTCTCTTCTTTCGCCGCTGCCACGATATCTGGCAGGGCCTTCTCAATGGCTCCGTCATAACAGACCACTCTGATTCGTTTATTAAAGCTGTCATGGTCCAAAACTGCTGTGACACCGCTATTCTTTATCGACTTGAGCATCCGCATCCTCCCCGTCTGTATGAAGCCCGCACCAATCCATGACAAAAAGTGCAATAATTTTAGCAGATTCTATCATGGCTTCAACCTCAATGTATTCATTGGCCTGATGAGCCGCTTTTGTTTCCCCTGGCCCGAAGACGATCACTGGCGTATCTCCTGCATGATATAAAAGCCCTCCATCCGTTCCCCACGGGGAAGCTTCGAGAATCGGCTCTGTCTGTTTCATTTTTTGATAGGCTGATTGCAGCACAGAAATTAAAGGGTGGTCATCAGGTAAATCATTCGGCAGCCACTGAGCGCCAAACCATTCTACTTGTACGGGATGGCGTTTAAACCATTCGTCACGGTATTCTAAATCCTTCAGCCAGTTTTCCAATTCAAGTTTGACAGCTTCCGGTTTCTCATGGGGGGCAATTCCGCATCTCCCTTCTATGACGACACGGTCTGCAACTGAAGATGGCCAGGCACCGCCTGAGATGGTGCCGATATTCACCGGTACCGGTATTGGGATATTGTCATACAGCGGATCTGAGATTCTCGCATTGCGGACCTTCTCCAGCTCTTGTATCGCTGTGATAACATGCATGCTTTTTTCAATCGCGCTTACCCCTTCATAGCGTGTGCCCCCATGTGCCGCTAATCCCTTCACTGTGATCCGAAACCACATTGAGCCCTGCTGCTTTATAAATAGTTTCATATTCGTCGGTTCAGGTATCAGCGCCCCGTCAGCACGATAGCCCCTCATGATGGCAGACAATGTTCCGGCGCCGCCGCACTCTTCATCTATAACACTCTGAAACAATACATCTCCCTTCAATTTGACATTGCAGGCGTGCAAGGCTTCTAAAGCAAAAAGAAGGGCTGTATTGCCTCCCTTCATATCCGTTGAGCCACGGCCGTATATTTTACCGTTCTCTTCGAAAGCTTGATACGGTTCATACTTCCAATCCTTTACGTTTCCTTCAGGCACAACATCAATATGGCCGTTCAAAATCAGGGACCTGCCTCCGCCTGCTCCTGTTTTTTTCGCCACGATGTTCGGGCTCTCATGAAAATCAGAACGATTTGATTTAAAGTAGGGATGCTGTTTTAATTGCTTTAGGCTTGGCTCCCATACATCAATGTCCATATGAAATTGCCGGAGTTTTTCAAGCACAACAGCTTGGGCGTTAAACTCTGACCCCAAAGTGCTTTTTTCCCCAATCAGCCTTTTGAGAAGACGAATGGCTTTGGCCGAATGCTGATCAAGCCACCCGATAACTTTTCTTTCAATGTCTTGCATCCTCATTCCCCCTCTTAAGAAAAAGGCATATCTATTTTGATTTCAGCCTCAGTCAGCCTCGTCACCTCATCGATTGTCGAGCCATTCATCAGCTCTTTTAAAATAAAGTGATGGCCATCGACCTCAAGAACCGCTTTTTCGGTAATAATCAAATCCACACAGCCTGCGGCAGTTAACGGCAGCGTACATCTTTCTGTTAATTTAGGCCTTCCTTTTTGATCTGTATGACTCATGACAACAACCACTTTTTTCGCTTTTTGGGCAAGCTCCATCGCCCCGCCCATACCCGGCACCTTTTTTCCCGGAACAAGCCAATTTGCCAAATCGCCTGATTGGCTCACCTGCAGGGCGCCTAAGATGGTAATGTCAATTTTGCCTCTTCTGATCATTGCAAAAGACATCGTAGTATCAAAATAGGAAGCCCCTTTTACAGCCCGGACAGGATATCCCGCAGCATTGCATAAATGCGCATCCTCTTCTCCCTTTTCAGGACTTTCTCCAATGCCAAGGACACCGTTTTCGGCTTGAAACATGACCTGCATGTCAGTTGGCAAAAAGTTAGGGACCAAGGATGGGATGCCGATGCCGAGATTCACAATCATGCCCTGCTTAATTTCAGCAGCAGCCCGTTTTGCGATTTGTTCTCTTTCTGCTACTCCCATGCCCATTTCCACTTCACTCCTTCACTTCGTACAACCCCCTCGACAAAAACCCCCGGTGTGACAATCATTTCTTCAGAAATCTCTCCCATCGGAACGATACGCTCAGCTTCGGCAAAGGTTCTCCTGGCGGCCATTGCCATTAACGGATTCATATTGCGCGCAGTTTTGTCATACGTTAGATTGCCGAATTCATCGGCAATGCACGCATTGATGAAAGCAAAATCAGCCGTCAGCGCTTCTTCTATCAAATATCGTTTTCCCGCCACAGTTACGATGTCCTTTTCCTCGCAAACCATTTGATTATCAATGCCGATATCGCTTAAAATACCGCCAAGTCCTGCTCCGCCGGCGCGAATCCGCTCCGCAAGCGTTCCCTGAGGTGAAAATTGAACTTCTAATGTCCCGTCTGTCATCTGTTTCCCCGCTACAGGATTGGAACCGATATGCGAGGCGATCAGGGTTTTGACCCGTTGATTAACAATAAGCGGGCCGATCCCTATCTCCGGGAAACCGGCGTCATTGCAAATAACAGTTAAATCCGTTACACCGCTGTCCAAAATAGCCTCAATCAATGAAGGAGGCGACCCGACTCCTCCAAAACCGCCAAACATCAGAACCGATCCGTCCTGAACATCTGCAATTGCTGTTTCAATGCTGATTGCTTTTTGAAATGGCGCCATTTGATGTCAATCCTTTTTTAAGTTTTTTTCGACCGCTGCAACTGTTTCTGAAAAAATAGAGATAAGCTCTTCAACTTCACCGTCAGAAATGGTAAAAGGAGGGGCAATAATGACAGCATCTCCTTCTCCGCTGTCTATCCCAGCTTTGGAAGGATAAACAATCAGCCCGCGTTTTTTCGCCTCGCTGACAATAAGCTGGGTTACCGCCTGTTCTGGCGGAAACACTTTCTTCGTTTTCTTGTCTGCCACAAATTCAATGCCTAATAGCAGACCCTTTCCGCGCACATCACCTATGATGCCGCTTTGAGACGCCGCCTCTTCAAGCTTCTTCCTCAGCACAGCTCCTTTTATTTCTGATTGTTTGATCAAGCCGTGCTTTAACACATACCGCAAAACTTCAAGAGCAGCTTTGGCTGAATAGGGATGTGCACTATATGTGTGGCCGCTCATAATCACACCTGATCCTTGTTTAATCGTTTCAACAATAGAATCAGATACAACAGCAGCAGCAATAGGGGCATACCCCGCACCGAGACCCTTGCCCAGTACAGCAATATCAGGAATGGTGTGCCAATGCTCTGTCGCAAGCATCCTTCCTGTTCTCCCAAGCCCTGTCATGACTTCGTCTGCAATAAAAAGCACGTCGTGTGTGCGGCATACCTCGCTTAATTTCTCATAATATCCCGGAGGCGGAGTAATCGCTGCTCCTGCAGCACCAATAATTGGCTCAGCCACAAAGCCGGCGATGAATTGGCTTCCGATTCTTTTGATCGCAGTATCCAATTCATCAGCTGCAGACTGAACAAAATTTTCTGCCTTCTCTTGATTCAGCCGATAAAGGTGTGGAGCTGAGATAGCTGGATACCGCTCTATGAGATGGGTGAACCGGTATCTCCTTTCATAAAAACCAGATAATGAAAGCGCTCCCAAAGTTATTCCGTGGTAACTGCTCCACCGAGACAAAAAGATGGATTTTTGTGTTTGCTTTTTTTCCTGCCAATACTGAATGGCGATTTTCATCGCTGTTTCTATCGCTTCTGATCCGCTGTTGACAAAAAAAGACCAATTCACATCTCCCGGCAGCTCCCGTGCCAAGAGAGCGGCTAATTGCTCGGCGGGCTCGCTCGTAAACTGTGAGCGGTAAGCAAAAGACACCTGATCAAGCTGTTCTTTCAGCTTCTCAGTCACATCACGAACTCCGTGGCCGATATTACATGTCACCGCACCTGACGAGCCGTCAAGATATTTTTTTCCGGTCTGATCATAAACGTATGAACCCTTCGCATAACCGACAACCGGATAGGCCGAGCTAAGCTCCGGCTTAATCAAATAACTGCTCATGCTCCCACCTCAAAACCCTTTTAACATATTGTATGAGTGTCCAAATGGCGGCATGACGTTCCCAGCAAAAACTTTTTCACATAAAAAGAGCCTCCCTGAAGGGGAAGGCTCTTTTTGAATTTCAGCATCTAGCAAATAAAAGCGGCTCCGACAATAATTAATAAAATGAACAAGACGACAATCAATACAAATGTATTTGTCCCGCAGCCAAATCCGTAACCGTATCCAGGGTATCCATACATGCTGTTTTCATCCTTTCTTATCACGATATACGGCATTTTATGCGGGCCAAGTCCCAAATGGTTTGTGCAAACGCCTATTTCATGTAAGGAAATAATGAAAAACAGTATGCACCCGCTCATATTTTTTAAATGTCAGCTTTTCGTAAAAATGGGTTGCACCGTCTGTGCTTGTAGCGACTAAGTAGGCTGCTTCCATTCCTAGTGATTTGGCGATGGACAGCATTTCTTGCACTAAGATACTGCCGTAGCCCCTCCTTTGAAACTGATCTAAAATTGCCACTTCTTCGATTTTAGCTGTTTTCTCTTGCTGATCGATAAACAGCTCTCCGCACCCAATGGGAATTTTCTGTGCCTCGTCGCTATAACAAACAACAAGAATGATTGTACCCGCTTCGTAGAAAGGATATTTTCTATTTAATTTTTGTTCGGCGATCGCTTCTCCAATATAAATGGAATCGTAAATTTTCATAATAGAAGATCCGTCGCTAAGGCTCTTTGCCGTCCCCCATGCGGTTAAAGGATGTCCCATCTGTCCCTTCCAGTCACTAAGCTTTATGTCATATAGCAGCTCATCCTCGACGACAAAACCGCTTTTTACAAGCGACTGCTTCAAACCGAGCGGAAAAACATGCTGCGGCGATGCTTTTAAATGGAGATAATTCGCTTCAAGCAGCTTTGGTACGGAGGGCAAAAAATTCAATAACCGCTCCAATGGAAACGTATCATGGAGCTGAACAAAATTATGAGAAAAAATTTGCGGAAGCTGAGGATCTCTGTATACGCTGTAATGATCAAACGATGTCGATTCAGACGTTAACAATATATATTGATGTTCCGTTTTTGCATAATGTCCTGTCATGAACGTCTCCTTTTTATGACCTATCCCTTTACTCTGTTGCAATGTTCAATTTCTTTATAATCTCATCGTACACCGGATAAAACGGCTTTCCAATTGGAAATTGCTGAATATTTCGGAAAGAAGCGGAGATTGGCTTCTGATGTAAAAAAAACTTCCTTGCTACTTGTTCACTAATTGGGTGAAAGAAGCCGTTTAGAAACAAAAACGGCTCGCGTTCGATGAAAAACAGCCTTCGGCCAGGCGGATTTTTGATCAATTCAGATCGCTTCCACATAATCGGCGGCCCTTCCAAAAGCGCCTCCATCTCTTCTTTTCCAACTGTCAATATGTCTTTTCTTTGAAATTGATAAAATTGAAACGCATACTGGTCCACAATGCGCCTTTTTTTTCCGGCTTCGATATAAAATATGGCAGGATGGTCAGCTTCCTTTACTAAAATATAATTCGGAATGTTTAAAATTTTCCCCATCCTATATTGGAATAAATATGGGTCTGGAACAGCGACAGTCCGATTTAGATACCAAAAACTCCACTTTTCCCCGACAGGGTGCCGTACACCCTGATCAAGAAAATACACAGTTTGATCTGAACCTTTCACAAAAGAACCGTCAATCAAATCGGCGGGCAGAAACCGATATGCATTTTGAAATGAATCTGGGGTTTTATAAGTTGTATCTAATACTTCATTTATCGGCAGAAATGGAGTAAAGTTGTTGAGTCTCGCCCAAAAAATTGCGTCGCCATGATTCCAATGCTTCATATCATCATCCCAATAGCCTCCATATTTATGGTGAATGAGATTAAGTAACGAACGGCGATGCATTACTGAACAATGATCAACATGAAAAGCCGCCTGCTCTAGCACTGCATTGGCATTTCTGTAGAAATATGAGATTTCCTCTCCCCTTTCGTTTACATGTACAACTTTTTGTTTTGAATAGACAACCTGCGCTTCAGGCTGATGTGAAAACTCTTGCACCATACGGCTCAGCCGCTCGGGATGATAAACAGTGTCATCAGTAAGATAGGAAATGTAATCGCCTGCTGCAAATGGGAGCGCACTGTTAATTAATGTGGCATAACGGGCTGTTTTTAATCGATCTGCAGGTTGCACGAAACTGTTATGATATTGAATGCGCCGGTCATGGAGATACTTGTGAATCACCGCAGTTGTTTCTTCATTCGAATGATCATCCATAATAAAAAGCTCCCAAAGATCATGCGTTTGCTGAATCACGCTTTCGATCGCTTTTTGCAAATATTTAGGTTTGTTGTAACTTGTTAAAATAATAGACACTTTCTCTCCCATCTATACCGCCCCCGCCGTCAAACATAAAAACGGCTCCGCAGCAAGCAGAGCCTCTGTCATCATTTAAAAAGCACCCCAGCTTACAACACTTGAGAGTGACACATGAGATCTCGTGTTATTTAACGGGTTTTGAAAAATAACCAAATCAGTCAGTACTTCTTTTACGATGACATTCTGAAGCGTATCTCCGTTGATCAAATGAACTTTTGAAACCGGTACGCCCAGCTCCTTTGCAAAAACGAGCTGGCGTCTGAGATCAGATGGATTTCCTTCAGTAGATGATTGACGAATAAGCAGAATCAGCAAAAGCAAAATAAAATGCAGTTCATCTTGGTTTTCTTCTCGATCCACTTGTTTCTCTAAATCCAAATAATCCCTCTCCCTTATCCCTTTACTCTGTTTCACAATATGAGCGACTTTGATGTATGGTATAGGGCTATGTCCACTCCATTAAAAAATCAGCATTTTCCTTAAATACATGAAAAATAGGTCTGGTACGGCGTTCGACTCATACCAAACAACAGCCAGAAGAATAGATTAACGTGAGTTCACTATCGAATAGGAGGTGTGTGTAATGAGCTCTGAAAATGCACAATTAAAAAAGGATTTAATTAAAACCGTTTTAAGTCCTTTATTTCCAACTGCAACAGAAGGAGGAGAAAACATGGAAAGTAATCTTAAAGCCTTGCTTGAAGCTGCCATCGATCAAAAAGTAGATGAAAGTGAAACGGTTACGGCAGAATCTATTTTAGACCCTTCCCTTCCGGCAAGATGGATTTTTGCCAGAATTACGCCAGGCACGACAATCAGCATTGTGACTGATTCAGGTGACATGATCGGGCCGGTTGTTTTCGTTGCTTTCGATCAAGTTCACGGTATCGTCTTTGTAACACAGGAAAGCTCCGTCACTCCGGCAGGTCAAGCTACAACATTAATTGATGTAGACAAAGTAGAAAGCGTTACGTTCTTTTCATAACATCCGATGAAAGTCTTGTATATCCAGTCGGGATACGGAGGCATATACAGTTATTTTGATCGCTGGGCTGAAGAATGTTTTCAGAACACTCATACAGAGTATATGATTGCAGATAAACCTTTGGTGAAGATCGAAGCGTTTCAGCCGGACTTCGCACTTATAATGGTTGGAGACCGCGTTCCTCACGACTGGCTGACCTGGTTAAAGGGTAAGGATATCCCCGTGTATGTTTGGCTGACCGAAGACCCATTTTATATTGATATCAGCCTACAGGTAATTAAGCTTGCTGACGCCATATTAACGATTGAACAAAATGCCGCTTTCTATTATCAAGAGCTCGGCTACCAGAACGTCTATTATGTTCCGATACCAGTTAACCATCGGCTGTTTAAAAAAATGGGCACCGAACATTCCTATCATTCAAATCTGTTAATCATCGGCTATCCTTACCCTAATCGGGTTCAGCTTATGAAAGAAGCGGTCCATCTGCCTTTCACGGTTCGGGTAATCGGCAAGGAATGGAGAAAATATCTGCCTAAAAAAGTGCTCAAACAGCCGCACATTGATGTCGTCAGCAGATGGGTTCCACCCGAACAGGCCGTGCATTATTATAACGGAGCAGATATCGTAATCAATGCGCATCGGCCCTATCATTTTGCTTTCAACCAAAATACTATGCGCATCAAAAATGCCAGTTTTAATAACCGAACGTTTGATATCGCTGCATGCGAAGCATTTCAATTAACCGATTTACCCGCGGCCCATCCTTTTTCATCCTTTATTTCTTATCACGGCATGGACGACTTTAAGGAAAAAACCGCTTTCTATATCAAAAACCCTGAAGAACGGCATAAAGCTGCAGCAGCCAATTATAATGAGACCGTACCTGCATTTACGTTTGATGAGCTTCCCGCAACACTAAAGGCGATTCATCTGGCGCTTTCTTGAAAAATCGTTCATTGCTATGAACGATTTTTTCATTCACAGAAAAAGCAGCTTGTTCAGCTGCTTTCTTTCTTTTCTAGCCGTCAGAACGGTCTTTCAGCTTCCTCGGGTTCACCTGTTTATGAAGATCAGGCATTCCGCCGAGATGCTGTGCAATTTGTTCCCACGATACAATTTTGAAGTTTTGATTGACTGCTTGTCCATTATCGATATTTTCACCGTCCTGCGCCACAAAAATCCCATACGGATATTTTGGACCAAGCCCGAAACCGAGAACATCAATACCATCCGTGTCACTAGTACCGTCTATCTTCTCTCCATCTGTAATTTCTAAGTTGGCCACATAGCGATTTTTCCCCTGCCGTTCATACATTGCATAGCTGTTATTTCCTTGACTTGAGGCCATGAGATATCCTTTGCCATTTGGTGCATAATAGATTGTCAGTCCTTCAATATCAGCTGTCAAATGTTCTCCTGTCGCACGGTCAACAACCTGTCCCTTTGATCCTCCGCCTGGCTCAGCGTTAAATTTCCAGATGGCCTCATCTTCCTCTGCTATGTATAGATTTCCGTACTCGTCATCCGCAACAAGCCCTTCAGTCTGAGTATTCAACTTAAATTCACGCACTTTTTTTCCTGTTACAAAACCATTTCCACCATCAACAATTTCATATTGCTCAAATTCCCCTTGTTTGCCTGTCACTAATGCGTAAAATGCTCCTGTTTTCTGGCTGTGATACAGGCTGAATCCGTAAACCTCAGAAATACCAGTGGAAATAGGATGTTTCGGATCTGTAATACTTTTCAATTTTCCTTTATCCCCGTCTATTGCATATACTTCAATTGTATTTTTTCCTTCAGACCTGTTGGATGCTGCAGCAATATCAATTTTTTCACCTTTCAATGGAAAATCATAGCGCAGATCGACATTATTGAGCTTGCCAAATTCATAAGAATGAAGCTGCTTTCCATCTAAATCATACACGACGAGCCCTGATTTCTTATTTGTCGTAATTAATTTGCTTTTTTCCGGATGTTTCTCATGTACCCAAATAGCCGGATCATCAGCTGCGTCATCACCAGAAGCGACCGGATCTGTCTCCGTTTGCGCAGTCACTTTGAAATGATGTTCCTCACTCACATCATGAGCCGACACCGAGTTTGCTGTCAGGCTAAGCAATAAACCCGCGGCGGTGCTTAGCAGCATTGTTTTTGAAAACTTCATTTGGTACCCTCCTCTTTTATCACTATCATCCCTATTGTAAAATATATACATGTATTTACCGTGAGGAAAATGAACCTTTTTTTATAGGGTTTCTGGCTCATAAACAACTTTCCCTAAAGAGGTACGTGAGATGACTTTGTCAGCTTTGTTTTTGAGGTGCGAAATAAAAACATAATGAATATTTAGTACATTGTTTATTTAGTTTCATCATTTTCTATTAAAAAAGAACACGTTGTGACATGATCATTCCCCTAAATTTTGTTTTATTGGTTGCTTTCATTAATTCGATTATAAAGTTGAACATATGATGCATGGTAGAGAAACGAGAGTTGGAGGATAAGCCATGCCTAAACAGCAAACAGCAGAACTAAAACCATTTTTTCATAACAAAACAGTTTTAGTCACTGGCGGAACAGGTTCAATCGGGAGTCAAATTGTCAAACGCCTTTTGCTGCTTACACCTAAACAGGTGATTGTATTCAGCAAAGACGACAGTAAACAGTATGTCATGAGCCAAAAGTATGCGGAGGATAAGCGGCTATTATTTGTACTAGGAGATGTGCGCGATCACAGAAGGGTGAATCAGGTGATGAAAGGCGTCGATATCGTCTTTCACGCGGCTGCGCTAAAACAGGTTCCGACATGTGAGGATCATCCATTTGAAGCGATCCAGACCAATCTCATCGGCGGACAAAATGTGGTGGAAGCTGCCCTTTTACACCGAGTGCAGCATGTCATTAATATTAGTACAGATAAAGCTGTATCTCCTGTGAACACAATGGGTGCCACCAAGCTGTTATCCGAAAAGCTGTTTCATCAAGCAAACCGCCACGTTCAAAACAAAGGAACCGTGTTTTGTTCGGTCCGCTTTGGAAATGTTCTGGGCTCCAGAGGTTCGGTCATCCCTATATTATTTGAACAGATGATGGAGGGTCAGCCTCTGACTATCACAGACAAGAACATGACCAGATTTTTCATGTCAATAGACGATGCAGCTACATTGACTTTGCAATCAGCTGCGATTACAAAAGGCGGAGAAACCTTTATTTTTAAAATGGAATCACTGAAACTTGAAGAACTGATTCATGGATTTGAAGAATATGCATCGCAGCATGGGCTCCCGCGGCCGGCTGCAGTAGAAGTCGGCAAGCGTCCAGGTGAAAAGCTTCACGAAGAATTAACATCCCCGCATGAAATTGAATCACTGTATGAATGGGGCAACCTTTATGCGATCCTTCCAGAGCCTGAAAAACATCCTGACTTTCGCAAAGTCAATCTGCCTGGGTATCAATCTGATCAGGCCCCGCTCATTACGAAAGAAAGAATTGCCCAGATTATTGAAGACTTGCATCAAGAGAAAAAGGCATAAAAACAAGCCTGTCTATCCATTAGGCAGGCCTGTTTTTAATATTTTATTTATCAAAGAGATGCAGGTAGCTTTCGTATCCTTCCTCTTTCAGCTTATGCTTTGGAACAAACCGCAGCGCTGCTGAATTTATGCAGTAACGAAGCCCGTTTGGCCCCGGACCGTCATTAAATACATGGCCAAGATGAGAGTCAGCAGTTCGGCTTCTTACTTCTGTGCGAATCATGCCATGAGTCGTGTCCAGTTTTTCTTCCACTTCTTCTTCTTCAACCGGTTTTGTAAAGCTTGGCCAGCCGCAGTGGGAATCAAATTTATCCTTGGATGTAAACAATGGCTTGCCTGATACAATGTCTACATAAAGCCCTTCTTCCTTATGATCCCAATATTCATTTTGAAACGGCGGCTCCGTGCCGTTATTTTGCGTTACTTCATATTGTATGCGATTTAATGACTTCAATTTTTCTTCTTTATTGTACGCCATTTATTTATCCCCCCAATGCTCATTAATAAATCCGGCACGTCCGGAACCTGTCCGGTAGCGCTGATAATGTGCTGGATTCTTTTTATAAAAATGCTGATGGTAGCCTTCCGCTTCATAGAAAGGTTCAGCTTTTAAAATGTCCGTTACAATCGGATCTTTAAAGATCCCGCTTTCCGCCAGACGTTGCTTGGAAGCTTCCGCAAGCTCCTTTTGTTTATCATTATGATAAAAAATGGCTGCGCGGTAGGAACTGCCGCGATCAGCAAACTGTCCGCCGGCATCTGTCGGATCGATTTGCTGCCAAAATAATTCAAGCAGTTTTTCATAAGGGAATACATCAGGATCAAACGTGATTTGAACAGCTTCACGATGCCCTGTCGTTTCACTGCACACCTCTTCATACGTAGGGTTTTCAGTATGGCCGCCTGTATACCCGGACACCACTTTTTCAATACCCGGCTGTTCGTCAAAAGGTTTAACCATACACCAAAAACAGCCTCCTGCAAATGTGGCGATTTCTTTTTTTTCAGACATACTGGTGCCTCCTTTGTTAATACGTGGTATTATTATATTATAGCATGTAAAAATAGAATGAAAATGATTCTGCTTTTCAATAAAATCTATAGGTTTTAAGCAATATGCTTATGTAATGGAGGTTCACAAATTTGAAAGTAAGAACACAGATGATGTACGATATGGAAACTTTACTCCGTAAAGTCTTTAAACAAATACGAAACGAAATCAATGAAATTTTAGATAAAGAGCTGTCGCGGAATGAATTCACCATTCTTCGGATCCTCAGTGAACAAGGGCCTAAAAAAGTCACTGAATTTGCGCCTATTTTAGAGGTATCGGCAAGCCACATTACGGCTGTGACTGATGCGCTGGTAGAAAAGGAATGGATTACGAGAATCAGATCGAAGGAAGACAGACGTATCATTCGCATTCATATCACTGAAGCTGGCGAAAAAGTCCTTCAGCACTTTAACGAGAAAAAAACGGAATATTTCTTTAAACGCTTTGACTGTTACACTGATGCTGAACTTGCCACGTTAATCGAGCTCTTCAGCAAACTTGATAAAAAACGGTAAAAAAAAGCACATACCGCTATATATAGGTATGTGCTTTTCGCAGTGCTTCACTTATTTTTCAGCGAACAGCTTCATTGTTTTCCAGCGGCCATAGCGGTAATACAAAAATGCCGCGCAGCTGCTAAATAAAAAACTCATTCCGATTCCAAGCCCGATTCCTTTTTGTCCAAGCCAAGCTGAAAAAAGAACCGTGAAAGGATATCGCAGCACCCAAAACGAGATCAAATTTAAAACCAGCACCTGCAGCATCGCTCCCGCGGCTCTGACAATTCCGTTCAGTACGAAATTAATCCCAATAAAAGGGTAGAAAAACGCGATCCACCGCAAATATTGTTCACCAAATGCGACCGCATCAGGCTCGCTGATAAATAACCTTATAAGGTATTTACCAAACACCCAAATCATAACCGCAATCACCAGCATGCAGGAAATAACAGCCAGCACACCAAGCCTTGCAATCGTTCCTACTCTTTTATTGTTTCCGATTCCGATATTTTGCCCTGCCATACTGTTGACGGCCGTACCGGCAGCCATTGCTGGAAGCGTGATGATGCTGTCGAGCCGCTGGACCGCGCCAAAACCTGATACCACGTGCTCCCCGTATGAGTTGACAACACTCATAATCGCCATCATACCGCCTGTAATCACCATCATCTGCAGACCTGCCGGAATCCCTAGTTTCAAAATCAACGCGGACTCTCTCCACTTGGGCACTCTCGGAATTGAGAATGGCACAAGCTTGTGTTTGATGACATAAAACAACCCATACAGAAAAGCAACGCCTTGTGACAAAATCGTTGAATAAGCCGCACCCGCTATTCCCATGCGAAACACAGAAATAAAGAGCGGCGCCAGCACTGTATTCAGTACAACAGCAAACGCAATAAACCGGAGCGGTGTCTTGCTGTCGCCCAGCGCCCGAAGCACAGTACTGATAAAGTTATAACCAAATAAAAATAAAATGCCGATAAATTGAATCTGTAAATAAGTCTCAGCAAGCGGCAGCATTGACTCCGGCGTTTTTAGAAGACGCAGCAAAAGCTCTGACAGAAAAAAACCGGCCGCGCCGAATCCGATGCTTAGGCCTGTTAATAAAACAACAAAAGCGTTAATATACGACGTCATTCCCTTTACATCATCTTTTCCTTTTTGCTGAGATAAAATGGTTAACGTCGCATTGTTAAGGCCCAAAATAAAAGACAGCACGGTTAGAACAATCGTGCTTGATACCGCAGCTGCCCCAAGAGCCTGTGCCCCCAGTAAATTGCCGATCCACAAGCTGTCTATAAACTGAAAGGAAACCTGCAATGCGTTTCCGAGCATAATAGGCGTTGAAAACAGTACAAGCTGTTTCAGCACGTTCCCCTGTGTAAAATCGTTTGCTCTCATCTTTTCTCCTTGTGTTCTCAAATTTTCTTCGGACCGCACGAAAAAAGAGACGTTGTTTCATGTCTCTTTTTTCATGATTTATCGGTTTTTTTCCGGTCTCCCATACCGAATGTAAACACCATCACACTTAGGAACAAGGCACAATAGGAAACATTCAAATACATTTGATCCATGTCTTCAGCGGCCAAATGATGATAAGCCAGCCAGCCGAAGTACAGGGAAAATGTAAAGGATAATAAACTGAAATACTGGTAAACCTGTTTCATTTTCAGTCACCTCTATTGTTTAGGATGGTAATAGGAAAATTCAATTTCATCATTTTCTAAATTTATTTTATCCGCTTTGACATACATACCATTCGTTAAAGGCATTTCTGACAAACGCACTTCAATGCTTTTATCTCCGGGGTGAACGTGGACAAATGACGGCAATTCATAAAAGCTGTCCATATAATTTAACACAAAGCTAATCGGTATACTCAATTTCCCTAACGAAAATTTCGTAACATTCAACTCTACATCACCGTTTTTTTTCACGGTCGGTTCAAAAGCGATAAAAGCATCAATAGAGGTAGAAAATGCCTTGATTTTCCCTGCGACATGAACATCATCATCAATCTCTACTTTATAATCAAGCTTGTTTGATGCCTTGTCGTTTAAATATGAGTTAACAAACGCAGCTAATGATTCTTTTGTGCTTGTCACTTGAAATCCATACTCGCTCTCAGATGAATCCTTCACCTGAGCTTGCTCTCCCGGGAGCAAAACAAGTGTAACAAACCCGGCAGCGAGGATAAAATTGATTGCAAGCAATATAAAAAACAGTCGTTTCCACTTATTCATGCTGTCACCCTACTCTTTCGGTAATCCTTCTTTTTTTATGAATTGATAGACGCGCTTCGCGATTAGAGAATAACCCGTACCATTAGGATGAAAATCATCTTCCTCAGAAATTCGGCTGCTGTCACTTTTTTTGTTGAACAAATCTTCGATATAAATGATTTTCGCATGCTTATCCTTTTTCAGCTCTTTTTCAGCAATATGGTTCCAATCCGTGACAACACCGTTTATTTCATTTAGTTCAGATAATGTAAACGTAAACGGATTGTACATGCTGACATAAATCAGCTCAGCGTGATCATTCAGCTTGCGAATTTCAGAAATGATTTTTTCAAAGCGCTTTTCGTACGGTTTTTCCGCTTCCTGAAACGGTTCAATGGTTAATTGCAGGAAGTTTTGGCGAAGGACTTTCATCAAATCATTACCGCCAATTGTAAAAAAGACATAATCTGCGTCCTTTATGCCTTTTTGAACCTTTTTATCTTTTAGTTTTTCTAATAAATCATCCGAACGGTTCCCTTTTACGGCATAATTTTTCACGTCAACCGTTTTGACTTGTTTATCTGACCGGATAGAATCCGCCACCTTGCCGACATATCCCTTTCCATCGGGATCTCCGACTCCTTCTGTCAGCGAATCTCCGACAGCCGCTATGACAATGTGCTCTTTCGTTTTCGTTTCATGATCTTTTTGTTTTCCCTCAGATGCTGTACGTATGCTCGTACAAGCAGTAAGAAGCAAAATCAAACCAGCCATGATTGAAAAAATGCGCAGCTTCAATCTTGTTGCTCCTTCCCATTCTACTAGTGGAAAGTGTATCATGTTTTAGAAGATTTGCAAATGCCTAGTCTTCTAGCTTACTTGAGTGCGCCTGCTGATTTTACATCGGCGATAATTTCATCGTACGGTGTATTTTCCACTCCATTATAATCTTTCAGCACCTTGCCGTTCGGGCCTACTAACCAAAAAGAAGATTGATGAATGACTTGGTCCTGTCCCTCAGGTTTCTTCACAATCGCCTTAAAGCTCTTAAGTGCGAACTCTTCAATCTCACTCTGGCTGTATCCGGTGAGAAAATCCCAGTTATCAAACGATAATGGATAATTTGCGGCAAATTTCTTCAGCTGTTTCGGCTTATCGTTTTCTGGATCAACACTAAATGATACGATGCGGACATCTATATTCTCGGCTTTCAGTTTTTTTTGCAGATCGGTCATATGAGCAGTCATCGGCGGACATACAGTTTCACAATTAGTAAAAATAAAATCCGCCAGCCATACTTCTCCTTTTAAACTCTCTAATGAAACGTTCTTGCCGTCTTGGTTTTGAAATGTAAAAGGCTCCACTTCGTAATTGAGCGGATTTTTAATCTGCTGTCCTCCACAGGCACACAAAAGCAGAAAAAACAGCCCAGCCATTAAACCTTTGATAACCTTCATGACATTCATCCTTTCAGCCAGCATAAAAACGCTTTCTAACCTGTCCTTACTGTCCCATATTTGTATTCGATACTGAGCAAAAAAAATCCTGCATGCCTCCCCATTAACGATTCAAAGGAGGACATACAGGTAAAAAACGGCATGTTATGCGTTGTGCTTTAACACCTCTTGATGAAAAACAGCCTGATAATCTGCCCACTTCATCCGGCGCTTCATATAATGTCGGAAAGAATACACTTTTGTCCTGCTGTTTGATGAAAACACTTCTTTTAAGTAGAATTGCAAATGGTGATGTAACATAAAATAATAGTGCTCATCTTCCTTTAATACAGGTATTTCTGTCACTTTCACCTGAATCCCGTCACCGCGTTTGAACTCTAGGCTTTTGAGTAACAAGCTATCAATCCTCTTTTTTTGTTTTTCTTCTATTATATATGATGCCAGCCTGGCTGTCTGTCATTTTGCGCGGTTGCGAAAAAAATTAGATCAGCAGATGGAATAAGTCCTCATCCTTATTGACCTCTACATAATGAAACGGTTTTTTGTTCATCCGTTCAATCAGCGGCCCATAATCGGCTTTGTTCTGCAGCTCGATGCCGACAAGAGCAGGTCCGTTGCTTTTGTTATTTTTCTTCGTATATTCAAACCTTGTAATGTCATCATTCGGCCCGAGGACTTCGTCAAGAAATTCGCGGAGCGCCCCCGCTCTTTGCGGAAAGTTGACGATAAAATAATGCTGAAGACCTTCAAAAATCAAGGAACGCTCCTTCATTTCCTGCATTCTTCCTATATCGTTATTCCCCCCGCTGACCACACACACCACATTTTTTCCTTTGATTTCATCCTTGTACAAATCAAGCGCTGAGACAGAAAGAGCTCCGGCCGGTTCAGCAACAATCGCACATTCGTTATACAATTCAAGAATGGATGTACATACTTTTCCTTCAGGGACAAGGAGAATGTCATCAACAACAGATTCCAGCGTCCGAAAGGTTTCCTCTCCAATTTTTTTAACTGCTGCCCCATCTACAAACTTATCAATTTTATCAAGTGTGACGACATGCCCAGCTTTGTTTGATTCAAAATAGGATGCCGCTCCCGCCGGCTCAACAGCAATTACCTTTGTATCAGGAGACACATTTTTCAAATATGTACCTACCCCTGAGAGAAGACCGCCACCTCCGACACCTGCAAAAAGAAAATGCGGTTCTGCATCAATGTCGTTTAAAATCTCGACTGCGAGCGTCCCTTGTCCGGCCATCACATCCGGATCATCGAACGGATGGATAAACGTCCGAGATTCCGCCTCACAGCACTCTACGGCACTTTTATACGCGTCATCAAACGTATCGCCTGTCAAAATAATATCGATAAATCCTTTTCCGAATAGTTCAACTTGAGATACTTTTTGTCTCGGTGTAGTAGACGGCATAAAAATTTTCCCGTGAATGCCAAGATGTTTACACGAGAATGCCACGCCTTGCGCGTGGTTTCCGGCGCTTGCACACACCACTCCGTTTTCTGTCTGCTCGCTGGAAAGCTGTTTTATTTTATGATAAGCCCCTCTGAGCTTAAAAGATCTAACAACTTGCAAGTCTTCACGTTTTAAATAGATATTGCATTCATATCTCTCAGAAAGTCTGTCATTCCTCTGCAAAGGTGTGTGAATGACAACGTCCTTTACGTTTTGGTGAGCCTTCAAAATGTCTTTCACTTGGATGAGAGAGTTTTCTTTCAACAACGGTTTCATGTACAGATTCCTTTCTTGTTTTAAATCCCTATTTAATATGCCATTATAACACGAATATTCAAAAAATAAGACAATTATTTTTATTTAATAATTAAAAAAATACAGAATATGTCCAACACATCAAGTGGTAACTTCTGTTTAACCATTATCCTGCAGACTCAAGAAAAAAGACGATCGTAAAATAAAGGGTGTTTTCAGCCAAAAGGCATGATATAATGAAACCAATTAGAACCAAAAGGAGCCAATTGATGAATAGCGCACCAAAACTCAACACATTTCAACATCTAATCGGAGAACATCAAACTTTCCTGGAAGCGAAGCGAATCGCCAAGCAATTCTCGTTATCGGAGCTTCCTGTCTTAATAACAGGAAAAATCGGAACAGGCAAAAATCATTTCGCATATGCCATACACTTGGAATCTTCGAGAAGCAATGAACCGTTTATAAGCGTCAATTGCAGCACGCATTCTGAAGAAAGCCTTATGCATGAGCTTTTTGGTCCTAACGGAAACTCAGGTGCTTTTCACAAAACGGCACGAGGAACCCTTTTTCTTGATGAAGTATGGCGCATGCCGGCTTCTGTACAAGCTCAGCTGTTAAAAGCGTTTGATTCAGACATGGAGAAGCCGCGAATGATCTGTGCTTCTGCAGACGGATCCGTGGAACATTCCTTCAGGCAAGACTTATTTTACAGGCTGAACATTTTAACGCTCACACTGCCCGAATTATCTGAACGAAAAAGCGATATACCGCTTTTGACACAATATTTCCTCTCAAATTCCGGGCAGCAATTGTTAATCGACCCCTCTGTCTTTCCGGTGCTTGAGCAGCATACATTTGAAGGCAATGTCAGGGAATTAAAAAACGCGGCAGATTATATGGCGGCAGTATCAAGCGGGGGAACGATTCATCCACATGACCTGCCGCCATATATTAGAGGCGCGATAGACGGAAAAACCTCAAAGAAAAAAGCAAAGCTGCTGACTTTAATGGAAAAAGCTGAGTTTTTGTTTATTTTGGAAACAATAAAAGTATTGAATGAAAAAGGAGAACCTGCCAGCAGACGGATCATTTCTGAACACAGCAAAAATACCCAAACCTCGTTAACGCCGCAGCAGGTCAGAAGCCGCCTCGACTATTTGGAGAAAAAAGACTATGTCACCAAAAGCCGCGGACGCGCCGGCACAAAAATTACCTTTGAGGGCTTGCGCTTTATAGAGACGTTAAAAAATCAAATGATTTAGCGATCGAAAGGAGAATGCACTTGTTTACAATGAAAGAAGAGATCGCCAATGCCATTACACACGGCATTGGTGTACTCTTATCCATCCCTGCTTTAGTGTTTTTAATCATATTCGCGGCTAATTACGGGTCTGCCTGGGATATTGTCAGCTTTACGATTTTCGGTGTCTCTATGCTGCTGTTATATTTGAGCTCTACACTGCTTCACAGCATCACACATAAAAAGACGAAGGACATTTTGGAGATTATCGATCATAGCGCGATTTACGTACTCATCGCAGGAACCTACACGCCTTTTTTACTCGGACCGCTGAAAGGCACACTCGGCTTTACCCTGCTGGTTATCGTATGGTCACTTGCCCTGGGTGGAATTGTCTTTAAAATTTTCTTCGTGAAACGCTTTATCCTACTGTCAACCATAGTGTACTTGATCATGGGCTGGCTGATGATTATTGCGGTTAAACCTTTATATGCTTCGCTGAGCGGAGCGGGATTCAGCCTTCTTTTTCTCGGCGGCATTCTATACTCTGTCGGAACCATCTTTTACATTTGGAAAAAGATTCCCTTCCATCACGCCATTTGGCACAGCTTCGTATTGGGCGGGAGCGCTGCTATGTTTTTCTGCGTGCTTTTCTATTGTGTAAAGGTGCCGTTCCTTTCGTAACAAAAAAGCGCAGTCTTAACGACTGCGCTTTTTTATGCACGTAATTGTTTTTCATTGGCAGGTATATAAGCTTTTGAAAAGGACAATTCAATGTCGGCTGGTTTTAAGCGTTTAAAAAGCGACCCCTTTTGCAGGTGCTCTGTTCCTTTCGTTTCCACCATCACTAACGGAAGTTGATAGCGAGCTGCAAGTTCTACAGGATCAATAGAACCATCTAGTGAAAGAATCAAGCTTTGCCCCTTTTCCAGCTGTTTTGTCACATTTTCATATACCTTCTCTGAATGACCGTCTGAAATCACATCCATCCGATCCAGCCATTGCCCGATAAAAGGCAAGCGGAACACTTTTGGGTTGGCGATAAAGCCGGCCGGTTCCTCAATATATCCAGCAATTAAGGCCAGTTCAGCCAAGCGCAAACGAGAGTGCACATACAAAACAGGACCTTGTGGGATTGGCTCTGGCTGATGGATTGTCACAACTGAACCGGAGATGCCGATACAGCCTTCCAAAAATGCCTTTGGCTGTTCGTACACAAGAGTCATCTGTTTTTTATATGACAGACGAGGGTCGAGCATTGTTTGATTAAATAATTGTTTCATATTTTTCAACAGCATATACACAATATAAACCACTAGAAAGCTGTAGCGAACCAATTAAAATCCTCCCGCTTTAGAAGAATTCTTTTTTTCATACACGAGAAATTCGTAATCATACGGGTTTTTTTCGTCCTTGATCCCCTGCTCAGAAGAAACCAGTTCCCAATCGCCTTCATCAAATTCAGGAAAGTGACGGTCACCTTCAAACTCGTGATGAATTTTCGTCATATACAGTCTGTCCGCATAAGGGAACAGGTCCGTATAGAGCTGAGCCCCTCCGATCACAAAGCATTCTTCAGAGCCTGAACAAATATCCAGTACATCCTGTAACGAACTGACAACCGTGCATCCCGGAAATTCTGAAGCCGGCGCTGATGTGACGACAATATTTTTCCGATTTGGAAGCGGACGTCCGATCGATTCAAATGTTTTCCTGCCCATAATGATTGAATGGCCCGATGTTACTTTCTTAAAGTATGCAAGATCATTGGGCAAATGCCACGGCAAATCATTGTCTTTGCCGATAAGCCTGTTGGCATCCATCGCAAAAATGAATGAAATCATACGCTGACCGCCCCTTTTTGCTTTAAAACATGTCTGCATAAATCCTTATACTGTTTCATTTTTTTCATCCTTTAAAAGTAGTCTTCTTGTAGTGTAACACAATAAAAAATCATTCCTGGGTTCAGAAATGATTTTTTTATAGTCAGCTGACGACAGGCTTTTCATCCTGTTCTTTTTCTTCATCTTGCAGATCCTGATGCGTATGCGCAATTCTGCTCGCCGCTGCTGCAGCAAGAGCTGCCACAATATCATCCAAAAAGGTGTGAATACCGTCTGGACTTTCATCAAGTTCCTTAATAATACCAATCTTCTCTTTATCCAAATAACCGAAATTGGTCAAGCCGATCGACCCATACACATTAACGATTGAAAGCGGGATGATTTCATCTATGCCGTAAAGCGGTTCATCTGTTTCAACAAGATGCTGTAACGGTTCGGGGAGAAGCTTTTGTTCTGCAAGCTGATCGAGTGCAAGTCCTGTCAAAACAGCATGAATAATTTCACGTTTGTTCAAGACTTTTTCTACATTCTCCATGCAAACACTGAGCGGCAGGTTTGGATTGTATTTTTCCTGAAGTTTTTGAACAATGCGTGCAATATCTTCTATCATAACGCCCCGTTTATTCAGCATATCTTTTGTTATATTGACCATTTCATTCATTGTGTACTTTTTCATGTCTAATGGCATCTCCTTTAAGCACTCATCCAGTTGGGAGGAGTGTTGCGGTCCCAGTAAATGCTCCCAAGCTCATGATGTGATTGAAATCCATCTTCTGCTGTATGATAATGAAAATTAAACCAGTAGCCGTCATGAGGCGGATGGTCTCTGCGCACATGGAATCTCAGAAGATCTTCTCCAGTTGTCCGATTGTAGACGTTGAATATTTTTTCCGTTTTGCCTGCTGAAGGCATGCTTGAGATCACAACATCTTGATACGCCTCATCATCTTGCAATGTCGCTAAATAATCACTAATCACATTTTCGATTTTTGGCAGGATCTCTTTCCGATAATCATCTTCAATGACCGGAGCGATTCTGCTGCCGAATTTTAAAAAGGACTGATCCTCAGCGCTGTCAAGGAGCTGTTCCTTGTACGATTGAAAAAGCAGTTCAGGATCTCGCCTGTCATCCGACTCATCATCGTACAGGTCATGCTCATCATAAAAAGCGGTGTAATCATTCTGCTCAAGACTGCTCGGCTGTCCGGAAGGCTTGTCCGCCATAAGAGCAGCCGGAGGAGATACGAGCCCGAACGTCACAATGGTAAATAAAACCACAAGGGTCTTTCTCATCCACAATTTCATGACTGCTTATTCCTCTCTATTTTATTGTCATGTTTCTCTTATTTTAGCACAACCAAAACATTCAAGTCATGTACTATATGAAACTGATACACAAATTAGGAGATTCGTTGCTATGCACTTTGTGTAAAAACGCTTACAATATTCTGTGAAAGGAGGCTTTCCGCATGATTGACGCTCTGTTTGCCACAGTTTCACTCTTAACATTGTTATACTTTGTCGTCATGGAAGTCACCGATTAACAGAAAATCCCGTGGTATGAATCACGGGATTTCTTTACTTGCCTGAATGACACCATAATGGAACAGTGCTGTTTTTCTTTTTATGACATGAAAACCAAACTGTTCAAACCGCGGGCTTTTCCAATGGTCTTTTAGCACAACACTTTTTCTGGAAATGCGTACCGCTTCCTTGATACACTCTTCGTGCAAAACGGAATCCTCAGCCAAATCGCGTAAAGGCGCAATACCGTCAGAGGTCTCTACAGGTTCATGAAACATTGGATCGAAGTAAACCACATCAACAGAGCCGTCAGGAAGCTGCTTGATGTATTCTAAGCAATCACCATTCTTTACCTGGATTCTTCTCATCGCTGCTTGAAGCCCTTCTATACCTGTTTCCCATGAATGCAGCCCCGTCCTCACTAAAACGGATACAAGATGGTTTTTTTCCACCCCAACCACAGACCCCGTTTCGCCTACCGCCATACTTGCGATAATGGCATCTGACCCCAGCCCGAGTGTGCAATCTAAAAACGTATCCCCTTCCGATAAACCGGCAGCCCGAAGCATCGGCTCTTGCTCACCGCGTAAGAAGCGTTTGGCTCTGAACATCGCGGTATTCGGATGAAAAAAGAATTTGGCACCTTGTTTCGTAAATAGCTCAAATCGCTCTTTGCCGACCACAAGCAAATCACGTTCAGCTGACTTCAGCAGGTTTTCAACCGTTTGTTTATTTCGGCCGCAGTATGGCATATTTAGCTCTTTAGATAGCTGCTTTGCAGTTTTTATGGTGTGTTCAGACGGTCTATAGCTTGTTGTTATCATCTTCTGTACTCCCAAAAAGAAAATGCCCGGAAAACGGGCATTTAGCAGTGTGCATCAAAGGCAGCAGTCAGATTTTTCATAATTTCTTCCATGTCGTGTCCTTCAATTTCATGACGCGGAATAAAATGTACAACTTCTTTGCCTTTCAAAAGAGCCATTGACGGTGAAGAAGGCTCTTGGCCAGTAAAATACTCACGCATTTTTGCAGTAGCTTCTTTATCTTGGCCCGCAAATACAGTCACCGTATTGTCAGGCGTTTTGTCATTCTGGAGAACTGCCTGTGTTGCTGCAGGACGTGCAAGGCCTGCGGCGCAGCCGCATACAGAGTTAACGACTACAAGAGTTGTGCCCTCTGCCTTTTCCATAAAGTTTTCTACTTCTTCCGCTGTTGTTAACTCTTCAAAACCTGCTCCAGTCAGCTCGCGGCGCATCGGTACGACAAGCTGACGCATGTATTCTTCATAAGCCATTGACATAAAAAAAGCCCCCTCTAGTATCCTTCATCTGAAGTAAAGGATACTATAGAGAGGGCCGGATTTCAAATGTTCACGCCTTAAAATACAGAAGTAAGTGTCCTCACCTGCTAGATTTTCATGATACCGCCAGTGTTGGCACTTGTCACAAGCTTAGAATAACGTGCCAGGTAGCCGGTTTTCACTTTCGGTTCAAAACCTTTCCAGTTTGCTTTCCGTTTTTCCCACTCTTCTTCTGGCACTTGTACATCCAAGATGCGTTTTTCAATATCAACGATAATATGGTCTCCGTTTTCAACAAAGGCAAGCGGTCCGCCCTCAGCGGCCTCAGGGGATACGTGACCGATGGAGAGCCCACGGGAGGCTCCGGAAAAACGTCCGTCCGTAATCAATGCCACTTTTGGTCCGAGTCCCATTCCAACGATTTGAGATGTTGGCGCCAGCATTTCCGGCATGCCAGGTCCCCCTTTTGGCCCTTCGTATCTGATGATGACAACGTCGCCTTCTTTTACTTTTCGGTTGATAATGCCGTCAAGTGCCTCGTCCTGAGAATCGAATACGACAGCCGGCCCTTCGTGTCTTGTAATCCCATTCTGTACGCCGCCCGTTTTAATGATTGCGCCGTCCGGAGCCAGATTACCAAATAAAACAGCCAGACCGCCCTTTTCAGTAAATGGCTGATCCAATGGATGAATAACGTCATAATCCTTTATTTCATGTCCCGCAATGGTTTCTCCAAGAGTTTTTCCTGTAACAGTCAGCGCATCTAAATGAAGCGCTCCTTCTTTCTTGGAAAGCTCATTCAGAGCCGCTGACACGCCGCCCGCTTCATGAAGATCTTCAATAAACACATCCGAAGCAGGCGCCAGCTTGGCCAAGTGCGGCACGCGCTCAGCGACTTCGTTAATGCGTTCTAAAGAATATTCAACGCCGGCTTCGTTTGCAAGAGCAAGCGTATGAAGAACGGTATTTGTAGAACCTCCGAGCGCCATATCGAGTGCAAACGCGTTATCAATCGCTTTTACAGTAACGATATCACGCGGTTTGATATCTTTGCGAATCGTTTCCATTAATTGCGCAGCCGATTTTCTGACAAACTCTTTGCGTTCCGGAGATGTCGCCAGAATGGTTCCATTACCCGGCAAAGCAAGACCAAGTGCTTCTGACAGACAGTTCATTGAGTTCGCCGTAAACATGCCTGAGCAAGACCCGCACGTTGGACATCCGAACTGCTCTAGTTCTTGAAGCTCGTTTTCATTGATTTTCCCTGCTTGGTAGGCGCCTACCCCTTCGAATACTGAGGAAAGGGAGATTTTTCGCCCGTCACTTGTTCTTCCTGCCGCCATCGGCCCGCCGCTGACAAAAATCGTCGGAATGTTGATGCGCATTGCCGCCATAAGCATTCCCGGCGTGATTTTGTCGCAGTTCGGAATACAGACCATTCCGTCAAACCAGTGTGCGGATACAACCGTTTCCACAGAGTCAGCGATGATTTCACGGCTTGGCAGCGAATATCTCATACCAATATGCCCCATCGCGATGCCATCATCTACTCCAATGGTATTAAATTCAAATGGCACGCCTCCTGCTTCTCTGATTGCTTCTTTTACAATTTTTCCAAATTCCTGCAAGTGAACATGACCGGGAACGATATCAATGTATGAATTACACACCGCGATAAACGGCTTGCCGAAATCCTCTTCTTTTACACCAGCTGCACGAAGCAAACTGCGGTGCGGAGCTCTATCGATTCCTTGTGTGATCATGTTACTGCGTAATTCTGCCATGGTGATCCCCCTAAATTCTTTCAATTGTTAGATTGGATTTTATTTTAACAATTTTCAGTTTATTTATGGACTGTTTTTGCGAAAAAGATAATTTCAGGCCGCCCTCGCCTTGGTTTGTTCTTTTGTGTTTTTATATTTATATAGCTTTCTTTCGATTTGAACCCTCCAACTATTAATATTGTTACTTACTATAAATAGTTTTCGAATATTTTTCAACAATATTCGAAATAATTTTTATAAAAAGTGAATTCACATAAAAAAGGTGCATGATCTGCACCTTTTTCACCTCTATTCACCTTTTTTTCTGCTCTCTGTCATTTGTTTCCAAACAGACCCTTTTGCTTCTTCTCCATGTTCAATACGCTCAAGCGCCATTTTCACTTGAAGGCTGACCTCAAATTCGGGATCATCTTCGGCAGCGCGCAAAGCTTCAATTGCACTTTCATCGCCGACTTCGTACAGGAACATAGCCGCACGCCAACGAACAAGCTTGCTGGAGTCGCTTAACGACTTGATCATAGCAGGAATGGCTTGAGGATCGCCGATATCAGACAGGCAGTCTCCGGCCGTTCTTCTGACTGAGACCGCTTTGTCCTCAAGTGCTTTATACAATAGAGGAAGAACATCAGGTGTTTCAATCATTCCTAAGTACACAACAGCCTGTCTTCTGATAGACACCTTTGGATCATCCAATGCCTTCTGTAAAACCGGGATATCCTCTTCTTTTGGATCCATCTGTTCCAGATGCGCATAACGCTTTTTCCAGTCCTCATCATCAAGCATGTCGAGCGTTACTTTATACGCTTTGCGCTGTACTGCTTGTTTTGCTTCGCTCTTTCCTTGAGCAGCTGCTTCTGTCAGTCGTTTCAGCCGTTCATCACTGTATGCCGCCTGAAGCTCTTCTGTCACGTCATGGCCGATTTCATTAAAGTCGCCGAATCTGACACCTTGTTCTTTCCAGGCCCGTTCAAATACAACATTTGAAGCCTCAGATCTGAGTTTTAAGATCGCCTGCTGAAAGCGCTCAGGTAAGCCGAAGCGCTCTTCCCGCTCCCCATCCGTCAATTTAACTTGCATAGGAATGCCGCTGAACATCTGCACAAAAACTTTTACCTCTCCAAAAGATTCTTGTTCAGAGCGGTTTTCTTCTGCGCTTTCAGCACTTTCCATCCCAAATGCAGTGCGGACTTGCGGTAAAATGTCTTTCCAGTCGTATCTTGCATTCCGTTCAACAGCTAGAAAATCTGCGACGTGATATACCCCTTTAACTCCATCTATTTTAAGGATTTCCGCTATAACGGGCGGTGCGCCTTCTGCTTGCTCAGGTTTATAGTTATTGCTTTTGCCCGCCGGAAGCTCTTCCGTTAAGATGACTTTCATTGTATTCGGGCTTGGTGTAGGTTCAATTGATTTTATCTTCATGATCGTCCTCCTATAGCATATCTGTGACTTATTCTATCACAGTCGTTCCAAGCCTTCTATTACGACGTTTTGGCATCAATCCCGGGTATGTCTTTTTCTAATTGGCGGACAAACTGAAGCATAAAATCGTGTCTTTCTTCTGCCAATTCCCGTGCAGTGTCTGTATTCATCATATCTTTCAGCCGCAGCAGCTTATGAAAAAAATGAGCGTAGGCGCTTTGCTCATCTCCATATAGGCCATGCCCTTTTGCGCCCGCAAACATGAAAGCTCTCGCAATGCCGACAGCACCAATCGCATCAAGTCTGTCAGCATCCTGTACAGCTTTTCCTTCAATTGAGAGCGGCTCCTTCGCCAATTTCCCCCTGTCCCGAAAGGACATCCTTGTTATAATATGAATCACTCTGTCAGCAGCCTCTTTTCCTACCCCGAAAAAAACGAGCTGATCATACACTTCGCTCACAGAAAGCCTGACCGTGTCAGGCAGCTTCACATCAATTAAATCATGAACCAAAGCCGCCGTTTCAACAATGAACAAATCCGCTTTTTCCTTTTCTCCAATATACACAGCAAGATCTGCAACTCTTGATACATGATGATAATCATGTCCAGAGCTTTCGCCAGTCAGGATAGATTGAACCCATGTCCTGATTTGCTCTGCCTGCTTCAATTTCTTCACAAAAACACCCTCTTCATTGCCCTAATAGCTTCACGATAGCATCTTCCAGCTCTTTCGGATTTGTATTTGGTGAATAACGGCCAACGATTTCTCCATTTCTATCCACTATAAATTTCGTGAAGTTCCACTTAATTGCCTTAGTTCCCAGCATTCCTTTTGCATGCTCTGTCAAATACACAAACAGCGGATGGGCGTTTTTTCCGTTTACATCCACTTTTGAAAACATGGGAAACGTAACACCGTAATTTGTTTCACAAAATTCCTGTATGTCAGCCTCTTCTCCAGGCTCTTGGTTCATAAATTGATTGCAGGGAAACCCTAAGATCTCAAGCCCCTCCTGCTGATATGTATCATATAATTCCTGCAGCTGCTTCAATTGGGGAGTAAAACCGCACCTGCTTGCAGTATTCACGATCATCAGTACCTTTCCCGTGAAAGGCTGAAGTGTCATGTCTTTCCCTGTTATTGTACGTACCTTCATATGATATATAGACATGTAATTCCCTCCTATGTCCCTGGTGAATATTTTATCTTTTTTAAATTTCAATTCAAAATGTAAACATCAATTAAGAAACTTGACGACATGAGCAGTCGTTTATTTTCAATTCATAGGGTTCGTTTTTATCTTATCATTCTATAAAACATTTCAATTCCCTCCGACATCATGGAAAATCATTTTCTGTGAAACCAAAAGATGTGTCAGTGCGTTTTATATAAAGAGTTTTCTGTTGTTTCCCCCCTCAACACGTATAGATAGATTGAAAATTGGCGTGAAAATTCCTATAATGAAGAAAATTAAACGGGGAAATAATGGAGGTGGCACGTTGCCTATTAATATACCAACACACCTGCCGGCAAAACAGGTGCTTGAAAGTGAACATATATTTGTAATGGATGAAAGCAGAGCATTTCATCAGGATATCCGGCCGCAAAAAATTATTATCTTAAATTTGATGCCGAAAAAAATCCAAACAGAGACTCAGCTTCTCAGATTGCTTGGAAATTCGCCTTTACAGGTTCATTTCACATTTTTAATCCCAAGCACACACACGCCGAAAAACACTGCAAGAGAACACCTTGACGAATTTTACACGACTTTTTCCAATATCCGTCACAAGAAGTTTGACGGAATGATTATCACCGGTGCGCCGATCGAGCATTTGGCGTTTGAAGAGGTTTCATATTGGGAAGAGCTCAAGGAAATCATGGAGTGGAGCAAAACAAATGTTACTTCAACCATGCATATTTGCTGGGGCGCTCAAGCAGGTTTGTATTACCATTATGGTGTGGAAAAAATTCAAATGCCGAAAAAAATCTTCGGTGTGTTCGAGCATACCGTTCTTTCAAAACACGAAAGATTGGTAAGAGGTTTTGACGAGCTATACTACGTGCCGCATTCCCGGCATACAGATATAAATATGGAACAGCTTCAAGCAGTGTCCGAGTTAAACATTCTTACCGCATCAAAGGAAGCCGGGGTTTGCTTAATTGTGTCTAAAGACGAAAAACAAGTCTTTTTGACAGGGCACCCTGAATATGATACAAATACGCTTCTTCAAGAGTATGAAAGAGATTTGGAACGAAACCTTTCTACTGTCGAGGCGCCTAAACATTATTTTGCAAAAGGCAGCAACGAGCCAGTGAATCGCTGGAAAGCGCATGCCACATTATTGTTTATGAACTGGCTGAATTATTACGTTTACCAAGAAACTCCTTATGAATGGGACTAATTTTTCTTATTTTAGTGATACGCTGAGCAAAAAATATGATAAAATACATCTGATTCAGTCTGCCTATAACAAAAATTTAAAATACTGGAATCCAAATCATTTAAAATTAGCTTAACTTTTTCACTGCATTAATAATTCGATTATGTATTTGTGTTATGTTTATGTATAGACAATAACTCCTTACGATGCATGAAGCTTGCTTGTTGTTGATTACATTGAGGTGAATTTACTTGAATACCAATAAAAGAGTATTAATTTTGACTGCAAATTACGGAAATGGACATGTGCAGGTAGCCAAAACACTTTATGAACAATGTGTAAGGCTCGGCTTTCAGCATGTAACAGTTTCTAATTTGTACCAAGAGTCAAATCCGATTGTTTCAGAGGTAACTCAATACCTTTATTTAAAAAGCTTCTCAATCGGGAAACAGTTTTATCGTTTGTTTTATTACGGAGTTGACAAAATCTATAATAAACGTAAATTCAATATTTACTTTAAAATGGGTAATAAAAGATTGGGCGAACTTGTTGATGAACATCAGCCCGATATTATTATTAATACATTTCCGATGATTGTCGTGCCGGAGTACAGACGCCGAACAGGAAGAGTCATTCCTACCTTCAATGTTATGACTGATTTTTGCCTTCATAAAATTTGGGTTCACGAGAACGTGGATAAATATTATGTAGCGACAGATTACGTGAAGGAAAAACTGCTGGAGATCGGCACTCATCCAAGCAACGTAAAAATCACAGGAATTCCAATCAGACCGCAATTTGAAGAATCCATGCCGGTTGGACCGATATATAAAAAGTACAATCTTTCGCCAAACAAAAAAGTGCTTCTGATCATGGCAGGTGCCCACGGTGTATTAAAGAACGTAAAAGAGCTGTGCGAAAACCTTGTCAAAGATGAGCAAGTGCAAGTGGTTGTCGTGTGCGGGAAAAATACGGCTTTAAAAGAATCTTTGAGTGCGCTTGAGGCGGAAAACGGTGACAAATTAAAAGTTCTGGGCTATGTGGAGCGCATTGATGAGCTATTCCGGGTCACAGATTGCATGATTACCAAACCAGGCGGCATTACTTTGACTGAAGCAACTGCCATTGGTGTGCCTGTCATTCTGTACAAACCTGTGCCTGGCCAGGAAAAAGAAAATGCAAACTTCTTTGAAGACCGCGGAGCTGCCATCGTCGTGAACCGTCATGAAGAGATTCTCGAGTCAGTCACTTCCCTTCTTGCAGATGAAGATACCTTGCAGCGCATGAAGAAAAACATTAAAGGCCTTCATTTAGCAAACTCCTCTGAAGTCATTTTAGAGGATATCCTGAAAGAATCAGAAATGATGACAGCCAAACAAAAGACCAAAGCGCTATCTTAATGGCGTACTTGAGAGCATACGAAAACCGTGTGCTCTTTTTATTTATATTCAGCCATTAATAAAAGCGGTTACATTTTTTTATAAAACTCGCCTTTCTTTTAAAAAATAAGCCGATTCGCAACTTGACGGGTGCTCCCAGATGGTGTATAGTTGAACCATCATTTAACAATGAATCAAAGTTAAATGATGACAAAATTTTTTTTAGCACATGGGTGCTACAGTACTAGGAGGAATTAAGCAATATGCAAAACGGTAAAGTAAAATGGTTCAACAACGAAAAAGGATTCGGCTTCATTGAAGTTGAAGGCGGAGACGATGTATTTGTTCACTTCACAGCAATCGAAGGAGAAGGATACAAATCATTAGAAGAAGGACAAGAAGTTTCTTTTGAAATTGTCGAAGGTAATCGTGGACCTCAAGCTTCTAATGTTGTAAAACTCTAAACTCAATACATGATGATGAGATGACAAATAGAGGAGAGGCATTCGCCTCTCCTATTTGATTTTCATCTGGATTTCAATCGCCAAAATGTTTTGTTTACACCTCTGTTCAATCTCTTCAACATACTTTTCCATTGACGGTTTTCCTTTTTTCGCGATATCCGCCAGTTCTTCTAAATCACTGTATATTTCTATAAATGTTTTGTGAAGGATCGACTTCAAATCTTTATCATCCATAGCTGCGTTCCCCTTCTCTATCAAGATACCTCAAATAGTAAAACAGTCCTATTATTTCTGGTTCAATAGTTATATCGGCTTATTTTTATTTTATTTGCTATTTTGGTACATAAATTTCAAAAAAACTCTGCAAAATAATTGTGGAGGTGTTTTTGTTGACTTCAAAATTCCATAATGAGGATCAGACTGGCTTTACGGATAAGCGGCAGCTGGAACTAGCAGTGGAAACAGCGCAGAAAACAACAGGAGCCGCGACGAGAGGCCAAAGCAAAACATTAGTCGACTCAGCATACCAAGCCATTGAGGATGCTAAAGAACTGTCACACTCTGAAGAGCTGGCAGCTCTCGACGATCCTGAATTTGTAAAGCAGCAACAGCAGCTGCTGGATGACAGCGAGCATCAGCTCGATGAATTCAAAGAATAAAAACCGCAGCTTCTGCGGTTTTTATTTTTAGTGATTGGTTAAGACATCTCCGTATGCTTTCAATTTTTCACCAACCGTACATTTATTGATACAAAAAGAATGTGCATAAGTTTTGCCAAATTCTTTGCGAAATTGCTTCTTAATAAAACAGTCTTTGCAATATTCATCGTGCAGTTCTGTCAGTTCTTTAAAGATCATTTTCTTATCCAATATCGTCATCTCCGTTACGGTCTAATTTCGTGTGGCTTTCTACGAATTGATGGGATAGAATTTTTTTAGCGAGGCCGTCAGCTTCCTGGTTGTCTTTCCGCTGTATCGTTTCGTAGGTTGGAGTAAGCTTCAGTGATTCAAGGAGTGCTTCTATTTTGTCCAGCCATTCATTATGAGATGGATCATAGCAAGGCCAGCTGCCGTCAAGCTGATTCAGTACAACAAGCGAGTCCCCTTTGATCGTAATTGAATTTCTGCTTGCCCCAAGCTCTCTTACTTCTCTTATTGCTTCATAAAGTGCCGCGTATTCAGCTTCATTATTGGTTTTCAGCCGGAAGCTTTTATTTTTTCTCAAACGATGCCGGACTCCTCCCAACGAATAATAGATGACAATCCCTAGACCCGCAAGTTCGCTCTCCTTATCGAAACTGCCATCAAAATAAACAGTGATGTTATCAGGCTCTTGAGCAAGCTCCTCGGTCAGCTTTTCCAATTCCTTCAGCGTCCAGCTGCCGCCTTTCTCGTCTTCGAACTCTAGCTCTTTCATGTATGGAAAACGTCCAAGCTCTCTGGCGAGCATACGTGCCTGCTGTGCTGTCAGCCAGTCTTCGCTGAAAAATGAGACGGATCCCGTTCCTTTTGCTTCTATTTTTAAATGCGGTCTGAGCTTCATTACGATCACCTTACCATTCATTAGTTGCCGGGCTTATGCTATAATCAAACCAATCTTACCCCGGAAAGGAAGCTTTTTCATCTTGTTTAATAATTCGTTTTGGATCTTTTTTGCGATCATTCATTTTATCATTGTTCTTTTATTTTATAAAGGATTTGGCAAAATGGGACTGTTTGTTTGGATCGGTTTTGCGACAGTCTGCGCCAACCTCCAAGTCGTCAAAACAGTGGAACTGTTTGGCTTAACAGCGACACTCGGGAATGTGATGTATGGCACAATCTTTTTTGCGACAGATGTACTGAATGAAAAATACGGGCCGGCTGAAGCCAGAAAAGCGGTATGGCTCGGATTCTCAACGCTCCTGACGCTGACATTTGTCATGCAGGGCGTGCTGCTTTTCGAACCGGCTTCCAGCGACATATCACAAACAGCGCTGGAAACGATTTTTGGATTCCTTCCGCGAGTTGCGTTAGGAAGTCTGCTTGCCTTTATCTTCAGCCAAACGCTGGATGTTTATGTATATTCGGCAATTAGAAGGATATTTCCTTCTGATCGGCTTTTATGGATCAGAAATGGCGGCAGTACAGCAGTCAGCCAGTTGTTTGATACATTCATATTCACTGCTGTCGCTTTTTTCGGCATTTATCCGGCAGACGTTTGGCTTCATATTTTTATTTCTACATATTTGATTAAGTTTGCGGTATCTTTGATTTCATTGCCTTATGCTTATGCAGCCAAAAAAATGATACCTAATGATGAAAGGAGTTCATAATGCCTACAGAAATATATGTAGACGGCGCAAGCGCTGGTAATCCCGGGCCTTCCGGTATCGGCATTTTTATCAAACATGAGGGGAAAGCAGAATCTTTCTCTATTCCAATCGGAGTGCATACAAACCAGGAAGCGGAATTTCTTGCATTAATTGAAGGGATGAAGCTATGCGCAACGCGCGGGTATCAATCGGTTTCCTTTCGAACGGATTCAGATATTGTGGAGCGCGCCGCTGAGCTTGAAATGGTTAAAAATAAAACGTTTCAGCCGTTTGTAGAGGAAATCATCCGTTTAAAAGCAGCCTTCCCTCTTTTTTTCATCAAATGGATACCGGGCAAGCAAAACCAAAAAGCCGATCTCCTGGCAAAAGAAGCAATTCGGCTGAATGAAAAGAATTAAATCTTAGTCATTGGTTCATCCTAATGGCGAGGTGAACTAACATGAAAAAGAAAGATAAAGGCCGGCTGACTGGCGGCGTTACTCCGCAAGGCGACCTGGAAGGCAATACACATAATGACCCTAAAACAGAGCTTGAGGAAAGGGCAAAAAAAAGCAATACAAAACGCTAGAGAAGATCTATACGATCTCTCTAGCGTTCAGCTTTTCAAGCATGCGCTCAATTCCTTTAATTTGGTGGCGGCGAAGCATTTGAGCCGCCTGCTCCATTTGCAAAGTAAATAAAGCGTCTTTCAGTGTGCAGACCAGCGGCACAGAGCAATGAATTTCCGCAAGCTTCCTCGACATCTCCAAATCACTTAAACCTTGCTGAATTTTTCCCTGCTGTCCCTTTGGAAGAAGAGAAAGATTTTCCAATAAACGGTCAATCGTTTCATATTCACGAATCAGTTTGTAGGCTGTTTTTTCTCCAATCCCTTTGACGCCGGGATAGTTATCACTGGAATCACCCATAAGCGCTTTAATATCAATCAAAGCTTTCGGCATTACCCCTGTTTCTTCATAAAAAGTCTCTTTTGTATAGACTTTATAATTTCCGATTCCTTTTTGAAGCAGAGCAACGCTTACTTTATCCGTTAGCAGCTGGAGTAAGTCTCTGTCCCCTGTTACGACCGTAATGTCTGCTTCATTTGTAAATAAATCGGCAAGAGTTCCAATACAATCATCTGCTTCATAACCGGCAAAGCCAATATTCATGATCCCAAGCTCAGCGGCTGCTTCCTTTGCCAAATCAAACTGCGGGATCAGTTCCACAGGCGGTGCGCTGCGGTTTGCCTTATAATCTTGAAACAAGTCATTACGATACGTTTTGCTCCCCATGTCCCAGCAGCAGACGACGTGTGTCGGCTGGAATGTTTCCACGGCTGTAATCAAATGCTTTAAAAAGCCGTTGACGCCGTTCGTCGGCACCCCGCTGTCATTTATCATAAAGTTGCGATGTACGGCCGTGGCAAAAAAAGCCCGAAATAAAAGAGCCATGCCGTCAACCAGCAATAGTTTATTATTATTCATCTGATAACTCCCTTTTCTTTCATTCCTTCTATTTTAGCATAAAGCGGCCCAAAATAAAAAACAGTATCTCTAATAAAGAGATACTGTTTGGGTATCATCAGTCGTTGTGTCTTTTGTTGCTGGCGATCAGCTTCTCAGCTTCGCGTCCTGCGTAAGAGTCAAAATGGGTTTGAAATCCGTTTTTCTTTTTGGCATTGTTATTCGCCTGTGCATTTCTGTTTCCCAGCTTTGTTCTGCCCAACATGAATCCCCCCTTACGTCGGATGTCCATAGTATATGCATCCGGCAGGAGGTTCAATCGCGGCAGGATCATCCAGCTTACACTCGGCTTGCGTATTCTCTGACCATTTCTTTTGATACAAGCCGTCTTGTCGGGACGATGCCTTTTTTAGCGAGCTGATTCATTTGCTCGGTGATGTCATTAATAGCGTCTGTAGTAAAAGGCTCATCGTTTTTGCATTTAGCAACAGCTTCAGATATGGCCATTTCACGCATATTTTCAAGACGCATAAATGCTTTGATATGCTCGTGCTGTTTTGATGAATGTGCTGAAATTGCTTTATGTACCTCTGACATTAATCGTTCATCTCGCTTTTTTCTATTTAGTCTATCATGCCTTGACATACAAGCCAACTGAATTTTACATTTTTATTGTATTCTCTGAACTTTTCCAGGAGATGCACGCTTGGTACGCCATTTCAATCTCTTTCGCATGTTCCCCTTCTGCATATCCTTTGAAATACGTCTCTTTTTGATCCGTTATTTGCGTGATTGCCTTTTCAGCCATATCTTCCTGTAAGCGTCTGAGGTGAGCTGTGTAATGAGAGATCAGGCTCTCTTCTTCATTTTTTATCCATGCCTCTGTGATTTTCGTAAGTTTCAACCGTACAGCTTCGATAAAGGCCGATTTTCCTTTTTGCTCAAAAAACTGCTTCGGTGATTTGACCTCTTTTAGTTCCTTTTCAAAAACACGTTCTTCCATTTCTGGTTCAACTTCCTTCAGCTGTATGCCGCTCAAATGCTGATCACCCGCATAAATGGAAAAATAACCGTCTGCGTTTAATGTTTTTTGAAAGTTATCCAGCCATTCTTCTGTGATATGCCGTTCGATGAAACCGCTCATGCGAACATCAAGCGTTTTGATTTCCTGAATATATTCAAACTGGTATTCATGCAAGGCTGTTGTCATCGCCTTACTCACATTCTTCTTCCAATCCCCGTTTTGCAGCCCGGGATGAAATGCCGATTTTAATAAATCATTTGCAAAATACGATAATCGCTGTGTAATGTGATAAAGCTGCTCTCTTGTATCTTTTTTCACTTTCTCAATGATGGTTTCTGAGTTCCGCCGTTTCTCGATATCGGCAACTGCCTGCTCAAATGACAGCATGAGACGCTGTTTCTGCGCTTCCTTCTCTTCTATGGACTGATGCTGGGATTTGTGAAGCTGGAAAACAGTTTCGCATAGTTTGTCTGCTTCCAAACTGAGCTGTGCAGCGGACGCTTTTTTTACGTCCACTTCGATAAACCGATCTAAGTGTTTTCTTACTTTCGGGAACTGGTTATAAAATGATTCCGGTTTTCCCAGCAGCTCCTCCTTACTTGAAACGGTAAAGAGCTGCGGCTCATAAACCCCTTCTTTTACAAGCTCCGCGCTGACATAATCGGTCACTGTTTCAAGCTCTGTTTTATCTTTTGCAAGGTCTGCGGCATTAATAACGAAAAACATTTTATCCATGCTGAGCGATTCTTTCACAAGTCCGAGCTTCCGTAAAAATGAACGATCTCCTTTTGAAAAGGAGTGTTGATAATAGGTCATATAAAAAAATGCATCCGCATCTTTGATATATTGGAATGCCAGCTCTGTATGCCGTTTATTCATGCTGCTCGCGCCGGGTGTATCAACAATCGTAATCCCTTTTTCAGTGAGCGGGCATGTATAGTAGACCGTTACCTCTTTCACAGCACAGGCCGTTGTTTCCTCTGCTACATACGGCTTTAATTCAGACAGCGGAATCGTTAATATCTTCTGTTCCTGTATATACTGCTGATACCTCTCGTATGCAAGCAGGAAATTTCTTATCAATTTCACGTGCTCTTCTTGCAGCCTGTTTTTTTTGACTGCCTTTTCCCACTTCTCTGCGAAGGAACGGCCTGCCGGTTCTTTTGATATTCCGGTGAGCTGCAAAATTTCAGCCGTTATGTCATCCTCCGTCTTAAATACTACATCCGCTGTTTTGTTTAGGCTGCCATTGATTGGCTTTGTGATTTTGTTAATTGTTGCTGTGGTTGGCGTTGGTGAGGATGGCAGCACTCTTTCGCCAACAAGCGCATTGGCAAAAGATGATTTCCCCGAACTGAAGCCCCCAAAAAGAGCAAGTGTAAATTTCCGTTCCTCAAGCCGTTTAATCCTATCACGAAACGCTGAAATATGCTTTGACAACATGCTGCTTTCGCCTAAAACATCAGACAAAGTGTAAAAGCGTTTGATTTGGTCTTGAAGCGGCAGTTCTTGTTCTATATTGATTTCTGGATTCGGCATCTGCTGCTCCGCCAGCTGGCCTCGGCCTTGTTTCTGTTCTGGAGCCGCCACTCTTTTTTTCTTCAATTTAAACCATTCTGTGTCTATATGCATCGGGCATTCGGACTCTTCTTCCCAAATGGCCCACAGGCGATTGATTTTCTCGCGGGCATGATTCTCTAAACGAGCCTGTTCTTGAAGAAGGACAAGTTTTTCTGATTCTTGGGCGAGCCGGTCGTTAATTGTTTGCACGTCTTTGGAAACACGCTCTTTCACCATAGCGGAGAGTACCTTTATGATGTCTGCGGCCTCTCTTTTCGCCTCTTTCCGGACCAGCTCTGCCAAGTCTTTTGTATATTGCAATACATATTCAGAAGAAAAGGCTGCACCTTGCTTGACCGCGCGTTCAATGATGCTTATATCAAGCGGAGTGCGATAGGACTGAATCAGCTTTTCACTCTCAACGTTATGGACATCAAATGCTTTGGCGAGTTTATGGAGCGTGTCTATTATGTGCCAATCCGCTTCGGCCTCTGTTCGTTTGGTCACATCAGAGAAAAAAACATTCCGCCTTTTATCTCTTTCTTGTGCAGTTTTCGCTTTAGAAAAGAAAAAGCCGGTTTTAAAAGAAGGCTTTTGTGACTCTAAAAATGCAGCCGCCAATTCACGCATTTCAAAAGGCGTCAGGTTGGCGTTTTTTAAAATACGATTGATTTCTTCCTGCATCCTCTTCTCTGCCTCAGCCGCTTGATTTGCAGCCTCATCCAATTGATCACGCAGCGATTGGACCAGTCCAGTTTGGATGTTAAGCTGTGCAGCGAAACTCGGGCCGTCTGTTTCGTCTTTCTTCAGCATTTCCGTATGTTCCTTCAGCAGATTATGGATCTTTTGTTCGGTTAAAGCCTGCAAATTGTTTTTTGATTGCTTTTCTATTCTTTTTAACTCTTGTCTCAAAGCCCCAATCTGATTAAACGGGTGATCCGGTTCTGTTACTGACGTAAAATAGAGCGCTTCCTTTGAAATCCCTTCATTGCAAAGCATCTCCTCTACCTGTTTTTTATAGTCTCCAAAGTTTGTCTCCGTCTCGTCATGGCGGTCAATTTGATTAACGATAAAATACACATTCGGAATGTTTTCTTTAATTGATCTGAGAAACTTTACATTTTCCTCAGCGTGTACGTGATTATAGTGAACAACGTAAAACAGCGCATCCGCCTGGTGAAGAATAGAAGCAGCCGATAGAAAATGAGCATCATCCGTTGAATCGATCCCTGGAGTATCAATATACGCAACTCCGGAATCGATCTCAGTATACCTGTCAAAAATTTCGACGCTTTCAATCTGTTCACCGTCTTTGCAATATTGCTGTACCTTGTCTTTCTGGTAAGCCCCTTCCAGCTCAGCACACGCTCCGTCTGTTGTATGAAGCCGAACTCGCTTTTCCCCGTTTCTGATCACAACAAGGTTAGCGCTCGTTGGGATCGGGCTTGTCGGCAAAATATTCTCCATTAACAGGCAGTTCAGCAGTGATGATTTCCCCGCTGAATAATGCCCCGTAAACGCGATATAAACCTCTTCATCTGCCGCTTTTTTCATGACCGCAGCCAGTTTAGCAGCCCTTTGTCCATCTTGATTCTCAATAAATTGCTGATAAAGTTCCCCAGTTTTGTGCAAAAGCTCGTTTCTGTTATGTTCTGTCATAAGCCTGTACCCCTTTGTGCCGTTTCAATTGTGAACCTTTTTCGAAAGGTCTGAATTCATTCCCTTTTCATTTTACACAAGAATAAACCAAATTTCTTTAGGAGAATAGAAAAAAGCTGCCATTACGGCAGCCTCTATAAAAGAAAATCTGCAACTTTTACAAGTTCCAGATTCATCAAACAGATTTATTAGAGATTCCTTTTAATACAAAACCAATCAAAACACTATATGTACAAACCGCTCCGAGCAAAAACAGCATTGTCATTTGATTCACCATCCTGATTGAGAATCTTTTTCATATTCATTTTAACATGAGTGAGAATGATTTTCAATCGCTATTTTACACTGTATTCCTGTAATGCCTTGTCTTCTGCGCGAATTCTGACGGTTAACAACACGGCATTTAAAATGGAAAACAGACACATGGTGACATACGCTTGATAAAGCAGCGGAATCAGCAAAATTTCAAGTATAACAACAGCATAGTTTGGATGTTTCATCCATTTATAAGGACCTTTTTTTACAAGCTCTGCACCTGGAACGACAAGGATTTTCGTATTCCAATATGCTCCCAAGGAACAGAGCGCCCAATATCGCACTGCCTGTACACTTAAAATAACTGCGGCGATACCGATCCACCAGCTTGACGGCTGTTTATTCATTAGCAGCACTTCAGCAATTAAAGACATAAAGAAAAGGATATGCATCGTAATGATATACGGATAGTGGCTCTCGCCAAATTCAATTGCTCCTTGCTTCTTTACCTTTTGTTCATTTTGTCTGGCTACTGCCATTTCTGCTGCTCTTTGAACAATGAGAATGGCGATCAACAACCAAAACATAAGTCAAGCCCCCTTTTCCCAGCTGAATAATAGCAGTTCTGATGAGAAACCCGGCCCTAATGCGCCAATCAGTCCCCGTTCAGCTTCCTTTTTATGTCCGTTCTGCAGATGGTCTTTGACCACATACAAGATTGTGGCTGAAGACATATTTCCGTGTTTTCGCAATATGTTTTGCGCTGATGAAAGCTTTTCTGACGACAGCCCAAGACTTTTGATGTATGCGTCGATCACTTTTTTTCCGCCTGGATGCGCCAAAAAAACACTTATATCACAGAATGACAGCCGATGTTTGTCCAAAAAAATCTGTACATTTGTTTTGAGCCAATTTTCTACCAAAGTTGGTATGTCTCGTGAGAAAATGACTTTGAATCCTTGATCGGTAAAGTCCCAGCCCATGACATCTTCTGATTGTTTCATCAAAACAGATTGGGAGTCTGTTATCTTCGGGGCAAGCTTCAGTTTTGACACCGTGCGGTCTGCCTTCTCTCCGCATAATAATGCTGCGGCAACGCCGTCACCAAATAGCGAGGTGCCGATCAGATTGCTTTTCGTTTTATCTTCCGGCTGAAATGTCAGGCTGCACAGCTCAGCAGCAATGACAAGCACAAAAGCCTCCGGATACGCTTTGCAGTATTCGGCTGCGCGCGCAAGCCCGCTGGCCCCTCCTGCACAGCCTAAGCCCCAAATCGGAATCCGCTTCGTATATGGAGAAAACGGAAGTTCATTCATAAGCCGCGCCTCGATACTCGGTGTGGAAAGACCTGTGCTGGAGACGAAAAAAACCGCTTCCACTTTCTCATAAGGAATGGCTTCTTGAACAAATTCAGGGTGAGAGAGGCACTCACGAACAGCCTCCCTGCTGTGCTTAAGTGTTTCTTCTATGTATATTTGATTTTTTTCTTCAAAGCTGTGCTCCTCTTTATACCATTCAATCGGCTTAACAAACTGTCTCGAATGGATTTGCCCGTTTTTAAAGGAGGATAACAGCCGGTCAATATCCTTAAAGGAATGCTGAAACATATAGCGGGCGAACTCAGCCGCTTTCTCTTGATTTACATCATATACAGGAAGACTTGTTCCAATGGATAAAATAAACGCCATGCAATCACCTCTTTGCATACATTGTGCCGCAACGATCTTTTTTATATGCAAAAAAACTCCGCCGCGGCGGAGTTAGACTGCTGTTTTTTGTTCCGTAAGGTCAGCTTCTTGTTCTGTTTTTTTGGCTTTAGAAAATACGTTATATACAATATTTAAGACAACTGCAGTGAAGCTGCCCGCCACAATGCCATTCGTTGTAAGAAGCGTAAGTGCACTCGGAAGCTGTTTGAAAATATCCGGCACAACGGTCACACCGAGTCCCAAACCCACTGAGCAGGCAACAATCAGCAGATTTTCCTGTTTCGCAAAATCAATGCGGCTAAGCATTTTAATTCCGTAAGCGATCACCATTCCAAACATCGCCACCATTGCACCGCCCAAAACGGCAGATGGAATAATCGTCGTGAAAGCAGCGATCTTTGGAAACAGCCCGAATGCCATTAAGATCACACCTGTGACCACAATGACAGCATTTTTTTTGATTTCTGTGAGCTGAACAAGCCCGACATTTTGAGAGAATGCCGTGTAAGGAAAAGCGTTAAAAATACCGCCCAGAAGCACAGCCAGCCCCTCAGCGCGATAGCCTTTAGACAAATCTCTCTCTGTCAAACGGCGGTTTGTCAGGTCACCTAAGGCGAAGTAAACACCCGTAGACTCCACAAGACTGACAATTGCAACGATGGACATCGTAATGATAGGCGCTGCATGAAAAGACGGCGCTCCGAAGTAAAATGGCTGAATCATTTGTACAACTGCCGCATCCGACACATTATCAAATTGAACTTTCCCCATAAAATAAGCGATGAAGGTCCCAATCAAAATACCGATCAAAATCGAGACGGACTTGATAAAGCCTTTTGTAAAACGGTATAGAAGCACAATGATACTCAAAACGATAAAAGCAAGTGCAAGGTTGGAGAGATCTCCGAAATCTGCACTTCCTTCTCCGCCGGCCATGTTATTCATGGCAACCGGCATCAAAGTAATACCGATAATCGTAACAACAGAGCCTGTCACAACCGGCGGAAAAAACGAGACGAGCTTTCCAAAGAAAAATGAAATAAGTATGACTAGAATGCCTGAAGCAATAATGCTTCCGTAAACCGTCGAAACCCCGTATTCAGATCCAATCGCAATCATCGGCGATACAGCTGTAAATGTACAGCCAAGCACTACCGGAAGTCCGATCCCGAAAAAGCGGTTGCTCCATACTTGCAAAAGTGTAGCCACACCGCACATAAAAATATCAATCGATACTAAGTAGGTCAGCTGTTCGACAGTCAGTCCCATTGCTTTTCCGACAATCAGAGGAACGACAATGGCACCGGCATACATGGCGAGAACATGCTGAATCCCTAATGACAGCGTTTTGCCGAATCCATTTTTCATGAATGAACCTCCTGTACGAAGGACACTTTCCCTTCTTCTAAAGACCGAATTCTTGCCAAAGATTCCACTCGGTAGCCCAGTTTTACAAGTTCATCTCTTCCCGGCTGAAATGACTTTTCAATCACAATGCCAATTCCTGCAATAGAAGCACCCGCTTGCTTCACAATTGACGCGAGCCCGTGTGCTGCCTGTCCATTTGCCAAAAAATCATCGATAATCAGCACATGGTCCTGATCCGACAGGTGGGTCCCAGACACCGCGATTTGGCTTTCTGTTTGCTTCGTAAAGGAATAAACAGACGCTGTCAGCAAGTTGTCAGTAAGTGTTAACGATTGATGCTTTCTTGCGAAGACAACAGGTACACCCAGCTTCAAGCCAGTCATTACAGCGGGAGCGATACCTGATGATTCGATTGTCACAATTTTGGTAATACCGTCTTTTGCAAACCTGGACGCAAATTCGTCACCAATTCTCTGCATAAGCAGCGGATCAATTTGGTGATTCAAAAAAGAATCCACTTTCAATACCTGATCAGATAATACGACGCCTTCTTCCTCTATTTTCAGTTTCAGTGCTTCCATCTTGTCTTACCTCCGTTATGAGAATAAAAAAAGCATTACCCGCTCAAATAAAGAGCAAGCAATGCTGATATAACAAAAAACCGTACACGTGCGGTTTCATTGCTCACCCATAGTCGGACATTTACGGTGCCCGGTAGAAACTTGCGTGCCATATCCACGCTATTATATGAGTGTTCCTATGATATTGTAATAAAATTATATCAAGATTCTAATCTCTTGCATAGGCTGAAAGTGAAAATTTCCGAACCTTATTTTCTTTTTTTTAGATATCATTCGTATTTAAAAGGAATCCGATCATAAAAAGCCTGGCGGCCGCGCCGCCAGGCTTTGATTATGCCAAATAGAGATTTGAATATTTGGTTGATAAATAGTCAATTAAATAGCGAACGTTCAGTTCTTCTCCTGTCGCATCTTTAATAATGTCTAACGGCTTTTTCCGTTTTCCATGAATATGCACCTTTTCCGTCAGCCATTGCTTTATCGGATGAAATTCCCCTCTTTCTAAGAGAGCGTCAAATTCAGGGAGATCCTCAAGCATTTTTTGTTTCAGCTGAGCCGCATACATGTAGCCGAGCGCATAGGATGGGAAGTAACCGAAATCTCCTCCTGCCCAATGGACGTCCTGTAAAATCCCCTCTGCATCCGTCTGCGGTGTAATCCCTAAATAATCCTGGTATTTTTGATTCCAAAGCGACGGCAGTTCTTCTACAGACACTTCATTGCTGAAAATCGCTTTTTCAATTTCATAACGAATGATGATATGAAGAGGATACGTCAATTCATCCGCTTCAACCCTGATAAATGAAGGTTTTGATTCATTGATTGCACGGACAAAATCATCCAGGGAGATGTCCTTGAACTGTTCAGGTGATGCCTCTTGAATTTTCTTATAGTACGGTGTCCAAAAATGCTTGTTGCGGCCGATAAAATTCTCGTAAAATAATGATTGAGATTCATGAATTCCCATTGATGCACCGTCTGACAAGTTCGTGCAGCTCAGTGCTTCATCAATATTTTGCTCGTATATCGCGTGCCCGCACTCATGAATGGTGCCAAAGATTGCCGTCCGAAAATCTTTTTCATCATATCTCGTCGTGACTCGAACGTCTCCCCGGTTCAGCGTAGTTGCAAACGGATGAACGGTTTCATCAAGTCTTCCGCCATCAAAATCGTAGCCAAGCTCCTGTAAAAAATACAGACTGAGCTCTTTTTGCTTTTTTTTCGGGAACGCTTTTGTAATAAAGCTTGTATTTGGTTTATTTCCGGAAGCTGTCACCTGTTTAACAAGAGGGATAATCGCTTCCTTCAGCTCAGCAAACAGCTGATCAAGCACCTTTACCGTAACACCGGGCTCAAACAAATCAAGCAATGCATCATAAGGATGCTCTTGATATCCCCAATACGTAATAAAACGTTTATTACATTCAATCAGCTGTTCTAAATAAGGAGAAAACAAGCTGAAATCAGATTTTCCTTTCGCTTCCTCCCATGCTGTTTCTGCCTTTGAACACAGAATTACGTATTCTTTGTATTCAGCCTCAGGGATTTTCTTATTCTCTTCATACTCTTTTTTTGCCAGTTCCACCGCTTTTTTCGTATCTTCTGACAAGTCATCAAATCGTTCATACAAGGCATCGATTAGCTCTTTCATTCGATCGGATGTCTGGATATTGAATATATCTGTTGAAAGCTGGCCGATGCTTTCAGCCCGGTCCTCTGAGCCGTTTTTCGGCGCGCCAGTTCTGGAGTCCCAGTGCATTAACGCGACTGCTTCGCTGTAATGTGAAATTCGTTTTAAAAGATCAAAAAATTCCTTTTCATATGTATGTATCTCCATATCCATTCCCTCCCTATTCTAGCCGTTCCATTACAGGCTAATGGAAGGGGGAATGAAAGTCAAATTGTTTGTATAAAAGGCTGCCGGTACGTTTGGCGGCAGCCTTTTATTCAGTTGATCGTCATTTGATTTTTTGGCGGAGGTGTTCTCCTCTTTTTCTGTTTGATTTTTTTATCCACCCACACTGTTGCCAGCGGGGTTAAGAGCGAGGTGACAATTACGCTCGTCGCTATAATTGCAGTTGCCGATTCAGCAACTGGGGCAAATGAGGCATTCGCTTCCGCTAATGCGTATGGGACAGCTACAGCCGCCCCCGCCGTAGAAGAAGCCGCCACACCCGCGACACCGTCCCCCCGCGCGACAAAACGATCAAGCAAAAACAAGGAGCTGCCCGATAAAATGACGACAGAAACTCCGATAAAAATGCCGAGCAGCCCTGATTGGATCAGCATTCCAAAATTCAAGGTATTGCCGAGCGAAAAGGCGAAAAATGGAATGATCGCTGGCACAACCTTGCTGAATAAGTCCCTGAGATCATGATCCAGATTTCCAAGTATACATCCGAGCAAAAACGGGATGACTGTCGCTGCCAGCGTTTCCCATGGGAATGCGGCAAGTCCCGTCACACCAAACGTCACCATGGTCATAAAAGGACCTGATTCTGTACTAATAAAAGCGAAAGCGCCCGCATCCTCTTTTCTTCCCATATGGTTCATAAGCGCCAAATACAGTCCGCCGTTCGTTTCATTCATTACCGCGACAATTGCTAAAACAGAAAGGCCTGCAAAAAAGCCGGATTGTATGCCTTCGTCAGGTATAAATTGCGCTGCGATCACGCCGAGCAGCGCCGCAAATCCGACTTTCCCCAATAATAACGTGATTCCTTTTCTTGCGATGTAGCCTGAAGAACGAAAATCAATCGTTGCTCCTACGCAAAAGATAAAAACACCCAGTATCGGCAGCGTTCCAGTAATCAAAGCACCCGTAAAACCTCCAAAGAACTCCGCTGTTCCAGGAGCAAACGTGTTGAGCGCCGCTCCAAGAAATAGCGGAATAATCATCATTCCGCCAGGTACCCGTTCAATTGTCGCCTTGATTTTCATATTGTGGATTCTCCCATCCTCCGGTTATGAAAAAACAATTCCACTTACACTTGGAAAACAGCCTGCAAATCCTCTTTTGAACAGCTGCCCAGCTGGCTGCCGACTCCGACGGCGCCAGCTCCGGCTCTAAGCCAATCCGGCACTTCAGACGGATGTATCCCGCCTGTCGGAATAAAGGTCACCTGCGGGAAAGGGCCCGCTAAATTTTTCATAAACGGAATGCCAAACACACCGCTTGGGAACAGCTTTAATGTCGTAAAACCGAATGTCAGCGCTTCCATAATTTCGCTCGGAGTCAAGACGCCGGGGATATAATGTGTCTTTACAAAAGAAAGGTGTTCAGCAAGATCAGCTGAAAAACCCGGACTGACAATAAACTGTGCGCCAGCCTCAGCAGCTTCCCCAGCTTGCTGCGCGGTGATGACCGTGCCCGCGCCAATTAAAATATCGTCTCTATTACGGAAGGTTTCGATAATATCTGATGCCCCGGGCGTCGTATACGTCACTTCAACTGCACGAATCCCTTTATCTAATAAACTCTCAATCTGCTGACAGGCATCCTGTTTATCCTTTGAGCGAATGACTGCAATCAGCCTGGCTTCTTGCAGACGGTTTTCAACGATTTTGGAATCCATATTAATAATCCCCTTTCTTTTGGTAAACCGTTCTTTGAGCAGATAAAAACGAAGCTAATTTCTCCCTGGTCGGCAAACCGTCCATATCCCCCGGTGCCTGCACTTGCAAAGCGCCAATCGCATTTCCCCTTTGCACCGCATCCTTGTACGACAAACCATCTAGGATACCGCTGATTACACCGACTGCAAATCCGTCTCCGGCGCCAACTGTATCAACCACCTGATCGACCCTGCAGCCTTCTAGAAATCCTTCACCTGTCCCCGTTTTAAAGTAAGCGCCTTCTTTTCCGAGTTTAATAGCAACAAAGCTGACTCCTTTTTTCAGATAATAATCAGCAATGCCTTCAGGTGTTTTTTCTCCGGTCAATAGCTCTCCCTCTGTGATCCCCGGAAAAAACCAGTCTGCAAGCCCAGCCAGATCATTAATTGTGTGTATCATTGTTGCTTGATCAGGCCAAAGCGAAGGCCTTAAATTAGGGTCGAATGAAATGGTTTTCCCGGCGTTTCTCATATCGTTCATGACATGATACGTGAAGTCTTTCATATCGGCTGATAAGGCAGGCGGAATGCCTGTCACATGCAAATGGCCTGCGCATTGAAAATAGTCTTTCGGATATTCAACAGAAGTTAATGTGCTTGCAGCTGAGTTTTTCCTATAGTAGGTAACTTGCGGGTCACCTTCTTTCACTTTTGACTTCAGCAGCAGCCCGGTGGGATTTTCGTCCTGCGAGCGGATCACGCGGGACACATCCACTCCCTCTTTTTTAAGTTCCTGTACAATAAACGTGCCGAGCTGATCATTGCCGACCTTGCTCATCCATCCCATTCGGAATCCGAGTCTGGCAAGGCCGCAGGCGACATTGCTTTCTGCTCCGGCAAGCCCTTTAGAAAAAGTGGATACTTCATGAAGGCCTCCATACTCATTTGCGTAAAACATGGCCATTGATTCACCGAATGTCACCGCATCAAGCTTCATCTCTTCCCAACCTCCTCTTAGTTGAGGGCACCTAGGATTAAAGTGACTTTCTCATGATGACTTTTGCCTCCAATTCAATGGTTTGAGGCGCTCCTTTGTCACCTTCAATCCTTTTTAATACACGTTCCATCGCCGTCCTGCCCATATCATGTGACGGCTGAGCGATCGTTGTAATGCCTGGACCGATCAGTTTGTACCATTCCGTGTCATCGAACCCTGCAATCCCTATATCTTGAGGGATGCGCAGGCCAAGCTCTTCCATACAGCTGATGATTTTCAGCATAATCAAGCCATTCAAAGCCAGAATCGCTTTTTTTTGCTCCGGCATCTCCTTGTGAAAATAACGTAGCGCCGCCTTAAGCTGCTCCTTGTCCTTTACGTCAATTTCATACATTCTGACAAGCCCGTTCACATTTTGAACCGCAGCCATTTCCTGATACACCGCTGCTCTTTCTGCACGAGGGCTGATAGAGGAAATTGGTTCGGTAAACAGCGCGACATCAGTATACCCTTTGCTGTAAATCTTCTGAAGAATCTCTTTAGTGATCCACCTGTTGTCAGTCGTTACGGTATCCAGTTTCAGATCCGGCAGTTTCCGGTCAATTAAGATCGTCGGAATGTGCTGTTCAGCAAAAGCGCGCAGCAAATCCTTGTTTTCCCCTGTTGCGTTTAAAATCAGGCCCTCAACCGAATGGGCTTCTAGCTTTAAGAGCATTTCCCGCTCTTTTTCAGGACTGTTATCTGTGTTGCACACCATAATGCTGTAGCCATATTGATCACAAACCTCTTCGACTCCCCTGAAAGCAGCGACCGAAAAAGGGTTTGTAATATCCGCTACAACAAATCCAATTAACTTGCTTTTTTTTATTTTCAAACCTTGGGCCATTTTACTCGGCCGATAATTCAGTTCTGCGATTGCCTTTTTAATGTTTTTCACTTTTTCAGGAGAAATCGCGTCAATTTTTCCGTTAATATAGCGGGAAACTGTCGATTTCGAAACTCCTGCATATTCAGCTACATCTTTGATGGTCATATGGCCTGTTGTTTTCTTTTTCATTCAAGTGCTCCTGTATCTCATATATTTGAAATCGATTTCAAAACCGTTACAACAAAAGAATACCATAATTTTAACATTTGGAAAGAGTTTTTTTAATAATGTGTCAATTCATTATTTTTCCGTTGACTCTTTTCACTATTTATCCTAAAATTTTCTTTGAAACCGTTACCAAAATGTTTTCATTCAAGTGATGCTGAAATCCTAACCAAGGGGGAAATATAATGGAAAATCGTTATTCTGTACACCCTGAACAAGTAAAACGCTTTACAACAGAGGAACTTCGCAGTCATTTCTTAATGGATCCTTTATTTACGGAAAACAAGCTTACGATGTATTACTCACACGAAGACCGGGTTGTCATCGGCGGAGCGGCTCCAGGGCAAAGTGAACTGAAGCTTGATGCAGGTGATTTTCTAAAAACAGACTTCTTTTTGGAACGGCGTGAAATCGGGATTATTAATGTCGGCCAGCCTGGTGCTGTCAGGGTTGGCGATGATGAATATGTGCTTCAAACAAAGGATTTTCTCTATATTGGAATGGGCAATCAGGATGTATCGTTTTCAAGCCTGAACGGGGAAAAAGCGAAGTTTTACTTCGTCTCCGCTTGCGCCCACAAAAGCTATCCGACACAAAAAGCCGCCCTATCTGAACTGACACCGGACCGCCTTGGTGATGATGCAGCGTCTAATGTCAGAAGCCTGTACAAAGTCATACATCAGGATGGCATTAAAAGCTGCCAGCTGATGATGGGAATAACGATGTTAGATCAAAACAACAACTGGAATACCATGCCGGCACACGTTCATGACCGTCGGATGGAGGCTTATCTTTACCTGGATCTTGAAAAGGACTCAAAGGTGTTTCATTTCATGGGCCAGCCGGACGAAACACGCCACCTTGTGGTTGGTAATGAGCAGGCTGTCCTTTCCCCCGCCTGGTCTATTCATTCTGGCGCAGGAACATCAAATTACAGCTTCGTGTGGGCAATGGCTGGAGAAAATTATACTTTTACGGACATGGATCTCATTCCGATGGATGGGCTGAAATAAGATGGGTTATCTGCATGACGCCTTTTCACTAGAAGGAAAAACAGCGCTGGTGACAGGCCCGGGAACAGGGATCGGTCAAGGAATTGCCAAAGCGCTGGCCGGGGCTGGCGCTGATATTATCGGCACATCACATACAAGCAGTCTGTCTGAAACACAGCAGCTTGTGGAACAGGAAGGCCGGACATTTACATCTTTTACATTGGACATGAGCAAGCCGGAAGCGATCAAGAATTCTGCAGCTGAGCTGTTTGAAAACAGGCAGATCGACATCCTTGTCAATAATGCGGGTATTATTCATCGAGAAAAAGCGGAACATTTTGCAGAAGAGAACTGGCAGCACGTACTGAATGTCAATCTAAACAGCTTGTTTATTCTGACACAGCTGGCAGGCAGACACATGCTGAAAAGAGGTTATGGAAAGATAATTAATATCGCCTCTCTCCTGTCTTTTCAAGGCGGGATACTCGTTCCTGCTTACACCGCGAGCAAACACGCTGTTGCCGGTTTGACAAAATCCTTTGCAAATGAGTGGGCAGCATCGAGCATTCAGGTCAATGCAATCGCCCCAGGCTATATTTCTACTGCGAATACAAAGCCTATTCGGGATGATGAAAAGCGAAATGAGGAGATTTTAAAAAGAATTCCTGCCGGCCGCTGGGGCCATGCGGATGATATCGGAGGGACAGCAGTCTTTTTGGCGTCACGTGCTTCAGATTATGTGAATGGACATATCTTAGCTGTTGATGGAGGCTGGCTATCCCGCTGACAATAAAAAAAGCTGACGAACAAGATCGTCAGCTTTTCCTATTACATCATATGCGGTTCAACAGGCAAGACCTTTTTGACCTCATCAATGATGCGTTCATTTTCTCCGCCAGCGTAAATGTGAATCGAGCCGCTGTCTTGATTCGAGCGAATCAGACGCCCGATGCCCTGCCGTACGCGTAACAACATATATGGCAGATCCACTTCTTCGAACGGATCTTTTTTCGCTCCGTTGCGTTTCGCAGTAAATACAGGGTCATGAGGCGGGAATGGCAATGACCAAATTGTAACATTCCTCAATGCGTCACCAGGAATATCGAGTCCTTCCCATAAGTGAACCGAACAAAGTACTGTTTCCTCTTCCTCTTGGAATTTCTCCACTAAGCTGCTGATTTCTTCATCACCTTCAAAGAAAATCGGATACGGCAGCTCCCATGCAGCCGACAGCTCTTTAAACTCGTTTAATTCTTCAAAAGAAGGGAATAGCACAAGGGTTCTCCCTTTGTAACGTTTGATTGTTTCAATCGTCTCAGCCGCTTTTTGTTCAGCCGCCATGTCTGTTTTTGTGTATAGATTAACAGTCATTTGCTCGTCATAATCATAAGGGGAATCAACAGTTAATGACAAATAATCATGAATCCCGAGACTGTCGGCAATATAATCAAATGAACCGCCTTCTGACAACGTAGCAGACGAGAAGATATAAGGGATTTTCTTAGAAAACACCTTTTCGCCAAGTACTTCTGCTACCGTTCTCGGCATCACGACAAAAGTGGATTCTGCTTCCTTTTTCTCCAGCCAGCTGATCGCGTCCTTTTGATATAGAGATAATGAATACGCCATTTGTTCAACATACTCTTCTACAACTGACAGCTCGTATTGATCAATCGTGTACATTTCAGACTCGAATACAAGTGCCTCACCGATTTTATCAAGTAAACGGCAAAGCTCGTCCGCCGCCTTTTTGACACGCTGGTCATTTTTTATTTCTAAACGGTGTGAACCGGCTACTTCTTTTGATTCTTCAGAAAGAACATAGAAAAATTCGTCGTTTGCAGCAAGTGCATCTTCAATCAATTCTGCAAACTCTTCTCTGATGTCATTTTGCAGCAAACGTTCTAAAAACAATTCAAGTGTAGACTGCTTCACTCTGTAGGTAAGCGCTTTTTGTGCAGCAAACTCTAGCAAATGCCCTTCATCAAATACAACTGCACTATGATCAGGCAAAAGCGGCAGCTGGCCTTCTCGTTTGCGTGATTCTTCCGTCCATACATGCTCCATATAAAAATCATGAGAACATATGATTAAGTCCGTTGACTTGCGGTAGTAATCTCTGGAAAGCGTCAGGCCGCATCTGTGTCTCATATCACAAGTCAGACAGTCCTGAAACGAGTCGTAGCTTACGTCAGACCATTCTTCATTTGATAGATTTGCGTACTGCTTACGGTCGCCATACGGATAAAAGCGCTGCATCGCCTGTGACTCATGGACAAATGACGGCAACGACTCATAAAGATCCAGCCATTTATCATCATCAGAACGCTGCATTGTTTTTTCAAGCTTCTTCAAGCATAAATATTGCTCATGTGATTTTGACAGCCTTGTATCAATTTTCAGATCAAGATGCTCAGCCAGCTTTGAAATATCGCCCTCTTTTTTCACCAGCTGTTCGATTAATGTTTCATCGGCACAAGCAATGATGGCCGGTTTGCCGACATACCTTGCATAGCTGATCGCAAACAGAAGATAAACCAGCGTTTTCCCCGTTCCCACTCCAGCTTCGGCGAACATGACTTTTTTCTCTTTAAACGCCCGCTCCAGCTGAAAAGCCATAAATACTTGTTCATCCCGAAGATCAAACCCTTTTTCGGGAAGGATATCGTAAAACACGTCACCAATCCAATTGTTCAATTCTTCATAAAAATTCTTTGTTTTCGTTAAAGAAAAAGGCAAACGTGATGTTGTCACCTAGTTCCAACCCCCAACTATTCGACATTCAGACCACCAATAATATCATTTTCCGCTTATGAATACAATAAAAAAACTTGGCATTGCCAAGTTTTTTGCAGTTTACTTGCGATTGATCACATGCGACGATAAAAAAGGATGGTCTGTTGAATAAATATGTTCTACCGCTTTTTCTAAATCATTTTGCGCATGCGACATCACAGACGGAGACGAATCAGTCCCGAGCTCCTTCAGCTCGTTTGCTGTTGCGTCAAGCGCCCTTTGAATAAGATTAAAATGTTCGCTGTTCAGCATGAGATCACCTCTGATAGAAATAATCATCATTGTATGCGAACTTTTCATTTTATATACATGCTTTACCGCATGTTATCCCCGAAACTTGCACAAACTACACTTGATATTCCGTCTTTGGATTATCCGTCTTATCAACAATATTCTATCAGGGGAGTGATGTTGACATGAGTTATAGAAACCGATTAGATCAGCATTCTGAACTGTTTCATCACAATTGGACGCGGCCTAAACGTTCTAAGTCTCAAGTAAACGGTCACACTGAAATGTCCCAAACCAACATTATATTGAGAAGCAATGCGAAAGCTCACCGTTGGTAACGATAGAATATGGCTGAAAGATGAAAGAAGACGCATGCAGAGCGTCTTCTTTTTATTCGTTTTCTGTTTTCTTGCGCTGCGGTCTTACTTTTGACCAATATTGATAATAATCCGTTTTAATAAACCCGTTAAAGAGCTTGCGTTTCTTCGTTGCTTTTCTTCCATATGCTTCCTCAAAGTTTTCATTTGATGTCAGCATATACACAGACCAAGTATCAAGCGGCTCGAACGCCTGCCCCATTTCTTTGTACATCTGTTCAACAGCTTTTTTCTCGCCGAGACGCTCTCCATATGGCGGATTGCCGACAATTACGCCAAACTCCAGATTCGTTGTGAAGTCTTTGACCTGCATCTGCTTAAATTGGATGAAATCTCCCAGTCCTGCTTCCTCTGCATTTTCTTTAGCGATTTGAACCATGCGGTGGTCTATATCGCTTGCGAAAATCGTAAGCGGCTGGTCATAGTTTGCCTTTTCTTCGACTTCAAGCCGCGCTTTGTCCCACAGGTCTTTGCCGATCCATTCCCAATCCTCTGAGACAAAATCGCGGTTGAATCCCGGAGCGATGTTTTGGCCGATTAATGCCGCTTCAATCGCGATTGTTCCGGAACCGCAGAAAGGATCGGCAAACGGACGGTCCGGCGTCCAATTGGTTAATTGCACCAAAGCGGCTGCAAGTGTTTCTTTAATCGGCGCACCGCCCTGATCGACACGGTATCCTCGTTTGTGAAGGCCTGTCCCTGATGAGTCCAGTGTAATAAGAGCCTGATCTTTCAATAAAGAAATTTCCACTTTATACTCGGCACCTGTTTCTTCAATCCAATCATTGGCTTTGCCGGACTGCAGCTTTAGCTTTTCTACAATTGCTTTTTTGACAATCCGCTGACAGTCGGGAACGCTTGCGAGTGTTGATTTTACCGATTTTCCGATGACAGGGAATTTCCCGTTTTCAGGTATAAATGAGCGCCAGTTAATCGCTTTCGTTTTTTCAAACAGTTCATCAAATGTTTTCGCTTTAAAAGAAGCAACCTGAACCTTTATGCGGTCGGCTGTTCTAAGCCAAAGGTTTGCACGGCAGATCGCGAGCGCATCACCTTCAAAAATAACTTTCCCGTTATCAACCTTGCATTCGTATCCTAAATCTCGTACTTCCTTTGCGACAACAGCTTCAATACCCATCGGTGCCGTTGCAATTAGTGTATACTTCTTCATCGTATCACCCTGTCTTTTAAAACTTTTCTCATTTCAAGATAAAAGCTCTCCTTATACGGGAGAGCTTGTTTTCATCATTTTAAATGTAAGTGGTCTAACGTTCTGTAAGCCATGTTTTGTTCCGTCGTACTGCATACGGCTTATCACCTCGTACTCAGGCGGCAATCATCTATCTACAGAAAGCATTCTGTCCTTCTCTCCGTTGAATTCCGTTAAGAAGGTTCCCCTACCAAAATTTGGGTTTCTCGCTCGAGGGGTTTACCGCGTTCCACTCTCACCATTTCTAGTGAGACTTCGTCACTGTGGCACTTTCAAGGATACTCAGCCATATCCAGAGGACGTAGGCTTTTTTCCTGCCGTCAGCCCCTAAAAGGCTGCCCTAGCTTATGACTTCGCTAGGCACGAACACTACGGGCATCTCAGCACCGTGCGAGCATGGACTTTCCTCTACAGATTCAAGATCTGCAGCGATTACCCGAACGTTAAGAACATGAATTATTATATAACAACTGATTACAATTTACAAGCGCCATTTTTTTCAAGCGCGATCAATCATAAAGCTTGCTGCCAAAAACGTGTTTTTCTAAGTTAGACAGCCGTTTTAAAATATCAAAATTTGTTGTGTTAGATTGCACAGGCTGTTTCTTGCTAGCTTCTTCAAGCTGCTTTTTCAGCTGCAGATTTTCCTGCTGCAGTTCTTCAATCTCTTGATGGAAGGTTTCATAATCCTTAATAATCATATCTAAAAATTTGTCAACGTCTTCTTGCTTGTAGCCTCTAACGCCTGTTTTAAATTCTTTTTCCAAAATTTCTTTCGCAGAAAGCTTTACTTTATCAGCAAGCATCTTTTTCACCTCGTATCGTGAATCATCACATATATTTTTTCAGAAATCTGTACGGTTGTCAAATTTCTCTCTCTTTGTTAGTAGCTGTCTTCCTCCACTGTCACTCTCAAGTCATCCATCGTGATAAAATAGATGGGATACCCGTCCCGTTCGCGTCTCTTTTCAGCCGCCTCAAGCATATACTTTGGAGATCCTTCCTTTTCAGGATCATATAACAGCATTAAGGCGTCTGATTTTTCTATAAAAAACTGATTTTTTTGTTTAAACTGAAGCGGGCTTTCATACGGCCTGTGAGTCAGGCTTTCTTCGTAGTCAGCCTGTGCCAGGACAGCTTCGTAGAGCTCTTTATTAGGCTCTTTCCAGTTCTTGTCCTGATCGTAGAAAGGGGTAATTACAGCTACCTTTAAATCAGGGTATTCCTCCTGCAAATCATATGCAGCTTCAGCAGCCCACAGCTCCGCTCCAAGCTGTCCCGAAATTAAAATCCATTCTAAGCCCTCATCTAAAAATCCGATCAGCCGGTTTTTGATCGCTTTTTTTATGTAATACAGCGCCTTATCATCCTTCTTAAAAATCCCCAATTCAAACGGTTTATATCCCGTAATAGCCAATACTTTCATGTTTTCACCTGCTTTTAAAAAATGGGGTCCCCTTCAGGGCCCCATTTTTAATGTTGCGTGTTACACCAATCAGTCTGCACGATTCAATACTAATCGCAGCAAGGTTTTCCTGCCTGAAAATGCTGATGTGTTGTCGGATCATAGCTAGAGTATGTGTGTGGATAGTAGTGAACATGCTCAAAATGATGGTGATTTACATTTGTCGTATGCTGTGGATGAATATGCGGCACGACAGTATTGGAAAACGTATGGTGCTCACAGCAATGCGTAGGATGGACAATCGGCGCCATCACGTGCGGTCTGCAGTGGTACATAATAAGATCCCCTTTCCATAACTTTATTACAATATTAGGTTATGAAACATAAGGGGTACATGTTCTAATACAAAAACCTATTTTAAAAGTGTGCAATTAAGCTGTCTTTAAAGTTTGAAAACACAAAAGCAATCAAAAATACCACAACAAAGAACAAGTAAAAAACACCCTTATACATACCAACTCTCCCTTTAAAAATAACTAACGTCATTTTACAGGATTCGCCGCTATTCTACAACAAAATCACTGTGAATTCAGCAAAAAAAATTCATAGCGAAACAAGTCGTCTTTTGCGCTTTCCCGGGGAATATTTAAGAGGAATATTTCCTCTTCAGCCGGGCGATTCTCATATGCAGTTTTTCTGTTTCTTTTTCTGATAAAAATGCCGCATCGCTAAGCAGTTGTTCTGCTATCTGCAATGCTTTTCCAAATTCTTTTTTCTTATGCTCAAAATATTTCGCGAGCTCTATTGCAGCAGCGTATCTGCACTTCTGATTTTGCGAGCGGGACAGTTTTTCCCAAAGCGGCACTGCTTCTTCCAAGCGGTTTTGTTTTTTGTACAGGAGCGATAAATCCAGTCGTGCACTGTCCTGATCCTCAAACGTTTTTTCTATAAGCCTTTCCAGCTGTTTGATCGCTTGATCCGTCTCTTTATGAGCCATAAACCATTTGGCCATGGCATAAGCTTCACTGTGTTCTTTTGGCGCATGTGATTCTGAAAGGATTTTTTTAGACATATGAATATACAATGAAATAAGCGATAGCACATCCATTTCATTATGCTGCAGGACACCTTTTAGAAGATCCGGCTCTTGCGCCTTGATAAAATGAAAATAAAGCATCGGCGCCAAGTAGCCCGGTGTGTCTTCTAGTCTGCGGATGCCGAGCTCTTCTTTTTCAACCGTGCCAAGGGATACACGGTCCATTTTGTGTTTCCACAGGCGTCTAGCTCCATGTAAAAGGTCAAAGTGGCCGAATTCCGGAAGCTTCGGAAGTCTGTCACGGATCAAGGTATGCCTTGTTTTCACCTGAGGCCAATCAAAGGCTTTGCCGTTGTAGGTCACAAGTGATGTAATGTCAACCTCGCTTAAAAAGCTTTGGTACAAGGCGACTTCATTCCCCGGCTTAGGCAAAAGATGCTGTTTGACTGTCACTCGGTCTTCATACACTCTCGCATGGCCAAGCAAAAAAATGGTATTCCCAGCTCCGCCTCCAAGACCGGTTGTTTCTGTATCAAAGAAAAAGAGATTGTTTTTGTTATACCCTTTTGCTGACAACGTATGCGACAGGCCGCTTTGATTCCACAATGTGATCACTTCCTCAAGTTCAGAAAAATGGTATAACCCATGCCGGTGAGAAAGCGGATATTCTACTTCTCTGATAAGGCAGTATTCATCTTCGAAAAAGAAAGGCTTCATGCCAAAAGCCTCCCACTCTTCTAAAAACGGGATGTCATCAAAGTGGTTTTCTTGTTTGCCTGCTTCTATTTTTTGTTCCCCTTCGTCGAGCACCATGTGCTTTTTCATACGCTGGAGTTTCCCTTTTAATGACATATCCAACCTCCCTCCTTACGACATCTGATCCAACATGCGCAAAATTCTTTCTTTTGCTTTTACCCCTTCTATTTCGGTACCTATACAAGACGGACAGCCGTCAACACAAGGACAATATGTAATCAGCTGTTTCGCCGCTTCATTAATGTCTGAAAAACGTTTAAAGACTTCCTCCGCCAAACCGATACCGCCCGGATAATGATCGTATAAAAATATGGTTGGCAATCCGGTATGGGCTGCTTTAATTTGAGAAACGACATGAACATCATTTCGATCACACATGATATATACAGGGACAATATGCTGAAGCACATTCGTGATGCCAAGAAGCAGCTGTTCCAGTGTCTTTTCCCCGATGTCTTCGTCCGCTGTTTTGATTTCGAGCCAAGCTGCGCTTGTATGCAGTTCTTCTTCCGGCAAATGAATAGGTCCAGACCCAATATTTTCAAACGTAGTCATTTTTATTTTTTTAAAAATAGTCGGCAAAGCATTGACAGTGACATCTCCGTAGTGCAATGATGTACGGCTTTTTTCTTTCGTTTGATCGATTTCTAACACCTTCAGCTGAACTGCTAGGTTTGCATCTGTATAATATTCGACATCAACTTTTCTGACATAAGCCTTTTTATGGTCCCAATCGAGCTTCTCTACTTGATACTGAACGCCTTCATGCAAATAAATGGCTTCATCATGTAAAAGCGTCATCGCACTAAAACGGTCCATTTCACCGATAATCCTGACATTTGCAATATCCGACTGATCAACTATGACGACATTTTCCTGTGATGCGGAACGCAAACTGATGTTTGAAGCAGGGAACGACTCACTTGCCCAATGATACCGTTCGCCGTTGCGGTGAAGAACGGCCTCTTCCTGAAGATACTCAAGAATATCACTTACATCCATGGGCCCAAATTCTTCATCAGCTCTAAATGGAAGCTCATAAGCAGCACACTTTAAGTGGTCTACTAAAATAATCAAATTCTCCGGATTGATTCTTGCAGATTCCGGCGAACGATTAAAGAAGTATTCAGGATGCCGTACAATATACTGGTCGATCGGCGTCGAATTGGCTACCATGATAATTAAAGATTCACCGTGTCTTCTGCCGGCTCGTCCCGCCTGCTGCCAAGCACTTGCGACACTTCCGGGATAACCCGTCATCACGCACACCTGCAGCTGGCCGATATCAACACCAAGCTCTAAGGCATTTGTACTGACCACTCCTAAAATGTCGCCTTCTCTCAAGCCTCTTTCGATTTCTCTTCGCTCTTTAGGCAGATAGCCTCCCCGATAGCCTCTGATTGATTTTGTTCCAATTTCTTTTTTCACGAGCTCCTGAATATGGCTTAAAATAATTTCCACCCGGACTCTGCTTCTGGCAAAAACAATGGTCTGCACTTTGTTTTTAAGAAACTCTTTCGCCAGTTCATTCACTTCTGCAGTTGCGCTCTTTCTAATATTCAGCGGTTTGTTTACAATTGGCGGATTATAAAATACGAAATGCTTGCGTCCGCTCGGGGCACCGTTGTCATCGACCAGCCGCATCGGTTTGCCTGTCAGCTGCTCTCCCAATTCCTTCGGGTTGGCAATCGTTGCAGAAGTGCAAATAAAAACCGGATCACTTCCATAAAATCGGCAGATCCGCTTCAGCCGACGGATCACATTTGCCACATGGCTGCCGAACACCCCCCGATACGTATGAAGCTCATCAATGACGATATACTTAAGGTTTTCAAACAAACTGACCCATTTCGTATGATGCGGAAGAATGGCAGAATGCAGCATATCGGGATTTGTAATGACAATGTGACCTGCTTTTCTCACCTTTTGCCTGATTGCCGGAGACGTATCCCCGTCATATGTAAAGCTTTTAATGTCAATTCCCATTTCATCGATGATTTCATTTAGCTCGCTCTTTTGGTCTTGTGCCAGCGCTTTAGTCGGAAATAAATATAACGCCCGGTTTGTTTCATCTTGGGCGATGGACTGCAGGACTGGGAGGTTGTAGCATAACGTTTTTCCTGACGCGGTTGGCGTAACGGTAACAATGCTTTCTCCTTTTTGCACATATTGAAAAGCGGAATATTGGTGGGTATATAGTTCATCAATGCCCCTTTTCGAAAGGGCAGCTTTGATTCTCTCATCTATACTTTCAGGCATGGGCCTTGTTTTTGCTTCACGAGGCTCAATTTCATGCCAATTCACAACGTTTTCATTTCCTTTCAAATCAGAAATGAGTTCAGTCAGTGATTTCTTTTTCATTCTTTACACCTCTTTGTCAAGTACAGTTTACCGAATATTTGTTTGCATGGCTAGGTGCAAATTTTATACAGTTGAATAAAAAAAGCAAGGCATACGCCCTGCTTATTTCGCTTTGATTGTAAGGAGCTTTGATTCGCCTTTACGGGCAGCCTTTTCGCCTGCCGGCACAATTGATCCTACAGCCTCACCATTCATTATAACGATCGGGATGACGGTGCTGCTCGCTTTTTCTTTTATTAATTCCAAATCACATGTAATCAGCGGGTCACCGACCTTCACTTTATCCCCTTCTTTAATGTGGGCAGTAAATCCTTCTCCGTTCATATTAACTGTTTCCAGCCCGACATGAATTAACAGTTCAATTCCCAAGCGAGTCCGAATGCCAACAGCGTGTTTGGTGTGGAAAATCTGAATGACTTCACCTTCAGCGGGAGAAACGATTTCACCGTTAGAAGGCTCCACCGCTATTCCTTCTCCCATCATTTTCTGTGAAAAAACTGGATCCGGCACATCTGACAGGTCCATTACTGTACCGTCTGCCGGAGAATAAATAACCTCTTCTGTCACTTTTTCTTGAGTTTTGCCCATTCCGAATAATTTTTTCAGCAATGTGTTTTCTCCCTTCTCATTCACTTCAACCGTTATCCCTTCATTCACCACTATTTAACCACACTTTCAATTTTGCTTCAATTTATAACAACATCTGGCATAGACGCATAATCTGGTTAAAAAAAGGCGGTGGCTGAAGTGGAATTCTATGATGACAAAAAGAACGAACTGCAAAAGAAAGAGGAAATCATAACGGAGGCAATAGACACTCTTTTTCAATCCTCAGCATTCGGCAACCTTATAAACGGATTTCAGAACCTGATCAATTCGAGTTTAAAGGATGTGCAGACGACCATACATGTCAGAGAAAGAGATACTGGGCTTTATGTCGATATTACCATTCCGGCGACGTTTCGAGATGGCGAAATCGTCGTTGATGTCAAATCGAGGTATCTCCATGTCACACTCCAAGAAAAACAGAAACACCAATATGAAGCTACTTTTACAAGCATGACAAGAACGGTGCAGCTTCCTTATGAAGTTCGCCAAGAAGAGATGGAAACATCTTGGAACGAGCAGACAATGACACTATTCTTTCCAAAAAATAAGCATGAATGAATGATTCATTCATGCTTCTATCATTTAAAAAAGCTGGTAAATCCCTTTATTAAAGATCCGACCTGATTCATTGCACTCATCACTTGACCTGTCGTATCCATCATTTTATTAAAATCAAATTGCCCATTGGCTTTTTTGAACTGCGACATAATGCTTTGAAATTGCGAAGGCTGCTGTTGATTAGGCCTTGGAATAGGATAAGGGTTGGAAAATACAGGCGGCTGCATAGGCATAGGCTGGATCGGAGCATAGGGCTGATAGTAATCCTGTCCATAATGCTGCTGAGGCAGATGTTGCTCCAAATAACCGGGTGCAGCCTGCTGATAATATCCTTGCATTTGCTGAGGATCATAATAGCCCATTTGCCGAGGATAGCTTCGAGAGCTCCTGTTCATTGCGATTCCCCCTAAACTCAACATATTTCTCTTCTATATATGTATGAATGACTTCTATTGTTTGTGTCACGAGTAAAGATTAGTGTTTGTCAAATTGTGTCGAAAGTTTAAATTTTTTAAAAACAGAAAAAAGTCGAATCATTATGGTACCATATTTTCAATACAGATGAGAGGGGATGCACCATAATGAACGTATCATACTTAAGCAAACGTTTTGCAGAAATGAAGAAATATGAAACAGACTGTATGAATAAACTGATGGACTTTGCCAAGTTCCTCTATATTCAAGGACATCTCAGCATAACTGAGTTTCGTAACAGTATGAAGGTTCTCGAAGCAAATGGAGCAGAAAGCCCGGCATATGAGATGAATTAACGTCCGGCCCCCTATAACGAATTTAAAAGAAGACAGCCTTTACCGGCTGTCTTCTCTTGCAATTTCATCCTTTACTGCATGCAATGTATAAAGGACTGACTCAGTGATGTCCTTGAATCGTTTTTTATGAATATGATGAACATATGATTGAAGGACCAATTCCAGGAAATTATCTTTTGCGGTCTCAATTTGCTCTTTATGCACATATTTAGGGCGACGGGCTTTTATCAATTCAAGAGCACCCTCCGCCCAGCGAGCCGCCAGCTCATCATTCTCTTCAACTGCAGGCTTTATCGTCTCAAAAAAATCATAAGAATGATTACTGCTTTTTCCTTCCTGATACCGATCAGCGCCTTTTTCAGCAACTTCAATCATTTTCTCGGTCATTTCCAGCAATGTTTGTGATAGCAATACCTTTCACCTCAATGCCTATCGTACCAAATTTCACTCGTAAATTCAGCCGATGCGGTATACCTTCTCAAACGCATACCTGTGTTCAGGCGATTGATACAGCTCATTTATACAAATATGAAGATCTATGATTTCTTCTTCCAGCACACTCAGGCGATCGTTTTCCGCTTCCCGCATCTCAGCCTCTAATGCATTTACAGAATGATTCAGGCTTTGCTCAGCTCGCGTTAATTCATCTTCTATATCAGAAAGCATACGGAGAATATCTGTCTTGCTTACATAACCGGACATTCGTGTACCTCCCTTTCCTCGTCTCTCCGGTTAACATTCTTTGCTCCCCAGGCTCTTTCCTTCTTCATGACAAAACTAGAAGCAAATCGCCAAACAAACAGGTATTCCACGAAAAGCTGAAGTTTTCGACAAAAACACCTGCAAAAATTGTATGATCCTCCTCCTTAATGCAAACGATACTTGTGAGGAGGTGCCGTATGAAAACTAGACCGAAAAAAGCCGGCCAACAAAAAAAGACTGAATCAAAAGCAATCGATTCTTTAGATAAAAAATTAGGCGGCCCGAACCGCCCTTCTACGTAAGAAGCAAGGAATTTCCTTGCTTCTTTATTTTTTCAGCCAATGTTCCACCGCAAAAAGCGCATGAAGCTGGCGCTTTTTATGTAAATACCAGTCTGTCAATTCAATCTGCTTCGGCAATTCCTCGCGCGTAAAGAACGTTTTCTTTATCTTTCCATGAAACCAATCTGTTTTCGTTCCGTCTAATGAGTGGATTACCTCAGGGTAGCATGTCCTTAGCATAGGAGATGTTCTCTTTGTAATCCCGATCATCTTTTCCATATCAAAACGGGAACCTGTGTGCGGCACTGTGTGCAAAAAGTGATAAAAAGCGGAAAACAATTCTGGCTTGAACAGCAATTCAGACAACTGCTTTCCCAGCCTTATCCTTTCCTCCGCCTTTGAAAAGCGTTTCACTGAAATGCCGTAAAGAAACCCGTCTGAGGAAGGAAAAATAACGGTGTTAAAATGAAACCAGTCACTTAAATAAAAAGGAATCGTGTCAAAAACATTCTTTTTAAACGAAGGATTTTGTATAATAGGTGTTTGGATAGTGTTTTGTTCATTTATAATGAGGGCATACATTAGCCGCTCTGTGTTTCGCTCATGCCAAAAACGGGCCCATTCTTCCGACATAAATTGTGAGACGCCAAACACATGCAGAAGATGAAACAGCGGTTTCCCGACTTTTTTTGACCAGTGGTACAAAAGAAGCTGCGGATAGGCATCCGAAAAAATAAGCCAGTTCGCTCTTTCGTAGGCTAAAAAGAACCATTTTTGCTGTCTCTCACGGAGTCCAAGCTGAAACAGACTGCCTTTTAAGTCAGTCATTGACCAGCCGGCATTACGAGAAACGAAAGAAGCCAAGAGTGACCATTTGATTTCCGGATGACGGTCATAAAATGCTTTATATGCATTTGTTCTTGAAATGTTATCTGCGTTTTTTGTTTTTGTTTGCCGCTCAATCCGGCTCAGAAGCTTTCTGATGGTCTGTTGTTCTTGCACGTTCATTCACTTCCGTCATGAATAGTTTAATAAGGAGGATGAGAAAGTGATTCGGTATCCTAATGGAAAAACATTTCAGCCGAAACATTCGGTTTCATCCCAAAGCAGTCAGAAAAGGGCCCCGTCATACAGTAATCGCGGAATGACCCTCGAAGATGACTTAAACGAAACGAATAAGTATTATCTGACAAACCAAATTGCCGTTATACACAAAAAGCCGACACCTGTTCAAATTGTAAATGTCCATTATCCAAAAAGAAGTGCCGCAGTGATTAAAGAAGCTTATTTTAAACAATCATCGACAACAGACTACAATGGGATTTACAAAGGACGGTATATTGATTTTGAGGCGAAAGAAACGAAAAACAAGACCTCTTTCCCCCTGCAGAATTTCCATGACCATCAAATCGAACATATGAAGCAGGTAAAGGCTCAAGACGGTATTTGTTTTGTTATTATATCCGCTTTCGACCAGGTTTATTTTTTGGAAGCCGATAAGCTGTTTTATTTCTGGGACAGAAAAGAAAAAAACGGCAGAAAATCAATTCGAAAAGATGAGTTGGAAGAAGCGGCTTATCCGATTTCTCTTGGATACGCACCTAGAATTGATTATATTAGTATTATTGAACAGCTTTATTTTTCGCCATCATCTGGTGCGAAAGGTTGATTAACGAAAGGTTGAGATGTTATGTCAGATCAATTTAACAGCCGTGAAGCTCGACGAAAAGCGAACAGCAAGTCGAGTCCTTCACCAAAAAAAGGAAAGAAACGAAAAAAGGGCGGATTGTTTAAAAAGACCCTTCTCACTTTACTCATTCTGTTTGTTTTAGGCGTTGTCGGCGGTGCCGTTACATTTGCCGTCATGGTTTCAGATGCGCCAAAACTGGATGAAAGTAAATTGAAGACGCCTTATTCATCAACAATATACGATAAAAACGGAAAAGAAATCGCTGAAGTCGGCGCTGAAAAACGGACCTACGTGCCGATAGATCAAATACCCGATGTTGTGAAAGAAGCCTTTATCGCGACAGAAGACGCTCGTTTTTATGAGCACCACGGGATTGACCCTGTCCGTATCGGCGGCGCCTTAGTTGCCAACTTTACAGACGGCTTCGGAGCTGAAGGCGGAAGTACGATCACCCAGCAGGTCGTTAAAAACTCCCTTCTTTCACATCAGAAGACGTTAAAACGGAAGGTGCAGGAAGTTTGGCTTTCAATTCAGCTGGAGCGCAATTACTCTAAAGATGAAATTTTAGAAATGTATTTAAACCGGATTTATTTTTCTCCTAGAGCATACGGAATCGGAAAAGCGGCGGAAGAGTTTTTCGGCGTCACAGATTTAAGCAAATTGACTGTCGAACAGGCTGCCACACTGGCGGGCATGCCGCAGAGCCCAACAGCGTACAACCCGGTTAAAAACCCGGATAAAGCGGAAAAAAGACGGAACATCGTCCTCAGTCTGATGAAAAAACAAGGATTTATTTCTGATTCTCAATACAACAAAGCGAAAAAAGTTGCGGTGAAAGACGAAGGCATTGTGTCACAGAAGGAATATGAAAAAACAAACTCAAATAAATACAGCGCGTTTGTTGAAGAAGTCATGAAAGAAATTGATGAAAAATCTGATGTCGATCCATCTGCTGACGGATTAAAGATCTATACGACATTAGATACAAAAGCACAAGATAAGCTAGATGAATTAATGGACGGAGACACTGTCGGATTTACTGAAGGTATGCAGGGCGGCGTGACGCTTCTCGATACAAAAACCGGAGAAGTCCGCGCGATTGGTGCGGGAAGAAATTCTACGGTTGGTGGTTTCAACTATGCTACTCAAGGAAAAACTCAGCCTGGTTCTACTATTAAACCGATTTTAGACTATGGTCCAGTTATTGAAAACAAAAAATGGTCTACCTATGAGCAAATAGACGACTCGGCTTACACGTACTCAAATGGAACACCTATCCGTGACTTTGACCGCAGATATAAAGGACTCATGTCTATGCGCCAAGCATTGGCACAATCTCGTAACATCCCGGCTTTAAAAGCATTCCAAGCTGTAGGAAAAGATACTGCTGTAGACTTCGCCAATGATTTAGGGCTTGGTTTAGTCAAAGATGATGTTACTGAAGCATATTCAATAGGTGGCTTTGGTGATAGCAATAAGGGTGTCTCTTCTTTAACTATGGCCGGAGCATACAGTGCATTCGGAAATAACGGAACGTATAATGAACCGCATTTTGTAAAATCTATCGAATTTAACGATGGCACTAAGCTTGATTTAACGCCAAAATCAAAGTCAGCCATGAGCGATTATACTGCGTTTATGATTACAGATATGCTGAAAACAGCTGTGAAGACAGGTACTGGTCAGCTCGCTCAAGTACCAGGAGTGGAAGTCGCAGGTAAAACAGGTACAACAAACTTTGACGATGCGACAATGCAAAAATACAATATCGTACAAGGTGGTGTACCTGATTCATGGTTTGTGGGATATACTCCTCAATATACCGCTGCCGTGTGGACAGGTGTAGACTCAGGGAACAAGATAGGGAAAAAATCTTTAAATAAAACAGAGCAGCAAGTCGCAAAACGTCTATTCGCCCAACTCATCGCCGATGTCGATGACGGAAGCGGATCATTTGAGAAGCCTGACAGCGTAGTGGAAGCCACTGTAGAAAAAGGCTCTAATCCGGCAAAACTGGCAGGGCCAAATACGCCAAGCGATAAGAAGCTCACAGAGTACTTTGTTAAAGGCACAGCTCCTTCTACTGTTTCTAAAACATATGAGAAAGAAGAAAAAGAGGAAACAGCTAAACTGTCTGGTTTAAACGTGAAATACGATAAAGACAATCAATCTTTAACGTTAAGCTGGAATTACGACGGAGATGCGACCTTTGCTGTTAAGCAATCTGTTGATGGCGGCAGCTACTCGGAAATTCAAAACAGCTCTGCAAAAGAAGCAGTCATTTCGGGTGTGCAGCCAGGATCTGTGTACAAATTTGAAGTAACAGCCGTCAGTGATGATGGCAAAAGCACAGCTTCCACATCCTATGAGGTGCCAAAAGCTGAAGATGATGAAGATAAAAAAGACCAGCAACAAACGGATGATGAAAAACAAGATGATGAGAAGACCCAAGATGATACACAAACTGATGATTCTCAAAAAGATGACGGTCAGACGGATCAAGATCAGACAGATGATTCAACAAACGATCAAGACAATAAACAAGACAACACGAACACAAATCCGTCCGACAACAATAACCAAGACCAATCAAACGATAACGACAACAGTAACAACCAGGATACGTCGGATGGTGATTCGAACTCTGGTAAAAATGATTCATCAGGTTCTGACACGAATAAAAATAAAACAGACACATCTAATAAAGCACAAACAAACTCATCATCAACTGAAAAAACAAATTAAACAAAAAAGCCGTCACCCTTCGGGTGATGGCTTTTTTTGTTCATAAAAAAACCTCCCCTTTTAAGAGAAGGTTTTATCGATTCATCGCATGATATTTATAAAAATGCTTTTTCATTTCAGTAAACAGCTCATCCAGCTGAATAAAGCAATGATATTGAGTCGGCTTGAGGAGGATAAATTCCACTCGTTCGGCCCAATTGATCGGCATTGCGGGAAATGATTTTTCCGTCAGTTCTGCCCAATCAAAAGATTTCACCCGCTCACCTGCTGTCCAATGAAACGAAGCAAGCAAACACACAATGCCCTTCAGCATGTCATTTTGATCGCATCTCGATTTTCTTGTTTGAAAGACAGGCAGAAGTGATTCTTTAATGTCTTCCCACACATTAAATAAAAGCGGAACATACTTGCCTCTGTCCTCCCATGGCAAAACACCTTGAGATTCCGTGCTGAAATCAAAATACACAGGGTTAACCAGCAAGACATCTTTCATATCCGAGGAGATCACCGGACCAAGACTGCGCAAGTATTGCTCATAGGAAGCCAACACTTCTTTCGCTTGCGTCATCGTTTCACCAGTCCTTTTTTATCTCTCTTCTGCCCTTCTCTGCATAAAGAAAGCAGCGGACATTCCGCACAGCGCGGAGATTGGGCTTTACAGTGATATCTGCCGAAGAAAATAAGGCGGTGATGCGTAACGGACCAGTCTTCTTTTGGAACCTTGCGCATCAGCGTCTTTTCAACTTCCAGCACTGAGTCCTTCCACCGGCAGATGCCCAACCGTTTGCTGACCCTCTCCACATGGGTATCTACGGCGATGGCCGGCACGCCAAAGGCAACCGATACCACTACGTTAGCAGTCTTTCTTCCGACCCCTGGCAGTTTAACAAGCTCATCGCGGTCCCTCGGCACTTCTCCGCCGTACTCTTCAATAATCATTTTACTCAGTTTTTGAATATTTTTCGCTTTATTACGATATAAACCGATTGATTTAATATCTTGCTGAAGCTCTTCCAGCGGGACAGCCAAATAGTCTTCCGGCCGTTTATATTTTTGAAATAATGTTTTGGTCACTCTGTTTACAAGTGCATCTGTACATTGAGCAGATAAAGCGACAGCCACCACTAATTCAAAAGGATTGGAATGAACCAGTTCACACTCCGCATGAGGAAACATGTCACCTATCTTGTCCAAACAGAATTCAATTTGTTTTAGATTTAACACGATTGTCACCTTTTCACTTTATTGTTCAAGCCAATTGTAAAAAGGAACCTGCCTTTTATACTCTTTTTGCGGTTCATTCTGCTTTGCTTGTACCCGCCGGAATTTTTGGCTGTGTATTTTTGCCTGCTCCACAGTTTTCAGCCCGTTTTTCTTCCATTCAAACAAAATCCGGTCAATGTAGCGGAAACTGAGTTTTCCTGACAGTACAGCTTCTTTTAACGCGTGTTTGATCAGTTGTGCGTCATGCTGATCCTGGTCCTGCCAGATCGCCAGCGTTTCACACTCTAAAGGTGATAAGGGCCTTGCGAATTCTTCCTCAAAAATGGTATAAAGGCTTTTTTGTTCCCCTTCTGCTTTTCTTTCCTGTGTTTGATTCTGTACAAGCTGGATATACTCGTACAGCTTGCCCCATAAAGGCTGGAGAGAATACTTCTCAAATTTGATGCCGTTTTGATCCTCGCATTCTTCAATAAACAGAAAGCCTTTTTGAATAAACATACGCAATCTGTTTGTACATTCCTCGACAGAAATTGACATACCTTCCTGCAGCTGATTCGGTGTAGGAAAATATGATCCTTTTTCTAAATGCATTTTAATTTTTAACAGCAGAATAAGTTCTGTTTCATTAAGCCCAAGCTGTTTATAATGCGTGAGCAGAAGATTGGGGATTGTTGATGTTCCATGCTCCTGCATATCAATAAATTGCTGTTTTTTCATCGTCACACCTCTTACTGTAAAGGATTGTGATTTCCCCTTTACTGTAAAAAGTCTCCCTTGCAGGAGACTCTTTTTTGTTTCATTTGAATGTATTACGGATACAGACGGTTTAACAGTCTTGGGAACGGGATCGTTTCACGAACGTGAGGCGCTCCGCTAATCCAAGCTACTGTCCGCTCTAATCCAAGGCCGAAGCCTGAATGAGGAACTGATCCATATTTTCTAAGTTCAGCATACCATTTATATGCGTCAGAATCCAGTCCATGTTCTGTAAGACGCGATTCCAAAAGTTCCATATCGTGAATCCGTTCAGATCCGCCAATGATTTCTCCATAGCCTTCCGGTGCAATCAAGTCAGCGCAAAGCACGACGTCCTCACGGTCAGAAGCCGGCTGCATATAGAACGGTTTTAAAGACGTCGGATAGCGAGTGATGAATACCGGTTTGTCATAGTGTTCAGCAATTGCTGTTTCATGAGGCGCTCCGAAATCATCTCCCCACTCGATATCGTCAAAGCCTTTTTCTTTCAGAAATTCAATCGCTTCATCATACGTGATTCTTGGGAAAGGAGCTTTGATTTGCTCAAGTTTTGACGTGTCTCTTCCCAATGTGTTTAATTCAATTTTGCAATTCTTAAGAACGGATTGCACGATGAAAGAAACGTAATTTTCTTGTACTTGAAGGTTTTCTTCAAACTCTACAAACGCCATTTCCGGTTCAATCATCCAGAATTCGATTAAGTGGCGTTTTGTTTTAGACTTTTCCGCTCTGAATGTCGGTCCGAAAGAGAATACTTTTCCTAAAGCCATTGCTGCAGCTTCCATGTAAAGCTGGCCGCTTTGAGACAGATACGCATCTTCATCAAAGTACTTTGTCGCAAAGAGCTCTGTTGTTCCTTCAGGTGCACTTCCAGTCAGAATCGGCGGATCCACTTTTACAAAGCCTTCGTTATTAAAGAATTCGTAAGTCGCGCGAATGATTTCATTACGGATTTTCATGATCGCATGCTGGCGCTTTGAACGTAGCCATAAATGTCTGTGATCCATCAAAAATTCCGTACCATGTTCTTTTGGTGTAATTGGATAATCAGTCGCTTCGTGAATGACTTCAATATCTGTCACAGCTAGTTCATATCCAAGCGGGGAACGCTCGTCCTCTTTGACAATCCCTTTTATATAGAGTGACGTTTCTTGAGTCACTGATTTAGCTGTTTGGAAAATGCTTTCTTCCACTTCCGCTTTTACTACGACACCTTGAATAAAACCAGTACCGTCCCGAAGCTGTAAAAATGCAATTTTCCCGCTTGAACGCTTATTAGCGACCCAAGCTCCGATCGTTACTTCCTCACCTACGTGCTTGTACACTTGGTTGATTGTTGTTTTCAACATATTTCCCTCCAAAACAAGAAAGACATTCGGAAGCTCATTGCCCCGCGAACTCTTTTATCATCACTTTATTATACCCGCTCTTAACTAACCGGGTCAATGCAGATAAAAAGCGGCTTTCTGTCAGCCGCTTTTTTCACTATTAGCTATGTTTTTCGACAAAACGTTTGATTCTTTCAATCGCTTTTTCAAGAAGATCTAGCGAGGTGGCATAAGAAAGACGGACATTTTCAGGAGAGCCGAATCCGGATCCAGGAACAATCGCAACTTTTTCCTCCTCGAGAAGCGCTTTAACAAATTCATCTACATCTTTGAAACCGCAAGATTGAGCCGCTTCTTTTGCATTCGGGAACAAGTAAAAAGCACCCTCCGGCTTCACACAGCTGAACCCAGGGATTTCTACGAGCTTTGCATAGATCGTGTTTAATCTATGTTCAAAGGCTTCTCTCATTTCTTCCAATGGCTCAGAAGGTCCGTTATAAGCAGCAATCGCTCCGTACTGTGCGATTGATGTCGGATTTGACGTGCTGTGGCTAGCAAGGTTCGTCATTGCTTTTATAATGTCTTCAGCTCCAGCTGCATAGCCAATTCGCCAGCCCGTCATGCTGTGTGACTTCGATACGCCGTTTATAATGACCGTTTGCTCTTTCAGTCTGTCAGACAGCTGTGCAATGGAAACATGTTTCTTTCCGCCGTATGTAAGTTTTTCATAAATTTCGTCAGACACAATTAGGATGTCATGTTCAAGGCATACTTCACCAAGCGCAGACAGTTCTTCTTCCGTATACATGACTCCAGTCGGATTGCTTGGAGAGTTAATAACGATTGCTTTTGTTTTTTCCGTAATCGCATTTTTTAGCTGCTCAGGCGAAATTTTGAAGTGATTTTCTTCAAGCCCTTGTACATAAACAGGCTTTCCGCCAGCGAGTTTCACCTGCTCTGGATAGCTTACCCAGTAAGGCGTCGGAATAATGACTTCATCTTCTTCATCCAAAATCACTTGGAAAAGGGTGTACAGAGCATGTTTGGCACCAGTGCAGACAATAATTTGAGACGGTTTGTATTCAATATTCTGGTCACGTTTAAATTTCTCTGCAATGCTGTTTTTCAGTTCAGCCAAGCCACCTGAAGGCGTGTATTTCGTATGGCCCTCGTTCATCGAACGCACAGCGGCATCAATAATGTGCTGCGGTGTATTGAAGTCCGGCTCGCCTGCGCCTAAACCGATGACATCATGGCCCGCGGCTTTCAGTTCTTTCGCTTTCGCTGTGATTGCCAGTGTGGTTGATGGTGTTAATGCGGATACTCTTTTTGCCAGTTTCAACTTGAACTCCCCCTAATTCGTCTTAAGGCGTGATATTTTTAAGAATCTTTCCAGTTGTAAAGTCCACATAACTTAAACTGTATTGCCCTTCTTTGTCTAAGTACGTCACTTCCCATAGCAGAACGTTACCTTCTCTTGCCAGATGAACCTCTTTTTGTTTTGAAACCAGCCCTTCATCCTGTATGATTTTCGCCGCTTTGTCTTCCGAGATTCCCTCTTTTGCTTCTTTTGAGAGAATTTTTGCTTTTTTATTAGCAGGAACCCAGACATATAAGGCAGTGCCTTTTTTATCCGTACCCTTGACAACATAATATTTTTCTTTTCCGACAAATGTTTCGACTTGATCAACATTGGCGAGATCGGTTTCTTTTTTAGCTTCAGCAGCTGCTGCTTCGTGCCCCTCTTCCTTTTGTGCCATGGCTGATTTATAAATGCTTGCCGAGACAAGAAGTACTGCTAAAAAAATAATACCAAAAATGGCGGTAAATATTAATGCTTTTTTTCTCATCTTCTCACCTACGTACGATAAATGGTAAAAACGGCTTGGTTTTTGTTTTCTTCATCAAGTGCAAGACCGAACATCAGATTGTCTCTTTTCAGTGTCCGATTCAGTGTGTCCACAATTTTATACAGATCATCAGAATGCTCTACATTAATTGTTGAAAGAATCTCAATTTTACTTTCCATTTTTTCATCCTCCAGTTTGAACAAATATTGTTAGTCATACTCCATTTCAGGACACGCCATACTAGTATCACAGAGCGGGAATAACCGCTTTTAAATAAAACATCATCCTACTCCCACACCGCAAAAGCCGCTTTATGCGGCTTTTATTTATTTTTCCCTGCAACATAAGCTTCAAGCTCGCTGTCAGTCATTTCGAATACTGAGGTTGTCGGCAAGGCATCAAGAAACAGCCGGCCGTATCCAGCGGTTTTAATCCGTCTGTCCAATATCATAATCGTTCCTTTGTCTCCCGCAGTACGCAGCAAGCGTCCGACCCCTTGCCTGAAGGTCAGTACAGCCTCCGGTAATGACACTGTTTGAAATGGATTCTTTCCTTTTTTGCGGGCAAGCTCACATTTTGCAGCATGAAGCGGGTGATCTGGGGATCGGAATGGGAGCCTCACGATCATTACTGTTGTCAGCTCATCACCAGGGAAATCAACGCCTTCCCAAAAATGATTTGTTCCAAGCAGGATCGCCTGATTGGATGTTTTAAAAGTTTTCATCAGTTTGCCGGGACTTCCGCCTGTAATCCCTTGTGCCAAGAGCTGAATGCCGGAAGCACTCATGATATGCTTAAGCTCCTGGTGGACCTTTTTCAGCATCTCATGGGATGTAAACAGCACAAGGATTTTGGGCTGTTTTTCCTTTGCCATCAGTTCGATATAACGAGCCGTATCCTGGATAAATTCAGTTTGTCCTGTATCCTGAATTGACTTCATTTCCTTTGGAATCATCACCTGCATGCGCTCATCATAAGAAAAGGGCGACTCAATTCTCATTGTCCGCGGGAAAAAGTCACTCAGTCCCAGTCGTTCAATCATAAATTGAAAAGAGCCTTCGACTGTAAGGGTTGCTGATGTCAGCACAACACTATTTTTGCGCGCGAAAAACTGATCAGCCAGAAGTTCCCCAGGTTCAAGGGGCTGTGCGTAAATGGCCACTGCATTTTTCGCACCTTTAGCATCTATTTCAATCCAAACCGCTTCATCGTCATCGCACCCAAAGAACAGCTTCTGCAACGTCTGACAGTAATGCTGCAAACCTTTCATGCTTCTTTGGTATTCATCGGCCAAAAAGACAGTTTTGCTCTTCATACCCTTCAGATGTTTTTCTATCAGGGACGACTGTGCCTCAAAAAGCTGCTGCAGGTGTGTCAGCATGGAACAAAGCCTCTCCGCACCATCCGTTAAGATCGACCAGCTTTTATCCTCGCTTTCTTTGTTCACCTTAAACACTAGACGGTTTAAGTCCTCTTTAGGTTTTCTTCGTTTGACAAAAGAATGAACAGAGCTGAAGAAAGCATCACTTTCTGCTTGAATGTGCTGAAGCCACTCTTCCAATTCGAAAAATGAATCAACCGGCAGGCTGTTTCGCTGGAATAGCTGTCTCATTTTTTTTAGAAGTCCCTGCTCCTTCAGAGTGCCGATTCTGCTCAATTTAGTATGCAATTCTATGTACGTGGCTCTTTTTCCTAAATGTTCACTTGCCGCTCGTTCAAAGTGATGTGCTTCATCAATAATAAATGTGCCGCTTTCGGGGAGCCTTTTTTTCTGGCTGCCTTCATCGGTCAGCAAAAGAGAATGATTGGTGATCACCAAATCGGAACGCATAGCGATCTGTTTGGCCCGCTCGTAAAAGCCGGTCGCATGCTCATTGCGGCTTCTTTTATAGGAGTCATCGTCATAAGCCAATCTGTCCCACAGCAACTTTCCGCCTGAAGGCAAATTCAGTTCCGCTACATCCCCTGTATTTGTCTCTGTCAGCCAAACGAGAAGCTGTGCCTTTGTCAGTACCGCATCATAATTATCATCTTCTTCATGAAGCACCTGCTCGAATTTATACAGGCATAAATAATGCGATTGCCCTTTTAAAATCGCCGCTGTTACCGGAAATGGAAACAGTTCTTGGACAATCGGCAAATCCTTTGTTAGAATCTGCTGCTGTAAAAGCGTCGAATACGTGCTGATAATGACCGGCTTTTTTGATTTCTTGGCAAAAAGCGCAGCCGGAATAAGATAGCCAATCGTTTTTCCGATTCCCGGAGGAGCTTCAATCAGCGCATGCTCACGATTGGCAAACGCTTCAGCCACCTCTTTCATCATCATCATTTGGCCGTCTCTTTTTTCATACCCGGGCATTAACTCTGACAGCGCTTTTTCATTTTCCGCTTCCCATCGTTCGATCTCAAATGAAAAGTTCCCGTCCTCATTCACACGAACATCGATCGATTCAGGTTCTCTGACAGAAAAGGAAGAAAAGCGTGTATAGCCCGGTATCTCGGTTTGTCTGTTTTCATTAATGAACATATCCAACAAATGCGTCAGATCACTGATGAAATGCTGCGAAAGCCTTCTTAACTGCTTTAATGTCGGATAAGGAAGCTGCCGCAGCTTTTCAAGGATTTCCAAAAAAATAAGCCCTGTCACTTCAGCATCGCTGTCAGCCCGGTGCGGCTGATCATGCCGCAGCTGAAGCTCCTCGCTTAATTCCGTCAGCTTATACCCTTCAAATCCCGGAAAAACAATCCGTGAAAGTTCGACAGTATCCAGCACTTCACAATCTGGGAGCTGAAAACCCGCCTTATGAAGCTCATACTTGACAAATCCAAGGTCAAAATGAATATTGTGAGCGACAAAATAAGCGCCCTCAAGCAATTGGAAGACTTCTTCAGCGACTGCTTCAAATGGCTGTTCATTCTCTACCATTTGACTAGAGATTCCAGTAAGCTGCTCAATAAAAGCAGGGATTGGTTTATTTGGATTAATGTATTTTGAAAACCGCTCAGTAATTTGTCCATTTTCAATTACAACCGCTGCGATTTGTATGATTTTATCGCCTTTCTTCGGCGAATTCCCTGTTGTCTCTACGTCTATTACAACGAACCGTTGCTTATTCATTAAAATGGACACCTCAATTCTTGCATACGACAAAAGTGTAACACGTTTTGTACGGAAATGGAGCGGCAAAACCGTTTTACTCTCAAAATCTTAAAAGAAAACCCCCGATAAAGGGGGCTTTTCTTCTACAAAATTGTACGGGCTGGTTCGTTCCCCAGCATTTGTTCAATTTTGTTTTGATCATTGAGAACAGCCACTTTTGGCTCGTGGCTTTCCGCTTCTAGATCAGACATCATTTTGTAGGAAATAATAATAACCTTATCTCCTTCCTGTACAAGGCGTGCGGCTGCACCGTTTAAGCATATGACGCCGCTTCCCCGTTTACCAGGAATAATATACGTTTCAAGACGTGCTCCATTATTATTATTCACAATTTGCACTTTTTCATTAGGAAGCATTCCCACCGCATCAATGAGATCTTCATCAATTGTAATGCTTCCCACATAGTTCAGGTTTGCTTCCGTAACAGTTGCCCTGTGAAGCTTGCCGCTCATCATTGTTCGATACATATTATATTCTCTCCATTTCTCGAATATCAATAATGATATTATCTATTAAACGCGCTTTTGAAAAAGCAACTGCAACAGCGAGAATCATCTTTCCGGCAATTTCATTCACAGGTTCGAGTTCCGGATAGGAATAAAGCTCTATATAATCTATCGCTCCGCTTGTCGTTTCAATGATTTCTTTTGCAGCTTTTATCACCGCTTCCGGGTCTCTTTCACCGGCTTGGATCAGCTCTGCACTGGTTTGCAGGGCCCGATACAGCTTAGGCGCTTCCTTTCTTTCCTCAGCTGTTAAGTATACATTGCGGGAGCTTTTGGCTAAGCCGTCTTCCTCTCTCACTGTATCGACAGCAACCAATTCAATATCCATGAAAAAGTCGCTGATTAAGCCATCAACAACAGCTACCTGCTGCGCATCCTTTAAACCGAAATAGGCACGGGTCGGCTGAACAAGATTGAACAGCTTCGTCAGTACGATCGCAACACCGTCAAAATGTCCCTCTCTTGAGCGCCCGCATAACACGTCTGTGCGTCTTTCTACATGAATCGTGACATTCTTTTCACCGGGATACATATCATGAGCATCCGGCGTAAAAAGAATATCGACTCCCGCGTTTTCCGCAAGAGCTGCATCCCGCTGAATATCGCGTGGATATGCTTCAAAATCTTCATTAGGGCCGAATTGTGCAGGATTGACAAAAATACTCATAATAACAGTGTCGTTTTCTTGTCTAGCTTTGTCTGCTAAGGTTAAATGCCCCTCATGCAGAAACCCCATCGTCGGAACAAATCCGATTGACCTGCCCTCTGATTGGTATTGTTTTATCGCTTCTTTCAGCTGTGAAATATCAGTAATCTGTCTCATCTTATTTTCCCCCGTACAAGCCGTTCAGAACTGTCTGGTTCATTTGAAAGGAATGCTTTTGTTCAGGGAAAGCACGATGTCGTACATCCTGAACATATCCGCTGATTGCTGTTTCGATGGTTTCGTCAATGCGCGTATATTGCTTTACGAATTTAGGTGTTCTCTCAACACCGTGGCCGATTATATCATGATAAACGAGAACTTGTCCGTCCGCTTTCACACCAGCCCCGATTCCGATGACCGGGATGCTTAGCGTCTCGGCAATTTTGGCTGTGAGTTCCGCCGGTACACATTCCAGCACAAGCATCATAGCTCCAGCCTCTTCGCATTTTATACTATCTTCTATTAATTTTTTGGCGCTTTGTTCATCTTTGCCCTGTACTTTATATCCACCCAATACGCCGACTGACTGCGGAGTTAAACCTAAGTGGCTCACCACTGGAATGCCTCCAAGCGTTAATGCGCGAATGGATTCAAACACGCCTTCTCCGCCCTCAAGCTTTAGTGCGTCTGCTCCGCTTTCCTGAACGATAGCCGCTGCATTTTTCAGCGTATCTTCCTTGGAAAGGTGATAAGACATAAACGGCATATCTGTCACAATAAAGGTATTCGGCGCACCCCTTTTAACGGCTTTTGTATGATGAATCATGTCCGCAACTGTCACACCGACAGTTGAATCAAGGCCGAGAACGACCATTCCGAGTGAATCACCGACTAAAATCATGTCAACTCCCGCTTGTTCAGCAAGTTTAGCTGCCGGATAATCATAAGCGGTCAGCATGACGATCGGTTCTTCAGACTCCTTCATTTTTAGAAAATCCAGTTTTGTTTTCATGTTTTCTCCTCCTCATGTTTAGAGGAGATGAGCTGCCGTTTTCTTCTGCAAGCCAAAAAACCTTCCGTTACAACGAGAAGGATCCTTCACTTTCTAAAGTTCGGCGAGTTTCATCCCTCTGTCCCAGTCCTTTTTTGGATCAAGGCAGACTGCTGCAATGTCTATCTATTTTAATAATAGGTGCAGTTCGCAGGCGATACTGCCCAATGGAAGTATACCAAAATCAACGGGCTTGTACCAACACATTAGCCCAATTCAATATCGGCAGAATAGATTTTTTTCATGCCTTCATTCGTTTCTAAAAGCAGAACGCCTTCATCATCTATACCTAACGCCTTCCCGTAAAAGGTTCCGTTTAACGTTCTGGCTCTCATATTAGCGCCAATTCCGAGCGCATAGCTTTCCCATAAAAGCTTAATCGGCGTAAATCCGTGTGTCATATAATCCCGGTACCGTTTCTCAAAGCAAAGTAAAATTTGCTGGATGACGCCAGCCCGATCGACTTTTTCTCCAGCGGCTTGGCTAAGGCTTGTCGCGATGTCCTTCAATTCATCTGGAAAATCATCGGGCTGCTGGTTAACGTTAATGCCGATTCCAATGATCACTGAACGTACGCGGTCTTCTTCAGCCTGCATTTCTGTTAGGATGCCGACTGTTTTTTTTCCGTTAATTAAAATATCATTAGGCCATTTAATATCCGTTTGGATGCCTGCTGCCTCTTCTATCCCCTGCACAACAGCTACTGCGGCAAGCAGAGTCAGCTGGGGTGTTTTTTGGAGCGGGATGTCTGGACGCAAGATCAGGCTCATCCAAATGCCGTTCCCTTCTTGAGAATGCCATACCCTAGACATTCGGCCCCTTCCGGCTGTTTGTTTGTCAGCCACCACGAGGGTGCCTTCCGGTGCATTATTATTCGCAAGCTCATGAGCCGATTTTTGCGTGCTTGAAAGAACGTCATGATAAATAAGATGCTGCCCCATCATTTCCGTTTTTAATCCAAAGCGAATTTCGCTTTCACTGAGTTTCCCGGGCTTTTTGATGAGCCGATATCCTTTTCTTCTTACGGCTTCTACTTCATAGCCCTCTTTTCGAAGCTCTTCAATATGCTTCCATACAGCAGTTCTAGAACAGCCGAGTGCATCACTGATTTTTTGGCCGGAAATAAATTCTTTGCCGGCCTGAGCAAATAATTCAATAAGGTCTTTTCTTAATGTTGACCGCATGTCTTCAGCCACTCCTCTATGTGTTTCTTTTGATTGGAGAGCTTTCCTGTCACAACAGCCTGCTCGATCCTCTGTAATTCTTCCGACACCCATTTTCCGGCCGGCCGGTTTCGAAGCGCAAGCAAATCCTTACCCGTGAGATCAAGATCCTTAAGGCTTTTGATCGGCAGGTTTTGATAAGCGTATTGAATGTCCTTCAGTTTTTTTTCATCCAGTGTTTTGTTTTGCCGCAGCTGCGATATTCTGGCCGCTGAGAGCAGTGATTTTTCCCCAGCTCTGTACATTGACATTGCGTCAAGGCTCTGGCCAACCGTATCGGCAATGTGAATGGCTTCCTTCATCACTTTTCCCGGGAGCTTCCAGGCTTTCAGGAAAAGAGGCGCGTCTTTCAAGACGATGTCGAGGTCAATTAAAAGAGCTGCCCAAAGCTCCTCACGTGATGTTAAAGAGAAGAATGGAAACTCACTCGCTGAAATCAGGTTTTCTCGTTTATGATACAAACCAGGCAGCTCTTCATACAGCCTCGTTTGAATAAGCGTTTGAAGCGCCTGGCGGGAAGCTCTTCCCTGCAGCAATTTCTCGAACTCTATTGTTTTTCGTTCGACTGAAACATGGGAGAGGAGAGACTTTTCTATCGAAATGGCTTTTTCTGTTTCTGGTGAAAGCGTAAAGCCAAGCTGGCTCATAAAGCGTACGGCTCTCAGCATACGAAGCGCATCTTCTTGAAATCTGTCCTCGGGCTTTCCAACGGTTCGAATCACTTTCTGATCAATATCATTCCTGCCGCCAAAATAATCAAGCACCTTCCCGTCGGCTGTCATGGCCATCGCATTGATCGTCAAATCTCTGCGTTTTAAATCCTCTTCTAATGATGAGATAAATTGCACTTCTGAAGGTCTTCTGTAATCCACATAATCAGATTCAGTCCGGAATGTCGTGACTTCATAGGTTTCATCTTCCCAGAGCACAATGATGGTCCCGTGCTCTTTGCCTACATCAACAGTCCGCTGAAACAGCCGTTCTACTTGATCAGGTGCCGCATCTGTCGCTATATCAACATCTCCGATCGTTCGTTTCATATAACTGTCACGAACTGCGCCCCCGACAAAATAAGCCTGATGGCCCGCTTCGATTAAGGTGCGGAGCACGGGAAGTGCTTTGATAAAAACTTTTTCCATGTGATCACTCCGGTTCTGCTAAATCGGCATAAATCTGTTCATACTGGCTGACAATTTTCTTGGAGGAAAATTCATTTTCAAGCATCTCTATTGCCGCCTTTGTAAAACGACTGCTTAGCTGTTCATCTTCTAAAATGCTCATCGCGCGGGCTGTTGCGCCTGCAACATCACCGACATCCACCAAAAATCCGCTCACATTGTTTTTAATAACCTCCGGGATACCGCCAATGTTCGTTCCGATACAAGGCACCCCGCAAGCCATCGCTTCCAAAAGGACAAGGCCAAAACTTTCTTTTTCAGACAGCAGCAGCTTCAAATCGCTAATAGAATAAAGTTCTTCAACACGGTCTTGATTACCAAGCATTAAGACTTGGTCTTCCAAGCCATATTTTCTGATAAGCTCGCAGGCTGTCGATTTTTCCGGACCGTCTCCGACTAAAAGCAGCTTCGCTTTCGTTTTACCGGCGATATTACGGAACACACGAATGACATCCTGCACGCGTTTGACCTTTCTGAAGTTGGACACATGGATGACGACTTTTTCATCTGGTAAGATTCCATGTTTCTCTTTAATTGTTGCTGTGTTTTTCTTCAGATACACGCGCTCGTCTATAAAGTTATAAATCGTTTCGATTTTTTTCTCCGGTTTAATTAAATCATATGTTTCAGCTGCAAGCGCTGAAGAGACGGCAGTTACCCTGTCTGATGACTCGATGGCAAAACGGATCAGATCTTTTAGAGACGGGTCATAACCTAATACCGTGATATCCGTGCCGTGCAAAGTTGTGACGATGCCGATATTGCGTTTCAGCATCTGTTTTGCAAGATAGGCGCAAACAGCATGCGGGAGAGCATAGTGAGCATGGATAATGTCTAAATTCTCCCGCTCCGCCACCTCAGCGATTTTGCTGGCCAATGTCAAATCATACGGAGGATACTTGAAAACAGCATATTGATTAACCTCAACTTCATGAAAATGAATATTGGGATGATATGTATTCAGTCTAAACGGAATGCTTGATGTTATGAAATGGATTTCATGTCCCTTTTCAGCAAGCTGCTTCCCAAGTTCTGTCGCAATGATACCTGAGCCTCCGACGCTCGGATAGCATGTGATCCCTATTTTTAGTTTTTTCATTGTTCGCCCCCAAGAACATCATGATCAAGCATCAGCATCCGTTTTGAAAAGAAACCTTCAGCATACTCCACGCCCGCTTCTTTACCGTAAAGCTTTTCTCTCGCTTCGACGATCTCGATATAACCATTCGTCAGTGGAGTAGAAACTGAATCCTTTGACGGGATAAACTGGCTTTTATAGGCATTGAGGCTTTGTTTTTTTGCCTCTATTGTATCCGAGATATCAATGACAAAATCCGGCTGATGAAAACCATTTATCATATAATAGTAAACCTTGCTGACTTTATGCGCCGGAAGGCTTTTTTCGTCTTTATATTTATGGATTCCAGCGGAAAAAATCGCTTCTTCCACCAGTGCAGCCGCATTGCCGTGATCCGGATGGCGATCCTTTTTATACGGCATAAAAACCGCTTTTGGCCGGTTGGTTCTGATCACTGTAACAATCGACCGAATTGCCTGATCGCTCATCATTAGGCCGCGGTCCGGAAGCGTCAGCTGAATTCTTTTATCTGCGCCTAATATGCGTGCTGCTTCAACTGCTTCTTCTTTACGCAAACTGACCGTACCGTTAGAAGAGAGTTCCGCTTCTGTCAAATCGCATATCATTACTTTTTTTCCCTGTTTGACAAACTTCGCTATTGTGCCGCCCATTCCGATCTCGACATCATCACTGTGGGCGCCGAAAGCAAGAACGTCAGCATTATACATTCGGCTCTTCTCCCCGAAGAAGGTCGCGGAATTCGAAAACACCTTCATCAAGTGTCCGGACAAGAATTTCCGCAGTACCCATATTTGTGGCGAGCGGAATGGAATACACATCACACAACCGGATTAATGCCGAGACATCCGGTTCATGCGGCTGCGCGGTCAGCGGGTCGCGCAAAAAAATGACAAGATCGAGTGCATTAGCTGCGATCAGTGCTCCGATTTGCTGGTCTCCCCCTAGAGGACCGGATTGAAAACGTTCAATTTGAAGGCCTGTCGCCTCTTGAATTTTCAACCCTGTGGTTCCGGTCGCGTACAGATCATGATGCTTCAAAATATCCCGATAGGCAGTCGTAAATTGAACCATATCCTGTTTTTTCTTGTCATGCGCGATCAAAGCAATTTTCATCGTTTCTCCCCCCGTCTAATCAATGATATTTTCTAGTCCGTACACAAGCTGATCAATCTTCATGACTTGTTCGACTGACAGCTTAACACCTGACATGAAAGAAGCGCGATTATAAGAATCGTGTCGGATCTGAAGCGTTTGGCCATCCATGCCGAACATGACCTCTTGATGTGCGATCAGCCCCGGAAGACGGACGCTGTGCAAGCGAATACCGTTTTGCTCCGCTCCTCTAGCTCCTGGGAGAATTTCTTTTTCATCTGGATGTCCTTGCTGCTTATCTTTACGGACTTCTGAAATCATTTCCGCTGTTTTAAGCGCAGTTCCGCTTGGTGCGTCAAGCTTCTGGTCATGATGAAGCTCAATAATCTCTACATCTTCAAAATAGTTGGCAGCCATTTTTGAAAATTTCATCATCAGCACCGCGCCCAGCGCAAAGTTTGGAGCAATGATGGCTCCGATCCCCTTTTCTTCTGTTAAGGACGTGAGCTCTTTTAAATCAGCTTCTGAGAAACCGGTTGTTCCGACAACTGGACGGACGCCGTGCTCTAATGCAATTTTTGTATGTACTTTTCCGATTTCGGGCGTTGTTAAATCAATCAAGACATCCGGTTGTGTTTCTGTAAAGCAGGCATGGATATCTGTGTAAATCAGAGCATCTGACTCAACAGGCATCACATCAGATATTTTTTGCTGATCGTATGTATGGTCTATAGCACCGACAAGGTCAAAATGAGGTGTTCGTTCTGCCAATTTAACAGCTTCCTGCCCCATTCTTCCACGCGGCCCTGCAATGACTACTTTAATTGTTTCGTTTGACATCTTGATCTCCTCTACTTTCCTTCTTCTTTTCTGGTCCAGCGATCTTTATCTCTTGTATTAAATTTATGCATGACTCGGTCGTGGGCTTCCTCTAAAGAGATATCAAGAGAGTTGGCTAAACAAACCAATACAAATAGCACATCGCCCATTTCCTCTTCCATGCTTTTATCATCTTCAGTCGCTTTTTTTGGTTTTTCTCCGTAGCGGTGATTGACTTCTCTGGCAAGCTCGCCCAGTTCTTCAGTCAGCCTTGCCACCATGGCTAGCGGGCTGAAATATCCTTCTTTAAACTGGCCGATGTAACGGTCTACTTCAGCCTGTATGTCTTTCATTGTTTTATCACTCACTGAAACGAAACCTCCTATCATCCTCTTACATGTTAGCTAATTCAGATACGTTTGACAAATGTTTAAGCACGTTTGCTGTTTTCTTTTTCATCCACTATAATATAAACGCTATCTAATGGAAGGAAAAGGGGTTTTGTGTGATGCTTGGAGAAATTAGATTAAAAAACATATTTTTCATTTTAATCGGAGCGGCAATTTTTTCATTTGGCTTGGTTCATTTCAATATGCAAAACAATCTGGCTGAGGGCGGTTTTACAGGTATTACACTTTTGCTTTATGCTCTTTTCCACATCAGCCCCTCTATCTCGAACCTGGTGTTAAACATTCCGATTTTTTTTATTGGCTGGCGTTTGCTCGGCAGGACAATGTTTGTTTATACCCTTGTCGGCACTGTGGCCTTGTCTTTGTTCCTCAGCATCTTTCAGCGATATGAAATCCATATGCCCCTTCAGCACGACTTAGCGCTCGCCGCTTTATTTGCCGGCGTATTCATCGGAGCCGGACTGGGAATTATTTTCAAGTTCGGCGGTACGACAGGCGGTGTTGATATCATCGCACGTTTAGTGAATAAGTATTTTGGAATCCCGATGGGCAGAACGATGTTTGCTTTCGATGCCTGCGTCATCATTTTGTCTTTGCTTACTTACCTCTCCTATAAAGAAGCGATGTATACGCTGGTAGCTGTATTTGTAGCGGCAAGATTAATCGATTTTATTCAGGAAGGCGGCTACGCTGCTAAAGGCGCTACGATCATCTCTTCGAAAAACGACCTGATTCAGAAAAAGATCCTTGAAGAAATGGAACGGGGCGTCACCATTTTGAAAGGACAAGGTTCCTACACAAAAGAGGATATAGATGTACTTTATTGTGTGGTGCCGAAAAACGAATTGGTGATGCTGAAAAGCGTGATTAACTCCATTGACCCTCATGCCTTTGTAGCCGTAAGCGATGTCCACGATGTGCTCGGAGAAGGATTTACGCTTGATGAAAATAAAAATCCGCTTCCACGCTGACATGTAATAGAAAAAAGGCGGCTGACCGCCGCCCCTCATCCTTATTTAGGGTAGTCCCGTTTTTTCAGCTTGTTTTTTTCCGCCTTGTACTTTCTGTAGCCGACATAGGTGAGAGCTGTAATGATGATACTGCCGGTTGTAATCATCACCCACAGTAAAGACGGATCGGCATCATCCTCCTCCGCCCTGTCAAACAAATTTTTCAAGTCATGCTGAAGAAGGGAAAGCCGTTCAAGCTTCGTGCTCTCTGTCATTTGTTGAAATTCCCCTTGTTCAATAACATCTATATGTTTTCCGACTGTTTCAAGCTTTTCCTCTGATACATCGATTGTAAGACTTGGGTAAATCAAATCATATAAACTAATAAATTCATTCCATTTTTCATGGAAGCTAGTGCTTTCATTCTTTTGGACATCTCGCTTCAGCTCAGTAAAGGCTTCCATAATCGGTTTTTCCAGTGAACCCCAAAGCGGGTCAGACCGGTTGTCAACCGCATCCATCAGCATTCTGAACTGCGCGGCTGCTCTGAGTTTTTGCGTGTCTGATGTATCAGCCTGCTTTAAACTTCGAACCATATCATTATAGCCCAGTGTGATTTGACGGATTTGGGCTCCTGTTAGCATGGAATCTTGCTGTTTTTTCTCAGCGGATTTTAATGTTTTCTCAAAATAACCCAGGACTTGCAGCGCCTCTTCATATTTCGACTGACGGGTCATTTGAAAGACCGTATCGGATAAATCATTCAATTCCTCGAGGCTTCCCCGCTCTGCAGCCTTGGCATTTCCATTATAAAAAATAAGAGCAATCAACAAACAGATCGTCAGCTTTCGTTTCATGCAGGTCCCTCCCACTCTCTCTCCTTACAGAATATGAAGAAAGGGACAAGGATAGACCAACATTGTCTTCACATCAGCTCAAGCTTCGTTTGCTTTTTCGAGATCACAAGGAAGTAAGCAAGCCCGATTGAAAAGATGCTTAGCCAAAATGTTCCGTACCCTATTTCAGTCATATAATTAGAAAGCATAGAGTACTGCGGCATCATATTAAACAAGTAGTCAATGACATCGTTATGCAGTGTCCAGACTGCAGCAATTGCAAGATGCCAAAATGAAAAACGAAAATACGGACTGTATAATACGCCTTGCACTGCCATTGCAAAATGCGAAGCAATTAGCATGTAGCCCTCCCAAGGCAAGTCACCAGTTACTGCAAGCACAAGAAAATTCATAGCGACCGCCCATAGGCCATACTTTACGAGGGTAACTAGCGCAAGCGCTTCAAAGAGCGGAGCATTCCGTTTCATGATAAAGGCAAGCAGCACAAACAGAAAGAAAAACGTTGCTGTCGGACTATCTGGAACAAAAATCAGGAAACGGGCCGGTGTCTCTAGGAGCTGCGGCAAGTACCAATAGTAGCCGTAAACCGTTCCCAGAAAATTAATGGCTAAGACAAGAATAAGCATCGGCCGCTGTCCTAATACATATTGAAACCATTTCACATCAAATCAACTCTCAGTCTGTAAAAATAATGTGTCCATATAAAAAAGCTGACGCCGGGTCAGCTTTTGATAATAAAAGTATATCCTTCCATTTGACAATTCACAATACGTTATTTTGCGGTTGTTTCAGAAATAAATTTCGCAAGTTCTTCGAGCTGCTTATCATTTCCTTTGAACACACCCGCCGGCATTTTGCCTTTCCCTTCTACTGCGATCTTTTTGATTTCTTCCGGTTTCAGCCCGCTGTCAACCAATGAAGGTCCAGCCGCTCCTCCCTGAAGGTTATCCCCATGGCAAGAAATACAGCCTTGTTCCTTAAAAATCTTATATCCTTCTGTATTGGTGTCAATGTCGGCCTCTTTTGTGATTTTCCCCTGTTCCTCTGCCTTGGCCCAGTCATGAGTAGCCACTGACTGCCACGTCAAAAATACAGCTGCGGAAATGGCCAGAAGCATCATACCGACAGCGACCGGACGCTTCCACGGCCTTCTTTCTGTCCCTCTGTCTAGGAATGGAGCCAAAAGCAGGGCCCCAAAAGCGAGACCTGGCATAATCATGGCGCCGACCACTGTAAAGCTTCCGGCGGCGTATTCATACTTCAACAGCTGGTATAAGAAAAGAAAATACCAATCCGGCAGCGGAATATAACCAGTATCAGTCGGGTCCGCCATCCGCTCCAAAGGCGGCTGATGCACAATCGTCAAAACAAGAAAACCGATGAGAAAGACAGCTCCAACCATCCATTCCTTTAACAAGAAATTTGGCCAGAAAGCCTCTGTTTTACCGGGATACTCCGAATAATCCTTCGGTATATTCGGCTTTTTTTCAGCCGGTATCCTTGAGTCGCCTACAAATTTCATCCCTTTGCCCCGGTGCATGTCATTCCCTCCCTTTTATTCGCAGATCAAGAGTTTAAAGCGGTCCTGAAATCCCCTGCTTCCGGATCATAATAAAATGTGCTGCCATCAGCCCGAACAATGCGGCAGGAAGAAAGAATACATGGATCGCAAAAAACCTAGTCAGCGTTTGGGCGCCTACAATATCCGGATGCCCTGCAAGGAGCGTTTTAACTTGCGTCCCGATCAAAGGTGTGGCTTCGGCGATCTGCAGCCCGACTTTTGTTGCAAACAGTGCCTTCATATCCCAAGGAAGCAAGTAGCCTGTAAAACCAAGACCGAGCATGACAAAAAAGATCAGCACACCGACAATCCAGTTCAGCTCGCGCGGCTTTTTGTACGCGCCTTGGAAAAAGACCCTCAGCGTATGTAAAAACATCATCACAATGACCAAGCTCGCACCCCAATGGTGCATCCCCCTGACAATCTGGCCGAATGCCACTTCATTTTGCAAATAATATACCGATTCCCAGGCATTTTTGATATCAGGCACATAATACATCGTTAAAAACATTCCAGATAATACTTGGATAACGGTTACAAAAAACGTCAGTCCCCCAAAGCAATACACAAACGCAGAGAAATGATGGGCGGGATTCACATGTTCCGGTACTTCGTGATCGGCAATATCCCTCCACATCGGTGTAATATCAAGCCGCTCATCTACCCAGTCATAAATTTTGTTCAGCATGTCACCCTTCCCCCTTAGGCTTTGCTTTTCCAAGATACAGGAAGCCGTCTTTTACTTCTTGCTCGTAATGATCAAGAGGCGAAAGCGGCGGCGTGCCAGGGACATTGGTGCCGTCCTTTTCATAGAGTCCGTAATGGCATGGACAAAAGAATTTATTCGGGTTTTTAGGATCACTATTCCAGTTCACCGTACACCCTAAATGTTTACAAATTGGCGAAAGTGCTACAATTTCATCCCCGTTTTTGAAGACCCAGGCTGATCTTGACTCTTCGGACTCATACCAGGCATCGACTTGATTAATTTTGAAATCAAAGCGCTGCGGCTCTTTTGTCAACTCATCAACGCTGACAACCTGAACCATGTCCTGCTTCCCTGTCGATTTTAATACCGGGTCGAGTGCAAAGCGAACCATAGGCATGAGCATACTAGCCGCCATAAAACCTCCTACGCCTGTGAGCGTATAATTCAAAAATTGACGTCTGGATATATCATGTTTTCCGCCCATCTCTTCTCCCCCCTCTAGGTCACCCCTGCAAACTGACTAAAATAGAAAATATTGCAATAACTCTAGACACCCTCATAATATATGAATCTCTCAGCAAGGTCAATATAGCCAAAATATTGTTTATGAGGAAATGTAAGTGTTTTTATGAAGTGCTCCATAACTGTAACAAAACGTTCAAAATTTCAGCAGTGCGTTCATCCAATATTTTTCTTTTTAAAGAGTCATTTAAATGCTCTAATGGAACAGACGGTGTAACAATCATTTTGCCTAACGTATCCTCAGTTCTCCAATTTTCGTCAGATGTGAGCAGGACAACATGCGGAAATTCCGTTAGCAGCTCTTCCCGCAAATCCTTAAGCCCTTGAACGGTTATGTCATTTCTATCAACATATGTATAAGGAGGCAGTAAATATACCCGTCCCTTTAACTGCCTTTCCAATTCCTCTGAGAGAAGCTGTGTAAACTCGCCTTTCTCCGCCGCCATTTTAAAATGGTTATCCACCTTTATGTTAATTAATGGAATGACAGCGGTATCAATGTAATCCTTAGCTTGTAAATAGTCCTTGGCATCAGTGATTCTCCACCTCATTGTTCTCCCCCTTTACGGCAACAAGCCTTGCAATACGCTGCAAGGCTGGTCATATTATGTGAGCTGATTCAATTGGCGCGATAATTGTTCAAATGCTTCTTTATCATGACGATCTAACGCGTCGTCAATGTCTTTTAATAATTTTTCTCTTTGGAATGTGGAAATGGCGTGCTCCAAAATCTGTTCCGCCAACCCCTGGTCTTTTTTATTCTCAAAAAGATCTTTCGGCATATGCGGATTGGACTCCAGCACCGCCGCATACTCAGGTGAGCTGTAGGCCGAACGGAAATTAAGCTGGATAAACAAATCCTGCTGTTTATTTAATCTAATATCATGAAAAGATTTTTCCGCGTCGGTAGTCATGACATTCTCTTTATAGAACCGAAACGGAACTTCTTCAACACAATGTGTTGACATTATAATGCCTCTCGGGCAAAATTCGGCCTGCTCCACAAAATGAACCTTCTCCATGAGAGAATCATGGCTCATTAAGTAGTTCAAGATCCAAACGCACTCTCGGCGCTTTAATTGATAATGGTTTAAAAACCAACGGATAAAATCCTTTTTCTCATTGACAGAAACAGGGGTCTGCATGTAATTCCCTCCTCTATCGTTCGTATAATCTATATACTTATATGTTCCACATGAACGGTTAATATTCCTGCTTATCTCGAAAATTCATCCTCGATTCGCAAAATCGTTTCTTCCAGCTCTTCATTGGCTCCATCCATTTCAAGAACCTTTTTCAAAAGCGGCAGCGCTTCTTTTTGAAGGCCTTCTTCTAATAGGAAGCTTGCGTATTCATATAAGAAATCTCTATCCTCCCGGTAATGAAGATAGGCAGCCTCAAAGGATTGTTTTGCTTCATCGTATTGCTCTAATTCAGTATATGCGCTTGCAAGATACCAATTGTATTTCGGATCTTCTTCACCGTAGCTGCGAACCTCTTGAATAAGATCAATGATCTGTTCATAATCCTCTTCTTTATGATACACGGCAAGAAGTGTATGAAGGGCTTCGACGAATCCCGGATCAAGCGCAAGCGCCTCCTGAAGCAGCTTTTTCCCCTCTTCTGACTTCCCGATTTTCAGGGCCATTTTAGCGGCATAAAGGAAAAGTTCTTTGTTATATTCATCAAATCTGATACCCTCTTTTGCCGTTTTTAATGCCTCTTCATACATTCCTTCAGCCTCATAGCTTTTTGAGAGCGGCATATACAGTGAAGAATAAGATGGATCAAGCTCCTTTAAATCAGACAGCTGCTTAATAGCCGTTTTTACAAGGCCCGCCTGTAAGGCTGTAAACCCATAGCCGAAAATCGTATTAGGATCAGGACTCTCATCAACAGCTTTCTCGTACCATGGAATGGCATCCTCAAATTCACCTGAGGCACTTAACGATTCTGCCAGTCTTTGATGGACATTAACGCCTCCGATCTCACTCTTCTCCTCAGCCGTTGTTTTAAAATATTGAACCGCTTTTGCATAGGCTCCCTGAGTAAAGTAAAGTTCCCCCAGTGCAAAATCAATAACGGGTTCATTGGCCAGAATGGACTTTGCCTGTAAAAGCTTTTGTTCACTGACTTCGAATAATCCCTGCATCTGATAAAGATCCGCCATAAGCAGCAAACTTTCCGGATATGATGGATCTGTTTCCGGAATAGTCTCCAGCACAGCAAGAGCTTTTTCTTCTTCGTCAATATCTATTAAAAGTTCAGCGTAGAAATTCGTCAGTTCTGTTTCATTTGGGTATAAATCATGTAAATCACTAATCAGTGAAATGGCTTTTTCTACATCGCCCCACTCGTAATAAAGCTGGGCTGCAATCGCTTTATCTTCATCATGCAGCTTTTTTTCGGCTTTCGAGAGCGTATTGAGACCTTTTTCTGTTTCACCTGCTTCAACTAATTTTATGGCTTCTTGAATTAATGTATTCAAATCGGACCGGTCCTTTCTTTTCCTATACAACATCAACCATACAAAAAAGCTTTATTTGTTCGGGTTAATCTTATCTTAATTCAGACGAATGCCCCCGGCAAATAAGATGCTTGCTGTACGGAAGGAAATTATTGAGTCTTATTAGTTTACCAAAAGATCTTGAGATAGAAAATGAAAAAAAGGAAGATCGCCCTCTGTACAGTAAAGCAGCTCTTTGACCTGCCGGCTTGTCAGTAAAGCGCATCCCCCCTTTTCGTTTTTCTTTCCTCTCTATAAGACAAGCTATGTTTTTTTGCCTCGAATTATGATTCTTCCAGTCAATCTGCAAAAAAAATCCTGAAGTAAAACTTCAGGATTTTTTGGAAAGCTTATTTAAATGTTCGAAGAAGGTTGGATAAGAAACGTGAATGGCATCCGTGTGCTCGATGTCAATCGGCTCCTCTGTTATACAGGAAGCAATACCAAGCATCATTCCGATTCGATGATCTCCGTGGCTGGACACTGCTGCGCCGCCTTTCAGCGTTTGTTTGCCATAAACCTTCATTCCATCTGCTGTCGGTTCAATTTCAGCACCTAGCTTGCGAAGTTCAGAAACAACAGTGTCAATGCGGTTTGTTTCTTTCACTTTAAGCTCTGCCGCGTCCTTAATAACGGTCGTTCCTTCCGCCTGAGTCGCAAGAAGCGCGATGATAGGGATTTCATCAATTAAACGCGGAATGATATCTCCTCCGATTTCAACTGCTTTGAGAGATGACGTTTCTATAATCAAATCTCCATAAGGCTCTGCACTGCTGTCAGCAGATGGTTTGATTTCAAGTTTTGCCCCCATGTTTTGAAGGACGTCAATAATACCTGTCCGAGTCGGATTTAACCCAACGTTTTTCAATACAATTCTGCTGTTTGGAATCATCGCGCCAGCAGCAAGGAAAAACGCGGCTGAAGAAATGTCTCCAGGAACAAAAATATCAGCAGCTGTGAGTTTCTGGCCTCCATCAATGGAAACACTTGTTTGATCTTCAGAAAGCTTAACGCCAAAAGCAGAGAGCATCCGCTCAGTGTGGTCGCGGGATTTATGGGGCTCTGTGACAGTTGTTGTGCCCGTAGCCTGTAATCCGGCGAGCAAAACGGCAGATTTAATTTGCGCGCTTGCAACAGGTGATACATAATCAATGCCTTTTAATGAGGCCCCGCTCACTGACAGCGGTGTAAATTCTCCGCCGGCTCTGCCGTCGATTTTAGCCCCCATTTTTTTCAAAGGCTCAGTAACACGCTTCATTGGGCGCTTCGCAATGCTCTCATCTCCGGCTACCGCGCTGTAAAAAGGGCGCCCCGCCAATATTCCGAGCATCAGGCGAATTGTTGTACCTGAATTTCCGACATCCAAAAGGCTTTCTGGCTCTTTCAGGGCATCGATTCCTTTTCCGTGAATCACGACATCGCTGCCGCTTTGCTCAATTTGAACACCCATTTTTCTAAAGCAATCGATTGTGCTTAGACAATCTGCTCCCGGCAGAAAGTTTTTAACTGTTGTTGTGCCTGTCGCTAGCGCGCCAAACATAACAGAGCGGTGAGAAATGGATTTATCACCGGGAATATGTATTTCTCCGTGTAAAGCCTGCACCTTTTCTTGTTTCATTTTTTCCACCTCAATCAGCATAAAAAGTTTCATATTCCGCCCGGGCTTCAATGCATTGTTCTGCCCGTTTGCGGTCGTCATCAGACTGAAAACTGATCCTTAAAATCCCGTTAATATCCTCTCGCGTTTCAATAATGCGGATATTCGTGATGCTGATGCGCTCCGCAGCTAAGATCGCCGTTATCTCGGATATCACACCCGGATGATCGGGAACATCCACGTATAAATCATAAAATGCCGGTATCGCTCCCTTCTGCCGAAGCGGCAGCCCGTCGCGATAATCCTTAGCTGTTTTAAAATAACGAAATAGATTTTCTGCATCTTCTTGTTCTACATATGTACGGATCTTGTCAATTTCACGAATCCACTCATCAAAACGATCCAAAATTTTATCTTTATTATGTAGCAGAATATCCCGCCACATGGCCGGGCTGCTCGATGCAATCCTTGTAATATCTCTGAACCCGCCGGCAGCAAAACGCTTAACAAGCGGATAAAGGTCTTCCGAATGATGAGTTTGGTGAACAAGGCTTGCTGCAACAATATGCGGAAAATGACTAATAACACTCGTGACGCCATCATGTTCCTCTGGTGACATTTCCACAAAATGGGCATTTGTCCCCTTCAGCAGGTTTTTCAATTGTTTTACCGCTCGTCTATCCGTTTTCTGGCTTGGTGTTAAAATATAAAATGCATTTTCAAATAGGAATTCTTTCGCAGCGGCCACCCCTGATTTATGTGAACCCGCCATCGGATGCCCTCCGACAAATTGGTAGCGGCTAGGCAGCACTTGATCAGCATAATCAACCACTTTTTGCTTTGTGCTTCCCACATCCGTAATCAAAAGCTCGTGTTCAATTCCTGAATGAGCCAGCTCTTCAAGCATAACCAGCGTTTGTTCGACTGGTGTCGCAATGATGACTGTAGACGACTCTTTCGCACCGCTAATAAACGAATCAGCACGATCGTCTATCACACCTAACTTTAATGCGGCAACCGCCTGTTCATCAGAGATGTCGATTCCGATAATCCGTTTGCCGGGATGATTTTTTTTGATCGCTAGCGCAATCGAACCGCCTATCAATCCGAGACCGGCGAGCAATATTGTATCTTTCATTTGATTCATACGTCATCACCTGGTTTATAGACTAAAGAGGTGACATTTGATCACCTCTTATAAAATTTCAGCTAAAATGGCAAGTATTTCTTCGTTTTGCTCTTTTGTTCCGATCGTAATCCGGAGTGATGTCGGGAAACCTAACGCATTTCCTGACCGGACGATATAGCCTTTTTCAAGCAGAGCCTGAAACAGTTCATCAGCAGGGCGTTTAAAGTCCATTAACACAAAATTTGTCTGTGAAGAGTAGCACTTTAAACCATGAGTCTTCGCAAAATCATAATACTGCTGAAGGCCTGCATTATTTTGCTCGACACAGGAAGCAATAAACGCTTGATCATCAAGCGCTGCGATCGCCGCAGCCTGGCCCAGACGGCTCGTATTAAACGGCTCTCTCGCCGGCTCAATCTGGCGAATCAGGTTCTCGTCAGCAATTCCGTAGCCGACTCTGAGCGCTGCCAGACCATATGCTTTTGAAAATGTGCGCAAAATCATCAAATTGGAATACTTGCTTAAGAGCGGCACGGTTTCCGGGAAATCCTCGGCTGTTACATATTCATAATATGCTTCGTCAAGGACGACAAGGACACGTGAAGGAACGCGCTCCAGAAATGCGAGTAATTCTCCTTCAGATGTATAAGTGCCAGTCGGATTATTCGGGCTGCATATCCAAACGACTTGTGTCTGTTCGTCGATCGCTTCTAACATGGCGTCTAGATCATGTGAGCCGTCAGGACGAAGTGCGATTTCACGTACTTCAGCACCTTCAATGACCGCATTATGTTTATATTGCGGAAAAGTGGGGGCAGCAGTTACCGTGTTTGTTTTATCGTTTAAAAATGCCCGACAAATGATTTGAATGATTTCATCAGAACCGTTGCCGAAAATAAGTGATGTTTCGCTGACATTGAGGTGCTTACTGAGCCTTGTCCGCAAAGCGGCGCTATACCCGTCTGGGTAAAGGGCAAGCTGTTGAATCTCATGATGAAGCGCCTCTTTTGCAGCCTCCGAACAGCCGTACGGATTCTCGTTTGAAGCAAGCTTCACAACTTTATCCAAGCCATATTCTGATTTCACTGCTTCGATCGGCTTACCAGGCTGATAAGGCTTCAGCTGTTTTAAATGTTCTTTGATACGCAAATCAGTCACCTCATTTTAAACTGTACAAGCCGCCAAACGCCATTGCGTACTCCTCAAATTCCTGGAGCGCTTGTTTTCTCTTTTCAGCGCTGGTGAGCCGGTCCTTTAATTCTTCTATCTTTCTGACGAGCGCACTTCCCACTACGACACCGTCACAAATTTCATTCATCTTTAGGACCTGTTCACGGTTTGATATACCGAACCCTACAGCGACCGGAACAGTGCTGAGATCCTTCACAGCCCGAATGAACGGGTACACGGATGAATTGAACTCATTGCGGACACCGGTCACACCCAGAGAAGATACACAGTAGACGAAGCCCTCGGCTTGTTCAATAATGGTTTTCAAACGGCTTTCACTTGTCGGCGCAACCAAAGAAATATACGTCACCTCATGGCTTTTACATTCCTCTTGAAGGCTGGCGCTTTCTTCTAGTGGCAGATCCGGAACAAGCAGACCGTCAATATGATTTTCCCGCAGTAAAGCGAAAAAGTATTCTTTGTTCAATTGTAACACAGGATTATAATACGTAAAGAGGATAATCGGAATATTCACTCCGTTTTTTTTCATTTCTCCGCCTAATTGGATTGCCTTTACGATATTCATTCCTTGATCAAGCGCCCGCTTTGAAGCCCGCTGTATCACCGGGCCGTCTGCAAGCGGGTCAGAGTATGGAACACCAAGCTCCAGTGCTGTGGCGCCTGCTTTTTGGAGAGACTTCGCCAGTTCAATCGAAACCTCAGGCACTGGATCGCCAGCCGTAATAAACGGGATAAACAATTTTTCTGATGGTTGAAGATCTAATTTAAACATGGGCTTTCACCTCATTTTCCAATACATTCATTAATGTGTTGACATCCTTATCTCCCCGTCCTGATAAACAAACGAGAATGATTTGACCGCGATCCATTCCTTTGGCGAGTTTGAATGCCTTCGCTAACGCATGGGCAGATTCGATTGCCGGCAAAATCCCCTCTTTTTCTGACAAGAGCTTTAATGCATTCACCGCTTCTTCATCTGTGATACTGTCATAAGTGACACGGCCGCTCTTATGCAAGTAAGCGTGCTCCGGACCGATCCCCGGATAGTCGAGACCTGCTGAAATAGAGTAAGGCTCAATTATCTGCCCGAACTCATCCTGAATGAGATATGTCAATGAACCGTGAATAACCCCTACGGTACCTTTCGAAATAGTAGCGGCATGAAGAGGAGTATCTATTCCTTTTCCTGCAGCTTCAGCTCCGATCAGTTCAACATCTTCGTTTAAAAATGCCTGAAACATACCCATCGCATTGCTTCCTCCGCCTACACATGCCACTACTTTATCAGGCAGAGCGCCTTCAATACGTTTCAGCTGATCCTTCGCTTCCTCTCCGATCATTTTTTGAAATTCGCGGACCACTTGCGGATAAGGGTGCGGACCGACAACCGATCCAATCATGTAAAAATGATCCTCGCAATGCTGAACCCAGTAACGGATCGCCTCATTTGTAGCATCCTTCAATGTTCCGTTCCCGCTTGTTACAGGCACTACTTCCGCACCAAGAAGCTTCATGCGAAAAACGTTCAGAGACTGGCGGGCAACATCCTCTTCGCCCATAAACACAATGCACGAAAAACCGAATTTGGCTGCGACTGTTGCAGCGGCAACGCCGTGCTGTCCGGCGCCCGTTTCAGCAATGATTTTCGTTTTGCCCATTTTTTTAGCAAGCAGCGCTTGGCCTAACGCATTATTGATTTTATGGGAACCTGTATGGTTTAAATCTTCTCGTTTCAAATAGATTTTCGCGCCGCCTAAGTATTCAGTGACTCGATCAGCATATGTTAATGCAGTCGGCCGTCCGGAATAGTCCTTTAACAGCTTATAATATTCTTCACGAAAAACAGGATCATCCTTGATTTGTTTAAATGCTGTCTCTATTTCATCTAACGGCTGCATGAGTGTTTCCGGAACAAACTTCCCGCCAAAATCACCGTATCTGCCTATTTCATTCGGATATGGATACATATCGGTTCATCCTTTCTTCTAAAAGCCTCATCAGATTTTTATCTTTTTGCCCGTTTTTTTCAATTCCGCTGGCAAGGTCAATTCCTGCCGGCTGCCATTTCAATAGGCCTGTGACGCTATCCGGATTCACCCCGCCAGCGATAAAGCAGCGTTTACCAATCACCGCCCGCTGATATTCCGGCACACAATCCCATGAAAATGCAACACCAGTTCCGCCTCTAGCCCCTTTTACAGATGAATCAATCACAAAGCCGTCCACATTATCTATAAAGCGGGTTATTTCTTGAGTTGTATTATGATGGTGGTGAAGCGCCTTCCAGATTTCACAATCTGTCAGCTTGCGAAGCGCATCAGCCACCGCCGGGTTTTCATCACCATGAAGTTGAATGACGTCAAGCTTCAATTCCTTGGCAATGCGTGACATCCTCTCTATTGATTCATTAACAAAAACACCTGCAACTTTTTTTTCGACACGAACCTGGTTCAGCCACTTTTTCACATCTTGCGGAGATACTTTTCGTTTGCTTTCAGCAAATATAAAGCCAAGATAGTCAGCCTGTGATTGCGCCGCAAGCTGCAAATCCTTTAGTGACCGAATACCGCAATATTTTAATGCCGGTTTCTCCACAACCTCACTCCCCAAACAAAGCATGGATTGCTTTTCGCTGAGAAGTTTGTCTCATCAATGATTCACCGATAAGTACAGCTCGCGCCCCATGTTCGTTGACAAATGTTAAATGTTCTAAAGAACCGATTCCGCTTTCGCTGACAAGCAGAGATTCTTTCGGAACGAGAGATGCGATTTGTTCTGTCTGCTTTACAGATGTTTCAAACGTCTTTAGGTTTCGGTTATTTACACCGAGAATATCAGGTGTGAACACTTTCAATATTTGTTCTAGCGTTGATGCATCATGAACCTCCACTAACACGTCCATCCCCTTTTCGCCTGCTTCAAGATATAATTCATAGAGGTGTAAAGGGTCAAGCACCTCGCCGATTAACAATATGGCATCCGCACCGATTCTTCTTGATTCCTCCACTTGAAGAGAATCAATAATAAAATCTTTTCTGAGTACAGGAATCGAAACAGCGCGCTTTACATCTGATAAATAGCTGTTTTCCCCTTGAAAAAACGGGGTGTCTGTTAAAACGGAAAGCGCATCTGCCTTCGCAGCTTCATAGTCTTTTGCAATCCGCACAGGGACAAAATCCTCTTTAATCAGCCCTTTTGACGGTGATGCTTTCTTCACTTCGGCAATCAGCCCGATAAACCGATTCGGGCTTGCCAACGCATCTTTAAATGAACGTTTTTCGAAAGGCTGCTCTACCGGCAGAACCAGTGTTTTCACTTCTTCTTTCTTTTGTTTGATGATATTTTCAAGCATAGATCTCTTCCTCTTTCTGTTTTAGTCGTTCAAGCTGCGCAGCAGCGCCTCCGCTTGTAATCGTCTCTAACGCCAGCTCCGTTCCTTCCTTCAGTGAGTCGGTAATTCCCGCCGTGTAAATCGCAGCACCCGCATTAAAAGCCGTTATAGATAAAGCGGAACTGCTGCTTTTATTTTCAAAAATATTCTGAATGAGACAAGCGCTCTCTTTCGGTGACTGCACCTGTAAATCTTCAAGTCTGCCATTTGCGAAACCAAAATCTTCGGGTGAAACCGTATATTCCCGGCGCTCTCCATCCTTTAATTCAATCACGTCAGTCGGTGCTGTAATTGAAAGCTCATCTAAACCGTCACGGCTTGATACGAACATGACATGCTTCGGCTGAAATGACTCTAGTGCGCTTGCCATCAGTCCAGCTTTTTCAACGGAATAGACCCCGATCACCTGACGCTGCGCCTGCAAAGGATTGCTTAGCGGTCCGAGCAGGTTAAATACCGTTCTGAAACCTAGCTCTTTTCTAGTACCTGCTACATGTTTCATAGACGAATGATAAAGCGGCGCAAATAGAAATCCCATGTTGTTTGTTTCAATGCTTGTTTTGACCTTCTCAGGAGTAGTTTGAATTGAAACCTCTAGCTCCTCTAAAACATCAGCGCTTCCGCTTTTAGAAGAGACAGAGCGATTGCCATGCTTAGCGATTTTCGCGCCAGCTGCCGAGGCAACAATTGCCGATGCCGTTGAGATATTAAAAGTGGAAATACCGTCTCCCCCGGTTCCGCATGTATCAACGACATCAGGAAGCCCATCGACTGTAAGAGCGTGTGCCCGCATTGCCTTCATAAAACCCGTAAGCTCTTCTGGTGTCTCTCCCCGATGGGCAAGAATAGACAATATACCGCCCATTTCAGAAGGAGTCATTTCCGCTGCCATCATCATATTCATCAGCGCTTCAGCCTCACCGGCTGAAAGGGTTTTTCCGTCAACGCACAATTGTAGAAATTTGTTCATCAGCTTTATCCTCCTTGCTATGAAACATGTCTTCTGCAATATGAATCGTTTTCAGCAGCGCACCGGCTTTATTACAGCTTTCTTCGTATTCGGTTTCCGGGACAGAATCAGCAACAATGCCGGCACCTGCCTGTATCGATGCAACACCGTTCTTTACACTCATCGTGCGAATCGTAATACAAGAGTCGATATTCCCGTCAAACCCAATGTAGGCAATACACCCTCCGTATGTCTCTCTCGGTGTTGGTTCGAGCTCTTGCAAAAGCTGCATGGCACGAATTTTAGGTGCTCCTGTTAAAGTCCCCGCCGGGAAAGCAGACATCAGTGCATCAACGGGATGAACCCCTTTTTTCAGTTGGCCTGTAACCACCGAGATAATGTGCATGACATGTGAAAAGGAGACAATTTTTGTGAACTCCGGCACAGAAACAGACCCATACTCTGCTACTCTGCCGATATCGTTTCGTGCAAGATCAACGAGCATGTAATGCTCCGCCTTTTCTTTTTCATCCTTCATCAGTTCAACTTTCAGTCTCTCATCTTCGGTTTTGTCTGCACCGCGTTTTCTCGTACCGGCAATCGGATGGATTTCCAAGTGCCCGTCCTGAACGTGAATTAACCGTTCCGGAGAACTGCCAACTATTTCTCTGTCTTGCAGTTTCATATAATACATATACGGAGAAGGATTGACGATCCTAAGCACTCGGTATAACTCAAAAGCATCTGCTTTTATCGGAACCTCAAATTTTTGTGACAAAACGCCCTGAAAGATATCTCCTGCTTTTATATAGCCTTTGATTTTTTCTACATCAGCCATAAAAGCCGATTTTTCATAATTAGAAGATACTGTCTCAAAGCTGGGTGTCTTGTATGAATCAACAGAGAGAAACAGCTCTTTTATGTTTTTTTGGTCCATCATTTTTTCGATGAGATGTTGGAGCTCTTGATGATTTTGATGGAACACATCAATTTTTTCGTTTTCTGTTTCCTCTCCATTGAGCCTTGCATACTGGATAAAGTGGACGTTTTTGGTTTCATGATCATACGCAATTAATGTCCGGCAAACAAACAGCATACACTTTTCCATTTCTGTTTCTTTTGTATGCGAAGGAACAGAAGGCTCAATCAGCGGGATCATATCATAACTTAAGTACCCGACAGCCCCGCCGACAAAAGGAATGCCAAGCTCAGGTGTTTTGATTTTGTATGTGGCATTCATCCAGTTCAGTACGTCCTTTAGTTCATTTCCCGTGTAAAGAGATTTGCTGTCCTGATCAACGGCTGCAAATCGGTACTGTTCTTCTTTAATTGTGAGAAATGGATTCAGACCGATAAACGAATATCTTGACCAAGCTGATGTATCGTCCTTGCTTTCAAGAAGATACGTAATCTCCCTATCGAGCTTCTCTATCATTTGAATTGGTGTCAGTGTATCGACTGTGAAGGTCTCCACAATCGGTATCGTGTGGTGGGACAAGCTGTCCTCTAAAAATGCGGAAATGTTTGATTGGAAATTCAATGTTCTCACTCCTTATGGCAAGGAGAATGAGAAGATGGCATGAGAGGATAAAATATTATATAACAAATAAACCCAAAAGAAAGACTTCTTTTGGGTAGAATAAACATACATGTCTCAGCTCAACTAAACTCATTCTCTGCTACCCTATTCTCTAACTCAACTCATTCTAATCGCTTTATACACACTCTTGTGTATTTCTAAGCTGTTCTTATCGTATTACAATTCAGTATTTTTTGTCAATGATAAATCGGGCCTCAATACGACGGCTTTTTCTAAATATACATGTCTGATCTGATCCTGAGGGACATCTGTCTGGACCGTCATCATGACTCTTATGCACTTTTTTAGACCGCCTGTTACGTCCATTTCCTGCATACATGTTACCGGTACATACTGCCATCCTGAAAGCTCGCGAACAGCTTTTGCCGGGAAAACAGAGTGCAAATCAGGTGTAGCCGAAAGAAGCATTTGAACAACATCTTCCGGTTTTGTTTGATTTTCTTCTATGATTTTCTCTAACAGCTGTTTTGTTTTTTGTAAAATTTCTTCTTCGGTATCCCGTTCAACTGTAGTTGCTCCGCGAATTCCGCGAATCATCATGATGTCTCCTCCAATCGCCATTTGTTCAGCCAGCTCTCAAGTTCATTTCTTGAAAATGTGTGATCAGCAACTTTCCCTAATTCGTTGAGCACAATAAACTGAATCTTCCCGCCTCGGGTTTTCTTATCATTCATCATACGGTCCAAGAGAACCGAAGTTTCCGTCTCTTTTCTGATTTGAGTTGGATAACCCAAACGTTTTAGCCAGCTGACCAAACGTTTTCTGTCCATTTCACAGCCTGCAGTCTTTTCGCTTATATATAAAGCAAACTGCATTCCGAGGGCTACTGCATCACCGTGAGTGATTTGCCCGTAGCCATATTCCGCCTCAACGGCATGGCCGAGCGTATGCCCAAAGTTTAAGTAAGCTCTTATCCCCTCTTCTTTTTCATCCTGCTGAACAACAGACGCTTTAATTGAAATGCCTTTAAAAATCATGTCATTCAGCTGATCATTAGTGATATCACGAAGTGAGCGGACATTCAGCAGCTCTTCCAGAAACGCTCTGTCGTAGATAAAAGCGTGTTTAATCACTTCTGCCATTCCGGACCGAAGTTCTTTTTCAGGCAGAGAACGCAGGAAATCTGTATCGTAGAGCACGGCTTTCGGCTGGTAAAACGCACCGATTAGATTTTTTCCAAGCGGATGGTTCACAGCTACTTTTCCTCCGACTGCGCTGTCATGCGCCAAGAGAGTCGTAGGCATTTGGATGAAATCAATGCCGCGCATAAAAGTGGCAGCCACAAAACCGGCAAGATCCCCTACAACACCGCCACCGAATGCGATGATACAAGAGGAGCGATCCAGATGAAAACGAATCGCTTCACTCTGCAATTTCGTATACATGTCCATGGATTTCGCCTGCTCTCCACTCGGTACCGTCACTTTTTTCACAGGCCACTTTTCTTGCAGCAAATGAAGCATTTCATCGCCATACAGGCGGTCCACCTCTTCATCCGTAACAAGCATGATCCTTGTTAAAGGCCTGTTTAAGGAGGTTAATAGATCGCAAGCCTTTTTTCTGATGCCTTGTCCGATAAAAACAGGATACGATGAAGAAGCAGTTTGAACATGCAGTGTCTTCATTAAAATTCCCTCGACAGTTTTCTCATATTCTCCACATTTTCTCTAATGCGGTCGATTTGATCTAAGCCGAATTGTTCAACGACTGCGTTCGCAATTTCCCAAGCGACAGCCGCTTCAGCTACTACACTTGCCGCAGGAACAGCACAGCTGTCAGAACGTTCAATGCTGGCGGAAAACGGTTCTTTCGTTTCAATATCGACACTTTTCAGCGGTTTATACAAAGTCGGAATCGGCTTCATGACTCCGCGGACAACAATCGGCATCCCTGTTGTCATGCCGCCTTCCAGTCCTCCAAGTCTGTTGGTGGCACGCGTGTAGCCTTTTTCCTCGTCCCAAATGATCTCGTCATGGACTTCACTTCCATTTCGGCCCGCCGCCTCAAATCCGATCCCGAATTCAACACCTTTAAATGCGTTAATTGACAGTACAGCTGCAGCAAGCTTGCTGTCCAGTTTGCGGTCATAATGGACATAGCTGCCCACACCTACTGGCATTCCCTCGACAATGACTTCCACAATTCCGCCGATCGAATCTCCGTTTGCCTTCGCTTCATCAATGGCATCCATCATTTTTTTGCCTGCCTCTTCATCGTAGCATCTGACAGGAGACTCCTCCGTTACACGCTGCAGGTCTTCAATTGACGTATATGCTGTTTTTTCAGCTTTAACTGCGCCAATTTGCAACACGTGGCCCGCCACCTTAATGCCGAGCTCAGAAAGAATCTTTTTAGCAACAGCCCCTGCCGCCACTCTGACAGTTGTTTCCCTTGCTGAAGAGCGCTCAAGCACATTTCTCATATCACGATGATTATATTTAATCGCGCCATTTAAGTCAGCGTGCCCAGGTCTCGGTCTGGAAATTTGGCGCTTCATTTCCTTCTCTTCATCTTCTGTAATCGGAGCGGCACCCATGATTTTTGTCCAATGCTTCCAATCGTTATTTTCAACAACGAGAGCAATTGGTGAGCCGAGTGTACGTGCATGGCGCACCCCACTCATAATTTTGGCCTGGTCTTTTTCGATCTGCATGCGACGGCCGCGGCCGTGGCCTTTTTGGCGTCTGGCAAGCTCAAAATTGATATCTTCCTCCTGTATGTAAAGCCCGGCAGGCACACCTTCAATAATGGTTGTCAGTTGGGGGCCGTGTGATTCTCCGGCTGTTAAATATCTCATGACTTCTTCTCCCTTCATCGCATTAACGCTTTTAAGTAAGACTACTATAACATATTTTTCAGCAAAAAGTCAGTCTATCTTTTTTGATAAAAGAATGTATCGGCTGGAGCCAGGCCGAATTTCTCAGGGTTGAAGATTTGCTCGGTGCTGCCGACAAAAAGAACTCCATTCTTTTTCAAGCTATTTGCCATTTTTAAATAAAGCTCTTCCTTCGCGCTTTCTGTAAAGTAAATAAATACATTGCGGCACACGATTAAGTCAAAGTCTTGTTCATAACGATCCGCCAGCAGATTGTGCTTTTTGAATGTAATATTCTTTTTGATTCCCGGTTTTACTTCATAACTTCCATTTGCGTTTTGAGTAAAATAACGATCCTTTACTGATAACGGCACTTCCTGTAAAGACCGCTCCTGATAGACACCTTTTTTCGCTTTTTCTAATGCTTTTTCATCAATATCCGTTGCCAAAATCTGATAGCCCGGAAGACCTTTTTGCTGGTCCAAAAGCATGGCAAGCGTGTATGGCTCCTCCCCCGTTGAGCAGGCGGCACTCCAAATCTTTAAAGGTCTAGAGGTCTTGATTAACGGCAGAATTGCAGTCTCAAGAACTTCCCATCTTTTATAATTACGATAAAATTCTGAAACATTGATCGTCATTCTGTCCAATGTTTCATTTAAGAGAGCTTGATCCTTTTCCAATGCCGCTGCAAAGTCCTTAAAGCTTTGGAACCCCTTTTTCTCATAAAGTGATGTTAGCCTTCTCTTCATTTGTGACTCTTTATATAGTGTCAAATCGACTCCGGTTAATTGTTTCCATTTCGTTGTAAAAACGCTGTATGTATCCATCTCTACTCTCCCAGTCTCGCTGTCTTTTTGTCCTAGTATAGCTTGTTTTATCAGGAAATTGTATTAATTCAATAAAAAAATCAGCTTTTCAGCTGATTTTAGATCATTGGGAAAGGCAGAGGCCTGATGCACACTGCCATTGAACCCTTTATTCACTTTAATGTAAACCTTTACAAAACAGTTCAAAAACCGGCGGCGTTCAATAATGCCGGCTCTGTTACATATTTTCACAATGATTAATAGATCCAGCCTGCCATAAGCTGCTGATATGACACTAATTCTTCATTCTTAAAGAAAATGTTAATCTCGCGTTCTGCACTTTCGAGAGAATCAGAGCCGTGGATGATGTTTTTCCCGACAAACATGCCATAATCTCCCCGAATCGTACCAGGTAAAGCTTCTTTAGGATTTGTCTTTCCGATCAGCTGTCTCGTCACTTCAATGACATTTTCGCCTTCCCACACCATTGCGAATACAGGTCCTGAAGTAATAAACTCAACGAGCTCTCCGAAGAAAGGCTTCCCTTGATGTTCGGCGTAGTGTTTCTCAGCCATTTGTTCAGTCACTCTCATTAACTTGGCACCAGCTAATTGTAAGCCCTTACGTTCGAATCTAGATAAAATGTCCCCAATGAGCTGACGTTGGACACCGTCTGGTTTCACCATGATAAAAGTCTTTTCCATCATATTCTCCACCCCATCATTATGTATGTATAGGCTTTCACACTGCACACCGAAATCGTAACATCTTTCTGATAATTAATCAATCCGGGGCGGAGAAATTTCTTAATATCTACAAAAATTAAAATTTTCTTTTACCGATATATTTTGCGATGGCTGCAAGAGACGAGCGCGCGCGACCTCTGGGAAGCGTATTTAATTTCTGGAAAGCTTTCTGCAAATACATTTCGCTTACTGCCATAGATGCTTCAATGGCATCCGTTTTTTTGATTTCTTCAATGATTGGTTCAAGCTGTTCCTGCGTTGTCTCACTGTTAATCAATTTAAGCTGGTTCTTTAATGCTGGATTTTTCAGGGCATACAGCACTGGCAATGTGACGTTCCCTTGAAGCAAATCTCCTCCAACGGGTTTGCCCAGCTCTTCTTCAGTTGAAGTGAAATCAAGAATATCATCAATAATTTGGTAAGACATACCGACGTAATATCCAAACCAGTACAGCGCCTTATGAATCTTCTCATCAGCGCCAGACGCAATGGCACCGAGCTGGCAGCTGACCGCGATCAAGAGAGCCGTTTTTCTTTTAATACGGCGGAGATATGTTCTGAGATTTTGTTCCATGTTGTATTTGTCTTTGATCTGCTCGATTTCTCCTAGACAAACTTCAACGATCGTCTGCGATAAAATTCTATGGGCTTTCGGTTCGTTAATTCTCGTCATCATTTCAAGAGATCCCGCAAGCATATAATCGCCTGTGTACATCGCAATACGATTGTCCCACTTTGCTTTGATTGTCGGTTTCCCTCGGCGAAGCTCCGCATCATCAATGACATCATCATGAACCAGAGATGCCATGTGAATCATTTCCAGAGTGACAGCCACATATTTAATCTTATTAATATCGTAATCGCCAAACATGCCTGAAAGCAGTACGAAAACAGGCCGAATACGTTTCCCTCCGGCCTGCAGCAGGTGAAGCCCCGCCTCGCTTAAAAGCGGATAATCGGAACGTACGGTTTGTTCAAGTTCTCTTTCGATTACATCAATATCGTCATTTAAAAAAGAGTAGGCCATTTTAAATTTCATATCATTCACCCAAACATCTGTGTTTTCATTTCCATCCGATATGCGTGGCAGCGACTCCGCCAGTAAACGAATGATATTTAACATTTTTTAGGCCCGCCTCTTCAAACAGGCCTGCCAGTTCCTTCATTCCAGGGAATTCTCTGGCTGATTCTTGAAGCCAAGAATATTCTTTATAGCTCTTCGCAAACAGTTTTCCGAAAAACGGCATAATGTACTTAAAGTACATAAAGTAAGCCTGTCTGAATCCGAACATTTCCGGTTGAGACGTTTCCAGACATACAACCTGGCCGCCCGGCTTCACTACACGTCTCATCTCTTTCAATACAGTTAAGTAATCAGGGACGTTGCGGAGTCCGAAGCCAATGGTGACATAATCAAATGTATCATCATCAAAAGGAAGCTCCATCGCATTTCCATGCAGCAGTTCGATTTGGCTGAATCCGCCGTCTTTTACTTTCTGCTGGCCGACACTCAGCATATTTTCACTGAAATCCAAGCCCTTGATCTCGCCGCTTTTGCCGGCCGCTTTCGCAAGAGCGATCGTCCAGTCAGCCGTTCCGCAGCATACATCGAGTGCTTTGGCGCCTTCTTTTACATCCATGATGCGCATCGTTTTATCGCGCCATTTTTTATGCTGCTGAAAACTGATGACAGAGTTCATTTGGTCATAGTTTTTATATATTTTTTCAAATACTCCGTGTACGCGCTGTTCTTTTGAGTCCTGCATAATGGTTTACCCTTCTTCCACTTTCTGATGATAGGTTTGATCTTGGCTGATTGTCTTCAGACGGTTTAATAAAATGTTCTGAATAGGAGAATTTAGAGGCAAAAGTGACTCAACGCTGTTTTTCGCTTTTTTAAAACAATCTTCTAATATCTCTTCTTTTGTTTTTCCAAGCTGTATAAAACTGCCGATCACATCCAGAAATGTATCATTCCCGTTCATAAGCCGCTTAAATACAAAAAAATCACTCGACAGCTTTTTCCAGCGCGGAAGGTTGAAGTGTTCTGCCACACGATGGAATAAAGCTGATTCAACGATGCCGACACTTTCGAAAAAATCGTTTTCGTCCTTGAAAGAACGGTCATATAGGCGAATTTTATGTTCATTGATTTCTTTGATAGCTGTAGCAAGCGTCCGAATCATGTAGATATCCTTCATTTCAGATAGTAAAGAGTAGTACAGCCCGCTGAAATAATCGCCCGCGAGAACAGTCAATTGGCGGTTTTTGTTTTCGTCTCGTTTTATGACTCTAGCTGTCGTCACTTCATCATGGGTATCAAGGGCGCTTTGTACAAGCATCGCTGTTACAATATAATTTTCTCTGTCGTTGTTTTTTATGTCTGCTTCTTCAAATAAAGCATGAAAAAGAAGAAGCTTATCCTCATCAATTTTCGGCGCAGAAATATGCTTCGCTAAATAAGGATGAGACAGCTTTTGTTTTAATTTTGTGTTCAAATTGGCTAAAGTTCCGTAGATGTCTTGCAAAAATATCACCCTTGTCCCCAAATTCACATTTATTTCTTAATCTATGTAAGAGTCTTATCTTTTCATTCGCTTACGCAGATATCATTATAGCATAAAAAAAAGAAATTGGCTGTATCCTCCCGCTGTTTGCGAGCATTTGCTTTTAACAGCGGGGACAGCCAGCTTATTTTTTTTCGCTTTTCATTTCTCCGTACGCGGTTTGAATCAGTGCCTCTCCTCTGACTTTGATGGCAGAAGTATGTTCTGTAAACTGAGCGATGATCACTTCTCCCTTGTCGAGTTTTTCGGAATGGTGAAACTTTGTGTCTGTTCCTCTTGTCAGGCCGATCACATTTACTCCATCCTCAACCGCTTTAATGACGACAAAATCACTTGAATGCTTTTGATTCATTTATAGCACCCTCTATCTTTATTAGTCCTGACGTTTAATATGCTCCAGTACTTCTGCACGGGCAGCGGCATCATCTTTAAAAACGCCTCTGACTGCTGAAGTGACAGTTTTCGCACCCGGTTTTCTTACACCGCGCATCGTCATGCACATGTGTTCTGCTTCAACCACAACCATTACGCCATGCGGGTCAAGCGTTTGTACGATGCTTTCCGCGATTGTCGAAGTGATGCGTTCCTGAAGCTGCGGACGCTTTGCAACGGCTTCAACGGCACGTGCCAGCTTGCTGAGTCCGGTGACCTTTCCGCCTCGCGGTATATATGCAACATGTGCTTTTCCATAAAAGGGAACCAGGTGATGCTCACACATAGAATGAAACGCGATATCTTTTACAAGAACAAGCTCCTCATGGTTTTCACCGAAGATAGTCTGGAAATGTTCTTTTGGATCTTCATTCAAGCCGGAGAATACTTCGGCATACATCTTTGCGACTCTTTTCGGAGTATCAAGAAGCCCTTCTCTATTCGGGTCTTCTCCGATCGCTTCTAAAATTTGACGAACAGCTTGTTCGATTTGCTCTTTATTAACTTCTTTCATGTTCTATGTCCTCCACCAATGAATACATTTAATTTCGATTCTAGCACACATGCCCCGCTAAAAGCAAAGTGAATGCCCTGTCAGGAAGCCCATGCTCTTGAAATATGAAAAGCCCCTTAGAAAGGGGCTTTTCTGTGAAGAAATAAAGTGTATGTAAGCTAGATGCATACACGATCTATATTCACAATTATTTTCCGGCAACTGCGTCTTTAAGCGCTTTACCTGGTTTGAAAGCAGGTACTTTGCTTGCAGGAATTTCGATTTCTTCACCTGTTTGAGGGTTGCGTCCTTTACGTGCAGAACGTTCACGCACCTCGAAGTTACCAAAACCGATCAGTTGGATTTTATCACCGTTTTTAAGTGCATCTAAGATCGTATCAAAAACAGAGTCAACTGCTTTTGTAGCGTCTTTTTTAGACAATTCGCTTGCTTCTGCAACCGCATTGATAAGTTCTGTTTTGTTCATGCCTTTCACCTCCTCCCAAAAGGAATACATTCAGTTCGTTTATTATCATTTCTTCACAGTTCAGTCTGATTCTAAACCTGTCTCAGAAAAAAATAAGAGCAGGCAAGAGAAAGACAATTAAACGGCTTTTTAAGAAAAACTGCACTCTGAGGAATGTTTGTCCAACAAAGTGAAGAATTTCTGTATGTAGAGTAACACATATAAAAAGCCATATCAAGCATTTTAAAGCGTCAATCCCTTGCTCGTCAAGGATTTAACGTGATTTATCGAACAAATATTCCTTTTTTTACTTTTTTCATCCTATTCCTTGATCCTTTTCCATTATTAAGAGCAAAGAAAAAAGACCTCCCATTCTATAAAGAGGTCTACCGGTATTACAGGATAATGGCGATTAAGCCGCCAGAGCCTTCGTTTATGATTCTTTCTAACGTTTCTTTTAATTTATACCGTGCGTTTTCAGGCATGAGTGACAGCTTCGCCTGAATCCCTTCTCTCACAATTGAGCTCAGTGACCTTCCGAATATATCGGAATTCCAAATGGAGAGCGGATCATCCTCAAAGTCCTGCATTAAATAACGTACAAGCTCTTCACTTTGTTTTTCCGTTCCAATAATCGGGGCGAATTCGCTTTCGACGTCGACTTTGATCATATGGATCGACGGAGCGACAGCTTTCAGCCTCACACCGAATCGCGAGCCCTGTCTTATAATTTCCGGCTCATCAAGACTCATATCAGCTAAAGCAGGCGCTGCGATGCCGTATCCCGTCTGTTTGACCATTTTTAAGGCCTCAGACACTTGATCATATTCTGTTTTCGCATGGGCGAAGTCTTGCATGAGCTCAAGCAGATGGTCTCTTCCTCTGATTTCAACGCCCACAACTTCTTTCAGGATTTGATCATATAGATGATCAGGCGCGTACAAATCAATTTCTGCCACCCCTTGGCCCAGCTCAATTCCGGCTAAGCCGGCACTTTCAATGAACTCAAACTCGCTAAATTGGCCGACAACCCTGTCTACGTCCCGGAGCCGTTTAATATCCTTAACCGTTTCCTTCACAGACTCCTGATAGCTTTCACGCAGCCAATGGTTTTCTTTCAGCACCATTACCCAGCTTGGGAGATTGACATTCACTTCAAGCACCGGAAACTCGTAGAGGGCCTCTCTGAGCACACTCAGCACATCTGATTCCCGCATGCTCTCTACACTCATTGCCAATACCGGGATATCATATTTTTCGCTTAAATCCTGGCGCATAGCCTCCGTTTCCGGGTGATACGGCCTGACTGAGTTGATGACCATAATAAAGGGTTTGCCAACCTCTTTCAGCTCTTCAATGACTCTTTCTTCAGCCTCTATATAGTCACTTCTGGCGATATCTCCAATGGTGCCGTCTGTCGTAATGACAACTCCTATGGTCGAGTGTTCTTGAATGACTTTTCGTGTGCCGATTTCAGCAGCCTCATGAAATGGGATCGGTTCTTCGTACCAAGGCGTGTTGATCATCCGCGGCCCGTTTTCATCTTCATACCCTTTAGCGCCGGGCACTGTGTAACCTACACAATCTACTAATCTTATATTCACATCGAGTCCGTCTGACACATGAACAGACATCGCCTGATTCGGAACAAATTTAGGCTCTGTAGTCATAATTGTTTTGCCGGCTGCGCTTTGCGGCAGTTCATCCTGCGCTCGGGCCCGGTCTGCTTCGTTACTGATATTCGGGAGCACCACAAGCTCCATAAATTTTTTAATAAACGTGGATTTTCCTGTACGGACAGCACCTACGACTCCTAAGTATATATCGCCTCCTGTTCGTTCAGCGATATCCTTGAAAATATCGACCTTTTCCAAGTGATCCCCTCCCGGACTTCCTATCCTTATCAATTTTATTAAGCTCTTTCAATCAAACACAGGACACTATATGTGTATGACGTTGTCCTATTTGAATATGACATCTTTAGAAAATTTCTCATCCTCAATCTATTAAAGTATAAAAAAACCTTTCTCCCTATTTGTATGCAAGGGAGAAAGGTTCATTCCTTTTTCATATCATTTTCTAAAAAAACAGGTTCCTGCTTGTCATTTACCGTATATTTCACAGAAAACGCAGGGACAAAGGGGGTTTCTTGCCAAATTATATCCTGGATTTCAGTCCCGGGTTTAAACGTTTTTTTGCTTTTTTTGAGATAAGAAGCCAGCTCAGTCCGGTAATCGGCATATATTTCTCCGTCTCCGTCAATCATAAGCGGCAAGGAATCCCCTGAGATTGGGCTTGTCACTGTAAGAGAGCTTCCATCCCTCAGCTTCTTCTCATCGAGTGTAAATAAATCATGAGATAGCACATCCTTGTAAGGCGGATATTGATGCTCCTGACGGTACATTTGGATACGCAATTTCACATCGCGAATTTTTTCAGCCATCTTCAGATCAATTAATTTAACAGTCGGATCGTTCTCTACGTCAACAAGCACGTATTGATAGTCTCCCCCGCTTTCATATGCCGTACTCGGAGGTTCAGCTATGTATCTTGGCGCTAACCGGTTAAAGTCTATCGGATATTTTTGATATAGCGGAGTCGACATATCTTTGGTTTGAATTGGAAGCAGCCCTCCATTTGCCTTTTGAAATTCATCAACAGCAGACTGAACCTGCTGCAGCTGGTCTTGATAAGGAATGGCATGCACACTGCTTTTCCGTTCATTCGGATACAAACAACCGGATAAAAACACGACTGCCGCAAAAATGATAGCGCACTTCAGTTTACCCATACAGCACTTCCTTTTACAGCTTTATTCATTGACAGGGCCGCTAAAAACCACGACAAACACAATAATTCCAGATATGAGCATACACATGTAAGCGAATGATGAAATCGTAATCTTCAAAAAACGGTTTTGGCACTTAAAGCGACTGAAATAGATGGAAGCGACAGCCAGAAACATCAAACCCATGGACCCTAGAGCAAACCACATTTTCATCAATGCCAGATTCAATGACGTGCGCCTCCCCGATATGTATGATGTAAGCGTTATATTTTATTTTAATATACAGCAACGGAAAAGATCAACCAGATTTTCCATCCTTTGATAGAACAAAAAAACTGAAGCAAAGAGGGGGACCTTCGCTTCAGTCAACTTGACTATATTCACCTGCACGTTTAAGAAACACTCTCTTGGACTTCGATGCTATAGTATGCGACTTGGCATACAGATGCATCCTCTATTGCCTAAATCGGCAAAATGTTTCAGGAGATCCCAAGACTTGGGTATTCTTCTGTTTTTCGGGCTTTCGTTCAATTAAGATATGCGATTCACTATACGATTGACACTTTTACTTCACTTGATTCTCAAACGTATTTACCAAATCCTCCATCTCGTGGGTTTTCCCTCTCGCCATTAAAGATTCAACAGCGGTTTCCACTTTTTGTCCGTTGAATAGAACCTGATGGAGCGCCTCTGTAATCGGCATTTTGACATCATATTTCTTCGAAAGCTGGTAAGCCGCTTTCGTCGTGCGGACGCCTTCGACTACCATTCCCATCTCTTCAAGAACGTCCTCAAGCTTGTACCCTTTTCCGAGCAAATTGCCTGCACGCCAGTTTCTTGAATGAACACTTGTGCATGTCACAATTAGATCGCCTACTCCTGTCAATCCAGAGAACGTCAAGGGATTCCCGCCCATTTTCGTTCCAAGTCTCGCGATTTCGGCAAGTCCGCGTGTAATCAAGGCAGCTTTGGCGTTGTCGCCGTACCCTAAACCGTCTGTAATTCCTGCAGCAAGGGCGATAATATTTTTTAAAGCCCCTCCGATTTCAACTCCGATAACGTCAGGATTTGTGTACACCCGAAAATTATGATTAATAAATAAATCCTGCACCTCTTCCGCTGCTTTCATGCTTTTTGAAGATGCAGTAACAGTTGTGGGGTGCCGCAGCCCTACTTCTTCCGCATGACTCGGACCGGAAAGGACAACGATATCTTTTCTGACATCACTCGGAAGCTCTACTTCCATAATTTCAGAAATGCGCAGGAGTGAATCCGGCTCTATCCCCTTGCTGACATGGACAAAGACTGCCTTTTTCGTTATAAAAGGGACAGCCTGCCTCAGCACTTCCCGAATCGCTTTTGTCGGAACCGCAACGATAATGACATCTGCGTCTGAAACAGCCTCTTTCATATCTGTTGTTCCTTTAATGGATGTAGACAGCTTAACATTCGGCAAATAATCCTTGTTTTCATGCAACTCATTAATTTGATGAATTAAATCTGCACGGTGAGCCCACACACACACTTCATTTCCATTATCAGTTAGAACTAAAGCCAGTGCTGTTCCCCAACTCCCCGCTCCAAGCATTGTGACTTTTTTCATGTTTGATTCACACCTTTTTATTTTCTAGCTCTTGCAAATATTTTGATTGGTGTCCCCTCAAAACCGAACGCGTCTCTGATTCGGTTTTCTAAAAACCGTTCGTATGAAAAATGCATCAATTCCGGATCATTTACAAACACAACGAAGCTTGGCGGCTTCACCGACACTTGGGTCGCATAGTAAATTTTCAAACGCGAACCGTTATGAGTCGGTGTCGGATTCATTGCCACAGCATCCATGATGACATCATTTAAGACGTTCGTTTGAACTCGAAGTGAATGATTTTCACTTGCTTTGATAATTGCAGGCATCAGCGTATGAATCCGTTTTTTCGTTAAGGCAGACATAAATAGGATTGGCGCATAATCCAGAAATTGAAAATGATCGCGAATATTTTCTTCAAATTCTTTCATCGTGCTCTCATCTTTGTCAACAGCATCCCATTTGTTTACGACGATTACGACGGCCTTGCCCGCTTCGTGTGCATAACCGGCGATACGCTTGTCCTGTTCAATAATGCCTTCTTCGCCATCAAGCACAACCGCCACGACTTCTGAGCGGTCAATCGCTTTCAGCGCCCGCAGTACACTATACTTCTCAGTCGTTTCATAGACTTTCCCTTTTTTTCGCATACCTGCAGTATCGACAATGACAAACTCCTGCTGGTTGTAAGTAAATGACGTATCAACAGCATCTCTTGTCGTTCCAGCCACGTTGCTGACAATAACGCGTTCTTCGCCAAGCATGGCGTTCACAAGTGAGGACTTTCCGACATTCGGACGTCCGATCAGACAGAATTGAACAACTTCCTCATTGTATTTCGTTTCTGGAATGTTTTTAAAATGCTCTGCAACGGCATCCAGTAAATCACCCAGTCCGAGTCCGTGTGTTCCCGAAATTGGATATGGCTCGCCAAAGCCTAGCGAATAAAAATCATAAATATTCGCTCTCATTTCTGTGTTATCCAGTTTATTAACCGCTAAAACAACAGGCTTTTTTGTGCGGTACAAAATTTTCGCTACTTCTTCATCAGCAGCTGTCACGCCTTCACGGCCGTTCACCATAAAAACGATCACGTCCGCTTCATCCATGGCGATTTCAGCCTGCTGGCGAATTTGAGCTAAGAACGGCTCATCACCGATATCAATACCGCCCGTATCAATCAAATTAAAATCATAATTCAGCCATTCAGCCGAGCTGTATATCCGATCCCTTGTCACGCCAGGGGTATCTTCTACTATTGAAATTCTTTCTCCCGCAATCCGGTTAAAGATTGTGGATTTTCCTACATTTGGTCTCCCGACAATGGCTACGACAGGTTTACCCATAGTACCCTTCCTTTCGATCCAGCCGCTTTCATTTTTACATAAATTTTCAACCGGTTATTAAAATCATTTCATTCACTTTTATGAAAAGAAACCCTTCAGAGGAAGGGCTTAACTCATTTATTATATCAGTTTTTACCGGGATCACAACTATTCTTAAAAATGTTTCACGATCAAATACACGTCATCTCCGATTCTATGCGCTATTCCATCAAGGATCGCCTCAAGATTTTTAGCGAAAAGCTCCATCTCCTTTTGGTCATTGCAAAAAAAGACAGGCGCTCCCCCTGCAGCCCGGTTTCGATTTGTCGTAATCACAGACAAAATCACTTTCGTGAGAGATTCACTCATCCTATCACCTTATCCTGATTCTTGATAAATTCTGTCGGCATTCTAATCGCATTTTCCAGGGTTGGAACATTGCTAATAATCTGTACTGCCGTTTCGGGGTGGTGAATTTGCGGCAGAACAAAAACTGCCACTCTCCCGTCATTTAAATCCCGTTTTGCAATTGGGGTCAGAGACGGCTCTCCTGAATCTCGATAAACCCCGAGCACATTGGAAACATCAAATAAAATCGCCTGACGCTGCCCTAAATTGGCTATCGTCGCTGCTGAATTAAAGTTTTTTGGCGTTAAAATAAAGCCCATGCCATGCTTTAAAATCAGCTCCTGTTTCTCTGGAAGCCCGATATTCATCATATAAATATTATCAACAAACAAGCCCGGACCGTCAAAGCGCGGCTTTATGTACTCGATGTCTACAATATCCTTTAACACACTGCCCGACATAAATTTCATGGCCAGTAAGAAACAAACGACAGCCGCTATGACTGCAGCCCAGATGGATAAAAACACATACGCGGAGGTTGTCAGAAGCGCTGTAAAGATCACAATATAATTTCTGCTTTCAAACGCAATGGCAATCCCCTCAATATATGTGCTTCCCCTCGAGACAAGTTCATACGAATCCATTTGCGTCAATGTGTTCCGCTCCATGTTTCGAACATCTCTAAATTGCGTCGCTGCCAACGTTAAAAATGTTATGGCCGTAAATTCCTGCTGCAAAAGCGCCGGCATAATAATTGCACCTAAACCAGCCGCTATCATCCCCAGTGCGATATGAATCACTTTCCCATGAATATAGGTCGGATACTGGCGATAATCCGTTTTCAGCATATAAAGCCTTGTTGCAATACCGGCGATGACCCCCGCAATAATCGGATAGATGTAATCACTCATGACATTTTGGTAGCTCCTTTGTTTGATCTTTTGCTTTTCTGACCAATCTGGCTTGCGAGCTGTTCGTATTTAGATATGCCAAACAGCAATATCATCCCCGCAGAACACGCATTCAGCCATTGAAAGCCGCCGACAGCCAAAGACCCGGCCAACTTCTGAATCACAAATGAATACACCAGTTCGCCTTGGCACATTCCGAGGACAAATAAGGCAAGCTGCTTCTCAAAATCCCTTTCAACAGAAGCTGTCAAAAGCACTATTAATATAACGGCAGCCCACTCAGGTTTTATGATGAACCAAACCGGGTCATATAATGCAAAAAGATAAACAAACGCATACGCGGCAACAAGCGTCAGACAGACTAGAATGTAACGGAAACGATACACTCCCAAATACCCGGCATAGACACACCCGCAAACGAAAAACATCATATAGGCAGCATTAAGGGAAAAATATAAAGCGATGTCATGTATGCTAAGAATAATATTAGTTAAAATAAAGACAGAGACGGCAAATCGTCTTTTTGTCTTTTCGATAATAAATGTTGTCAGAACCCACAGAAACCACATTGACCAATAGTAGTAAAATTGTTCCATTTTACACTTCCTCCATATTCCCAGTATGGAGTCCAAGCGCATTTTTTAAACAATCTATCTCACAATTAAGGAGTATGATCATGGGAAAAGACAGACAGGAAAAAAAACTCAAAGCTTCAGGAAGAGTCGAATCAGACCGCGACCAGTCCATTCACTATGACGGAGCGACAAGCCTTGAACAAAACGGAAGATTCAAAAAACGAAAATCATAATGCAAAAAGCCCAAACCACATATGGTTTTGGGCTTTTATCATTTATCGCACACTATAGCTTGATGTATTGACCCCTCTTTCTGTGAGCCAATGATGGGTTTCACCTTTGATCACAAGAGGCGCCTTTTGTAAATCGGCAATCGAACTGGCGCCCAGCACGGTCATAATCATTTTTAATTCCTCAAGAATCAGCTGAATCTCCTCAAGCAGTCCTTCCTCACCACTGTCAGTCAGCGCTTTTAAAAAATGCCCTGCCATTCCGGTACAAGAGGCTCCCAGCGCAATTGCCTTTGCCACGTCAAGTGCATCCTGCAGGCCGCCAGAGGCGATCATGGTGCTTGCGGGAAACTCAGAGCGGATTTCCGCCAAACTTGCAGCTGTTGAAATGCCCCACGAATTAAAAAAGGTGATTTGCCGCTGCCTTCGGAGATTTTCAATTTTCGAGAAATTCGTCCCCCCATAACCGCCAATGTCAACAGCTGCAGCACCAGCTTCATACAGCTTCCCTGCCGATTCTTTGCTCATACCGAATCCGACTTCTTTCACAATGACTGGCACACTGACATGACTGCAAATTTGTTCAATACGTTCCAGTGCTCCGCTAAAGCTTCTGTCTCCTTCAGGCATCACAATTTCCTGAATCACATTGAGGTGGATCTGCAGTGCGTTTGCTCCAATCATCTCAACTGCTTCCTTTGCCTGAGCAGCCGTTGCCTCGCTTCCCAGGTTGGCAAAAATCAGCCCGTTTGGGTTTTCCTTTCGAACAATTTCATAGGAAAGACGCTCTGATGGATCTTTTAATGCTGACATTTGCGATCCCACAGCAAGGGGAATTCCAGCCTGAGAAGCCGCTCGCGCAAGCGATTTATTAATCTCATATGTAAGTTTTCCGCCGCCGCCAGTCATTGCATTGATAAAAATCGGCGAACTGCTTGAAAGTTCGCCGATTTTTGTGGAAATATCTACTTGTTCTAATGCAAGATCGGGCAGACTGACGTGAACAAACGTAATATCATCAAGACCTGTTTCCCGCTTTTGGCCGGTGGACAAGGCATGATTGATGTGTTGTCTTTTTCGTTCTGCTCGAGTCACGTTTATCACCAGTTATTTTAGTTTATTCAGCTTATCTCCGATCAGATCTCCAAGCTGGAAGCCAGTGCTTGTTTCTTCCTTCGCTTGATATTGACGGTAATCTTCCTGATCAGCTTTAGGCGTTTCTTCAAGTTCACGCATGCTTAATGAAATGCGCTCCTCATTTTCATTCACATCAAGAACCTTCACTTTTACAGTCTGTCCTTCTTCAAGGACTTCATGCGGCGTGCCGATGTGTTTATTGGAAATTTGAGAAATATGAACGAGACCTTCAACACCTGGAAGGATTTCAACAAAGGCACCGAAGCTTACAAGACGCTGTACAGTTCCTTCAAGCACATCGCCAGGCTTCACTTTTTCGCCGATTTGGCTCCAAGGTCCAGGCAGTGTATCTTTGATTGATAATGAAATACGTTCATTATCGCGGTCAACCGATAGCACTTTCACTTTTACTTCTTGTCCCTCTTCAACAACGTCAGACGGTTTCTCTACATGAGAGTGAGAAAGTTGTGAAATGTGCACAAGTCCGTCGATGCCGCCGATATCTACAAACGCGCCAAAGTCAGTCAGGCGCTGCACTTTGCCATCAAGTACACTTCCAACTTCAAGAGACTGAAGAAGTTCCTGTTTTTTATTCGCTTGTTCACTTTCAACAACGGCACGGTGTGAAAGGATCACGCGGTTTTTATCACGGTCAAGCTCTACAACGAGCAGAGACAGTGTTTTTCCTTTATAGTCAGTGAAATCTTCAACGAAATGTGCTTCAACAAGCGATGCCGGAATAAAACCGCGAACGCCGATATCAACGACAAGGCCGCCTTTCACGACATCTTTTACTTCAGCTTCAAACACTTCTTTTGTTTCAAATTTTTTCTCAAGGTCTTCCCAAGCGCGGTCTGCATCAACAGCACGTTTAGATAAAATCAAAGCATCGTCTTCCACTTTTGTTACTTTCAGGTCAAGCTCGTCGTCTACTTTAACAACATCCGATGCTTTCTCTACATGAAGACTTGATAATTCACTGATTGGAATAATACCGGATTGTTTAACATTGATAATTTCTACATCTACATGCTTGTCCTCTACCTTTGTGACAATCCCCTTAACTACATCTCCAACCTCTGGCACTTGAACATCAATTTGATTCATTTCCTCTGTCATTTGAATAACCTCCTTGGTCCAAACCTACACAGCTTAATTAAAACGGTTTGAAAGCTGAACATATAACATGCCCGCTTTTAGCCGAATATGTATTAAAGAATCATCCAAAAAAGTTTTTTGAATGATCAATAAAAAGTTTTATTAGTATTAACTTCTAATAAAAGGACAGGTTTGTCAAGCAATAACATTCTATCATCGTTGAAAAATTCAAAAAAAGTGGCATTTGCCATCCTCAGCGGGACTTTTGCTCCACCGCCTCGAGGATTTTATCAGCTACCTCTTGAATGGAAAGCGATGTCGTGTCGATTTCAAGAGCGTCTTCTGCTTTACGCAGCGGAGATACTTCACGCTCAGAATCAAGCTTGTCTCTTCTTGCAATTTCCTCAATTAATGTTTCGTAGTTGACATCAAAGCCTTTTTTCACATTTTCTTCATAACGGCGTTTCGCTCTCTCTTCAACAGATGCCAAAAGAAAGATTTTCACCTCTGCATTTGGCAGCACGTGAGTTCCAATATCACGACCATCCATGACAACGCCGCCTTTTTCCCCAAGCTGCTGCTGGCGTTTCACCATTTCTTCTCTGACACTTCTATGCTTGGCCGCAATTGAAACCTGGTTGCTGACTTCATCTGTTCTGATCGCCTCAGTTACATCAGTGCCGTTTACAAGCACTTTTTGTCCTTCTTTTGTCGTAATCAGTTCAATGTCAGTCCGCTTTAATAGCTCAGCCAATTTTTCTTCATTTGTCAGCTCAACGTTTTCTTGTAAAGCCGCGTACGTTATCGCCCGGTACATTGCTCCTGTATCAATATATATGTACGATTTTTTCTCAGCCACAATTTTGGCGACAGTGCTTTTCCCTGCAGCTGCCGGTCCGTCGATTGCAATCGATAATTTCTTTTCCATAATTCCTCTCCTTGCTCTTTTCTCCTCTATGGATTGTATCATGAACTTTATGAAAAAGGGTGAAAAATTGATGAATAATTAATGTTTGAACGTTTCAATCCTATTGTTTTCCGCCATTTTATCCACCCCTTCATATTGAATCACTTTTGATACGTATGGTTCAATATGCTGATAGTGAAAAAGAAATTGGACACCAAGTAAAATGATGGCCTGAATGAACACTAATTTGATCAGCAGCCGTTCAAATGTTTTCATTGGAGCACCTCCATTACTAATAGTATGGAAGTGTTTGACGATGTTTATTCCATTCGGGCTTTTCTTCTCTTTTTTAACTGGCGCCGAATGCAGTATTGAAGCAGAGCCTGCTGGTCACTTGCTGCAATTTCTGAATACTCTAAAGTCATTTTGCGTTTTCCTGACTTTGGGTCATCAAAGAGACGTCTGACAACCGCTTCTGTTTCTATTTGACGTGTGTGCTCCTCTTCAGAAAGACAGATGATCAGGCGCAATGATTCCCCGGCTTGAAAAGAACGTCCATCAGCTAAAACCACGGCGATGCCGCCTGCACTAATGTTATAGGATAGTGTGCGGAATTCTTCTTCATTTGCCGGCTGAATTTGCACATCTAATATCGCATCAGTTCTTACATACTGGCGGCGCTGGATTCTTTTCAGTTTTTCACGGGGAGGCACTTCAAGACAGATCATTTGAAGCTTGTCCTTCACTTTGCCTTTTATACGGCTTGTAAAGCGGTAAGGAACTTCGTCTTTCCCCACAAACTCTACCGTTACTTCCATATCATTATGTAAAATCACAGTTCGCCCTGTAACTACATCAACCGGATACGCGATCAAAAGCTCATTGTTTTCGATGCTTACCGCCTTAGTTTTTGCCTTTTTCAATTCATTTTCTTCTATATATTCTAAAAGTACATTTTCTCCAATCTCTATCATTGACTTCACTCTTTCGTATTCATTATACTCACGTTTTTATTAAAGCACGTAATGAAAAAAAGGAAAAGACATTTAGTCCTTTCCTCCTGTTTTTTATAGGTCTTTATATATAGGCTCTGCATTTTTTAATTTTTCAACCTTTTCTTCTGTGCCATCATTGGCATTTATATACATTCTAAATGTGTCATTTTCAATGGTCCCGAGCATTTCATAGCATAACACTTCTTGACCAAGTTCATTTGTAATTAAAGCGAGCCTTGTTTCTCTCACTTGTACATTTTTATTTAATTTAGATTTTGCCTCTGCTTCAGTAATTGCCGGCTTAGGTATAGTTCTTTTTCTGTGGGATGTTAGGAAGTCTCTTGCTGAAAAACCGACAACCTCACCGTCATCCAAGGCCACTTTCATGCGGATTGCCTCCGGGTACATCCGGACTTTATTTTCAACAGGAACATATGAAAATACGCCGATTTTATCATATTGGGCACTTTCATCAATTTCCAAATCATCTGTTTCAAATCCGTTTTTCTTTAAAAATGCGAGCGCTCGGTTCGATCCGTCATTCAAACTGATTTTCTGGTTTTTCACTTCTCTGTTTTGGATCAAATATACCGGATGCCCGCCCTTCTTCGTGATATCCATATAAATCGCTGCTTTATGGTCTGGGTCTTTCATGCTGATGCTATATACATCGCGATTTGTTTTTTTTCCGCTCTTTACCACCTTAATTGAATAATTGTCATCAGGGGCAAAGCGCTCAGCAATTTGTTTTGCTTCCTGTTCGGAAATTTGTTTTCCCTTCAGGTGGCTGAAACCCTTTTCTTCTTTTTTCGTGCTGGTGAAACTTGGGCCAAGGTCAGTGCCGGTGGAGAATGCACCAACATTCTTTTCGACAGTTTTAAAGCTGTTGATAATTGTATTGTCACTTTGTTTTTCGTCTGAAGCCAGTGCCATTTCTACGTCCATCCAGCGAAGGTTTTTGCTCATGACAAGGTGCTGAACATGGCGCAATTCATTTTGGATATCTTCAGACTGCTGATAAAGCTTATTTAGTGATGTATACTCGTTTTTATCAAGCGGCTTCTGGTCCAAATCTCTGACTGACGTTTTATAGCTGAAATCACCGATCTTTGATAATAGCTCTTCCGTTTTATTAAACGGCATTAATGTAAGCGGCAGCTGACTGACGCTGTTATGTGCTTCAGAAGTAATTCTCCACACATCAATCAATGCAGGCGACAGTGATTTTTGGCTGTTCATGGCAAGTGTTGTTCCGATTTTATCATGAAGCTGATCCACCTGATAGGTAAGCTCATGAAACGCCCGCTGATAGTTATTTTCAGCATGAAGAAGAACTGCGTCTTTTTCCTGGTGTTCTTTGTATCCCCAGTAGCCTGTACCGACTATTGCAATACCAAGCACGGCGATTAAAATTCCTCTGATCATTTATCACACCTCTTTTTATGCTTTCTCATATCTGCTACTCACAGAAAATGTGTTTACCGATTCTTTTAATCTGCGGACGCCCCCAAATCCACGGACTTGTAGCCGTATCCGGATTAAAGTAGTAAAGTGCTTCCTCTGACGGGTCCCAGCCATTGATGGCATCCAGCACCGCTTCTCGGGCCGTTTCATTCGGCTGCATGTAAATTTGCCCGTCGGCTACTGCTGTGAAGGCAAGCGGCTCAAAAATAACCCCCGCCACTGAATTTGGAAATAACGGGCTGTTCAAACGGTTCAAAATGACTGCTGCAATCGCAACCTGCCCCTCGTACGGCTCGCCCCGGGCTTCCCCATAAACCGCTTGAGCAAGCAGCCTGATATCGTTGTTGGAAAATCCACCAGGCATGTTCGCTGCTACCGCATCCTGTTTTCTTGCTTTTGCTGGTGTATTGTTTTGCTGTTTATTCGCATTCGCTTTAGGCTGCTGCGTTGTTTTTTCCGCAGGCTGTTTCTGCCTCGCTTCCGCTTGCTGTCTTGCTTTTTGTGTTGCTGCTTTTGACGGTTTCGTCTGATACTTCAGCGGAATTTTTCCGTAATGCGTGAATGTGTTCCCTTTATTGAGCTGTTCCATGACATATTCACGATAATACTTAGATTTACATATTAAGGTATGCTTTGTTTTAGCCCCGACAAGGCCGTCAACCTCTTTTAACCCGAATTGATCCTGAAAATTTCGAACTGCCCAGTATGTTCCCCATCCATAAACCCCGTCAATTTTTCCGTTATAATATCCGTTGTATTGAAGACGCGCCTGAAGCTCGACCACATCATCCCCTGTTGCCCCTCTTTGAATGACCTGATTCGAAAAGGCAGAGATCGTTTCAGTATTAATAAACGTCGTTATTGTAAAGGAAAAAAGGATGAGACATGCCATAATCGATCCTTTGGACTTCATCTTTTCAAGCCTCCTACAGCAAATTTTTAAGTGTAATCGTATTTTCTGTAACGAGGTTATTTTTATACACTCTTTCCTTGTTATCCCTCAGAACATAAAATCTCTTTTGTAAAAACTGCACACAAAAAAGCCGCACGATTGCTGTGCGGCTTCTATACTTGCATCATATTAACGGAACGGGCTTTTTTCGCTTTACGCAAACCAAACCACCATAAAAATACCATAAATGGAAGCATGTAATAAATCCAATTACTAAGCGCTGTCAGGATAAAATCATATGATCCATGCAAAAGGGATGGGAGAACTAAAGAAAGAACAAGCCACTTCACACGCGCCTTATCAGCGGAAAAGCGCGCTTTTCCGAGGTAAAATCCCATTATCACACCAATCAAGGCATGGCATGAAACAGGCAGGAGCGCTCTGACAAACGCATGCTCCACACCGTGGCCAATTAAATAAAGAATATTTTCGAGGGTTGCAAAACCGAGTGATACACTTGCACCGTACACAATCCCGTCATAATGCTCATCAAAGTGGGCGTGCGGGTAAACACTGATCATCAGTATAAACCATTTTAATGATTCCTCTAAAAACCCTGAAGATAAAAAAGAAACGAAAAAGCTTCCGCCTCCTACATTCTCTTTTTCAAGTACATACTGGATAAACATTGTGGGAAATACAAGAACAACCCCGAGAAAAAACGACCGAAGCACCATATGTACAGGTTCATTATCATACTGATCTTTTAAATAAAAATAACTTAACAGCGCGATGCCGGGGGCAATTCCTGCAGAGATGATTGCAAACATCAGGCAACCTCTTTCCTTTATATTCCTACGTCTATCCTACCATGTTGTTTATCATTTTACATCTGTCTGCACGTAAAAAAACAAAAAGAGCATACGAATGCATCATATGCTCCTCATCTTTAGTGGTTTTCTCTTTTGGCGATTTCCGCTGCGATTTGCCCTCCATGAAACCTGCCGTTTTCAATAAATATTTCATTTGCATTGTTACCCGCAGCAATAACCCCGGCAATAAAGACACCTTCAACGTTCGTTTCCATTGTTTCTTCATTGAAAAATGGACGTCCTGTTTCTTTATCAATCTCAACACCAATTTTTTCAAGAAATTGATGGTCAGGATGATAGCCTGTCATGGCAAACACAAAATCATTTTTAATGGTAATGAGCTCTTTCTCTCCTGAACGAAACACAACTTCATCCTCGGTGATTTTTTCGACACAGGCGCCAAATTCCATACGGATTGTACCGTTTCTGACGAGCGCTTCAAATTCGGGCAAGATCCACGGCTTAATACTTGGCGAATACTCATTGCCCCTATATAAAACTGTGACACGCGCTCCAGATTTCACGAGTTCAAGGGCGGCGTCCACGCTTGAATTTTTCCCGCCGATGACCACAACATCTTTATCAAAATACGGATGGCCTTCTTTAAAATAATGAAATACTTTCGGCAAATCCTCACCGGGTATATTCATATAGTTTGGATGATCATAATAGCCTGTGGCGATGATACAATATGGCGTCGTGTAGATCTCTTTTGACGTCTCAATAACGAATGCGTTATTTTCCGTTTTCGTCACTTTATGCACCATTTCAAACGCATTAACACGAATGTTTTTCCGTTTAACGACTTCCCGGTAATACGATAAAGCCTGAATTCTGACAGGCTTCCTGTTTTCTGTAATAAATGCCACATCTCCGATTTCGAGCTTTTCACTTGAGCTGAAAAAGGTTTGATGTGTCGGATAATTGTAAATACTGTTAACGACATTGCCTTTTTCGATGACGAGGGCATCAATGCCAATTTGTTTTAGGTGAATGGCAGCAGATAGTCCACAAGGTCCTCCGCCTATAATAATTGCTTTTTCTTGAATCATTTCTGTCAACTCCTGCGATTGGCATTTCACTTCATATTTTCTATTTCCGAATAAAAAAATCTCCTATTTTATCATAGGAGATTTTTTATTTTTATGCAAATCATCAACTTATATCCAGCCTCTAAAACGCGAAGCTTCAGCCATTTTGCGTACGCCGACCATATATGCAGCTAGCCTCATGTCAATTCTTCGGTTATTAGCCATTTCGTAAATATTGTTAAATGACTTGATCATCATTTTTTCTAATTTTTCTTCTACCTCTTCTTCACTCCAGTAGAAGCCTTGGTTATTCTGAACCCATTCAAAATAAGAAACTGTTACGCCACCGGCACTTGCCAGCACGTCTGGTACAAGCAGAATGTCTCGGTCTGAAAGAATTTTTGTTCCTTCAAGCGTTGTTGGCCCGTTCGCCGCTTCAACGACAATTTTAGCCCGGATATTATGGGCATTTTCTTCTGTAATTTGATTTTCAATCGCAGCAGGAACGAGAATATCACAATCAAGCTCCAGCAGCTCTTGGTTCGTAATGGTATCGTTGAAAAGCTTTGTTACAGTACCGAAGCTGTCGCGTCGGTCGAGTAAATAATCGATATCAAGGCCTTCCGGATCATAAAGTCCGCCATATGCATCTGAGATGCCGACAACCTTTGCTCCCGCATCATGCATGAATTTTGCCAAATAGCTTCCCGCGTTTCCGAAGCCTTGGACAACGACACGCGCACCTTTAATATCGATGCCTTTTTTCTTGGCCGCTTCTTTAATACAGATGGTTACACCTTTTGCTGTCGCAGATTCTCTCCCGTGAGATCCGCCAAGCACAAGCGGCTTGCCTGTAATAAATCCAGGCGAATTAAATTCATCAATTCTTGAATACTCATCCATCATCCAAGCCATGATTTGTGAGTTTGTAAATACATCCGGCGCCGGCACGTCTTTTGTCGGGCCGACAATTTGGCTGATCGCTCTGACATACCCTCTGCTCAGACGCTCCAGCTCTCTAAACGACATATCCCTTGGATCACAAACAATTCCGCCTTTACCACCGCCATATGGAAGATCAATTATGCCGCATTTTAAACTCATCCAAATTGAAAGCGCCTTCACCTCTTTTTCTGTTACGTTCGGGTGAAAACGTATCCCGCCTTTCGTCGGACCGACAGAGTCATTGTGCTGCGCACGATAACCTGTGAAAATCTTTACTGAACCGTCGTCCATACGAACAGGTATTTTTACCGTTAATAACCTCATCGGCTCTTTTAACAGTTCGTATACCTCTTCGGGATACCCCAATTTTTCCAGAGCCTTATGTATTACGGTTTGGGTTGATTTTAATACATCAAGTTTGTCCTCTTCTGTATGACCGGTGTTTCGATCGGCTGCCATTTGAGTTAACCTCCTAGAATCTTCTGTTTCTCACATGCTCCCTTTCAGAGAATAGTATACACCTTCATCTGATCTGTGCATAGAATAAACGTTATGTTTTTCCATGTTTTTTACCGAAAAAAAAACTGCTGTGAAATCAGCAGTTTTCCGTTGCATTCTTATGAAAAATGAGTTTGTATCGTCTCAACGGCATTACCGTCCATTATGAGCTTACCATACTCTTGCAGGCGATAAATCGTTAAAGTTGTCGGATTGCCGTATTCCGCCAGAACCGCCACAACCCCCTCAGCCGTATGTGACCCCAGATCTTCAAGGCTTAAAAAGTACTGCCCGTCATAGTGGTAGACAGTTCCCCCTGTGATACCGATTCGCTGTAAGCTTTCTGAAAGCTGAATGATATCTTCAAAGGAATGGAATTGATATATGATGTCCGCGCTTTCATCAAGCTTGACTTGCATTTCGATGTAATCATCATCATACTCATCGTCTTCTGAATCGGCGTCTTGGTTCTTTGTTACGATCACGACCATCCCTTGTGCTTGGAGAGAATACACTTCCACTGCAATCGGTCCATTCGCTTCAAAGCCGAGCTCTGTATTTGCTTCATTCATCATATCTTTAAATAACTGGTGGACTTTAAATGAGTCCTTCCAGAGGTCTTCTTTTGTCAATCCCCGGTCTGTCAAATCATCGAGGGTTAAAAAGATTTTGATCTTATTATAATTCAGACGCTCAAGCCGCATAACGTTCCCTCCTGCCTCTACTTGCACACAAATCATATAACACATTATATGAGATGATGAGTCATAGGTTCTTAATTGTTATCAGTTTACACTGAGTTCACTAGTAAGACAAGCACAATGCAGTTTTTATTGCCATATGGACTTTTGCTTTTTAGAAGTTACTCTGGTCCGCAAAGAGTCACAATGTGTGTTTCAGGCTCAGCACCTAAACGCAGAGGCACTTTTGTCGTGCCGTAGCCGTTGCTGATCAGATAAGCCGCATTTTTAACAATGCCTGTTTTCCCCAGTTCATAAGGGCCAAATTCCCCAAACCTGATCTGACCTCCATGGGTATGTCCGCTGAATATCACATCAATACCGTCCCCTTCATTGATTTGCTCATGAATCTCCGGATTATGACAAACTAGAATATTCAGCTGGCTTTTGTCGAGTTCTTTAATGGCTTCCTCATAATGATCCATCTCCATCCTGATATCATCAACCCCGGCAATCGCAATCGTATGGCCGTTGTACGAAAACGGAACTGACTCATTCCTCAGAGTGATGACACCGTGCGCTTTGAATATGGAATACAGCTTATGCTGTTTGACTTCATAATCATTATTCCCCCACACAAATACAACAGGAACTCCTAAATCAGCGAGCCTTTTGATGTTTTCCTCAATTCTCGCAATAGGCACCCCGCCCTCAGCTAAATCTCCGCCGATGATTACGAGGTGAGGGGCATGGCTTCGCGCTTTTTCCAAAAGGTCTTGATCGATAAGACGTTTGTGAATATCCGAAATAAAAAAGATGGTAAGTGGCGGCTTGCCCTTCATTTTTGATAAAGGAAACGTATGTGTTTTTAAGTGGTTGCCTTTTGCAGTTGAATACATTTTTGCCGTCATTGCCGCTGCCGCAACAGTCAGCACACTGGCAATTTTCACTGATAGCTTCATAAAAACTCTCCATTCTTTTTTAGAACTTATCAATAAGACGGACAATAAAAAAAGACGTTTCTACCGTTTGAGAAAACGCCCGATTTTATTTACTTTCAAAATATAGATTAATGTCATATCTGTGCTTCATCATTTGAAAAACAGACTCTCTCGCCTTCCATTTATCCGGCTGCGGCCAAAGATCAGTGCTTTTCTGAATAATTTCGCATCTCAGTTTATGGAAATCACCCTCAGCTTTTTCTTCCTTTTTCTTAAAGTAATATGAAGTGCAGTATGCAAAAGCGGTTGCCATCATCCAAAATAAATAAAAGGTATGGCTGAGCATTTCTTGAAGAACGAGCTGAGGCGCCGGGCTTTTGAGCATAATCATAAGACATAATAAGCCTAAGCAAATAAGTGAAGCCCATCGCCATCTGCGGCATTGCAACGCATAATTTTCAAATTTTTGTTTTCGCTTCACCAGCGCTTGGAGCATCTGTTTGGTCGGCGCGTCTGTAAACTGATCCAGCTGATTCCATAAGGATTCCATACGCTTCACACCTTGTCCATTTTCATTGCTACAATATATGAACGTAAAAGAAAAAAAATGCCCTATTCATCCATTAAGGGGATGTCCAAAATTTGTCCGGTGTAAACATCATTTCCATTCAGATGATTATACGCCCGAATTTTTTCTTCTCCTGTCCGGCTTTTATAATACTTCATGGAAATGCGGTATAGCGTTTCTTTCTTTTGAACGGTGTGCTTGACAATGCGATTCGGCTCAGGTTGAGCTGGCTCAGCCGGCTTCTGTTGCTGTTCTTGCCGTTGTACTGTTGATTGGGAAGAGGAAGCAGCCGCGGCGGTTGCTTCCTCCTTATTTGCCGAGTCTTCTTTTTCCGCTACAGCAGTCTGTTTTTGATCAGCAGCTGATTTTGCCGGCTCTTTCGCCTTTGAATCCTCAAGCTTTTTTTTTGACTCCTTTTGCAGTGCTGTCTCTTTGGTGTCTTTAGTGTCGGCATTGTTTTTATCCTCTGATTTCGGGACAACCTCGTATTTGCTTTGGCTGCTGTCGATAAAAACATCTTCATAATCGTCATGATTATCCGGGTGGCTCTTTAAATAAAATAAGGTAACTAAAACGATAACCGGCACAAATACAAATAGTACAGCGAGTACTGTAAATAATGGCGTTTTTGTTTTGCCTTGCTTTTTTTTCTGTTCTCTTTGATTTTTTACGGATTGTCTTGTCGGGAGGTTTTCACCATCATCATCGACATAATCGTCCGCCAATGCGGCATTTTGATCTTCATAAAGATTCTGGGCTTTTCTTCTCTCTACTCTCGACATGTTCGTCATGTTTATCCCTCCTCACATGTTCAAAACGAATCTGACAGGCAAACACGGCATCAATGATAAAATGTGCCGTCATCGGAACAAATAAGTTACCGGTCCATTCATACATCAGACCAAGTAAAAAGCTGATTGCTGTCACCATAATAAATAACAGCCATTTTGACAAATACCGAAAGTGCAGAACGGCAAAGATAAGGCTGGCCGCCCATAAACCGATATGAGTCTGCAGCACTCCTCTGAATAACATTTCTTCCGCGAAAGCAATCAGAAGCGTTAAAAATATAATATGAGGGATTGACCTCTTACTGAATATTTTTTTATTGATTCCGCCGTCATCATATAAATGATGTGGGCACCATTTCATTATTGCCATATCGGCTAAAATAACAATAACCGCTATAGAAACACCATACCAGATGATTCGCATATCGCGAATGTCCCAGAGCTTTAATACATCCCGTATATCCTCAAAAAAGAACAGCCCTGCTGCAGCTGCGGCAAAGATGATGAGTAGCTGCGTCAAATATAACTGCTTCAGCATATCACGGTCAGACATATGCTGAATATAATCTTTTTGCTGTTTCAGTTCAGCTCACCTACAGTCTGCAAGCTGAATATCCGGTGCAATTCCGAACTCCAGCTGTCTAATGGCGCCATTTTACTCCGTTCCCCTATTTGTTCATACAAGGATAAATCAAAACCGCAATGAGAACAGCACGGAAAGTTTCCGGCATCTGGCTCGTACGATTCATCAAAGTAGGTTAACAGTGACTGCCTTAAACAGCCCTCACGCTGAAGCAGAAAAGATACACGGCGCATTTTTTCCAGCTTCAGCTCCATGCGGTATGAAATTTCTTTCTTCATCAGTTCAACTGACGTTTTCCCCTGCATAAAGAGATGAATCATCGTTCGGGCCTGTGTCTCTCCGGCGCCATACTGCATTAATACGTCACGCAGTCTTCTCTCATCCCGCTCCTCCGTCTTCTCTAGCACACGGATCACGTCGGCGATTTCTTCAGCTGTGACACTCTCCATTTGGATAATCTGCTCCTGCAATTCAAAATCCCCTGGCGCCCGCAGCAAAATGCTGACACTCGGCTTTCCATCGCGGCCCGCTCTGCCGATTTCCTGCATAAAAGCTTCAGCCGTCTGCGGGAGGTGAAAATGAATCACATATCTGATATCAGGTTTATCGACACCCATTCCAAACGCATTCGTACAACATATCACATCAAGCTGGTTATGAATAAACTGCTGCTGAATTAAAATTCTGTCACCTGACTCCAAACCGCCATGGTAAAAGTCTGCTCTGCTGCTTGTTTTGCTTTTAATTTCACCAGCTAATTCCTCGGCCCATTTCCGTGTCGGACAATAAACAATTCCCGGACCTTGCAGGTTTTCAACCAGCTGAATGACCCTATCTATTTTTTCGGCCGCATCCGCTGCATTTTCAACCCTCAGTGCGATATTCGGGCGGTTGACTGAGTTGAGATGCTGGTCAGCATGCTGCAGCTCCAGCAGGTTCATGACATCTTGCAGCGTATCCTTTGTAGCCGTAGCAGTCAATGCCAAAACGGGCGGGTGTCCCAGTATTTTTCTCAGCTGTCCGAGCTTTGAATAGTCAGGCCTGAAGTCGTGGCCCCATTCAGATATACAATGTGCTTCATCAATAACAAAAAGGCTGATCGGAACGTTTTTCAATTTTTCCAATACATATGGAGACTGCAGAGCCTCAGGAGACAAGTACAAAAATTTATATTGATGAATATGTTCTAAAACAAATTGTCTTTCCTGCCTGTTAAGCATGCTGTTCAAAGCGGCCGCACGCTTTTCTCCTCGGGCTTTCAGCTGCTGCACCTGATCTTCCATTAAAGAAAGCAGTGGAGAAACGATTAATACCATGCCGTCAAGCATATAACCAGGCAGCTGGTAGCAAAGCGATTTCCCTCCCCCAGTCGGGAGCATTGCAATGGTATCCTTCCCGCTGAGAATACTTCTAATAATGTCCTCCTGCCCTTTTTTAAAGGAAGTAAAACCAAAATAATGATGTAACGTTTGCTGTAATCTACTCATATTGCTGCACCTGCTTTGTCAATGCCAGTCTGATTTGAAAGTAGCTGAACCGCTGCCCCAGACCGTCACGAATTTGTTTGATTTTGTTCGTCCGCATCCGTTTGGCAAACGCTGCAATTTGGATTTGATCTTCTGCTGATACATAGTCATTAATTATAAACGCAGGCTCGTGAAGAGAAATCTCAACAATATGGTCTTCGATCGTCGCTGTTTTCAGCTTTCTGATTTCGGCAATTCGATGTATCGGGAACCCTTGTTTGACCATCTGCCATGTTTTCCTCGTTGACTCTGTCAGGGCATTATCTAAATGCACATCAGAAAGTAGATCCTTTAACAAAGCATCTTCACACTCGGGAAGAGAATGAATAAAATAATGTACCGAAGCCCAAAACATGATATAGACATACCATTCATCTTCTTTCAGCGTGTCAGCAAGCTGCCTGCTCGTATAACCGATCCGATCGTGCGAGGTTAAGGAGTAGACAAAAATTTGCGCTGCTTTGTCTTCGATCTTTTTCAAATGCGCCTCAAGCATGGCGAAAAGGCTCCTTGCCATCTCTTTATGATCCGTATGCCGGGACAGGTATTTCTTTACCCAGTGAAGTGTCTTGTAATCCTTTGTGACAGGAATATATCGCCTGCTCCCTTTCTGCTTATGGGATAAGACCTGCACAAGCAGCGAAAGCCTTTTCCAAAGCACGCTGGCAGCCTGCTGATAATGAGCACCGTGGCAATGAACGGGCCAAGGCCGCTCACTAAGGGCATGCCTCAAAACTCCTTCGCCGCTGGCTGTTACTTTGTATGTATCTGTTTCAGACAAAGGCGCGAGATATGAATGCTTTTCAAGCTTGTCAAGCGACGCAGAAATATCGTTTCTCGAACATTGCGCCGCCATTCCAAAGTATTTTGCAGTCTGAAATAAGCCGGCATCTTGAATGGTTTGTGACGATCTCTTTCCTTTGAATAGGTGAAAAACAGCGCTTCCCGACCGTTCCCCATTTATTTTGCAAAGGCAATCGAGAACCATAATATCGAAGTAATTTAATGACAACCTATTCACCCACATTCTTCCTGACAAAAATCGTTGATTTGCTCTTTTTATTTTAACAGATTTCAAACAGAAATCGACGTTTAAAGTCATCATTAAGGGGGATGTTATGTAGATAACCCCTTATGTGATAAGTATTCTCAATCATTTTTCTGTTGAAATGTGGCAGCAACATCATTACAATAAGTAAGAGGAATAGGTGTTAAATTGATTAAATTATAAAGATTGATCCATTTGTTCCACCAAGAACAATCTGGGAGGTTTTATTCATGGCAAAGTACACAATCGTAGACAAAGATACATGTATTGCATGCGGCGCTTGCGGAGCTGCTGCACCAGACATTTACGATTACGATGATGAAGGCATCGCGTTCGTAACGCTTGACGAAAACAAAGGTGTTGTCGAAGTTCCTGAGGTACTGGAAGAAGATATGATTGACGCATTTGAAGGATGCCCTACCGATTCCATCAAAGTGGCGGATGAGCCATTTGAAGGCGACCCGCTTAAATTTGAATAGAAGTAACAAAAAAGCTCCCCGGCGGGAGCTTTTTTATTTAATGGATATGCGCACTTCGCTGCTGCTCAATCCATGGCTTAAGCTTGATAAAAATAAGTGAGAAAACAACCGTAATCACAATACCTTTTATCATGTTAAACGGCAGGATACCCGCGACGACTGCTGTTTTCAGCGCGCTGTCGGACAATGCCGGTGAATGTAAAAACCACGTGTATGCAGGAAGAATCAGAACATAATTTAAAATACTCATCAAAATGGTCATCGCTGCAGTTCCCAAAAGCAGGCTGACAGCCAAGCCCTTTGCTGAGTTGAGCTTTTTAAATAAGAAAGCAGTCGGCAATATAAAGAGTGTTCCTGCAATAAAATTCGCAATTTGCCCTACAGGAACTCCTGCCATGCTTCCCTGAATGATATACTGAAGAACATTTTTTATCGCTTCTACAGCAATACCCGCCAAAGGTCCGTAAATCAGAATGGCAATAATAGCGGGAACATCGCTAAAATCGATTTTTAAATAATCCGGAAGACCCGGAAACGGGAAATTTAACAGCATCAAAACAAATGCAATGCTGCTCAGCATACTGACCACAACTAATTTTTTTACTTTCACTTCACTCTCTCCTTTTCGATCACATCTTACTCGAAAACGGAAAGGTCCTTTTCCAGCCAATAAAAAAACCGCTTCATACATAAAAGCGGGGTTTCGAAAATTAGGCTAGGCAAAGAAACGTTTGAAAACTTTAATTTCAAAACGCTTATGAACCTCCATCTTCTCCCATCCAGACTGTACTGTCGGCTTCGGAATCTCACCGAATCCTGCTGTAAAAACAGCTCGCGGGCTTAGAGCCATTGGCTCATCACCGCCGGTAGGGAATTTCACCCTGCCCCGAAGATTGATCATATGAAATTTAGTTCCATTATAAACGATAACTGGTTGGCTGTATAGAGAATTGCTTCAAATTATAAATATTGCCTGTAAGCTGTCAGAACATTGATATATTAGGCTTTACTTTTATCCTTTACTGCGTCAATACACATTGACACTCTTTTGAGAATATGTTAAATTATCAGATATTTAGTTTGTCAATTTAGGAGGAAATCTAACGATGTTTCGAGTATTGGTCTCAGACAAAATGAGCAACGACGGTTTACAGCCACTTATTGAATCAGACTTTATTGAAATCGTTCAAAAAAACGTAGCAGATGCAGAAGATGAATTACATACTTTTGATGCTCTTTTGGTGCGAAGTGCGACAAAAGTAACAGAAGACCTTTTCAACAAAATGACTTCTTTAAAAATTGTCGGAAGAGCCGGTGTCGGTGTCGATAATATCGATATTGATGAGGCAACTAAACACGGGGTAATCGTGATCAACGCTCCGAACGGCAACACCATTTCAACAGCTGAGCATACATTTGCGATGATCTCTTCTTTAATGAGACATATTCCTCAAGCTAATATCTCAGTGAAATCCAGAGAGTGGAACCGTACAGCTTACGTCGGTTCAGAGCTTTATGGAAAAACACTTGGTATTGTAGGATTAGGCCGAATCGGAAGCGAAATTGCACAGCGTGCGAGAGCGTTCGGTATGACTGTGCACGTTTTTGATCCTTTCTTAACGGAAGATAGAGCGAAAAAAATCGGCGTAAACAGCCGTACATTTGAAGAAGTGCTAGAAAGTGCGGATATTATAACTGTTCACACGCCTTTAACAAAAGAAACAAAAGGCTTATTGAATAAAGAAACGATTGCAAAAACGAAAAAAGGTGTTCGCTTAATTAACTGTGCGCGAGGCGGTATTATCGATGAAGCAGCACTTCTCGAAGCTTTGGAAAGCGGGCATGTTGCCGGAGCGGCGCTTGACGTTTTCGAAGTTGAACCGCCAGTTGACAACAAACTCGTTGATCATCCATTAGTCATTGCCACTCCTCACCTGGGAGCATCAACGAAAGAAGCACAGCTCAATGTCGCGGCACAAGTGTCAGAAGAAGTTCTGCAGTTCGCAAAAGGTCTACCTGTTATGTCAGCTATTAACTTGCCTGCTATGACAAAAGATGAATTCGCTAAAATTAAGCCCTACCATCAAATTGCAGGAAAAATTGGCAGCCTTGTATCACAGTGCATGAAAGAACCGGTACAGGATGTTGCCATTCAATATGAAGGCACAATTGCCAAACTTGAAACATCGTTCATTACAAAAGCCCTTCTGTCAGGCTTTTTAAAACCGCGCGTTGACTCTACTGTTAATGAGGTCAATGCCGGAGGTGTCGCAAAAGAACGCGGCATTAGCTTCAGTGAAAAAATTTCCTCTTCTGAATCTGGATATGATAACTGCATCAGCGTAAAAGTGACAGGAGACCGAAGCACCTTTACTGTAACGGCTACGTATATTCCTCATTTCGGGGAACGTATTGTCGAGATCAACGGATTTAATATCGATTTTTATCCGACAGGTCACTTGGTATATATCCAGCATCAAGATACAACAGGTGTGATTGGCCGAGTAGGACGTATTCTCGGGGATAACGATATTAACATTGCAACCATGCAGGTTGGCCGTAAGGAAAAAGGCGGAGAAGCCATCATGATGCTTTCCTTTGACAGACATCTGGAAGATAAAATTGTGAAAGAACTAACAAATGTCCCTGATATTGTGTCTGTGAAGCTCATAGATCTGCCATAATCAAAAAAACTCAAGCTATATAGCTTGAGTTTTTTTATTGTTCTATTCTCGTGTGTTTTTATGCAAAATGTCTAAGACACTCCTTAGCTCAGAAACAGGTATTTGGCCTGGTGCCGACGCCTCTTCTCCCGCGCCAAAAGTACAAGCCGATCCAAAAACCTCACCGCTCAGCCTGCTGATGAGCCCTGTTGCAGCCATTGACATTGTAATAATGGGACGGTCTGCATATTTTGTTTTCATTGTATACGTCGCTTCAAGCAGCGTTAAAAGATCTCCAGTATCATTCGGCATGACAGCCATTTTTGGAATATGCGAGCCTAAATCCTGCATTTTTCGAAGTCTGGAAAGAATTTCATCTTTTGCAGGTGTTTTCTCAAAGTCGTGATTTGACATCACCACATAGACGTTGTTTTCTTCCGCCAGCGATACTAACGATTTTACCTGTGCATCTCCTGTAAATAATTCGATGTCAATCAGATCGATATCTTTTGTTTGGATTGCCGATTCCAGCAAAGCAAGATAGGAGCTTTCGTCTATTTCCAGGCTCCCTCCTTCTTTATGGGTTCTGAATGTAAATAGAAATAGCTCGTCCGCTAAAGACTTACGAAGCTTAGAAATCATCTTTGTGACCGCTTCTCTGTCATTCGCTTTTTCAAATACGTCGACTCGCCACTCTACAATATCCGGATTCAGAAGTTTTACAGCTTCTGCTTCGTTCAAAATTTGTTCTTCCGTTTTTCCCATCAGCGGAACGATGATTTTCGGCATCCCTTCTCCGATGGAAACTCCTTTAATCGTTAACACGTTCACTTGTCTCAAATCCTTTCAATCGTTACCTTGTTTTATTATACACGCACAACTTTTTTTTGAAAATTTCTATTATATGAACAGCAACTAAAAAAGAGCCTCAAAAGGCCCTTTTTAGTTTAAGGAAATCGGATTTGGAGCAGCTGGCACTGGTATTGCATCTGATATGTCATATTTGCCGATTTTTTTCGTTCTGGTTTCCGTAAAGGTCACTTCTGTGAAGCCAAACTCTTTTGCAGTTAAAAGTAGTCCCTCAATCATTAAAATACCGGCAATAGAATCATCAACTTCTGAGTCCTTTGAGAAGCGGATATATAAGTGTTTCTGTTTCTTCGTTACAGATTGGACAGCACCCGCTTGAATAAGAGGTGTCGTATCTTCTTGGCTGGTCGATTCCATTTCCTTAATCGCTTCTTTTACTGTATCAAAAGAATTAATTGAAGGAACGAGAAAGTCTTGTCCTTGTTTATTTTGGTACAAGTAGTAGGATCGTTTTGACTGTTTGGGAATCGAAATTTCCGTAAAAGTGCCATATGAGCCAATCCGAACCCCAGGCTCATTTTGATCCGAAAGAAATTTTATTTTTTCATAAGGACTCCATTTTAAGGATTCTTTCAGCAATTTTTTTAACAGTGTATCATCTTTTACAGAAAAAGCCGTAATAGGCTGATGGACTCGTATACTTAATTCCTTCTGCTTTGGGTTTTCCTTTATTTCTACTTCATCTATGAAGGATGGAATCGTAATGGCATGATCAAAGATATCCAATTCACTACTTACAAACAGCATATCCTGTATCGTTTGGTCTGCATTTGTTTTTTGGATGCTGATGGGTATGATTGCGGATGTATCGGCATCAGCTACCGCTACAGTGATGTAATTGTCTTGTTCCTTTTCAGGTACAACATACGATGTCTGATCCAGGGATGTTGCAGCTTTTAGGCTGTCTTCTGTCTCAGTTTTCGTTACTGCGTGCTCTTGGGACGCTTCTTTTTGTTGAGGCTGTGCCTGATCAAAGAAATGAGGAGAAATAATGAAGGCGATATAAACCGCAATTGCAGCGGCACACGCGGGGCCAATCCACCTGACAGCGGGCTTTTTTTTACGCTTTGCCATCGTCAGCCGCTTGTAAATATCCTGAGGCGAACGATGGTCTTTAACTGCCGGAAGTTGACTTAGCAACTCCTTTATCTGTTCTTCGTTCCATTCTGACTTCATCATCCATTAGCTCCTCCCTCAAAAGCTCCATATGTTTCCGAAGTACTTTGAGCCCTCTGTGTTGGGTCGTTTTTACTTTGCTTTCCGAGAAGCGCAGAGCTTTGGCTGTTTCCTGTATTGAATATCCCTGAATAAACCGCAAGATAATCACAGCTCTTTGATCGATCGTACATTGATCAAGTGCAGCATAAATTTCCCGGGCATTTTCATGTTGAACCGCAAGTTCGTCCGGAAGCAATTGCTGATCCCTGACATCCTGTGTATCCCAGTCAAATGTGCCAAGTATACGCTGTCTGATCGTTTGCTGTTTACGGAACCAGTCTATCGCTACGTGGCGTGCGATAGACAAAAGCCATGTTTTTTCACTGCTTCTTCCTTCAAACGTATGATAAGAATTTAATACACGGATATAAACCTCTTGAAGAAGATCTTCTGTCTGGTTTTTATCCTTTACCATATAAAATAAAAATTGGTACAAATCTTGATGATATGTATCATATAATAATTGAAAGGTTTCTTCCATTTGAAACCCCTCCGTTCACTTTTTTGTCGTATGAATAGCTTGAAAAGTTACATTACAACTATATTACGAGAAACTGGAATTTGGAAGGGAATTTATATTAACATATCCTTAAATTTTATTAATGTTGGCTATTTAAAAAACACCCGCTCAATCAGCGGGTGTTTCTTATGGAACAAGATTCTTCGGCAAATTCAGACTCGATTTTACCGTTTTGTCGGAATATAAAAAGTAAATGTTGTTCCTTTATCTATTCGGCTGTGCACAGTAATCGATCCGTTGTGGGCTTCCACGATATTTTTAACGATAGCCAGCCCTAGACCGGTTCCTGCTCTGCCCCTTGTCCGCGCTTTATCTGCCTTATAAAACCGCTCAAAGATGAATGGCAGATCTTCTTCTGGTATGCCGGATCCGGAGTCTTTGATATCAACTTTCAATCCATCCTTTACAGAATGGACCGTAATGGAGACGCTGCCGCCAGATGAAGTATGACGCAGCGCGTTATCGATCAAATTGGTAAATACCTGCTCCATCTTGTCTTCATCAAACATAAATTCCTCTTCTGTGAGAGAAATGTCATGATGTAAAGCAATATCTTTTTCTTTAGCAACACCGGAAAACTTCCGAATAATCTTCTCTAAAAATTCATTGACATTGATTTTTTCATAATGCAAACCTGTATGGCCTGATTCCATTCGGGCTAAATCAAGCAAATCATTAACTAGTCGGCCCATTCGGAGCGATTCGTCATAAATGATTTGGGCGATTTCTTTCCGGTCTTCTTCAGAGCTTGCAATGTCATCAACAATCGCTTCACTGTATCCCTGTAGCATAGAGATCGGTGTTCTCAGCTCATGACTGACATTTGCGATAAAGTCCTCCCGCAGTTTATCAAGGCGGCGTTCTTCAGTCATGTCACGCAGTACGGCAACTGCTCCTCTGACGTGCGATTCCGCGTAAAGCGGCGACATCAAAAGCACCCATGATCTGCCTTGCAGCGTCATCTCAATCATTTGTTCTTTTTCAGTGCTGACAGCATTTTGGAACAGTTCTTTTGCTTCAGGCGGAAGGTTGTCGCCTTCTTTGATATTCATGTTCTGCTCATAATACCAAGCCTGAAGAAAACGTTCAGCCGGCGGGTTGGTCACAAGAATCGTACCGTCAATATTAATGGTAATAACCCCGTCAGCCATACTGCTCAAAATGTTAGAAAGCTGCTCTTTTTCTTGATTGAGCGCATTGATATGAAAGTTAAGCTGCCGGCCCATTTGATTAAAAGCGGTCGCCAGTTCACCGATTTCATCCTGAGTTAAGATCGGGATTTTTGTATCGAACTTGCCCTTCGCCAAATCCTGCGCGCCTTCTCTCATTTTTCGGAGCGGGTACGTGACCCTGCTTGATAAAAAGAATGCGAAAAATGTGGTCAGCACTATCGCGATCCCCGCGGCAAGAAAAATATAGCGGGTCGTATGTTTTGTTGTATCTTTCACGGCAAGCAAAGACTGGGATAAAAAGACCATGCCTTTCTTTCCGTCTTTTTCATACGGGACACCTACAATCAAGCGTTCATTATCCGTATCTGTATCACTCAGTCCCGTTCGTTTGCTTACTTTTTTATGGTCTCGGAGAGCTTTATTTAAGTCTTTGTCATGCTGTATTTGCTCAACCGTAATAGACGACAGGCGATTTTTGTCATTGGGAGAATACCAGTACTTTTTCTCATCCTGGATGATGGCAATGCTTGTTAAGTTATCAGCGAGCTCCCAAGTGATTGATCGTGCCAGTGCCTGGTCCTCGTGATTTTCCAAGATGACAGCTACTTTATTCGCAAGCTGTGTTAAATCATTCTCAGCTTCTTCCACATGGTAGTTTTCAATAAACTCCAGCAAAAGAACCGTTAAAATGAACAATACGATCAAGACGAGTGAAAGGATCGTAAACCACAGCTTGCCTACTACGCTTTTCCAAAATTTCATTCAGCGCCGACCTCAAATTTATAACCTACACCCCATACGGTGACAATTTTTTTCGCAGCTTCCGGAGATACCTTGTTCAGCTTCTCTCTCAGGCGTTTGACGTGAGTGTCCACTGTCCGTAAATCACCAAAAAACTCATATTGCCACACTTCTTTCAGAAGCTTTTCCCGATCATACACCTTGTCAGGCGTTTTCGCTAAGAAGTATAGAAGTTCATACTCTTTTGGCGTCAGGCTTACTTCCGTTCCATCAGCCGTTACGCGGTGAGCATCATGGTCAATCGACAAATGTGAAAACACGAGCACATTTTTCGTCGGTGTATTGGCATTGAAATAAGAGGTTTGGGATGCTCTTCTCAAAAGAGCCTTTACCCGCAGCACGACTTCTCTCGGGCTGAATGGCTTAACAATATAATCATCTGTTCCTGCTTCAAACCCCTGCACCCGGTTTGCTTCTTCTCCTTTTGCGGTCAGCATGATAATGGGTGTCGCTTTTTTTTCGCGAATTTGCCGGCACACTTCAATTCCGTCAGTTCCCGGCATCATCAGATCAAGCAAAATCAGATCATAATTGGCTTCAAGCCCTTTGGCAATGGCTTCATCACCATTTTCCGCTTCATCTATAACATAATTTTCACGTTCAAGATACATTCTTAAAAGGCGGCGAATTCTGGCTTCGTCATCAACTACTAATATTTTTGTTTCGTTCGTTTGGTCCATGTTTTCCCCCTGCTTTCCTTCTGTTACTTTCATTTTATCAAATCGTGAGAAAGTTTGAGAACTGTGTCGCTTTCAAAGGACTATGCATAAGAATGAAGTCCGGCAAGCACTAGATTTACGAATATTAAATTAAACATAATAATAGCAAAACCGATTACGGCCAGCCATGCTGACTTCTCACCGTGCCAGCCTCTTGACAGTCTTAAATGCAAGTAAGCCGCATAAAACAAAAACGTGATCAGCGCCCATACTTCCTTAGGGTCCCAGCCCCAAAATCTCGTCCACGCGAGCTGAGCCCAAATCATCGCAAAGATCAGTGCGCCGAGCGTAAATACCGGAAACCCGATTGATACGGCCCTGTACCCAACCTCATCCACCAGATCAAGATTGACGTTTTTCACAAGCGGATGTAAAAGAGCGCTGATTCTTTTTCTGATGATCAGACGAAGAGCCCCATACAACACAAGACCTGCTCCAAATGACCAAATGACAGTGTTCACTTTTCTTCCTGAGAAAAGCGCGGGAAGATCAACAAGCGGTTCCATTCTCCCCTCGGTCAAAAGCTCTCCCTGATGCGGACCGACAAGCGCAGGCATTTCGTACACCATCACGCTTTTCTCTTTATTTTTATCCACCCAGTTAAACTCCGCTTCATAGCCCGCAAGACGAAATGCTGATGTAATCGCAATAAAGGCGACGGTTGTGACCAGGATAAACATAATCGCTTCAAGCCAGAAGGTTTTTTTGCTTGGTTTTGTCTGGTCTACATGCTTTAAAAGAAAGATGACACCAGCGACAAAGCTGATGGCAAGTATAGCTTGCCCAAGCGCGGCCGTTGTTACGTGAATATACAGCCAATTGCTTTGGAGCGAAGGAATTAAAGGCGAGATATCTGTCGGAAACATGCTGGCGTAGGCAATCAGCAATAAAGCGATTGACAGCGTAAACAGGCCTAATGAAGGCAATCTATAAATAAAATAAAGAATAATAAACGCCAAAACAAGCATCATGCCAAAAGCGGTGGTGAATTCAAACATATTGCTGACCGGCGCATGGCCGCTGGCAGCCCACCTTGTGATGAAATACCCAAGGTGGCAAATAAACCCAACAACAGAAAGGGTGATTCCAATGTTGGCCCATCGGTTTTGCCTGCCCTTTTTATCTTTATTTCCTCGTATGGCCCCGCCGAAAATCGGGACAGCGATTAAATACACAAGAAAGGCCGCATAAAGAAAATTTCCGCTCAGCTCTGCCATGACATCACTCCCTTTTCGCCTATTTCTGTGTTTTGATTAATTCTTTTTGGTCCGCCGGTTCAGTCAGTCCGGAATCATCCAATATAAATGCTATATCCTTCTTCAGGCCAAACCAGTTTTTATTGGTATGCCCCGCCACCATGACTGCGCCGTCCTGTGAGTGCAGCCAGATTCTTCGATGCTGCCAGTACATACCTTGAATGACACCGATCATAAAAATGGCTCCGCCGACAGCAAGCACCCAGAGTGTCAGATCCTTTCTGACTGTAAGTCCCGTAATGTTTTTCGTTTCGACATGGTCAAATTTCAGCTTGTATTTATTGCTGCCTGATCCTTCGATGGTTTCTTGGATGGCGACAAAGCTCTTTTCACCCTTTGGTTTATCCGGCGTTATGATATTAAAGACAAAAGCCGGATTGTTAGGGATCTTTGTTTTCGTGCTTGGTTGTCCGTCCTGATTAAAATAGAAGTCTGGCAGGTAGCTGGCGATTTCCACTTTGTAACCGTTGCCAAGATCATAGACCGAATCTGGATCCAGAAGGTTAATCTTCAGGCTTCCAAAAGATTTTTTTGTTTTTTTATCAATCAGCTGGAACACCATTTGGTCAAGCTGATTTTCTTTATAATCCACCTGGTAAACGGAAAAAGAATCAAAGCGCAGCGGCTGATTGACACGGATGTCTTCTTCTGTTACTTTTTTCAGCTTCGGCTTCTCGCCATAAACAATTTTTCCTTCTCTCTTGTAGAGTACGGCATCGGTTTGAAAGTTCTTTGCCACCCTCCCGTCCCCGACTCTGTCAATGGCATCTGCAAATACCTTTTTTTCCGTTTTGCTGTTATAGGTCTCTACGCTGAATTGATTGTTTTTCAAGTAGTATTTCCCGTCTGTACCCGGAATCGCTGCGGTTTCGCCTTCTCTGACCCAAAGCGTCTCATCGACGTACATGCCCGGCACAAATCTCAGCATCGCACCAATCAGAAAGATGATCAATCCAATGTGGTTGACATACGGGCCCCAGCGGGAAAAACGCCCTTTTTCAGCAAGAATGCTGCCCTCTTTTTCTCTGATTCTATAATGTTTTTTCTTTAATAGGGCAACTATCTTTTCTTTTGCTTCTTCGGTCAGTACAGTAGCCGTTTCACTGAACAAGCGCTGCCTTCTTAAAAAAGCTGGGTTCCTTCTGATGCCCTGGTTTTTTAATGCTCTGTACAACGGAATGACACGGTCAAGGCTGCAAATCACGAGCGAAATGCCGATTGAGGCAATGAGCAGCAAATACCACCAAGAACCATATAAATGATGAAACCCGAGCAAAAAATAAAGCTGGCCAAACACGCCGTACTGCTCCTTGTAATAGGTCTCGGCCTGTGCGCCCGGAGGCAGATAGGCTTCCTGGGGAAAAATGGTGCCGAACGCTGATGCAGCAAGGGTTATGACAATAAGCCATATTCCCACCTTAACCGAGGAAAAGAAATTCCAAATTTTATCGATAATTGTTTTGTTGTAGGTTTGCGAACGTCTTGCGCTTCCGTCATATCTCATATCAGCGAGCGGAGGCTGAGTTTCCTGGAGAGCCCTTCCGCACGATTCACATAAAACGGTTCCGACCGGGTTTATATGTCCGCATTCACATTTGACTTGCTTCATCCCGAAGCTTCTCCGGGTTTTATGAGATTCATATAATCGTGTATCATGCTTTCTGTCATAGTGCCGGTCACCACCTTGACAACTTTTCCTTCCGGATTAATCAAAAAGGTTGTCGGAAGCGGAGATACGTCGTAGGCATCAAGCACTTGGCGATCTGTATCCAGAACAACCGGGAAATTGACTCCGTAGGATTTCATAAAATTATGTACTGCTATCTTTGACTCCCCAACATTTACAGCGACAATTTCAACACCTTGGTCTTTAAAATGCTTATATTGGTTTGCCATATAAGGAAATTCTTTTTTGCATGGTTCACACCATGTACCCCAGAAATTCAAAAAAACACCTTTCCCTTTTAAGTCACTGAGCTCGATACGTTTCCCATTCGTATCCTCAAGGACAAAATTCGGTGCGTCGGACCCTTCGGATATACTCTCTTTGTCGGCAAATACAGCGTTGTAAATGGTATAGCCAAGTGCGCAGATTAAAACGAGAAGGATGCCGGTCCGAATGAATAATCGCCTTTTTTTCTTCATTGTCCACTGCCCCCTTCCCCCTATTGCAGATCCATTCAATTATATCATTGCAAGTTCATTTCACATTTCTTACTTTTTGAAGGTTATGTGAAATTTAGAAAGCGTTTTTACCGTGCTCCGCCAGCGCTCTGAGTCTTTTTACTTCATGAGGCGTAAGTTCTCTGGCATCTCCCGTGTGCAGGCCTCGCAGGTTTAAAAACGCGTATTCCTCACGCTTCAGCTTGATTACCTCATGTCCGATCGCTTCAAACATGCGGCGCACCTGTCTGTTGCGTCCCTCATGGATCGTCAGTTGAATAATGCTTGTCTGCTTTTTCTTATCCAAAGACAATAGCTTCGCTTTAGCAGGCGCTGTTTTGCCTTCTTCCAGCCTAATTCCACGCTCTAACTTTCTGAGCAGCTCTTTAGGCGGGATTCCTTTCACCTTCGCCACGTATGTTTTGTCTATTTCATACTTAGGGTGCATCAGCTTATTGGCGAATTCGCCGTCATTGGTTAAAAGCAAAAGACCGCTCGTATCATAATCCAGGCGCCCAATCGGATAAATGCGCTGCGGAATATTTTTAAAAAAGTCCGTCACCACTTTGCGTCCTTTATCATCTTGCGCTGCAGAAATAACGCCTCTCGGTTTATATAAGAGAAAGTAAACCGGCTCTTCGCGTTCAACCTTTAACCCGTTTACCTCAATCTGATCAGAACCGGTGACCTTAACACCAAGCTCTGTTACTACTTTGCCGTTCACCTTTACTTTTCCTTCTTTAATCAGCTCTTCTGCCTTTCTGCGCGACGCAACTCCGGCATGAGCAATTACTTTTTGCAGTCTTTCCATGTCTTTCACCTCAAGTATTATCTTACTTTTTTCAACCATAACAAACAAGCTTTTTCAAATCTGTATGCCAAATCTAAAAAAAACGCCGTTTTCAGGCGCTCCCAAATAATAACGTAACGATGATGATTGATGCAACTACGCCGATTAAATCGGCAAGAAGTCCCACCTTTAATGCATCACCCATTTTTTTAATACCGACTGCACCAAAATACACTGTCAGTACGTAAAGCGTTGTATCTGTAGATCCCTGCATGACGGAAGCCAGCCTACCAATAAAGGAATCGGGCCCGTATACTGCGATTAAATCGGTCGTCATTCCGAGTGCGGCCGTACCGGAGATCGGGCGGATCAGAGCAAGCGGGACCACCTCAGCAGGGATGCCGATAGCGGAGAAAACCGGTTTTAAAAGATCCATTATAAAATCAAGCGCGCCTGATGATCGGAAAACAGTTATCGCGACAAGCATTCCGACTAAATAGGGGATAATGGAGAAGGCGATTTCTATCCCCTCTTTGCCTCCTTCGACAAACGATTCATATGTGGGAACCTTTTTGATTGTCCCATAAAGAAGTATGCCGGCAATAATGATCGGAATCATCGCTAAAGACATCCAGTTGATGATTTCCATCCGCTTACCTCCCCTTCTTCTTGCGGCGATAATAAAAATACCGGTCAATGATAATAGCGCCGATTCCGGAAATGAGCGTTGCCAAAATGCTTGGTCCGACGATATCTGTCGGCGTTTTGGATGAATAAGCCATCCGGACAGCGATCACCGTTGTCGGAATGAGTGTGATGCAGGACGTATTAACAGCTAAAAACGTAATCATCGACCGGCTTGCTTCCGATCGGTCTCCATTCAGCTTTTTCATTTGCTCCATAGCTTTAATGCCAAGCGGAGTTGCTGCATTTCCGAGGCCGAAGAAATTCGCCATAAGATTAGATAAAATGTAGCCCATCGCCGGGTGATCCGGCGGTATATCAGGGAACAGCTTAGATATAAAAGGCCTGCACATCCGGCTGAAAATATCCAAAAGCCCTGACTGCTCAGCTATTTTCATTAAGCCAAGCCAGAAAACAAGCACGCTCATCAACCCAAATGAGATCGTAACGGCTTCTTTCGCACCCTTAAACACGGCTTCATTTACATCTTGCAGAGTTCCGTTGCACATCGCAAAAACAAGTCCGATCACAGTTAAACTGACCCAAATTATATTGACCATTTTGCTCCGCCTGCCGCATTCAGAAAGATTGACTTAAACGTTTCAAAAAATTGTTTCTTCGGTTTTTGATGACGTTCATTTTCATAATAGATTGGCACTTTTGCGATGGTCTCATTGTTGAACATGATCTCCATGTGCCCTACGATGTCAGGAATTTTTGAGGCGTCTTTTTCCCATGCTTTTTTTGGCTTGAGCAGCGTGGTATTAATTTTCACATCTTCTTTTTCCTCTTCGTTCAGCAAATATGTGATATCTCGTTTGATAAAAGCCTTCGATTCATAAAATGTGCCTTTCAGCTTTGGAATGTCCCCTTTTTTTGCAATTAAATAGGTTTGATAGTGATCAAACACATAATTAAACATTTTCATATGGTCATCCCAATCATCAGGGTCATTAATGGTGACGGCTATCAGGTTAATGCCATCGTTTGAAGCCGTTGAAACCAGTGTCCGTTTTGCAAGTTTTGTATAGCCTGTTTTCCCTCCTGTGCTGTATGGATAAAGCATGGTCAGCAGTTTATTTTTGTTTTTCCATACGCTTTCCATCGTTTCCGCTTTGTATATTTTTGTGCCTGAAATCTTTTGATAATCTTTCAGCTTCATAGCATATTTAGTTAAAATGGCCATGTCATAGGCTGTTGAATAATGATTTTCATGGTCGTCCAATCCGTGCGGGTTTTGAAAACGGGTGTTCTCCATACCAAGCTGCTCGGCTTTTTGATTCATCATATAAACAAACCCATCGAGGCTCCCACCGACATGCTCAGCAATCGCGACAGCGGCGTCGTTTCCTGATCTTAGCATCAGGCCATACACAAGATCTTTTAATTTCACTTTTTGACCTTCTGTTAAATAAATGGCGGAGCCTTCTGTTCTGACAGCATTTGCCGAAACCGTCACCGTTTGATCCATTTTGCCAGATTCGATAGCGAGGACGGCGGTCATAATTTTTGTGATGCTGGCGATCCGCCTTTTTTGATGCTCATCCTTGGCAAATAACACTCTGCCTGACGCTCCGTCGATAATGATCGCGCTTTTTGCACTGACATCTATAGCTGCATGTGCTGTATTCACATTTACAGTGGCAATCAGAAAAGAAATCATAATCACGAATACTGCTTTTTTGAAAATGCGCATGTTTGCTCACGTCCTTGTGGTGGTTTGTACAAGTTTATGCGCATGTCCATCAGTTATGAATAACAATTCTATTTCTGGAAGCAAACATAAAAAAACTCTCCCTGAAAGAGGGAGAGTAAACGTTATCTGATTGGCGCCATGCTTGATCCGGACGCTTCGTAATGAGCCAGCTCTTCCCTCATCTTCAGAAAGGCTGCGCTCAACGGCAATAGTAATTGCTCAAGCGACGCAGGAACAGCATGATAAAATTCAATTGCGCTGACCCCGGTATAAGACGCCCGGCTGTTTTCACACCACGTGTCTTTTTTCGGCATAAAGAACTCTTCAATGCATTGGTGATACACATTATAAAGTGTTTTTTCCGCTCTGGCTTCCTGAAAAGGCTCCTGCATCAGGAGACGGCGGCATGCTTCTGCGCCTCCTTCACAAAATACTGCCATTCTTCTCAAAGTGCTCAGCACATCACAGCAGTATCCTTTTTCAATAGGCAATTCAGCCTGTAAGGATTCCAGCGTCGTTTGATTTAGGTAATCGTTCACGGTATTGACAACCATTGATAAGAATTCGCCTGTTTTTTGAGTCTGCGCTCGCACAATCGAATGTCCCATTTCGTTTGGTATCTTCCCCTCATGTCTTTGTCTCTCACATTTTGCTTCTTTCATGATAGCTTCTTCCTTATATCTTATGATGATGAAAAAGCGCGATTCATTAAACTTCTATTTTATATCTTCGAAGGTTTGGTTAAAGTTTTCAAAAAATAAATCTGCTTCTTCTTGAAGAACGTCTTCTTCCGCATTTTCAGGCAGCGGCGGAAGCTCGTCCAGTGTTTTTAGACCGAATTGTTCAAGAAAAGTCGGCGTTGTACCGTATAAAATGGCACGTCCCGGACCGTCAGCACGTCCCACTTCACATAATAACGCCTTCGCGACGAGACTGTGTAAAATCCGCTCTGATTTTACTCCTCTGATTTCTTCAATTTCTGCTCTCGTAATTGGCTGTTTGTATGAAACAATGGCCAGCACTTCTAAAGATGCTTGAGAAAGGCCCTTTGACGGCACTTCAATCAGTTTTTTCAAGTAAGGTGCAAAGTCTTTTTTGGTAGAGAGCATGTACGTATCTGCATACTCAATCAGTTCAATGCCTCTTGTATCCCCGCGGTATTCATCCGCCACTTCCGCCATGATGGTGTTCAGTTCAGGCTCTTCGATTTCAAGCACTGTTAACAGCTGCTTTTTTGTGAGCCCTTCATCGCCTGCCGCATAAAGAAGGGCTTCCACTATAGCTTTCCAATTCACGATATCAAGCCCCATGAATGGATTCACTCCCCGTAATGTAAATATCTGAAAAATTTTGCTCCTGTTCAATGAGAACCAGCTGGTTTTTCATCAGCTCGAGAACGGCTAGAAAGGTCACTACTAAATGTTCTTTTTGCTCATATGGAAAAAGGTCCATAAAGTTGATTCTCGTTCCTCTTGATTTCAGGCTGTGCACGATTTCGTTCATTCTGTCTTCGATTGGTATGTCCTGTCTGGTAATCGTCGTTTCCATCGGCCTGTTTATTTTTTTGCGTTTCAGCACTTTTTGAAAAGCCCCGATCATATCATAGACCGTAACAGAGAGCTTTTGCTCAGACTGTTTTATTTCTTTTGCGTATTCACTCAAATCACTCGGCGGTTTCGTGAACGATTTTTGTCTTTCTTCTTCCCGTTCTTTTAAATCCTTCGCCGCATCTTTATATTTTCTATACTCAATCAGCTTTTCAATCAGTTCCTCACGCGGATCCTCTTCTTCAAGTAATTCATCTTCAAAAAGCTCCTCCTCTTGCTTCGGAAGCAGCATTCTGCTTTTAATGCTGAGCAGCGTGGCGGCCATAACCAAATACTCGCTGGCAATATCGAGCTCAAGCACGCGCATTGTATGTACATATAATAAATATTGTTCAGTGATCTTCGCCACAGGTATATCATATATGTCAATTTCAAGACGATTGATTAAATGAAGCAGCAGGTCCAATGGGCCCTCAAACGTATCAATTTTCACTTGATATTCTTCCATCATCTCACCATTTTCAAGTATCACTCTCATTGCCGGTAAAACTGGCTACCCTTTAGTATAAGCCACCAAAAAGCTCTCGTCCAATACTATTTCATTTCCTGTTTTGAAGCAGTTTGTACAGAATATTCAAAACGCGAAATGCGTTGGCTGAGCGTTCTTTTTTCCTTTTATCCTTCCTGTGTTACACTAAAAGACATTAAAGGAGGAAGCACCTTGTATCCAAAAGCTTATATAGATTATCTCGTTGAGTTTCACGCGACACGGGATTATTTTGAATGCCATGAAATATTAGAAGAATATTGGAAGGAAGATCCGCCAAAGAAACGAAAACGCTATTGGGTCGGCTTTATTCAGCTTGCAGTTGCTTTATATCATCACAGAAGGCAGAATACAGCCGGGGCCAAGAGACTGATGGCGAACAGCATCCGGATTCTTCAAGCAGAACACCAGGCAGTCGAAGACTTAGGGCTCGATCATGGGCGTTTGCTCGAGCTTATGCAAACAGTTTATGAACAAATCGAAACCGGATCTGCCTATAAAAGCATTATGCTGCCGATCAAAGATGAGAAATTAAAGGAAGCTTGCCGGAACGAATGCAAGAATAAAAAGTATACATGGGGGCAGCCCAGCACACTTAGCGACACATTTCTTATCGACAAACACCGTTTGCGGGATCGAACTGACGTCATCCGCGAACGTGAAAAAGAAATAGAACGCAGAAAAAAAAGCAGAGGCTGATCACAGCCTCTGCTTAATTATTGTATGAAATGTCTTGATCCTGCTGATCTTGACAACGTTCGAAAAAGCTCTGCGTTAATTCATTTGGAACCAGCACTTGCGTTTTGAATAAATGCTTTAAAGCATCCATCATCTGTTTTCCGATTCCTTGATGGCGATGAGAAGGATTCACACTGATATGCCGGATCTCTACCTCAGAATCCTTTTTTTCGACTCCGATTGCTCCGACGATATCCTCGTCCTCTTTCCAAAGAAAGAGCTGGCGGTCTGTATCCGTTTCGTAGTCCTTAATTGTCTGCTGAAGCTGCTTAAGGTCTTTTTCATTCGGCATAAACGAAAGAAGTCCCATCGCAATCTTTTCAAACGATTTTTTATAACGAATTAACATAAAAACCCCTCTATATCCAAAATGTCCAGTCTGCTATTAAACGGATACGAATAGGTGATCCGTTTTCTCACATTATATCATTTTCGCCATATTTTTAAACTGTTTTCAGCAAATTATTCAAATGAGCGGTTTAAATTTGCCATTTCTATGGCAGAAACAGCACAATCTACACCTTTGTTGCCCGCTTTTGTGCCGGCACGCTCGATAGCCTGTTCGATGTTTTCAGTTGTCACAATTCCAAAGATGACAGGTACTCCAGTAGTGTTTGCGGCTTGCGCGATGCCTTTTGCAGCTTCATTGCAGACATAATCATAATGAGTCGTCGCGCCTCTGATGACAGTGCCTAGTGTGATAATAGCGTCATATTTTTTTGTTTCCGCCATTTTTTTCGCAGCAAACGGTATTTCAAATGCGCCTGGAACCCAAGCCACATCAATATCATTTGTGTCTACGCCGTGTCTGAGCAACGCATCTTCTGCACCGCTCAGCAGCTTGCTCGTAATAAAATCATTAAATCTTCCTACTACGATTCCGATTTTAAGACCTGTACCAACTAAATTTCCTTGTATGATATTCATATGATTCCCATCCTTTTTTGTGATATTTGTGATTAGAAATGAAGTAAATGACCCAGCTTGTTCATTTTGGTTTGCAAATATTTTTTATTGTGCTCTTTCGCCTCCATTTGAAGCGGCACTCTTTCTGAAATACTGAGTCCGTAGCCTTCTAGGCCTGCGATTTTCCGCGGATTATTCGTCAAAAGCTTCATATTCCGCACACCGAGGTCGCGTAAAATTTGTGCACCGATGCCATAGTTGCGAAGATCCGGCAAGAATCCAAGCACCTCATTGGCTTCGACGGTGTCATAGCCTTGTTCCTGAAGCTTATAAGCTTTTAATTTATTGATTAAACCGATGCCTCGTCCTTCTTGGCGCAAATACAGAAGCACTCCGCGGCCTTCTGCGGCAATTTGGGTCAGCGCGGCGTGAAGCTGCGGACCGCAGTCACAGCGATGAGACCCAAACACATCACCTGTGAGACATTCTGAATGCACCCGGACCAATACCGGTTCTTCTCCGAACGGCACATCCCCCATCACAAATGCGACATGCTCTTTTCCATCTACCTCATTTGTGTATCCGTAAACCTTGAATGTGCCAAAATCAGTAGGCAGCGTAATGTCAACTTCACGCTCGACTAGTGTTGTCAGATTGTAACGGTATTGAATCAAATCTTTAATCGTGATCATTTTTAGCTGATGCTTTTTCGCAATTTCAATGAGCTCAGGCACTCTCGCCATCGTTCCGTCTTCATTCATAATTTCACAAATGACGCCGGCTCCTTGAGATCCGCAGGCTTCAGCAAGATCAACAGCAGCTTCTGTGTGGCCCGCTCTTTTCAGGACACCTCCTTTTTTCGCAATCAGAGGAAAAATGTGCCCCGGACGCTGAAAATCAGATGGCACGGATTTGCTGTCCAGCAAAGCTTGAACAGTAAATGATCTTTCTTGAGCGCTGATACCTGTTTTCGTTTCACGATGGTCTATGCTTACGGTAAAGGCAGTATGGTGAGAATCTGTATTATGCTCAACCATAGGGTGAAGATCAAGCCTGTCTGCAATTTCCTCACTGAGAGGCGTGCAGATCAGCCCTCTTCCGTGTGTCGCCATAAAGTTAATCACTTCCGGCGTTGCATGCTCGGCTAGAGCCACAAAGTCTCCTTCATTTTCTCTGTCTTCATCATCTACAACGATGATGACTTCACCTTTTTTTAAAGCGTCAAGTGCTTCTTCTATCGGATGAAACATGCAAATCTTCCTCTCTAAAAGCCGTTTTCGCTTAAGAAGGCTTTTGTAATGGTTTGTTGGGTCTTATTTTCATTGGCTTTATGCAAAAATCGATACATATATTTTCCGATCATATCGCATTCGATATTCACTTTAGAGCCGATTGTTTTTTCTGAAAAGATCGTTTCGCTGATCGTATGCGGTATTAAAGAAATCGTCACTGTGTCTTCTGTCAGGCCGAATATGGTTAAGCTCACGCCATCCACGGTAATTGACCCCTTTAAAACCAATGTTTTGGTTAAAGACGGGTCCATTTTTAAATCATAGTAAACTGCGTTGCTTTTCTCTTCAATTCGTGTGATTTCCGCAGTTCCGTCGACATGGCCTGAGACGAAATGGCCTCCGAAACGGCCGTTTGCCGCCATCGCTCTTTCCAGATTTACTTTGCTTCCTTTTGATAAATCATTCAGTGACGTAGCTTTGACTGTTTCAGGCATAACATCCACTGTGAATTGATTTTTTGTAAAATCAGTGACAGTCAGACAAATACCATTCACTGCAATGCTGTCGCCAAGATGAACATCCTCTAAAATCTTTGAGCATGTAATTGTTAAGGCCATTGAATGCCCTGCTTTTTTCATGGACTCGATTGTGCCTGTTTCTTCGATAATTCCTGTAAACATGGTCACCATCCTACTCGTTTGTCGGTTTGGCCGTCAGTTTGATATCACGGCCGATTTGGGTTATATCAGTGAATTGTAATAAGGGGACATCTTTCATTGATTGAAAACCTTCACCGGAGATTAAGCTGGGAGCAAGCGTTCCTCCGATTAGTTTAGGGGCAAAATAGAAGATGATTTCTTGAAAACAACCTTCTTTGACAAAGCTTCCGTGAACAGCTGAACCGCCTTCCACATACACCGACATGATGCCTTCTTCCGCTAGGATTTTCAAAACATCGGGAACTTGAATGCGCTCGGTTTCCAGTGTAAATATGTTCACTCCGAAAGCGGAAAGCCGTTTTTTCTTTTCCTCGTCTGCGCGTGCCGTTGTAAAAATCCATGTCGGCGCTAATTGATCGCAAATCACTTTAGCGTCCTCAGGAATCGAGAGTACGGTATCAAGTATAACCCGAACCGGCTGTTTTGTTACATTCGGCAGTCTGCAAGTTAAGCTCGGATTGTCGGCTTTCACCGTGCCAACTCCGACTAGAACGCTTTGGTGTGTTCTCCTGTATTGCTGAGCATCCTGTCTTGCAGCCTCTGATGTGATCCATTTGCTGTCACCCGTGCTGGTAGCTATCTTGCCATCAAGGCTTGCGGCCGCTTTTAGTGTGACGTACGGAAGGCCTGTCCTCATAAAGTGCAGAAATTTTTCATTCAGCTTCTCCGCCTGGTCTGGCAGGATGCCTTCACTTACCTCAATGCCGGCTTCTTTCATCATGCTGATCCCTCTTCCAGCCACAAGCGGGTTAGGATCTCTCATCGCCACGAACACTCTTTTGATGCCAGAATTGATAATCAATTCTGCACATGGCGGTGTTTTTCCGTAATGGCTGCACGGTTCGAGTGTAACGTAAATGTCGGCACCCTCTGCATGTGCTCCAGCCATTTGGATAGCATGAACTTCTGCATGAGCTTCCCCATATTTTAAATGGGCGCCCATTCCGACAACTTGTCCGTCCTTTACGACAACAGCGCCGACGAGCGGATTTGATTCGGTCTGTCCTTCGCCCTGCTTCGCAAGATCTAATGCCAGCTTCATATAATACTCTTCCATTTGTTTACCTCCCCTCTTTTGTTATTTACCGTCAAAAAAAGCCCCGAATTTATGAAAAATCCGGGGCTTTAGGTATTTTACGCAATAGGAAATAACACTATGCATTTTTAAACTTTTTGCATAGCGGCTCATCATCCTTCTCCCATCCAGACTTTCACTGTCGGCTTCAGCTTAAACTGAATCCACCGCGTGCTTATGCACACGGGTCACGGGCTCTAAAGCGAATTCGCTTTACTACCGCCGGTCGGGATTTCCACCCTGCCCCGAAGGATACAATCTTTATTCATTTGTCCTTATTGGCTATTATAGCGATCCTTCTAAAAGTACGCAATGAAATAAACTTACAATTTGAGAAAAACAAAAACATCACCCTTCGATCTGAAAGGTGATGTTTTGTTAATCATTCACTTTTGCAACCTTGATTAATCCATCGATCCGCTTTGATTTGCTGAAGTATGCCTTAATCTTGTCACCTTCTTTTATATCAGATAAATCCTGATTTAATTTTTTTCCGTTGAAGATGATTTTCGTTCCGTTTTCTGCTACTCCATGATACTCTGAGCCGTCGATTGTCGTTACTTTATATTCTTGGATGGTGTATTCCTCTTCTTCCGAGGACAAGGTTTGTCCGATTGCTGTCGGGACATCCTTCAGCTCAACATCATTTATGTACATATAACCGCCTGCAAGTAAAAGCAAAAGCACTAACAGAATGGTAATCTTGGTTTTTATTCTTCCCATATCTAAACCTCCAGCCAATATGAATCTATTCATTCATATGAGTTATTCCTTTTTTTCATGAATAAAAAACCGTAAATTCTCGTAAATTATTAATATAACGATACATAACGGGAACATGTTTCACATTTCTGCAAAAATTTCTTTTCTATAGATATACGAATTTATGTTCTGGTTTTGGGGGATAACCATAAAAAAGATATAAAAAAAGCAGCCCCAATGGGTCTGCTTGACTCTAATTTGTTTTGCGCATTTCGTTAAACGGGTAGAAAACAAACTTTGACGTACCCGCAATTTGTTTTTTCGTGAAGAGGCCAAGTCCGTTACGGCTGTCCATGGAATTCCGACGGTTGTCACCCATCACAAAATACTTGTTATCAGGCACTTTAACCGGGCCGAAATCATCGGTCAAATGTTTACCGGCCTGTTTCGCTCTCTTTTTATTAGCTGCCAAATAAGGTTCGTCCACCTTTTTCCCGTTGATATAGAGCTGGTCATTCTTCATCTCAACTGTATCGCCGGGAAGGCCGATAATACGTTTGACATAGTGAACATCATCTCCGTTTAACACGACGATGTCTCCTCTATCAAACTCGCCGATATATTTGACTGTCATATTAACAAAGACCCTTTCACGATCGTGAAGTGTAGGTTCCATGGATTCACCGTCAACGACATACGGCGCAAAAATAAAGTTGCGGATGAGCAAAGCAAGAATGACAGCAATCACAATTGCTTTTGCCCATTCTAATATTGTTTTTTTCTTCGAAACATTTTCTGATTTCAACTGATTTCCTCCAATAAACAACGGTCTTCAATTTATGTTATCACGAATCGAAAAGAAATCCCATTAGGACCATTGAAGTGATTTTACAAACTGTTAATCTTCATCTTCTTCATGCCTATTTTTTCTTGTCGATCACAACCAGGCCTTCCTCAAATGTCGCTTGAGAAATTGAACTTCAACTTCATAGTTCAACATAACCTGGACGGCATCAACGTCAGCATCCTTATCCTGCACAGGGACAGAGGTTACGGGCAGCTTATTTCACAGGTGACTTAACAGGCATCCGTTTTGCTTTCATGATATGTTTAAATCAGTGAAGCTCGAAAAACATTGTCAGCCTCCAAAAAATAAATCCAATACATTCCCGGCAGTTGAAGACTCTTTATTATAAAACTCTGAATATCCGCAGTTCTTACAGTAAACCACTAGAAATCGGTTATGCTGCACATCAAACAGCTTTGATAAACCCGTGCCGGTTGTGGCTATTTCTTTTTGTCCGGCTTCAGTGCTGCCGCATTTTATACAGCCTTTGTTGTCCATATAAAGAACCCCTTTTCATACATCACGTTTGTTTTGATTTATTTTACTACAAAATACCAATCTCAATGAATCGTACAACTTTAAAGTTTTCTTAATTTTAATCACCCGTCCTACATACTAATCGGGTTCGTTTCTCAGCTTGCTAAATCTTCTGGAGAAACGGAAGAGCTCCATGACGAAAACATTCAAACTGAGCCAAACACCGCCGAAGGCGTAGCCCCCAACAACATCACTAGGATACTGTTCATGAAAGTACACACGGCTCAGCCCGATGAGGAACAAAACGACAAGCAACGATAAAAATGTAACAGTTTGCAGACGAGCTTTGTGAGAATGACGCACAAAGAGATAAGCGCAAAAACCAAAAATGACAAATGCCGTTAACGTCTGTTCGCTTGGAAACGGGTATAAGACGTAACTTTCCAAAGGAGCATGGACAGGATGAAGGGAATGAAAGAGCCGCCTGATTCCCTCTTCATAAAGCTCTCCGCCAATGACTAGGAAAAATAAGAAAGAGAGTTCGATTTTCCGGTCTTGCCCTTTAAATACTGTCCAAAGAAAAGTTACAACAATAACGGCTAATAGAACATCTCTCGACGCAAAAACCCCGAATACTGCCATCCAATACTGCCACTGTGAGTTAAAAAGAACTGTCACAACAAGTGTAACGATCGTATCAAACGGCTTAAATTCATTATTGATATAATTTTCAACCAAGCTTCCCATTAACAGCACAAACATCAAAAACAATAAAGCTGTGAACACGATCAGAAGCCTTAAACGGCGAAGGGTGTGAAATTGTCTTGCCCCCTTCACCAATCCCGCTATGATCAACTCTCTGATCTTGCTTTTTTGCGTCTTGACCAGGTAGAAAAGAAGGAACAGAATAGCAGCAAACAAACTCCCGATCAATACATACTTTTTGATTGCGGCATGAAACTGTTCCCAGTCCGGTCCGAGTAACTTTCCAAGTGAAATGAATGTGCCGGTCCAAAGAAATGCACCGCAATACGCATAGATGGCATACTGTCTAAATCGGATATGAGTAATGCCTGCAGCATAGCCGGCGACATGGCGCACACCTGGTATAAAGTAAGCAATAAGAAATAATTTGTTTCCGTAATGTGCAAGCCAGCGTGATGTTTTTTCCATCCTGTCCTTTCCAAAATGAATTCGTTCTCCATATTTATAAATGGCAGGGCCCAGTCTATACCCGATCCAATACGAAATGCTCACTCCCGCACAGCTTCCCAATCCTGCCGCTAACATGCTTAGCGCCCAGTTTAACTTATCTTGAAACACGAGAACACCCGCATAGCCCATCAGAAATTCTCCAGGCCCAGGTAAAGCGATAAGCTCTAACATTAACACAATAAACAAGACGGCATATCCATGCTGTTCAAGTAACCCCGCCAAAATTTGCATGTGTTTCTCCTTAACCTTTTTTGTCCCTTTATCATTCCCAATCCACTTTTGTATAATCAGCTCAATTTTATTTTCAGTAGTTCCGACGGGATCTTATCTGGATAAAAAAACGCACCCTATCCTTGTCCATACATATTGATGCAGATTGTTTGCCAAGGGCGGTTCTGGTCAACGTCCAAGTCAGGTGTTTGTTTGGTTTGAAAAATCTAACATATACGGTTAAGGGAGTTACTACCTTATCTCCCCCATGTTTTCATTTGAGGGTCATCATAGCAGATTATTAAATTTAGGAGAAACCGTTCTCTTACAAGAAAGGAACATCACGGCTACAGCATGCGTCCTCACTGGTTTTTTGAAGAGCCGATTGTAATGTATATCTATTTGTAGTCAACCAGAAGTTGATCTTATTGAATTATCTAGAAAAGCCGCCATTTTCAGAGAGAATAAAAGCACAGACAAATACTTGGGTTTCGGGAAGCTTTAAAGAAGCTCTTTTTTATGCACATTTTTCAAAAAACGAAAAAAAGAGGCTTCATTTAAATATTTTTACCAATAAGTTTATGCTTATTGACTCTAGCACTAATACATATAAAAAGTAGAATACTATGAAAGGAGATTAGATGGTATGATTGATTATCCTATTAATATAAACAACATTTCCGGCAACGGCGTAGTTAACGTAGGCGGCGCTTTTATGATCAGGCCATTAACTTTGTCCAAATCTGTGTTTGGTTCCGGAGGTTTAAACACAGGTATTGTTTTTGAAAATAACTTCGTAAGCAAGGCTAAAATGATTAATCATCAGTTTACTGATCAGAACGTCACCAAAACTTTTTAATGCATTTATTTAGGGATTGAGAAACTCCTTCCTTCACACCTGGTTTACCAACCGCCATCAGCATTCGGCGGTTTTTTATTGACCATTTGGCCAACAAAAAAGCTTCCTCTCTAAGAGGAAGCCTTTTGCCTGCCGATTAGCCTTCTACGCGAACTTCTTTCATGACATCGCCGTTAGACATGTTTTTCGCGAATTCTAATCCGCTTGTTACTTTACCGAATACAGTGTGCACACCGTTCAAATGAGGCTGTGGCTCATGAACGATGAAAAATTGGCTGCCGCCAGTGTCTTTTCCGGCATGTGCCATAGAAAGTGCGCCCGCCTCATGTGTATGCGGGTTTCCTTCTGTTTCACATTTAATTGTGTATCCTGGACCGCCAGTACCTGTTCCATGCGGGCAACCGCCTTGGCTGACGAAGCCAGGAATCACTCGGTGGAATGTAAGGCCGTCATAAAAGCCTTCGTTCGCAAGCTTTTCAAAGTTTGCGACAGTTCCCGGTGCAGCTTCAGGGTAAAGTTCAAATTCAATTTTGTTGCCGTCTTCTAATAAAAAGTAACCTGTTTTCAATTGTATGCCTACTTTCTTTATTTTAATTTTCAAAGGAGATTATGTATGATAGGTTATAGTCTGTCTCTCCTTGTCGCGGCTATTATACCACACCTTTCGGGGGAAAACGAATCTCCCGGGCTTTACTAAAAAATAAAAATGAAACCTGAATCTCTTTATCTCCGTCTAACCTAACGGAACTGTATTTTTCATGATTCAGGTCCTCACAAAGCAGCACTATCCAGCTGCTTGTGAAATTGAAGGAGGTCAAACTGCTTTGAAGAAAATTTGGATTGGAATGCTGGCAGCGGCCGTTTTGCTGCTGACGGTTCCGAAGGTCAGTCTCGCGGATGCCGCAGTTGGAGATGTCATTGTAACACTTGGTGCTGATTTGTCAGAATCCGACAAACAAAAAGTGCTTGATGAAATGAATGTCCCTGATAATGCCACAACGGTAACCGTGACCAATAAGGAAGAACATGAATATTTAGGAAAATATATATCGAACGCGCAAATCGGATCGAGAGCGATTTCTTCATCCTCAATCACCATTGCCAAAAAAGGCTCCGGATTGAATGTTGAGACCCATAATATCAGCGGCATCACGGATGAAATGTACCTGAATGCACTGATGACAGCCGGTGTTAAAGATGCGAAGGTGTATGTCACAGCACCGTTTGAAGTATCCGGGACTGCGGCTTTAACTGGATTGATTAAGGCGTATGAAGTTTCTTCCGACGAAGCGATCTCGGAGGATGTTAAGCAGGTCGCCAACCAAGAGCTTGTCACGACATCAGAGCTTGGAGACAAAATCGGTAACGAAAATGCGGCAGCCCTGATTGCAAAAATCAAAGAAGAGTTTGCTAAAAACGGGGTGCCTGATAATAAAGCTGACATCGAAAAACAAGTGGACGACGCAGCTTCTGATTTAAACGTCACACTTACAGACAGCCAAAAGAATCAGCTTGTCTCCCTATTCAATAAGATGAAAAACGCTGACATTAACTGGGGACAGGTCAGTGACCAGCTTGATAAAGCGAAAGATAAGATTACGAAATTCATAGAGTCAGATGAAGGCAAAAACTTCATCCAGAAAGTCATTGATTTCTTCGTATCTATCTGGAATGCGATTGTATCTATCTTCAAATAAGAAAAGCGCCGAAAAATCGGCGCTTTTTTTATTGCTTTACACTCGTTTTAAATGGCAGATCAAGTTTTACAATATCTTCGTATGTTTCTCGCTTCACGACTAAATGAGCCTCACCGTTTTCGACAAATACAACGGCAGGTCTCGGAATACGGTTATAATTGTTGGCCATGCTGTATCCGTAAGCGCCTGTACAAAAAACGGCAAGAAGATCACCTTCTTTTACTTCCGGCAGGTCAATATCCCAAATCAGCATATCTCCGCTTTCACAGCACTTTCCAGCAATCGATACCGTTTTGTCATGCGCTTCTCCGATCCGATTGGCTGTCGCAGCTTCATATTTAGCTTGGTAAAGCGCAGGACGAATATTGTCGTTCATGCCTCCGTCTACTGCCACATACTGGCGGACACCCGGCACTTCTTTTTGTGAGCCAACCGTATAAAGGGTTGTGCCTGCGTCTCCTACGAGAGAACGGCCTGGTTCGATCCAAATTTCCGGGATATCAAAACCGTAACGGGAAGCATTTTCTTTCACAGCTTCGATAATTTTTTCGACGTATTCAGTGGCGTGAAGCGGTTCATCCTCTTCCGTATAACGGATGCCGAAACCTCCTCCTAGATTCAACACCTTGGATACAAATGAGTATGAATCTCTCCACTCATCAAGTTTTTTGAAGATTTTTTCTGCTGCTAACACAAAACCGGCCGTATCAAAAATTTGCGATCCGATATGGCAATGGACACCCAGCAGCTGAATGTGTTCCGATTGTAGTACTTGTTCAATCGCCCGCTCAGTTTGTCCGTTATGAAGATCAAAACCAAACTTTGAATCTTCTTGCCCCGTCGTAATGTAGTCATGCGTATGCGCTTCTACTCCGGGCGTGATCCGAAGCAGAACATCGATGGAGTGTCCCGTTTCTTTACATAGGTCTTCAAGTAGCGCAATTTCATAGAAATTATCCACTACAATGCAGCCGATACGGTGCTCAAGCGCCATCCGCAGTTCTTCCCTGCTTTTATTGTTTCCATGAAAGTGAATGCGTTCTGCCGGAAAGCCTGCCGCAACAGCCGTATAAAGTTCTCCTCCGGATACGACATCTAAAGAAAGTCCCTCTTCCTCAGCGAGCTGAATCATTGCAACTGATGAGAATGCTTTGCTTGCATATGCCACCTGTGCTTTCAGCCCTGCGGAAATAAAAGCCTGCTTAAAGCTTTTAGCACGCTCACGTATTAAAGCCACATCATATACGTAAAGAGGTGTACCATATTTCTCCGCTAAATAGAGAGCATCCACACCTCCGATTTCTAAATGACCATGTTGATTTTGTCTGCTTGTGCCGTGTAAGAACAATGTCATTCCCTCTTTCTCCGCTTATGGATGAAAGGACAGTTTTATGGACTGTCCCTTCATAATTAAGACATACATTATCATACTCTTCAGTCAGTTTCAATGCGATTATGAATTGGTAGGCTGTCTTAAGCGATTTTTGGGGTGAACGATACTGGGCCTAACTTTTGCGCCAGGTTTCGCTGTGCGGACAAGAACCTGCCACAGCGCCTTTCCGTTAAAGGGAATCAGCGGCCATAAGTACGGTGTCTGAAGGGATTTGATGCTTGCCATGGCAATAATTAGCACTGTAAATCCAATAACGAGCCCTTTTATATGAAATAAGGCAACGAGTATCATGAGGACAAGGCGGCAAATTTTGTTTGCCAAGCTTAATTCATAACTAGGCGTCGTAAAGGTTCCAATCGCCGCAAGTGAGACGTACAGAATCACCTCAGGCGAAAAAAGGCCGACTTCAATCGCAATCTGCCCGATCAGAACAGCGGCAATTAAACCCATTGCTGTCGATAAAGCTGTCGGGGTGTGAATGGCAGCCATTCTGAGAAACTCGATTCCTAAGTCCGCTAAAAATATTTGCAGGATGATCGGGATATGCGTATCTTTATTTAAACCGATAAATTTCATATTGTCCGGGAGCAGATCAGGCTGGAGCACAAAGAGAAACCAAATCGGAAGAAATAAAGTAGAAGCAAGAATACCGAAAAATCTGACCCATCTTAAAAAGGTCCCGACTGAAGGCGCCTGCCTATATTCTTCCGCATGCTGCACGTGGTGAAATAAAGTCGTCGGGGTAATGATCACACTAGGCGATGTATCCACTATAATGACAACATGGCCCTCAAGAACATGATTCGCGGCCACATCCGGTCTTTCTGTGTAGCGCACGAGCGGAAAAGGATTATAGTTTTGATTAACAATGAATTCCTCGACAGTTTTGTCGGCCATTGTTAATCCATCGACATCAATGGAAGCAACTTCCTTTTCCACGATCTCAACCAGATCCGGATCAGCTATATCTTCTATATAACAAATGCTTAAATCCGTCTTTGACCGCTCGCCAACTTTCGTCATCTTGACTCGAAGGCGTTCGTCTCTGATCCGCCTTCTGAGAAGGGCCGTATTGACGACGATATTTTCAACAAATCCGTCTCTGGCTCCCCTGACTACCTTTTCCGTATCTGGTTCTTCCGGATTTCTGCCCGGATAGCTCCTGACATCAATGATAAATGCGAAGCCTGCGCCTTCAACAATGACTGCGACGAGCCCGGACAGCACTTGGTCGGTGGTTTCATCCAAGGTTTTTACTTTTTCGACCTGGGCGTTAAGCAATCTGTTTTCGACAATATCGACCAGCTCATCAGGATCTTCTTTCCGATTGTTAATGGCAACAAGCTCTCTCATTAAATGAATAATATAAGCCGTATCGCATAATCCATTTAGATAGTAAAGCTGGATCTCTTTGTCTAAAATAATGAGCTTGCGAACACCTACATCATAGCTTGTCCCCATCCCGACACGTTTTTTGAAGTAATCTTCATTTTTAGCTGGATTCCGATAAACCCGAATTTTCTCTTCCTTGTGGTCCGGCATGATACCCGCTCCTTTCTAAAATAAACTCGACCGCTTTCATGGTGATTGGCGACCCTTTTGAAATATCGTCTTTTCTGCCCATTTTCCCAATATCCCCGATACCGACAATAAGCGGGAGATCAAGTTTATCAAGGCAATAGACAGTATCTCCACTCATTCTGTGGTCATCAAATTCTCTTTCCCCGACTTTATCGACGCCATATTCAGTTACTTCTCCATTGCGGTCAATGCTTACATCGACCCTGGTCCATTCAGCCTGATGTGTTTTTGACGCGACCGCAATCACACCGAGCACTTCAATAGACGGATGGGTCGCGACATAGGTCAGAGCGGCTTCTCCCGGACCCTCTCCTTGAAGGCCGGAGTCGTCAAACATGACAAATACAGGATCATACGGTGCTGAGGCGATCAGCTTGACGAGCTCGGCGCCGCTGCGGGTGGAGGGGTTTCCTTTCGATTGTGAAATACATCGGCCTCCTACTTTTCTTGCGGCGTATTCAATTGTTTTAGCGGCATACACATCCCCGTCTGTTACCAGTATGACCTTGCGTTTTGTTGTCATGTCGGCATTATCCTTTCGGTTTGAAAATAACAGCTACGATAAAAGCGAAGAGAATGGCGGCTGAGATACCGGCAGATGTCAGTTCAAAAATTCCCATGCCGATTCCGATAAATCCGTGTATATGCGCCTGATGCATGGCACCGTGCAAAAGACTGTGACCAAAGCTGACGATCGGAACGGTGGCGCCTCCTCCGGCAAATTCAATAAATTTATCGTAAATGCCGAAACCATCTAATATGGCACCGATTACAACGAATGTTGTCATGACATGAGCTGGCGTCAATTTGAAAATGTCCAAGAGCAGCTGGCCGACGATACAAATAGCACCGCCACATACAAAAGCCAAAAGATAATCCATGTTAAGATGCACCTCCTGCACGCTCAAATACAACCCCGTGGGCAATAGTCGGGATGCTTTCTTTTTGCTGGATCATCGTCGGGCTTAACAGCGCACCGGTCGCCACGACAAATACACGGTTTAATTTTCCTTCTCTCAGCTGCTTAAAAATATGAGAGTAGGTGACAACCGCTGAACAAGCACAGCCGCTCCCCCCGGCAAAGACCTGCTGATCCGGGGTATAAATCAGAAGCCCGCAATCATCATGCTTTGTGCCGACTGGATAACCATCTTCTTTTAAGAGATCTTTTACGATTGGAGAACCGACGCCTGACAGGTCACCTGTCAGGATAAGATCGTAGTCATCCGCTGTCCGGTTTAGATCTTTAAAGTGCTGCTTAATTGTATCAGCTGCAGCCGGAGCCATGGCCGATCCCATATCAAAAGGATCTGTAATTCCTAAATCAGAAACCTTTCCGACAGTCGCACTTGTGATTTGAATATCACTCGGTGTCTGACTGATGACAACTGCGCCGCTTCCGGTTACAGTAGAAGTGGCAGTGTCCGGTTTTTGGCCTCCGTATTCTGTCGGATAGCGAAACTGTCTTTCCGCTGTTGCATTGTGACTGCTGGTGGCAGCGAGTGCCCTTTTGGCAAACCCGCCGTCAACTAACGCTGACGCGACAGCCACTGTTTCCATTGATGTTGAACAAGCGCCAAACATACAAAGAAACGGGATTTTTAAATGTCTTGCCACATAGTTAGCCGTCACGTTTTGGTTCAGCAAGTCGCCTGCCAGCAATAGATCAATATCATCTTTTGTCAGATTGTTTTTTTGAAGCGCAACATTTACAGCGTCTTCCATTAGCTGCCGTTCCGCCATTTCCCAGCTTTTTTGATTGCAATGCATTTCGTCATAGGTTTTATCAAATAGAGAGCCGAGCGGTCCGTCTTTTTCCTTTGGTCCTGCTGCCGTTCCCGCTGAGTTCACAAATAAGGGATGTTCAAATATCCAGGTTTGCTTTCCTGTTAATTTCATTATCTTCTCCTCCTATGACATCAGTTTCTCAAAAGCAAACCGAATCATTCCAACGATGTATGCAGCCACAACCCCGAAAACAATTACATTTCCTGCCAGTTTAAACATATTAGTCGCTACCCCAAGCACTAATCCTTCGCTTTTATATTCAAGTGCGGCGCTTGCCATGCTGTTGGCAAATCCTGTGACAGGTACGGCTGAACCGGCGCCTGCGAATTGTCCGATTCTGTCATAGATGCCGAACCCTGTAAGCAGGGCAGAAATTAATATCAGCGTTGCAGCCGTTGGATTTCCCGCAGTTTTTTCATTAAAATCAAAAAAATGGATATAAAAATTTTGCAGACCTTGCCCGATTGCACAAATCAGCCCGCCCACCAAAAAGGCTTTTACACAGTTCCAGACGTAAGGCGGCTTAGGCTGATATGTTTTTACTTTTGATTTGTAATTTTCTTTAATGTTTGTCATCTTGAAACCTCCTTATGAATGGTCAATAAAGTACAGCCAATGAAATAAAGATCCCGCGATTTTCCCAATCACGATGGCCATTAACAGAATAATGATTTTACTTCTGAGCCCGATTCGTTTTGCCAAAATCGGCAGGACATTTAAAACCTCTGTAAGGGCAGCCGCTAGCATCCCGACAAACAAACCTGCCAGAAGTCCGACCGGCACAGCTATCCATTTTGTCAGATAAAGATGATTCATATGAAGCGTCTCCCATCCCCCGCAAACCGCGCCAAGAATAACAGCCGCTTCATAAGCCTGGACAAATCTCATTGTTTTGGTGAGCTGCATCAGCCGCGGAATGATCCCCATTACGGTTAAAAAAGCAACGAAACCTGCCCCCACCGTTATGCCTCCGCCGAGCCCGACAAAAATAATGAACAATACACTAACGATCATGCAGATCCTTTATGGTTTCTTGATTCTCGTGCATGGCCACATATTGATCGAGATCAAGCTGATAGTTAAACATCTCAACCTCCAGCGGGCTGGGCTCTTCATTTAGGCGCTTTTTAAATATGTGGTTGAAAAACACGATCATCCCCAGTCCCAAACCGATGCTGTATGGGATTTGAAGCAAATATGGATAGTCATTCCTCTCTCCGGTTATGATTTCATATAGTGCGATATGAACATCTCTCATGCTTACATCCTCATGAAAGTTCATGATGGCAAGACACGATCCGATAAACAGAAGCAGCCAGACACCGATAAACAGAACCGTTGATAATTTCCGTTTTCGATACTGAATTTCAACAATGGCTTCTGCTCCGCCTACTGTTTGAACATCAAGTGTCGGATCTTGTAAGTGAATGGCTTTGAGGACCTGTATGATATCCAGAATTACGATATTTTTATCTTTTTCGCTCACTTGATAAAGCGGCATAGCTGAAAGTTTCTTTTTCAGCTGAAGCTGCCCTTCTATCTGCGCGGCATCTCCAACGGTAATGATATCCCCTGGATGTGCCAGCACCCGGTGGCGAAGCCGGATAAATATTCGTCGTTCCATCATTGATCACCATCTTTCGGTGGTTATATATGTAGTATGTGGTTCGATTTTGTTCTCATTCATCCGCTCGAAAAGACCATAAATTACCACGCTTTTGCACACAAAAAAGCTAGCCTGTACTGCAGACTAGCCATCCGTATGATCCATTTGAACCTTGATCTGTTTTAATATTTTCTTTTCAAGTCTGGAAACCTGTACTTGAGAGATCCCGAGCCGTTCAGCCACCTCGGACTGTGTCTGGTCCTTATAATATCTGAGATAAACGATTAATTTTTCCCTTTCCTCCAAATCGCTGATCGCTTCTTTCAGCGCAATTTTGTCAAACCATTTTTCTTCTGAGTTGTCAGCGATTTGATCAAGCAGGGTAATCGGATCTCCGTCATTTTCATAAACGGTTTCGTGGATTGAAGATGGAGCCCTTACCGCCTCTTGGGCCAGTACAACATCTTCTGCTTCAATCTCCAAATGGTCTGCGATCTCCTGCACCGTCGGCACTCTGCCCAGTGTTTTTGAAAGCTCATCCTTGGCGCGCCGAATTTTGTTTCCGAGCTCTTTTAATGACCTTGATACTTTTACGGTTCCGTCATCACGGATAAACCGCTGGATTTCTCCGATAATCATCGGCACTGCATACGTTGAAAAACGCACATCATAGGTTAAATCAAATTTGTCAACAGATTTTAACAGCCCGATGCAGCCGATCTGGAAGAGATCGTCAGGCTCATATCCTCTGTTTAAAAACCGCTGTACGACAGACCAAACAAGACGCATGTTTTTTTCTATGAGGAGGTCTCTTGCCTGCTGGTCGCCATTTTGGCTTTGTTTGATTAACTCCTTTACTTCATGATCCTTCAGCTGAGCGTTTTTGCCGTTTTTCTTAACCTCCACATCCATAACAAATCTCCTTAATTACAAAGCGCTTTGCTTTTTGATAAGTGCTTTGTTAAGCGAATCGTTGTTCCCATTTCAGGCGATGAATCGATACTGACATCATCCATGAAATTTTCCATAATGGTAAAGCCCATTCCAGAACGCTCAAGCTCAGGCTTAGTCGTGAATAAAGGCTGGCGGGCTTCTTCAAGATCTGTTATGCCCAAGCCTTCATCACGAATGGTCATATATACGACATGATCTTCCAGCGTTACAGAAATGTAAACTTTTCCGTCACAGTTTTCTTCATATCCATGGATAATCGCATTCGTGACAGCCTCTGACACGACTGTTTTGATTTCAGTCAATTCATCCATTGTCGGGTCCAGCTGGGCTATAAATGAAGCAACTGTCACACGGGCGAATGATTCATTCTGGCTGAGGGCAGAAAACTCAAGGTGCATTTCATTTTTCATGATGCCACCCCCAGTGTAAGCAGAGCCTTCTGCTCAGATTGTTCAAATCGGATAATTTTAAACAGACCTGACATATCAAACAACCGCTTCACCGCAGGAGAGATAGCGCAAACGACCATTTCTCCGCCAATTTGCTTAATTTGCTTGTATCTTCCTAAAATGACGCCAAGCCCCGAGCTGTCCATAAAGGTAAGGTCCTCCAGGTTCAGCACGATATGGCGAATATCATCCTTCTCCAATGATTGAGTCACTTTTTGTTTCAGGGTTTCAGCCGTATGGTGATCGAGTTCGCCTGTTAATCGAATACAAAGCACAGATTCTTTGACATGCATGTCAATTCCAAGGCTCATGCTCATTCCTCCTTGATATGATCGGATAATGAGTGTTTCGATTTCGACGGAATGAATTCCTTCACCGTGACAAAACTAGTGGTCATTCGGCATAATTACTTAAATTTTGTCCAGTCTCCCATCGTCCGCTTCAAGAATGTGATAAACCCGGCTTTCTTCATATCTTCTTTTGCAGCAACTGGACTTTCAGCGAGTACTTCTCCATCCTTTTTCAGAACAAGAGTGCCAAGCTCTTGGCCTTTTTGAATCGGAGCACTGATATTGTCCTTCATCTTGATTTCTTTCTTCACATTGTTCATATCCTCGCCTTTTTTCGTCAATATTGAAATCGGCTCAGATGTAGTGAGTTCGATCAATTTTTGTTTCCCTTTTTTGACCTTTATTTTTGCTACTGTTTCATTTCGTTTATATAAAGGATGCGTTTCATATTGACTAAAGGCGAAATCAAGCATCTTTGTCACTTGCGCGTTTCTTTCTTTAGGTGTGCTCGCTCCAAATACAACTGCAATGGCCCGCATGTTCCCTTTTTTAGCCGAAGCAGTCAGACAATATTTTGCTTCACCTGTATAGCCTGTTTTGACGCCGTCTACACCAGGGTAAAACTTGATCAGGCGATTCGTATTCACAAGCCAAAACTTTTTATCTGTATTTTCACGCAGGTAATCTTCATACGTGCCGGTAAACTTCGTAATTGATTCGTATTTCAATAATTCCTTAGCCATGATTGCCATGTCATAAGCAGAGCTGTAATGTCCTTCCTCTGTCAATCCGGTCGGGTTTTTGAAGGATGTATTTTTCAATCCCAGCTCTTTTGCTTTTTTGTTCATTTTCTGCACAAATTCTTCTTCAGAGCCGGAAATAAATTCAGCCATGGCTACAGAAGCGTCATTTCCTGAAGCGATTGCGATACCCTTCAGCATTTCTTTGACAGTCATTTCTTCGCCGGGCTCAAGGAAAATCTGTGAGCCGCCCATTGACGCCGCATGCTCGCTTGTACGAACCTTATCACTCATTTTGATTTTGCCTTTATCTAAAGCTTCCATAATCAAAAGCATCGTCATAATTTTCGTCATGCTTGCAGGCGCCAGTCTCTCATTGCTGTTCTTGTTGTAAAGCACTTTTCCCGTGTCACGTTCTATCAGCACCGCAGACTTCGCTTCATGAGCAAGCTCCGATGTGCGTTTTCCGTCTTGTTTTGCAAATGCAGACGGTGCAAATGTAAGCAGCATTATACCAATCAACAAAGTGGATAAAAGACGTTTCATCTCAAAAGCCCTCCATTTCATAATCCTTTTTATTTTTTCCAAGCGGGATGGTTTTATACGCCACTGATGGAAAATGTTTCGAATTTTGGGCACAAAAAAAAGACAGCTGTGTGATATCCGACACAGCTGTCTTTTGGTCCTGCTTTGATTCTTTTTTATTCGTATTGAGCGACGACCGCTTTAACAAGATTCAAAAATCCAGCTTTTACTTTTTCGGTCACTTCCATTACTTCATCGTGACTTAAAGGCTGATCCAGAATTCCGGCTGCCGCGTTAGAGATGCAGGAAATGCCAAGAACCCGCATTCCCGCATGATTCGCCACAATGACTTCCGGAACAGTAGACATGCCGACTGCATCAGAGCCCATCGTTCTTAAGAAACGGACTTCTGCCGGTGTTTCGTAAGAAGGTCCTGTCACAGCAGTATACACGCCTTTTTGAATTGGAATATTAAGGTCTTTTGCAATCTTTTCAGCCAAGCTGGATAGCTCTTTGTCATAGGCTGAAGACATATCTGGAAATCTGGCGCCGAAATCAGCTTCGTTTGGCCCGATTAACGGGTTTGTCCCCATAAAGTTGATATGATCGGTAATAATCATTAAGTCTCCCGCACGGAATTCAGTGTTGACACCGCCTGCGGCATTTGTCACGATCAATGCTTCCACGCCGAGCGCTTTCATCACGCGTACTGGGAATGTCACTTTCTCCATTGAGTAGCCTTCATAGAAATGAAAGCGGCCCTGCATTGCAATGACGGAAACTCCTTCAAGAGTGCCCAGCACAAGCTGTCCCGCATGTCCTTCAACAGTAGATACCGGGAATTCAGGTATGTCTTCATATTTCAGCTTGACCGGATTTTCGATTTCGTCCGCCAAAATGCCAAGACCTGAGCCTAAAATAAGGCCGATCTTCGGAGATTCCGGCAGGTTTTGTTTAATAAAAGCGGCTGCGCGTTCAATTCTGTCCTTCAAGAAACAGTCCCCCTATTGTAATAAAGATAAAAAGCTTTTCCCGTATTTCGGTTTATTTGTTTGGAAATTATCAGCGATCGTTGCGCCGATATCGGCAAATGTATCTGCGAGCGGCAGCATTTGCGCTTTTTTATGTTTTTTGCTGTAAGCGAGAATCGGCACATACTCGCGTGTATGGTCAGTCCCATGATGAATCGGATCATTGCCGTGGTCTGCTGTAATAATCAACAGATCGTCTTCTTTCATTTTTTCAAACACTACCGGAAGCCGCGCATCAAATTCTTCAAGCGCGCGTCCGTAGCCTTCAGGGTCACGGCGGTGTCCGAATAAGGCGTCAAAATCAACAAGGTTCGCAAAGCTGAGACCCGTAAAGTCTTCTCCCAGCGTATCGATCACCTTGTCCATTCCGTCCATATTAGAAACCGTTCTCCGTGAAGAAGTAATGCCTTCTCCGTCGTAAATATCAGAGATTTTACCGATTGAAATCACATCTAAGCCGCTGTCCTTCAATTCATTCATGACAGTGCGGTCAAACGGCTTAAGCGCATAGTCATGGCGGTTTGGCGTCCGTTTGAATTGCCCCGGCTCTCCGACGAACGGCCTTGCAATAATGCGGCCAACCATATACTTCGGATCAAGCGTCAGTTCTCTCGCCGTTTCACAAATGCGGTACAGCTCTTCAAGCGGCACAACCTCTTCGTGAGCGGCAATTTGCAGAACAGAGTCAGCAGACGTGTAAACAATTAAAGCTCCTGTTTCCATGTGCTCCTGGCCAAGCTCATCCAAAATCGCCGTGCCTGAAGCCGGCTTGTTTCCGATTATTTTGCGTCCAGATCTCTTTTCCAGCTCTTGAAGCAATTCATCAGGAAAGCCTTCCGGGAACACTTTAAACGGTTTATCAATGTATAAGCCCATAATCTCCCAATGGCCGGTCATTGTATCTTTGCCGTTTGACGCTTCTTGCATTTTTCCATAATACGCAAGCGGATGTTCTGTTTTTTCTACACCTTTGATATCTTCGATAAGACCAAGGCCGAGTTTTGCCATATTCGGGATATGTAATCCGTTCATATGCTCGGCAATATGCCCGAGCGTATGAGCGCCTTCGTCATTAAAGTCAGCGGCATCCGGCGCTTCGCCAATTCCGACTGAGTCCATCACAATTAAAAACACACGATTATATTTGTATGCAGGCATCTTGAAAGCCTCCTTTTTTTCTATACGTCTATTGTATCGCTAAGAGGTCTGACAACTCAAGTATAAACCGTTTTCATTCCCGTTGACAATGCATTTGGAAATAATGAGAAACTTCAATATTTTCTGTTGTTCTAAACAAAAAAGCCGCAGCCATCTGCGCTATGCACGCGGATGAAACTGCTTGTACACATCCTTCAGCCTTGTTTTCGTCACATGCGTATAAATTTGCGTCGTGGATATATCCGCATGACCGAGCATTTCCTGAACCGCTCTTAAATCTGCCCCGTTCTCAAGCAGATGCGTCGCAAAAGAATGCCTGAGTGTGTGCGGAGTCAGCTCTTTTTTAATCCCGGCTTCCAACGCGATTTTCTTCAGGTTCTTCCAAAATCCCTGGCGGCTGATCTGTTTGCCGTGATGATTTAAAAAGAGGGCGTCAGACACATTGTTCTTTAACAATTTTCCCCTGGCTTTTGTCATATATTCCTCAATTGCGGAAGCGGCTGCTTCACCAATTGGCACGATCCTCTCTTTTCTTCCTTTGCCGAAGCATCGGACAAACCCCATAGATAAATGAACATCAGACGTTTTCAATTCAATCATTTCACTGACTCGTATGCCTGTCGCATAAAGCAGTTCCAGCATTGCTTTATCCCGATAACCGAAAGGGCTCGTTAGCTTAGGCGTGTCCAATAATCGCTCGACCTCATTGAGTGCGAGCACTTTCGGAAGCGCCCGTTCCGTCTTTTGTGTTTCGATATGAACTGAAGGGTCCTTGTCCGTCACTTTTTCCCTGAGCAGAAATTGATGAAAAGAGCGAATGGATGCCAAATGCCGCGCCGATGTCTTCCCGGATTTCCCCGAGTCCTTCAAGTGCTTTAAGTATTGGATAATATGTATGCGGGTCACGTGATTCCAATCCGTAACATGAAGGGTTTCTGTTAAGTAGAGAGAATAGCTTTTCAAGTCACGTTCATAGGATACGATCGTATTTTGAGAGAGCCCTCTCTCTACCATGACGTAGTGGATGAAATCCTTTATTTGATCTTTCACTCTTGATCTACTCCCCGTTTTGGTAAAAAAAGATCAACCGGTCGAACCATCCGCCTTTTTCATCCTGATCCATTTCCACAACTTTTACAGCGGAGCCTTCCGGTTTATCGTACCGATGATAGTTTTCATACTCTTGATTCACCCATATCATAGCATAATAGAACAAAGCGGTAAAACCGGTAAACAGGATGAAAACTTTCAATGCATCGACAGTTGTTTTCAGGAATCTTCCCATGTCCTAATCGATCCTTTCCCTATGGTTCCAGTTATATAAACCATATGCCAAATCAGAAAGGTTTTATACATAGAAACAGCAAAAAACCCTTTCCCCAGGAGAAAAGGTTCGCGCTCGGCACCGTCTATTCAGTTTCTTTTCCGTTACAGCGGTGGCAAATGCCGTGAAACGTTAATCTATGATCTTTAATCTTAAATTTCCAATCACGTTCAATGATTTCTTCCACGTCTTCAAGCAAATCTTCTTCAATTTCATCAACGGCTCCGCACTCCATGCACACCAAGTGGTGATGAAAGTGGGCTGCGCCCTCTTTCCGAAGGTCGTAACGGGATACGCCGTCTCCAAAGTTAATTTTATCAACGACTTTTAATTCAGTTAATAATTCAAGCGTACGGTATACTGTAGCGAGACCGATTTCAGGAGATTTCTCTTTTACGAGGAGGTATACATCTTCTGCGCTTAAATGGTCTTCTTCGTTTTCAAGCAGCACCCTTACTGTCGCTTCACGCTGAGGCGTAAGTTTATAGCTGGATGAGTGCAGTTGTTTCTTAATTCGATCAATACGGTTTTCCATGTCTTTCCCTCCTACGCCGCATTCCATGACTCATTATAACAAAATAAGCGCAGAGTTCCAACTATAATTATTATAAACTGATAAATAAAACGATTTTCTTTTAATAATTATTTTAAAAAAGTTTCGATGTAAGCTTTTCCATTAATACAGGAGATAAGTATGCTTCAAAGAGAGACGAAATCAGCGCTAAAAGCAGAATAACCAGCAGCACAAAGGCATACCGTCCGAACCATTGAATCGGCGCGTCATGCAGGCTTCGTTTCACGAATAGCTGCCTGATTAACTTTAAAGAAAACGCAATCGCACACGTACCCATAATGAGATACGCCGGAATCAGCAGCACATTTTGCGGCAAAACGGAGACAAATGATAGAAAAAACCCGCTTACTCCCATCTGATTGACAAGAAACCCGACAGTAAAGCCGACCACGATCCCTTTCAGAAAGATCATGATAAAAATAATCGGCATGCCAATGACGGAAATCCCCAATATCCACATCAGCCCTAAATATTTTGCATTATGAAAGATACTTTGCCCAAACATATCAGATGCACTTGCTTGTTTTCCATCCGAAAGCTGTCCGAAAAATTGACTTAAATAGTAATATAAATCTTCTTTCTGGCTGATCGTCATGCTGTTGACAATAATCGCGCCAAAGATGACACCCATGAAAAACAGCACTGAAACAAATATATAAAGAGAGAGATGATCTTTGACGTGCCTGAGAAACATGTCCTTATAAGAGATTTTTCGCATACCGTTTCCTCCCGCCCACTCTATTGATTTGATTTAATAGATTGTATGAAAGAAACACAAAAAGATGCCCCTTTTCAAAAAGAAACGATAGAGAAGAATGCTAGGCGGTTTTTTTGGACGAAAAAAAATCCTTATCATCAACTGCCGTATGATCATAAGGATTCTTATGCTTGCTTTTATTCAAAATCTCTTTTTTGCTTTTTGTCATTCTTTCATGTGTGCTGAAAGATGGTGTACTGCCTCTTGATGATGAGACGTCTCGTCCGCCGTTTCTCAGTCGATGCTCCCGCTTCTTTTTTGCCTGGCTTTTTGCCATGTGATCACTCCCTTATTTAGTAATGATAACAAAATTGAACACGGATAAGAAAAAACAGCACCCTGCTAAGGTGCTGTTTAGCTGCTTTTATTTTACTGCTGTAAGAGCTGCATGCTCGACAGCTGCTGCTACCTCATGATGGACTTTTGAATCAAGCGGCTGAGGGACCACATCGCCTTGTTTTGTGCAGGCTGCGATTGCCTCTGCTGCTGCGACAAGCATATCATGATTAATTTCCTTGCTCTTTGCGTTAAGCGCTCCTCTAAAAATTCCAGGAAAACCGAGTACATTATTAACAGAACGCCCGTCAGCTGCATATGCGGCGCCAGCCTGCAGTGCGGCCTCCGGCTCAATTTCCGGCTTCGGATTTGATAATGCCAAAATCACCTGGCCGGAACGTACAAATGCCGGTTTGATTAACCCCGGAACTCCAGTTGTAGCAATGACAATATCACATGTTTCCATGAGCTCCTCAATACTGGAAACTGCATGTCCGCCGTATTGTTCAAGACGGTTCATTGCCGCCTCTGATTTGTCTGTTCCGTACACGGCTTTCACGCCATAGGCCATGAACATCCGGCAGATGGCGACGCCTGCCGCGCCCAGGCCGATTTGCCCCACTTTCGCTTCCTTGAGGTCAACCCCCGCACTCCTGCATGCCGAGATGGCAGCAGCCAGCGTCACTACAGCTGTACCATGCTGGTCATCGTGCATAACAGGGATGTTCAGCTCCTCTTTTAGGCGGTCTTCGATTTCAAAGCAATGCGGCGAACCGATATCCTCTAAAAGGATACCGCTAAAACCAGGAGAAATATGTTTTACCGTTTTGATGATTTCTTCCGGATCACTCGTATCAAGCAATATCGGAATGCCGCTAATACCCGCCAGCTGATCAAATAAAGCAGCCTTTCCTTCCATGACAGGCATGCCTGCGACAGAACCGATATTTCCAAGACCTAATATGGCGGTTCCATCGGTTACAATCGCGACAGAATTGCTGATTGTTGTATATATAGAAGCCTTTTCAGGTTCTTTTTCGATCAATCGGCACACATCTGCAACACCTGGTGTATAGACACGCCCCAGCTCTGCAAGTGAACGGATCGGCATTTTGCTTTTCATTTGGATTTTTCCGCCTTCATGTGCGGACAGGACTTCATCAGATACGGTGTGAAGTCTGATCCCTTCTCCGAGGGCCTGGACAGCCGCGATCACTTCCTGAAGCTGTTCTTCATTCTCCACTTGAACGGTAATATTCCGCATTGTGTAATTGGGGCCGACTTTTACAGTCTCCACTTCACCAATATCCCCGCCCAGAAGGCCGATTGCCGTAGCCACCCTTCCAAGATTTCCGGGAACCGAAGGCGTTTCGATCATCAGTGTCCGAATCATGTGTTTCGCTATCATTCAGTATCCTCCCCTATTAGCCTAGTTTTTCAGCTTTAACTGTATTGTTTTTCGTATACCATATAAATTTTCCTGTATAACCATAGATAATGGCAAGACCTATTGCTACAAAACTGAGCCACATAAACGGCAGATATGAGAAGGTAGAAACTCCTAGTATTCCCGCCATGTAAATCCCGTTATCAGACCAAGGAACCATACCTGAAGTTAATGTACCCCCGACCTCTGAGTTACGGGATAGCACCCTTCTATCGAGATTCAAACGATCATAGCTGTCTTCCATAATTTTCGGAGTCAAAATAAGAGATACATACATCGCACAGCCGAAGATGTTTGCTAAAAACGCTACAATCAGCGTAGATAAAGTCACATTGCCCGGTGATGTCAGCTTCTTTTCAAACATAGAAACGATCACTTTTAAGACGCCAAGCTTTTCTAGCAGTCCGCCAAAACCAAGTCCAAAGATAATCACGACAAGGGAACTGAGCATTCCGACAATTCCGCCGCGGTTTAATAGGCCATTCAAAAATTCAACATCTGTTTTAATGGAGAATCCGTTGTATGCGGTAGCGATAGCGTCCGCAGGATTCATGCCTTGGAAAGCAACAGCCCAGATTGCACCAAGTAACGCACCAATCACGATAACCGGCATTGATGGTTTTTTCATCGCCAATAAGACAATAACAACAACAGCCGGGATCAGCATCCAAATATGAATGTCAAACGTATTTTGCAAAGATGATTTCAAGAAGTCAACTTTATCAAGGTCAATATTTTTCCCGCCGTACATAAAACCAGTAATTGTAAAGAGAATAGCTGTAATCACATATGCTGGCACAGATAAAAAGAGCATTGCTCTGACGTGGTCTAACACATCTACTTTAGATAGCGAAGAAGCAAGAACCGTGCTGTCAGACAGAGGAGACAGCTTGTCCCCGAAATAAGCGCCTGAAAGGATAGCACCAGCTACAAGAGGAAGCGGAATGCCTAACCCCTCTCCAATTGCGATCATGGCAATGCCGGCAGTTCCGACTGTTCCCCATGACGTACCTGTTGCGACAGACATAATTGAACAAATAATAAGCGTTGCAAGTAAAAAGATGCTAGGGTGAATAAATTCTAAACCATAGTAAATCAGTGTGGGCACAATTCCACCAGCGATCCATGTTCCAATAAGCGCTCCTACTGAAACAAGAATCAGAACAGCTTCAAGCCCATTTGATATTCCATGCAGGATCGCATTTTGCATATCTTTATAAGTATAACCGAGTCTGATTCCGAGAATCATTGCGATAAACCAGGAAATGAAAAGCGCGAGCTGTATCGGCAAGTCTAAAAAGACGGTAAACGACATGACAAGTGCTAAAAATGATCCTAGTACAATAATAATTTCAAATAGTGTTGGCAGTCTTACATCCTTCAAAAGAAGTCCCCCTTCATGTAAAAAGCTAAAACGCTTTCAATAAATAGTGCAACACGTATACTATACTTCCTCATCCCTATGTTGTAAACAGCTTATTCATCGGAATATTCCGAGATGAATAAGCTGTTTTTTGTTCAAATTTTATTTTTCTAATAGTTCTTTCCCAGCGATACCTGGTTTTGTCATTTCATATGGGTTTAAAATGATATCCAATTCTTCTTCTGTCAGCACATCATGCTGCAGGCAAAGATCGCGGACAGATTGCCCTGTCATAATTGCTTCCCGGGCAATTCTAGCTGCCGCTTCATACCCAAGATGCGGATTGACTGCAGTGATGACTCCTGCACTTTTTTCTACGTATTGCTTCAAGCGCTTTTCGTTGGCTTCGATGCCTTTTAAGCAATTATCAGTGAACGAGCGGAAGCCGTTGTTCATGATGCTGATAGATTGAAGCAAATTAAAGACAAGCACGGGCTCCATGACGTTTAATTCAAGCTGTCCTGCTTCTGAAGCAAGGCAGATTGTATGGTCGTTTCCAATAACCTGGAACGCAATTTGGTTGATCAGCTCCGCCATAACCGGATTGACTTTTCCCGGCATAATGGATGACCCCGGCTGACGTGCAGGCAGAGAAATTTCCGCAAGGCCCGCGCGCGGTCCTGACGCCATTAAGCGCAGGTCGTTTGCGATCTTCGACATGTTCATCATGCAGACTTTTAATGAAGCTGATACCTCTGTATACGCATCTGTATTTTGTGTTGCATCAACAAGATGATCAGCGCCGACGAGAGGAAGACCGCTGATATCAGCAAGGTGCTTTACTACCTGTTTAATATATTCAGGATCAGCGTTTAGCCCTGTACCAACAGCAGTTGCGCCCATGTTGACTTCATACAGGTGCTGGCGCGATTGTTTGATTCGTTTAATATCACGCTCCAGAACACGGCTGTACGCTTCGAATTCTTGCCCAAGACGAATTGGAACCGCATCTTGAAGGTGTGTCCGGCCCATTTTAATAACAGAATCAAACTCCTGTGCTTTTTGCTTAAACACACTATGCATGTCTTCCATTGTTTTCAGCAGTTTTTCCAAGAGATTCAATGTGGAAATATGAATCGCAGTCGGGAACACATCGTTTGTAGACTGTGACATATTCACATGTGTGTTTGGGCTTAAATGGATATAATCTCCCTTTTTATGTCCCATGATTTCAAGAGCCCGGTTTCCGATAACCTCATTCGCATTCATGTTCATAGAAGTTCCGGCACCGCCCTGAATCGGATCGACGATAAACTGATCGTGCCACTTGCCCTCCAGAATCTCATCAGCGGCTTGTACGATAGCTTGGCCAATTCCTTCATACAGCCGTTTCACGTCCATGTTGGCAAGAGCCGCGGCTTTTTTTACTATCGCCAGTGCGTTAATCATTTCTTCATGGATTTTGTATCCCGTAATCGGGAAATTTTCAGAAGCACGGAGCGTCTGAATTCCGTAATAAACATCTGCCTCAATTTGTTTTTCCCCAAGGAAGTCTTTTTCCACGCGATATTCTTTTTGGCCGTTTAACATAATCTTTAACCTTCTTTCTCTTTGCTGGTTATCGTTTTTACATTTTACAGGACAACGTCATCAGCTATCGGCGTTTCCATAATTCTCTTGACGACAGGAAGATCCGAAGACTGACCTAGTGCCCACATCAATTTTGGCACAATGGCTTCTGTGTTCATATTTCTTGATCGGATAATTAAGTCTTGGTTGACTCTGCGGCCTACCTCGTAAATGCTCATGTCTTCGCCTTCTTCCAGACATTGAGTTGTAATGACGACGACAATGCCGCTTTCAATCAGCTCATTCACTTTTGACAAAATGTCTCTGCCTTCAAACGGCACCCCTCCGCTGCCATAACTCTCAATGACAATCCCTTTGTACATGCTTTTCAGGGCATCAAGCATTTCGGGCTTTAAGCCTGGATGCAGCTTCAGCAGACATACATCTGTGCAAAGTGAAGTGTCAACTGCAAAGGTGTCGTTCTCAGGTTCCGTTACTTGTTTGTTGTATTCGATCCCGTCTTCATTGATAAAAGCGATATATGGGTAATTGATGCTTTCAAATGCGTCATAGCTTTTCGTTCTTAATTTGATCGCACGCGTTCCTTGAATGACTCTGCCGTCAAATACAACATAAACCCCGCCTACGCCTTCACAGGCAAAGCGAATGGCATCTGTAATATTTTTTTTGGCGTCGGTTTTTTGGAACGTGATCGGAATCTGCGAGCCGGTGATGACGATTGGCTTTTTGGCATGCTGCAGCATATATGATAGTGCGGCAGATGTATAGGCCATTGTATCTGTACCGTGAGTAATAACAAACCCGTCATAGGCATCATAATTTTCCTTAACGGCTTCGGCTATTTCCACCCAGTATTCAGGCTGCATATTGGTGCTGTCTATATTCATAAGCGACTGAGTTTCCATCGTGTAATCGTTATCAAGTTTTGATACGTAACTTAGTAATTCATCAGCCTTGACCGCGGGAGCCAGCCCATTTTCCCCTTCAACTGAAGCAATCGTTCCCCCAGTTGTCAACATCAATAATTTTTTCATACCATGCACCTCTTCACTGTATCTAAAGATGGGTTGCGAGAAGGTATTCGCTTTTCGCATACTTTTAATGCAATTATAGACACGGAAAATAAAATACGCAAGACATTATTATTCAATTCGCGTACACTTCCTAATACCTATATGATATAATCAGCTCAAGGTGAAAAAGGAGCGGAAGTTCATGAATCTAGATCGTTTAACTGAATTGAGAAAAAAGAAAAATTGGTCACTTCAATATACAGCTGACCTTCTAGGCATCGCAAAAAGCACATATGCCGGCTACGAGTCAGGCTACCGACGGCCTTCTCTTGAGGCACTTGCCATGCTTGCTGACCTCTTTGACACAACCTGCGATGAACTTTTAGGCCGCGAGAAACAAAAGCAGACTGCTCCCCAGACCATTGAATTGGCCACGTGGAGCAGCCTTGACTTTACCATTTCTGTTGATGGCAAGCCGCTGAGTGAAGATGAAATCATCCAGCTGATTACCTTTATACGGACAAAAAGAAAAGTACAGGAGGAACTGAGTTAATCTTTAACTCACGGTTTAATTTTACCGTAGGTTCCTCCTCCTCCGGCTTTCAATTCCAGTTTTCCGGATCTCGCTTTTACAATAAGCGCCGCGGTTTTTGGCGGGACAACGCGAGCCAAATCTTCTTCTGCAGCCTCATGAAGAACAGCCATTTCTGTTCCGAAGGCTTTTTTTAGCTTGTCCAGCGTTTTCGGGCCTACACCCGGAACAAATTGCAGGGGGACCTGATGTACATATCGCGGACGCGGGACGCGAACTTCAGGCTGATCACTCAATTCACGCAATCTTTCGCTGACTCCCTTGGTAAATCTGGCATTGCCGCAATTCGCGCACGATTTTTCCCCGCTCACGGCAGGTTCTCCGCACGCTTCGCAAGCCGTCTGATAATATTTCCCCAATAACGGGTCCAAGCCGTAATTTGCGATCATTTTCCTTTCATCTTGCCCTTTTAATGCAAGAGCAAACTCAGTAAAATCAGCTGATTGCACATATAGTTCATTATATTCTCTGCCGATTTTCCCCAACGAATGCGCATCAGAATTTGTTAAAAAAGGATACGGATTCAATTCAGATATGTGTGAAGCCATGTCTGTATCGCAGCTTAATCCAAGCTCCACCGCATCTATCATTGACGGATCAAAAACCTCAGTTAAGCTTGATTTAACCCCTTTTCCATATAAGCTTTTATGCGGTGTAAAGATATGGGCGGGGATAAAAAGACCGCCCATTTCCTTGACTTTTTGTTGCAGGTTTAAGCCCGTTTCATATATCCGCTGTGAGCTTAAATGAATATTTTTCAGCCTGGCTGACAGCCAGTTTGAAAACTGCTTCATATCAGCCAGCTTCGGCATAAATACAAGCACATGGATCGGCCCGCTGCAGTCTTCATCATAAATCTCCAGCTCGCTCCCCAATAAAAGAGTCGTACTGCGATAACGGATTCCTCCCCCGTCAAGCTCGTGATATTTTCCAGATGATATGCCTTCCTCAAGCTCTAGAATGACTTCCGGAGAATGACAGTCAATAATACCGAGGAGTTCAATTCCTTTATGTTCACTGGCTTCAACCAAAATTCGGTCCAGCGTTAATGTTTTGGCGCCTGTTATTTTGACAGCTCTTCCTGTAAAGGTCCGGCCGATATGAATGTGCAAATCCGCGTAAATCTTTTTCATTTTTGTGCTTGGAGCGCTTCTTTCAGTTGAAGATATTGAATCGCATAGGCAGTTTTAGCATCATATACTTCACGCGATTCAACCAGCTTTAGCGCATCTTCAAGCGTCACCTCCATCACTTCAACAAACTCGTCCTCATCAAGCTCCCGTTTTTCTTCGAGTACAGAAAGCTCCTCAGCAAGAAATACGTGAACGATTTCATCAGCAAAGCCGGGAGAGGTATAAAACGCAGTTATTTTTGTCAGTTTTTTTGCTGTATAGCCGGTTTCCTCCTCAAGTTCCCGAAGTGCCGTATACTCCGGCTCCTCACCTTTTTCAAGCTTTCCGGCTGGAATTTCAACGATTGTCCGCTCAAGCGGCTTACGGAATTGTTTGACCAAGATAATGTTCCCTTCATCTGTGACGGCTAATACCGCTACTGCTCCAGGGTGTTTCACAATTTCACGTTTACTCGTTTTGCCGTTTGGCAGCTCTACATCCTCGACAAATAGATCAATAACTTTACCTGAAAAGATCTGTTCTTTGGCAATTGTTTTTTCTTCTAATGATTTCATTTCTTCATCTCCCGTTCTGTCTCTATATGATGCCCCATACATTTTATCATACTAGAGAAAAGGAGGCCTTTTCGTGAAAGTGTACCGCATGCCAAAAGGTGTTGTCTTAGTCGGAAAAGCATGGGAAATTCGGGCAAAGTTAAAAGAGTATGGACACACATTTCAATATGTAAAAGAATGGGTCTCAAAGCCGTAAAAGTTGAAACTTTGGCTCCTTTATATTACGGTCAATACAAAGCCTAAAAAAAGGAGTGTGCACATGAGAAAGCGCAAACTGGGTACAACTGATTTAGAAATAAGCGAAGTCGGACTCGGCTGTATGTCTCTTGGAACTGAAAAAAACAAAGCATTGTCCATTTTGGATGAAGCGATCGAGCTCGGCATCAACTATTTGGACACTGCGGATTTGTATGACCGGGGACGCAACGAAGAAATCGTCGGTGATGCGATCCAAAACAGACGCCAGGATATTATTCTGGCAACAAAAGCGGGAAACCGTTGGGATGACGGGAGCGAGGGCTGGTATTGGGACCCTTCAAAAGCTTACATAAAAGAAGCGGTAAAAAAGAGCCTTACACGGCTGAAAACTGATTATATCGACCTTTATCAGCTTCACGGCGGCACGATAGAGGATAACATTGATGAAACGATCGAGGCGTTTGAGGAATTAAAACAAGAAGGTGTCATCCGCTACTATGGCATTTCTTCCATCCGCCCGAATGTGATAAAAGAATATGTAAAGAAATCAAACATCGTCAGCATTATGATGCAATTCAGCTTGTTTGACAGACGCCCTGAGGAATGGCTCCCGCTTTTAGAGGAGCATCAAATCAGCGTAGTCGCCAGAGGCCCTGTTGCCAAAGGGCTCTTAACCGAAAGACCCCTTGATCAAGCGGCAGACAGCATGAAACAAAACGGGTACTTGTCCTATTCATTTGAGGAACTGACAAATGCCCGCAAGGCAATGGAGGAAGTGGCTCCCGACCTTTCAATGACAGAAAAGTCGCTGCAGTATCTGTTAGCACAGCCAGCTGTCGCTTCAGTGATTACAGGCGCCAGTAAGGTTGAGCAGTTACGGGAAAACATTCAGGCAGCAAACGCTCGGCGTCTAACAGAAGAGGAAATCAAAGCGCTTCAATCTCATACGAAACAAGACGTTTATGAAGCCCACCGCTCTTAATAGAAAAATCAGCACCCTTAAGGGTGCTGATTTCATTTTGTTGACCGCGATTGAAAAACATGCAAGTTAGAAAAGACATGCATGGAAGCTGCCGACTCACAGGCTTGACTAGGTACACAAGTGTTTGTCGACACGCTTGAAACCAGCCTCTGTATGGGTGGCCGATTTATTTATATCGATGCCAATCCATTTGGCTTTCATTTAGGAGTTGTTCAAAACTTTTATTTTTTTCGATCTCTTTTTTCTTTCTGATCTGTTCTGCTTTTTCTCTTTCCTGCCTCTTTTCATCCTCTTCCTTCAATTGGCTCTTCATCTCCATAAGCTTTGCTTTGATATCGGATTGAAGGCCGTCTTTTAGCTGGTGTTTATCAGCGGATTTTTGTTTTTTCATGCAGACTTCCCCCATGTATTGTTTTGAAGCCAGTTTATCATGGAGCATATAAGCTGAACAAGCAAACTCTCTTCTGATAACTTTCTCAGCGCAGCAGTGTTTAGGTATAATGATCTTAAAAACGAATGACCTATATATTTCGTTGAAAGGTGCTGTGACTTTTGAAGAAAATCCTTTTGGCCATTGGCGCTCTCTTAACTGCTGTCATCGCAATCGGAATTGTTTTTTCGAACATGATTCTATTCATCAAGAAAAAAACGGACGAAGACATTATCAAAAGAGAGAAAGACGACGGACATGATGTGTTCGAATCATTTGAACAAATGGAGAAAACTGCTTTTGAGATTCCATCCGCTTACGGGTATAACATAAAGGGATACCATGTCGCACCGCATGACACTCAAAACACCATCATCATCTGCCACGGAGTAACGATGAATGTGCTGAATTCTCTTAAGTATATGCATTTATTTCTTGATCTCGGCTGGAATGTACTTATTTATGATCACCGCCGGCATGGCCAAAGCGGCGGAAAGACGACCAGCTACGGGTTTTATGAAAAAGATGATCTCAATGAGGTTGTCAGCTGGCTCAAAAACAAAACAAATCATCGCGGATTGATCGGAATTCACGGTGAATCGATGGGAGCTGTGACCGCTCTGCTTTACGCTGGCGCACACTGTGAAGATGGCGCTGATTTTTATATTGCCGATTGTCCGTTCGCATGTTTTGATGAACAGCTTGCCTATCTGCTGAAAACGGAATACAGGCTCCCGTCTTGGCCCCTGCTCCCTATCGCCGACTTCTTTTTGAAGCTGAGGGGCGGCTATCGCGCTCGCGAAGTATCTCCGCTTGCTGTCATTGATCAAATCGAAAAGCCGGTCCTCTTTATTCACAGCCAGGATGATGATTACATTCCTGTTTCTTCAACCGAGCGGCTTTACGAAAAGAAAACCGGACCGAAAGCGCTGTATATCGCCGAGAACGGTGAACATGCCATGTCATACACCAAAAACCGGGACACGTACCGGAAAACGGTGCAGGACTTTTTAGACAAAATGAAGGTCTCAACATAATAAAAAAGCGAAAGGCCTCGTCGGCTCTTTCGCTTTTTTATTTCACAAAACGTCGGTAATATCATCCATATGTTCTCTGATCCATTCAATCGCAAGGTCTATCGTTGTAAATTCCTGCGTCTCGAAGGTCATTTCATCCTGCAATAGCCAAACATCTTTCTTGACGGATTCTGCTCCTCCAATTGACCAGTGAAGCAAGGTATAGGGATGGTTTTGATTCAGGAAGGATACCCACGTTTTATTTTGTGCTGTGTTCTTCATTGCTTTCAGCTTTTGTTCCACGTTTCGCGTCTCCTACTTTACTAATATGCTCATTCTGGGGCTGAGCATTTCAGCCGGGCTTTTTAGCGCCAATGTTTTGGCTTTTTCATTGTAATCGATCGTCATTTGATCGTCAAAAAACACTTTTTGCGACGATTGGATATACAGCGGAATGCCGTTCGTTTCCAGCTGCTCGCACTGTCCCGTTAATTCTTCTGTCAGCCAGATTGTCGGTACACCGCTTACCGCGCAGCCGCATCCTTCTGCATCATAACGAAGCTGGGCTTTTTTTCCCGGGTTGGCATCGAACGCCTGCTGCAGTGCCTGTTTCGCTGCATCTGTCACATGTATGTTCATAAGGTGAAACCCCCGTTTTCATCATTTTCGCTATTGTAGCATACAACACTGCCATTCGCATGGTTTCTGCCTTTTTTCCACCGCTTCGCATTTTCTTCTGCAGCCTTGATCCATTCATCTTTCCCTTGCATGTATTGTTTGATGCTATCGGAATGCTGGGCCGCCAGCCGTTTTTTGAGAACGGCGTATTCTTTCGCTATGCTCGGATGAGCTCTGAGATAATCTCTGAATAACAGATGCCTTTCAATAGCAGGGTTTCCCTGTTCGTACAGATGGACATGATGGGTTCGTTTATTTCCGCCCTTTTGGAAATAACGCCTGCCCGCTATGCCGTTCTCACCTTTTGGCATATAGCCGATAGCCTTCATTTGTTCATCAAATTGGCTCACGGCTTCAATGCTTCTGACTTCAATTAACATATCAATGATTGGCTTCGCTGCCATGTTCGGTATCGATGTGCTTCCGATATGATGAACGGCGATCATCTCCGGCCCGAACACCCGCTTCAGCCGTTCTTTTTCTTCATCGAAACCTTTCGTCCATTTTTCGTTGTAGGGAACGACCTCAACTTTTCTTTTCGGATACAAATGAAAGACCGACAGCAATAGACCCTGCGCTGCTTTGACGGTTTCTGCTTTTTGGAATCCCGCCTGTGTATAGAGTGACACGGCCGGGATATTTTTCTCGGCTGTGACTACTTCGATTTTCTCAGTGTCTTCATTTTGATCAATGACAAATTGCAGAAGTGCTCGTCCAATTCCTTTTCTAAAACCGTCAGGATGCACAACAAGCCTGCAAATGGTGAGATGATGCATGTTTTTCTCATATGAAATGACACCGATCAGCTTGCCGTTTTTCCGATATCCCGCAAACCGTTCATGAGATGTTTGAATATCCTTCACCTTCTCTTGTAAAGCGGGAATGCCGTCAAAACCGATAATCTCTGTTTCCTTTATGTAAGAAGGGATCTGTACGGCTATAATCTCACGCGCTATTGTGTCTTCCTTATGCTGAAGAAATTCAATCATTCGTGTTCTCCTGAAACAGCCGCTGTCTTTCGACTTTTGCGACGCGGACTGCATACGACTCGTACCAAACACTTTTTCCTTTTTCTTTTGCCGCTTGATGTTCAGTGTGATGCTTCCAAAGGGTAATTGCGTCCATACTGTCCCAATAGGAAACTGTGATGCCCCTTCCATCCGCTTCACGAACGCTTTCCACGCCTAAAAATCCAGGCTGATCCTCCGCAAGCGATACCATCCGCTCTGCCGTTTCTCCATATCCTGTGTCAGTTTCGCTTTTGACAGAAGAAAAAATGACGGCATAGTAAGGAGGCTCAGGTGTTTTTGATAAAAAATCCATCATATTTCCCCCTCATATGTTTTTGACAAACAGTACCCTGTCTTGGCCAGGGCCATCATAGTTTGCAAACACTGAGATGCCATTTACCGTCTTGGTGCCCTTTTCAATATCAAACCCCAATTTTGTGTGATATGCGATTGATACTTTATTCACTGGTGAAGTGACGCACTTCACCCGGGTGCATCCTCTTTGTTTTACTGTTTCAATAAATACCTCATATAATTGTTTTCCAATTTGCATTTTTCTGAAATCCGGATGCACACCGGAAAAATGAATGTACGCCGTTTCAGGATCCGATTGCGATTGAAATCCGATTAAAAATCCGGTCATGCTGTTATGTTCAGATGTAATAAAGCTTGTGTCCTGAAAATGCTCAAAAAATAGTCTCGGCAATTTTTCTTTCAGCTGTCTGCCGCCCCACCATTCATTCATTACAGACGTTACCATTTCATAATCTGAAGACGTGATTGTTCGAATATCCATTACGATTTGATCTCCCTCCGTCTGGCAAAACGAATGTTAGCTCTTTTTCTCACAATATAAAAATTATATTTTGCCTGGCTGGAATTGTAAATGCCTTCTTTCCTGTATCATACGTTTCCAGACTGCCGAGGGAACAATATTTGATCATTTTACACATTTCTCCCCCAAGCAGGAGGAGAGACTTTACAGCACAATATCAAGCACTTGATCAAGTTTCAGCTTATAAAGCTGGTCCTCATCTCCTTTTATCCATACTGCTTTTTCAAACTCTTCATACCGGCAGATTTTCCCGGTGCAGCGGACAATTTCACCGTCCTGAAAGCAGCTGACAGTGATATCCTGAGCAAACTCCATCGCGGTGCAAAGCGTTTGATTCATCTCTTCCAGCTTATCGGGATCAAGGGTCGGCTTTTGCAGCTTCTGTTTATGCCGCTTTCTCTCCAGCAGGCTTTGCTTATGTTCCGGCAGAAACATCCTGCTTCCTTCCCACAGCAGGTTGCCCCTTTTTAAATGATCGTTCATTTATAGTGCCCCCCTATTTTAGCCGCACGTTCAAATGCCTGGCCTGCCGCTGTCAATGACGCCGCCCTGATGATTGCTGTATCGCCGAATCGATTTTTAATGCCGTCCATCACATAGCCTAGGCTCATTTTCTTTGCATAATCCTGAAATAAATTGAGCTGCCATATGTCATCAGATGAGAGCTGAGACAGATTGACACCGAGGCGGCGGACGGGTTTCCCGTCCCAAAATGTAAGAAACAGCCGGCATACAGCCTCATATACATCTTGCGTAGAATTAGTCGGTTCCGCCAGCTTCACTTGCCGATTGAAGCCCGTCGGCCAATCAAAATCAGCACCCCGGCAGCTCACAGACACCGTCTGCCCCATTACACCGGCGTTTCGGCTTCGCCTGCACACTTCTTCACTCAGCTCCAGCAATACGACCTTGATTTCTTTGTCAAAGTGTTCGTAGTCTCTCGGGAGAGTCATTCCATGGCCGATCGCCTTTTGCCCGTCTAGAGATGAAGTTGATACAGGGGAATAGTCAATTCCGTTTGCCGTCATCCACAGCACGTGGCCGTTAATGCCCCATTTCTTTTTTAAAAGATCGAGCGGAAAAGCCGCGAGCCCGCCGATCGTGCTGATGCCCATTCGATTTAAATGATGCTTCATGCGGCTCCCGACGCCAAACATGCTGCCCACCGGGAGCGGCCACATTTCGGTTTTTATATTTTCTTTCGTTAAGGTAAAAATACCGTTCTTATTCTTTTTGGCAAAATTGTCACACGCAATTTTGGCCAGCGCTTTGTTAGGGCCGATTCCAACCCGCGCATAAACGCCGATCTCCCGCATGATTCTGCCCTGAATGCTTTTCGCGATCTCCATCGGCGTCCCAAACAGCTTCTGGCTGCCTGTAATGTCCATGAACTGTTCATCGATGGAATAAGGCTCCACAAGGTCTGTATACTCCTCTAGAATAGCCGTAATTTGCAGTGATACATCAATATACCGCTGCATACGCGGCCGGAGCACAACAGCCTCAGGACACTTTTCCTGTGCCTCCCACAGCCGTGAAGCATTCACCACACCCTTTTGTTTCGCCAGCGGGCAGGCAGCCAGTACAACTCCGCCCCTTTTTTCAGGATCCCCCGAAACAATGACGGGCTTATTTTTCAAATGTGGATTTTCCGCTTTCTCTACAGATGCATAAAACGATTGCATGTCAACGAGAAAAATCACTTTTTCTTTCATCATACACACCTCTAAAAAGAACTTATGTTCGTTTTTCTATTATATGCGAAAGTATGTTCGTTTTATACTGGTAAATGATTCTTGTCTGACAGAAAATATGATCCAAGGGTTTGAGAGAAGAAAAACATTTAGTAGAATAAAAGCGAAGCATAAGGATAGGAGAGTCATAATGGAGAAATTTGTTGAAAAAATGATGGGACAGGCACTGCGTCAATACGGCAGAAACGTTGCTATAGATCCGTTAAGCCCGTATGAAAAACAAAGCCTGAAAGCAGCTCTAGAAGAGAGACGGAATGAAGAACCAGATGAGGATTTGCATGCGCATATAGAAGATATCATTTATGACTATGTCACAAACCAAGGCCTGTTCTCTTAAACGTATGACTGCCAGTGCTTTCAGCCGCTGATGCGGCTTCCCTTTGAAAACACCGCCTGATAACAAAGAAACAGTCTCAAAGCCATACGACAGCCCTTCAATGCTCGCGCAAAACGGAATACGCTGTCCACGAACACGCGTGAATACACGATTACCATCCTTAATTCAACCGAAGAGATGCGCTCTCTTCTGTCATGCGGCATGACGGTTTTCCGCGTACTTCTTGATCTCATATCCGGCTTTGCTGCCGATATGCTCCGGCATCCCGGCGGCTTAAACTCCTTTACTGTTTCAAACAGACACCCTCCTGACCAATCGCTTTGCTTTTCATCGGATATATCGTGATCTTCCTTCTGGCATCACCTTCAATTTCAATACGTAGCCATGTACGCCGTCAACACATAATGTATTGCCATCCATACAATCCACAGACATACGACGTGTCAATAACGAAATATTTTGAATCATCTATTGGATAAGGGAATTTTTTCATATATGATAGAGAAAGATCTTACATACAGGAGAGAATATAATCCATGATGCAATGGAAAGATATCCACCCGATCAGCTGGACAATTATAATCGGAACCATTTTTGGCAGAATGGCAACATCGATGAGCATTCCTTTTTTAGCGATTTATTTGACAGCCGTCCAAGGTGCATCAGCTTCCTATGCAGGGCTGGTCATTGCCGCAAGCTCCTCAGTCGGCATCCTCGCAAGCTTTTACGGCGGATATATCTCCGATACATTCGGCAGAAAAAACATGATGCTTGTGTCCATTTTCGGATGGATGCTGGTATTTATAGGGTTTGCGGCAGCATCTCATCTCTGGGTGTTTTTTGTAGTCAACGCATTAAACGGCCTTTGCAAATCACTGTTTGAGCCCGCTTCAAAGGCTTTGCTGTCTGATATGACAGAAGAAAAAACAAGACTGCTTGTTTTTAATTTACGCTATGCAGCTATTAATATCGGCGTTGTCTTCGGACCCGTGCTAGGCCTGTATTTCGGCTCATCGCAATCGACCACGCCCTTTTTGGTGCCTGCAGTCATTTACGGACTATACGGACTTGTGCTTGCCAGCCAATTTAAAAAACATCCTTCTTTATCAGCATCAGACCAGTCCCGACATATGAGCGTAAGGGAAGCGTTTATGGTCACGCAAAAGGATTATCTTTTTACAATTGCTTTGGTTGGCATTACGCTATGCACCTTCGGCTACTCACAATTTAGTTCCACATTCCCTCAGTATATGGCGCAGAACCCCTTGATCGGCAATGGAACGAAGCTGTACGGACTGATGCTGACATTAAACGCAATCGTAGTGTTGGCGACGCAATTTCCCATTGTCCATTTTGCAAAACGTTTTTCGCCGCTTTGCTCTCTGATGCTCGGTAATGTGATGGTTAGTATCAGCATGGCCATTTTCACCGTATCACACGGTGTTTCATCACTTGTGATGATTGTCATCACTTTTACAATCGGCGAAGTTCTTTTGTTCTCTATGATGGATTTGTTTGTAGACCAGATTGCAAAACCAGGATTAAAAGGCACTTATTTCGGGGCAATCGGTTTTTCACAGCTCGGAAACGTCATCGGCCCTTGGATCGGGGGGATATGTATAGACCTGTTTAGCGCTGGCCGGCCGATTTATATTTTTTCTGTCCTGAGCGGCATTACTCTGCTCGGCCTGCCATTTTTAGCGTTCGCCTATCGGCAAATGAAAATGGAGACCACAATACACGGTTCCCGTCTGGAAAAGCCGCTTTAAATAAAAAACGGAAGAGAATGAAACTCTCCCGCAAACATGAGGTGAAGAACATGAATATAGGTGATGTGATGTTTCAGCTGTTTGTATTTATTATATTTGCCGCTGTCATCTTTGCGGCTGTTACAGGCTTCAAGTATGCGAAAAACCGAAAAGCGCAGCTGGATCGCATTGAGAAAAAGCTGAACAGCCTGTCCGAAGATCACGATTAACAGCTTGGGGCAACGAGCTCTACCTTAATCCGGTCCGGATCCTCACAATAGACTGCATAATGCCCGTCTCCTCCGGCAAAAGGATGCCTGTCTCGGTACAACACACGATAACCTTTTGCCGTCAATTTTTCAGTCATCTGATCGACTTGAAGCTTGGATTCAGCATGAAATGCGAGATGGTTCAGACCGACTCGGCATCTATGGTATTCCGGCTCTAGAAATGGCTCTTTCGCCTGCACAATCACTAGGTAAAAACGATCTTTCTTCCAGCTGATGCCTGAGCTCCATTTTTGATACTCTTTATAGCCAAGTTCTTTTAAGAACCAGCCCCAAAACCGCCTAGACGCCTCCAAATCAGAGACATACAGTTCAATATGATGCACAATTTCATACCCTCCTTACCAGCACTTCCTCGACCTTATGCCCGTCTCCCTTACGCAAAATGAGATCTGACCTGAATTTAGTCGGCAGGATATTTTCATATAAATTCGGCCGGTTAACACTCTCCCAAATCGAGGCTGCCATCTCGTCAGCCTCCTGATCGGACAAGTCTTTAAATTTATGAAAATATGAATCAGGATTTTGAAAAGCAGTTTCCCGAAGCAGACGAAAACGCTCCAAATACCAAGTGAAAATCCGGCTTTCCTCCGCATCCACATAAATCGAAAAATCGAAGAAATCGGAAACAAAAATACGCGGGTTTTCCCGGTCATCCTCCAAGGTGGGGGACTGAAGTACATTAATGCCTTCAATAATCACAATATCCGCCTGCTCTACAACCTCGAACACACCTTCCTCGCGGTCATAGGTTAGATGGGAATACACCGGGGCCTTTACGCTGTCCTTTCCTGATTTTAAGTCATTCAAAAATTCAAGCAGCGCCTTTACATCATAGCTTTCAGGAAATCCTTTTCTTGACATCATATTTTTCTTTTTAAGCTCGGCAGTAGGAAATAAAAAACCATCTGTTGTGATAAGGCTCACTTTGGGACGGTCAGGCAAACGCGAAAGCAGCTTCTGCAAAATCCGCGCCGTCGTGCTTTTTCCAACTGCGACACTGCCGGCGATGCCGATAATAAACGGGATTTTGGCTGAATGCGGGTGCTTCAAAAAAACATTGACATGCTTATTGCGTTCAGCAGCAGACTTGACATGCAAATGGAGCAGCCGAACAAGCGGAATATAGATCGTTTCCACTTCTTCAACAGATAGATAATCATTGAGCCCTTCCACCGCTTTTGCCTCTTCTTCAGATACAGCAATCGACAAATGTCCCCCAAAACCAGACCAAGACTCTCGATTGTGCTGTGTATATAAAGTATGTAAGTTAAGCTCTTTATTTTTCACTGTTTACACCTGACTCTCTGTAGGTTAAAACCCTTACAAAGATTGTAACGGAAAACCTTTTCACTGTCTGCTTATTTTTTCATTTCGTTTTTTAGCAAATCAGCACCGATTCGGTTATACGCAGCCATTTCCTCTTTTGGAACCATGCTTCCTCCCGTTCCCCAGACGATATGTACGGCATGCTCCATATTATATTTCTGACTATAGCGCCTTCCCTCTTCTGTCGAATAAAGCTGAACCGGCCCGAGCATGCCGGCAAGAGCAGATGGCTCTAAATATTGATTTTCAGATACAGCCAGCATATGAAGCAAAGTATAAAGCATATTATCCTCTACCGTATAACAGCCGCTCAGAAGCGGTTCAACCAGCTTGCCGACAAACCCTGACGGCCTCCCTACGGCAAGTCCGTCAGCAGCCGTCCGATTACCCAGACCGATATCCTGGACGGAGATCTGCTCGTGAAGTCCTGAATAAAGCCCTAACAGCATACACGGTGACTGAGTTGGTTCTGCGAAAAACACGTGAACATGATCTCCGTATAAAAGCTTCAGCCCAAAGGCTACACCACCCGGTCCTCCGCCGACTCCGCACGGCAGATACACAAACAAGGGCGTTTCGGGACTTGGCTGTATATTCATATTGTCAAGCTGTGTTTTTAATCGGCTTGCAGCAACAGCATATCCTAAGAACAGCTGACGAGAATGTTCATCATCAATAAAATAACAGAATGGATCTTGTTCCGCCTGCCGTCTCCCTTCGTTCACCGCTTCACTGTAATCTGTTTCGCACTCCATAACAGTGACACCCTTTTGGCGGAGGAGATCCTTTTTCCACTGCTTAGCATCGGCCGACATATGCACTGTCACGCGAAACCCGAGTGCCGCGCCAATGATGCCAATGCTTAAACCCAGGTTTCCTGTTGAACCGACAGCAATCGAATAGCGGGAGAAAAACGCGGCAAACCGGTCTTCCCGTAAGATGCGGTAATCATCGGTTTCCTGAAGTATTCCTTCTTGAAGCGCCAGATCTTCTGCATGCTTTAATACTTCATAAATCCCGCCCCGGGCTTTAATCGACCCTGAAATCGGAAGTTCGTGGTCGCACTTTAAAAGCCATCTTCCCGGGAATGGCTGCTGATATGCCGCTTCCAGCTTTTCCTTCATATCCTGCATCTCAAAAAGCGGAGACTCGATGATCCCTTTAGCGCCTTTCGTCTCAGGAAACACCTCGGCAATATAAGGGGCAAAGCGCCGCAGTCTTTTTTCCGCTTCCGCGATCTCGGTTGCCCACTCATCTGCATGGGGTAATGGCCGCTTCTCTTTCTTGCCTGAATTTGCCCAGAATACAGGCTCTGCATCAATCAGTTTCTGAATAAACGGATCTTTGAGCAGAACATGAAGGACATCTGAATGAATTGACATTCAACAATCTCTCCCTTCCACTATCAAAAACTGCCTCGTGAGAAACAATCATTCCACCACAGGCAGTTCCATCATTATTTTTTCATGAGCACGCGTCCTGCCAGCTTTTCAACGAGAGCTGGAAACAGCTGATACAGCTTAGTGCCGGCATTCATTAAACGCGGAAGATTGATCTCCCGTTTGTTCGTGAAAATTGCAGCTGTAATTTGAGCTGCCACGTCATCAGGATCAAGCATCCAGCGGCCGACATTTTTGACGTAGTCCCCGCCTTTATCAGCAATGGAAAAAAAGTCCGTCTGAATCGGTCCCGGATTGACTGTTGTCACATAAATGCCGGTTCCCGACAGCTCCATCCGCAAAGCATTTGAGTATCCTAGCACGGCATGTTTTGTCGCGGAATACAGGCTCGACTTCGGTGTTGCGATTTTCCCCGCTTGAGAGGCGATATTGATGATATGGCCCTTTTTTTGCTCAAGCATTTGCGGGAGCACCGCTTTTGTACAGGCGACCAGGCCGAAGACATTTACATCAAACATTGCTTTCATGTCTTCCAATGTCGAGTCTAAAACCGTTTCAAATATACCGAAGCCCGCATTGTTGATCAGAACATCAACCGAGCCGATCTGATCACGGACCCGGGCGATATCCTCTAGGCGGCCGACATCCAGAGGAAAGATCTCACACTGTCCGCTCCATTCCTCTGTTATTTTCCTTTTGATTTCTATCAAACGATCCTCACGTCTAGCCGACAGCAGGACATGGGCTCCTTCAGCCGCGCATAAGTATGCGATTCTTTCTCCAAGCCCTCCTGAAGCACCGGTTATCCAAATCCTTTTTCCCGCTATATGTTTCACCCATTTCACCTCTTCATTGTTCTAAAGTATGCGATGTTTCCTTCCCAATATGACGTGATGGCTTCTTCAGCCTCCAACACATCAAGATGCCCTGCCGTTTCTGACATTGTTAAAAACAATTCCTTTTCATATACAGCAGGAAAAAGCTGCTGACAGACCTGAAAAGCGGTCATCGGCTTTTCAGCCAGCATGCGACGCACATCCTCCGTCCTGTTCCTCTGCTTGTCAAAACGCTTCTCAATCAGCGCTTGGACACTGGTGATAGGCTCGCCGTGACCAGGAAATACGATTGTTGGCTCAAGTTGAGACAGCCTGCGCAAAGACTGCTGATAATCCACTAAAGGCTTTGACCTGACGTCTCCCGCTTTCGGCGCTTCTATAATCGGATTAGACGAGCTGTTGGCCAGCAGTAGATCTCCGCCAAGCATCCTTCCGCTTTTTTCATGGAAAAGAACGATATGCGATTCAGCATGTCCAGGCATCTCCAACACAGACCAGCCCTCAAGCCCGTCAATGCCCATACCTTCACTGATTGTTTTTGTCAGAGATCTCGTACAGGAAAATGCATACGCTGACCGAATCAGCTTTTCCGCCTTCCCCGTATCAAATGGAACGCCTAATTCAGGCAGCAGCTTTTGAAAAAAACGTTTTTGCCAATCCATAAAGGCTTGATTTCGGCTGATATAAGGTTCGTTGAAGGCATGCCCAATCACTTCGATTTCATCTGAAAAGACATCAAGCAAGCCTGCATGGTCAGCATGATGGTGAGTCAGTACAACCTGCTCGATATCTGACATTTTCACATTTACAGCAGCAAGCTGCTCTTGTAAGGCGCTGGCAGCCTCTTTTGTATTCGGCCCGGCATCGATAAGTGTCAGCGCATCACCTTTTACGAGGTAAACGATAACATCGCCGACAGCAAACGGCGTCGGGATGCGGATCGCAATTACATCTTCAGTTGTCATCCTTTCGCTCCTTGTCTTCATTCATTATTCATATTTTAGCTTTTTCTCGGTCTGATGTCATTATTGCTGAATGAGAACAGACCTTTTTGAAAAAGCTATTGACATTAGCTTGTCCGCCATTGCATAATGAACAACAAACTAAAACGAGAACATTGGAACGCTATGACGAGGAATAGTATACAAGGCAATGGCCTAAGAGAGCGATACCCCTGGCTGAAAGGTATTGCGGCCCGCTTGTTTGTAGAACCTGCCCTCAAGTCGCGGTTAGGAAAACCTAAACGTTTCCCGCGTTATGGGATTTGAGCTGAGCACAATTTGTGCTAATGAGGGTGGTACCGCGAACCTTTTCGTCCTTTACGTGATGAAAAGGTTTTTTGTTGTTCTGATAGAAGGAGGATATCAATGAAAAAAATAGGATTTGTCGGCGCCGGGTCAATGGCTGAAGCAATGATCAACGGTATTTTGCAAAGCGGCATCACAAAATCAGAACATATCTATATTACAAACCGCTCAAATGACGAGCGTCTGATTGAATTAAAGGAAGCGTATGGCGTGCGTCCATGCAGAGATAAAAATGAGTTTTTCACTCACACCGATATCATCATCCTCGCTTTCAAACCGAAAGACGCGGCGGAAAGCATCGACAGCATCCGGCCGTATCTCAATGACCAGCTGGTCATTTCAGTACTTGCAGGCCTTACCATCGAAACCATTCAGCATTATTTCGGCAGAAAGCTCGCGGTCATTCGAGTCATGCCGAATACATCGGCGGCAATCAGAAAATCAGCAACCGGATTTTCCGTAAGCGCAGAAGCAAGCCAGGACGATATTGCTGCTGCAAAGGCTCTATTGGAAACAATCGGCGATGCCACACTGGTTGAGGAGCGTCATCTTGACGCCGTTACTGCAATCGCAGGTAGCGGCCCGGCTTACGTGTATCGTTATATTGAGGCGATGGAAAAAGCGGCGCAAAGAGTAGGATTAGATAAAGAAACGGCAAAAGCACTCATTTTGCAGACAATGGCGGGGGCAACTGATATGCTCCTTCAAAGCGGCAAACAGCCTGCACAGCTGCGCAAGGAAATCACCAGTCCTGGGGGCACTACAGAGGCAGGCCTTCGTGCTTTACAGGACTCCCGCTTTGAAGAGGCGATTATTCACTGTATTGAAGAGACCGCTAAACGGAGCGCAGAAATCAAAGAACAGTTTGCCGGAGCGGCTTTAGATAGGCATTAGACAGAAGGATAGGGCCTCCTGTCTTTCTTTTTCTACAACCGCTGGCCGGCTGTTTCCGATTGCTTTAATAGCGCGGAGATCGTAAATGAAAGCAAATCGGGAAGCACTTCAAAGGAATAAGGCATATACAATCTTTCCGTCCATTTGTGCGGGTCTTTGCCAGCCGGACCGACATTTAAAACGGGGACATACAAAGCCTGTTCTTTGCCGCTTGGCAATGAATATCCTCTATTAAAGAGCGGCATATTGCTTGTGTATGCGTCAACCTCCTGCTTTTCCAGCTGAAGATAGCTCAAGTCCGATAGTCCGGGAAAGTACTGAACCTCCCGCAACGCAATGCCGTATCTGTTAGCCGCATACTGCATAAGCTGATCAGCTGTATGCCTAATCAATTGATCGTCCTTTGACGAAACGGCCGGATAAAACGGCGGACTATAAAAAAGAACAATAAGCGGGGCATCCTCCTTACAAAGCGAAGCAATCTCAGAAACAATTTTGGTCGAAAAATCCCTGTCTCCAAGCTCCCCCCTGTTAGCAAAGGCATAATTAAGAGCTCTGTCTGTTTCCGAAATTCCAGCACGTTTTTTTGCACGCGCGACCAGCTCATCAAATGTCAAAACAGTGACGGCCCGTTCAATCGGCTGAAAAGGCTCAAATTGTTGAAAGTCCTGTGTTTTCTTCCGAACGTTCGACATGATTTCCGCCGCCGCCTGTTTTGCGGTTTTCAGCAGCATCTGATGCAGCTCACTAGCCGAGCGTTTCATTGACAGCACATTAAATAATGTGACAGCTGTATGCGGTGTCTGAACTGAATATGCCTCTTTCAAGTCCTTTTGCATTAAGTTTACCGGCGGCGGAGTGACCTCACCATCAACCTTTTCACAATAATCAGCATTCAGTTCAAGCAAACGGTTAATCTCAGATACCATTAAATTCGCGTTTAGGCCTGAAAACGGCTCTCCGACATGTGTCTCAATTCCCTTGCAGAAAAATCCCGCAAGCACCTTGCCAATGCTTCCTGTATAAAAATATTGCTGCTGGTCGCCGGGGAATTTTTCAAACATCGGTTCAGCATTCAGGCAAGCGGTTAATGTGATATCATGCTTTTTCTCCATTTCCTTCAATACAGGAACCGCCTCAATCATGCCTCTTGAATTTACTTCCTCGTCCGGAACTGTTATCAACAGCAGATTGCCCTCAAAATGGCCGTTCATTGCCCGCTCCAGCATCGACAACTGAACACAAAGCCCCGCTTTCATATCCATCGTCCCTCTGCCAAACAGCCAGTCTCCGCTTTCAGCATCTCTTCTCACACGTTCAGGAAGCAGCTCTTTTTTCTCTAAAAAGGAACTCAAAAGCTCAGCAGGCTTGCAAGCCATATGTTTAAATTCTCCGTAATCCTCTATGTCAACGACATCAAAATGACTCAACAGAAGCACTGTCTTTTTGACCTTCTTCTTTTTGACTAGAGCCGTAAGAAAAGATCTGCCATCGTCCATCGTATGAAGAGTTACATCATCTGGATGTTTTTGAAAATAAGGCTTGTCTTTCAAAATAAAATAAAGATATTCCGCAAGTGCTGCCTCGCCCTTCGAACCGGTGATGCTTTCGTATTGCACAAGAGAAGTTAAAAGTGCCCGCAATTCGTCCTTCGTCTGCCAATTCATCGATTTCCGCCCCTCCTATGTATAAAAACGCTTCTAGCTTGAAAAATAAGATGATTCCCTGTCTATTATACAGAAATGTTTGACAAAAACGGTTCTTTTGAGCAGTTTATATGACGCGAAAGAAATGACTTGATATAATCAATCTCTAAAAACCTTACGGGAGGCGAAAGAAATGGCCAGAAAATTATTCACACCTATTACAATTAAAGATATGACATTAAAAAATCGCATTGTTATGTCGCCAATGTGCATGTATTCTTCTCATGAAAAGGACGGAAAATTAACGCCGTTCCACATGGCACATTACATATCGCGTGCAATCGGCCAAGTCGGACTGATTATTGTAGAGGCGTCAGCAGTTAACCCTCAGGGACGAATCACAGACCAAGACTTAGGCATTTGGAGCGACGAGCATATTGAAGGCTTTGCCAAACTGACTGAGCAGGTCAAAGAACAAGGTTCAAAAATCGGCATTCAGCTTGCCCATGCCGGACGTAAAGCTGAGCTTGAAGGAGACATTTTCGCTCCATCGGCGATTGCGTTTGACGAACAATCAGCAACACCAGTAGAAATGTCAGCAGAAAAAGTAAAAGAAACGATCCAGGAGTTTAAGCAAGCGGCTGCCCGCGCAAAAGAAGCCGGCTTTGATGTGATTGAAATTCATGCGGCGCACGGATATTTAATTCACGAATTTTTATCTCCGCTTTCCAACCATCGCACAGATGAATACGGCGGTTCACCTGAAAACCGCTATCGTTTCTTGAGAGAGATCATCGATGAAGTCAAACAAGTATGGGACGGGCCATTATTTGTCCGTGTATCTGCTTCAGACTATACAGATAAAGGATTGGACATCGCCGATCACATCGGTTTTGCAAAATGGATGAAGGAGCAAGGTGTTGACTTAATCGACTGCAGTTCAGGCGCCCTTGTTCACGCAGACATTAATGTATTTCCCGGCTATCAGGTCAGCTTCGCCGAGAAAATCCGTGAACAGGCGGACATGGCGACTGGTGCCGTCGGCATGATTACAGACGGTTCAATGGCTGAAGAAATTCTGCAAAACGGACGTGCCGACCTCATCTTTATCGGCAGAGAGCTTTTGCGGGATCCATTCTTTGCAAGAACCGCCGCGAAACAGCTCAATACAGAGATTCCGGCCCCTGTTCAATACGAAAGAGGCTGGTAATGCCTATGAGAGATATCCACTGCCGGATATCTCTTTTTTTATTTTTAGAGAAACGATCGGCTAAGGTTCTCCGTCTCCCTAGTAGAACCAATTAGAGGAGATGACTCCAATGAAATCAGCTTGGATGGAAAAGACATATACAATTGACGGATGTGCGTTTCATACACAGCACCGGAAAGGAACAAGCGGTGTAACGATTGTCTTTGAGGCCGGCTACGGTACTTCTTCTGAGACGTGGAAACCATTAATGGCGGACATTGATGATGAATTTGGCATTTTCACATATGATCGAGCGGGCATAGGGAAAAGCGGGCGAAGCAGAGCGAAACGAACAGCTGAACAACAAGTGAAAGAATTGGAGAGTTTGCTTAAAGCAGCAGATGTAAAACCTCCTTATCTGGCTGTTTCACACTCATACGGAGCTGTCATCACCGGCTTATGGGCCTGCAAAAACAAGTATGATATCATAGGCATGGTCCTTCTTGATCCAGCTTTAGGAGATTGCGCCAGCTTCACCTTTATACCCGAAGAGATGCACAAATCATATACGAGAAAGATGATGCTTGAGGGCACACCTGCAGAATTTTCAAAAAGTCTGCAGGAGCTCAAACAGCGGCAAATCCATTTAGGAAACATGCCTCTCCTTGTATTGTCATCAGGAGAACGGACTGAGAAATTCGCTGCTGAACAGGAATGGCAAAACTTGCACAGCAGCATATTGTCTCTATCCAACCAAAGCGGCTGGATTCAAGCTAAAAACAGCTCCCACAACATCCATCATGATGAACCTCATATCGTTCATTTGGCTATTTATGACGTATGGTGTGCAGCGTGCCAGCAGGCCGCCCCTCTTTACCAGGCAGTCAATTAACGTAAAAAAAGACCGGGCCGTAAGAGACGCCCGGTCTTTTTTGTTATTTTGTTTCACGGTGAAGGGTATATTTCTTCAAACGCGGTGAATATTTTTTCAGCTCCAAACGGTCTGGATTGGTGCGTTTATTTTTTGTTGTGATGTAATTTCGGTCTCCCGTTTCAGTGCAGGCTAAAGTAACATTGACTCTCATATTTAACATCTCCTTATAAAACGTAATGATTACGTTTTATTATACAACATCAACACAAATTGTCAAATAAGAGCTCTGCCTTCAGCCTCGCGGGACGTTTACCTCTAAGAAATCATATGCCGCCACGCTATTGGGGAAAACGTCAACCGCTTCTTTTTGAAGCTCCAAAGAAGCATCTCCCTGATATCTTGCGCTGATATGGGTTAAAATGAGCTGCTTCGCTCCTGCTTCTTTCGCTGTTACAGCCGCTTGTTCCGTTGTACTGTGATAATAATCATAAGCAAGTTTACGGTCTTCCTTAGCAAAGGTTGCTTCATGAACAAGCACATCACAATCCCTCGCAAGCTCTTTTAGTTTGTCACTTACTCTCGTATCACCGGAGAACACAACAGATCTTCCCTTTTTAGGAGGCTCCAGAAAATCATTCCCATTGATGATGCGTCCGTCTTCAAGCGTTACCGTTTCGCCTTTTTTGATTTTCTGATATACAGGTCCGGGCGGGATGTTCATTTCTTTTAATACATCAGCCTTCAAGGAACCCGGTACGTCTTTTTCCTGCACACGGTACCCGAAGGCTTCCACTCCATGAATAACAGATACCGCTGTGACAATAAACTGATCGTCCTCAAACACGATGCCTTCTTCAATTTCCTGGACCGCAAGCGGATATGTCAAATGGGTTTTCGTGACGGCAAGGCTTGTTTCAATAAACGCTTTGATCCCTTTAGGTCCGTACACTGTCAGCTCGTCCTCTCCGCCTTGAAAGGAACGGCTCCCCAGAAGCCCCGGAAGTCCGTATACATGGTCACCATGCATGTGTGTAATAAAGATTTTCTCTATTTTACGAGGTTTAATCGTTGTATGTAAAATTTGATGCTGTGTGGCTTCCCCGCAGTCAAAAAGCCATACCGAACGCCTTTCTTCAAGCAATTTCAATGCTACAGAGGTGACGTTTCTCGCCTTGGCGGGAATGCCGGCTCCCGTCCCTAAAAAAAGTAATTCCACGTTTCCTTCCTCCTACTAGAACCAGATACCTACAAGAATACAGGATCAAGCGCAAAATGTGAATCTTGCCTCTCAAAAGAACAATCCTTTCGTGCTAGAAACATTTTTTCAGCATTCTGCTTAAAAAAGGGCTTAAATGTTTGCTTTCGTTGAATTTTAGATTTAAAATGAAGGAAATATACGGGGTGTACTAAAATAAAGCTTCGAATAAAGTGAGGTACTTTTAGTGAAAACAAACCAACAACCAAAAGCAGTAATTGTCATATTCGGTGCAACTGGAGATTTAGCAAAACGAAAATTGTATCCGTCTATTCACCGTTTATATCAAAACGGACAAATCGGAGAAGAGTTTGCAGTGGTAGGAGTTGGAAGAAGACCTTGGTCAAATGAGGATCTTCGCCAAACCGTTAAAACATCCATTTCCTCGTCTGCAGATAAGCATATAGATGATTTCACGTCTCATTTTTACTATCACCCGTTTGACGTGACAAATCCTGGATCTTATCAAGAGCTTAACGTATTGCTTAACCAGCTGGAAGATACATATCAAATTCCGAACAACAGAATGTTCTACCTGGCAATGGCTCCTGAATTCTTCGGAACAATTGCAAAAACATTAAAATCAGAGGGTGTAACAGCTACAACAGGATGGTCCCGCCTTGTCATCGAAAAGCCGTTCGGCCACGATCTGCCAAGCGCACAGGCATTAAACAAAGAAATCCGTGAAGCGTTTACGGAAGATCAAATTTACAGAATCGACCATTATCTAGGCAAACAAATGGTTCAGAACATTGAAGTGATTCGATTTGCCAATGCGATTTTCGAACCGCTCTGGACAAACCGCTACATCTCAAACATTCAAATTACGTCTAGCGAATCACTTGGCGTAGAAGACCGTGCAAGATATTACGAAAAATCAGGCGCCCTCCGCGACATGGTGCAAAACCATATTATGCAGATGGTTGCCCTCCTTGCAATGGAGCCGCCGATCAAATTGAACACAGAAGAAATCCGCAGCGAAAAAGTGAAGGTGCTGAGAGCACTGCGCCCTATTGCAAAAGATGAAGTGGATGAATACTTTGTGCGCGGACAATATCAAGCCGGTGAAATTGACGGTATGCCTGTTCCTTCTTATACAGAAGAAGATAATGTCGCTCCTGACTCCAATACAGAAACCTTTGTTGCCGGCAAGCTCTTGATCGACAACTTCAGATGGGCTGGTGTTCCATTCTATATCCGTACCGGAAAACGAATGAAAGAAAAGTCCACAAAAATTGTCGTTCAATTTAAGGACATTCCGATGAACCTGTACTACGGCAATGAAAACAACATGAATCCGAACTTGCTTGTCATTCATATTCAGCCTGAAGAAGGCATTACACTTTACTTAAATGCTAAAAAGCTTGGCGGAGCAGCACACGCGCAGCCAATCAAACTCGATTATTGCAGCAATTGCAATGACGAGTTGAACACCCCTGAAGCATATGAAAAACTAATTCACGACTGTCTTCTTGGTGATGCAACAAACTTTGCACACTGGGATGAAGTTGCCCTTTCTTGGAGCTTTGTCGACTCCATTTCTGAAACATGGGCAGCAAACAAAACCTTATCTCCTAACTACGAATCAGGCTCAATGGGACCGAAAGAATCAGATGATCTTTTGGCGAAAGACGGCTTGCACTGGTGGAATATATAATAAGAAAAAAGCCGAAAATGCTTGTGAGCATTTTCGGCTTTTTTGCAGCTGTCACAGAGGTATAGCACTCTCTTTAATAACAAAACCCCCCGAAGCTCTTGCGGTTCGGGGGGTTCTATTGATTACTTCATCCATTCAGTATGGAAAATACCTTCTTTATCAGTACGCTCATACGTATGAGCGCCAAAGTAGTCACGCTGTGCTTGGATTAAGTTTGCAGGCAGTACGGCTGTACGGTAGCTGTCATAATAAGCTAATGCGCTTGAGAATGATGGCACCGGCACACCTTGGGCAACTGCAAGTGAAATCACCTGGCGAAGCGCTCCTTGGTAGCTTTCTGCAATATTCTTGAAGTAGCTGTCAAGAAGCAGGTTGTCAAGCTCAGGCTCGCGATCGTAAGCTTCTTTGATTTTCTGAAGGAACGCTGCACGAATGATGCAGCCGCCACGGAAGATCATAGCGATTTCACCATATTTCAGATCCCAGTTATATTCTTCAGAAGCAGCTTTCATTTGGGCAAATCCTTGCGCGTATGAGCAGATTTTACTCATGAACAACGCTTTTCTGACCGCTTCAATCAGCTCTTCTTTATTTTCCGTAACAGGCTTCACTTCCGGTCCTGAAAGAAGTCCGCTCGCTTTCACACGCTCTTCCTTCATAGCTGAGATAAAACGCGCGAATACAGATTCAGTAATAATCGGAAGCGGAACACCTAAGTCAAGTGCGCTTTGGCTTGTCCATTTTCCTGTTCCTTTTTGCCCTGCTTTATCGAGAATCACATCAACAAGCGGTTTGCCTGTCTCTTCGTCTTTTTTCGTGAAGATGTCAGCTGTAATCTCAATCAGGTAGCTGTCAAGCTCTCCTTTATTCCATTCAGCGAAAACTTCATGAAGCTCATCAGCTGAAAGGCCCAGCACCTGTTTCAGAATGAAGTAAGATTCAGAAATCAGCTGCATATCTCCATATTCAATACCGTTGTGCACCATTTTTACATAATGGCCGGCACCATCAGGACCGATATATGTCGTACAAGGTTCTCCGTCAACTTTTGCAGAAATGGCTTCAAGAATCGGTTTCACAAGCTCATGTGCTTCTTTTTGTCCGCCAGGCATGATAGAAGGCCCTTTAAGCGCCCCTTCTTCTCCGCCGGAAACGCCTGTTCCGATAAAATGAATTCCGCTTTCAGCGAGTTCTTTGTTACGGCGCTGTGTATCTTTATAATATGTATTTCCGCCGTCAATTAAAATATCATCCTTCTCTAGATGAGGAAGAAGAGATTGAATTGTCGCATCTGTTGCAGTTCCCGCTTTAACCATTAATAAGATTTTGCGCGGTGTTTCCAAGGATTGGACAAATTCTTCAATGCTGTATGTGCCAACAACATTTTTCCCTTTTGCCTCTTGCAAAAACTCCTCAGTCTTACTGCTAGATCTGTTGTAAACAGAAACAGAAAATCCCCGGCTTTCGATATTTAAAGCCAGATTTTTACCCATGACCGCAAGTCCGATAACGCCGATTTGTTGTTTTGACATATTCTAACGTCCCTTCTGCAAACGTTTAATCATTTTAAAATTTAAATTAAAATAAAATGATATTTATAATAAAGAAATTACCATACTTTCACCCTTTTTTTCAAGCGATTCAGCTTTTCTTTTCATCCTGAAAAAAATCTTTATTAAAGCTTGTTCCCTTCGTTTTGCTCTCCTCTTTTTTTAACCTTGCACCTTTTCTGATCAGTTTAGATCCGTACTTTTCATTCAGCTTTTCCATTATCTGCTGAATGGGCTCATCCCTCGCATCCTCATTAAAGCTGAACAAATCGAGCTGCTTATAGGCCTGCTCTTTTTCTACCAAATCGGTTCCGGTAATGCCAAGCAGCCTGACAGGATTTTTATTCCAGTGCTTAAAAAAGAGGTGCTCTGCTTCTTTCAAGATTTCATTTTTTTGATCAATCGGATTTCTCAGCGTGATGCTTCTCGTAATGGTTTTCCAATCTGCATATCTAATCATAATAAATAGCTTTGAAGCCATGACTTCCTTGCGCTGTAAACGGTCACTCACGGAAGCGGCAAGTTTTCTGAAAACGCCTAACAGCTCCTCTTCATCACTGGAATCATGTGAAAGTGTCGATGAGTTGCCGACGCTTTTAAATTCGTAAATGCGCTCCGGGTCAACCGGCGCATGGTGAATGCCGTTTGCTTTATTTTTAAGGCGCGGACCGTTGATGCCAAGCAGGCGCTTCAGCGAGTGTTCATTAGCTGCAGCAAGCTCTCCGATTGTATGAATGCCGAGTCCTTTCAGTTTTTCCGCTGTCTTATTGCCAACTCCGTGCATCTCTCCAACAGGAAGCGGCCAAAGGATGTCGGGCACTTGCCTCTTTCTTAAAATCGTAATTCCAAGCGGTTTTTTCATATCAGACGCCATCTTAGCGAGAAATTTATTCGGCGCGATTCCTATGCTTGACGGAAGCAGCAGCTCTTTTTGCAATCTGCTTTGGATTTCTTTTGCCGTCTCCAGCGCTCGACTGCTGTATGGTGTATCGGTCATGTCCATATAGCCCTCATCAATGGAGACAGGCTCCACCAGGTCAGTATATTCACGGAGAATAGTAAACATGGCTCTGGAAGAGTTTCTATAGCGGTCAAAATTCGGCGGAAGAACGATGAGCTCTGGACAATGGCGCTTCGCTTGCCAAACCGGCATTGTTGTTTTGACGCCGCGCGCCCTTGCTTCGTAGCTGCATGTCACCACAATGCCCTTTCGCTCCTTTACGTTTCCGGCAACTGCGACCGGCTTTCCCCGGAGAGCCGGATCATATGCCATTTCAACCGATGCATAAAAGCTATTCATATCAATATGGAAAATAATTCGGCTCTTTCCCGGCATAAACAAATCTCCTTTTCGTTCATTAGACAACGGCTTGTACATATAGTAAAATGAAGGTACTGAATGGATGTGATTAAAATGTTTGTGGAATCGATAAATGACGTTTTATTCTTAGTCGATTTTTTCACAATTATTCTTCCTGCTCTGACGGCAATCGGGATTGCATTCCTCTTACGAGAGTGCCGTGCCGGCGAGCATTGGAAATCCAAACGAACAGATGAACATCAGACAGTCTTTCACATTAACCGAACAGACTTTCTTATTATTATATATCATCGCATTACAACTTGGATACGTAAAGTCTTCCGCATGAATTCGCCTGTGAATGATGATGAAGACGCCAGTTCTCTTCTTTTATAAACCGCATTTATAAAAAGGAGGAGAACAAAATTGCTAAAAACATATCAAAAACTTTTGGCTATGGGTATCTTTTTGATCGTATTATGCTCGGGCAATGCTGCCTTCGCGGCGACGAATCAGGTGGGAGGCCTCAGCAACGTCAGTTTTTTCCATGACTATTTAATCGAACCGTTTTCCGCTCTGCTTAAGGGTGTTGCCGGGCTGTTTCATGGAGAATACGGACTCTCTATTATTCTCGTCACCATTATTGTGCGTTTGGTTGTACTGCCCTTGTTTGTCAATCAGTTCAAAAAACAGCGTATGTTTCAAGAAAAAATGGCGGTTATTAAACCTCAGGTTGACAGCATTCAGGCCAAACTGAAAAAGACGAAGGACCCTGAAAAACAAAAAGAACTGCAAATGGAAATGATGAAGCTGTATCAAGAGAACAACATCAATCCGCTTGCCATGGGATGCCTTCCAATGCTGATTCAGTCTCCGATTATGATTGGGCTTTATTACGCGATTCGCTCAACACCTGAAATTGCGTCACACTCGTTTTTATGGTTCAGTTTAGGGCAATCTGATATTCTCATGTCTCTTAGTGCAGGGATTATGTACTTTGTCCAAGCCTATATCGCTCAAAAACTGAGCGCGAAATATTCCGCTGTCCCGCAAAACCCAGCGGCGCAGCAATCCGCAAAATTGATGGTGTTCATCTTCCCAGTGATGATGACGATTTTCTCGCTTAATGTCCCGGCAGCGCTGCCGTTGTACTGGTTCACAAGCGGGCTATTCTTGACAGTCCAAAACGTCGTCCTTCAGATGACGCACCATAAAAATAAAAAAACAGCCGCTCTTACTGAGCCGGTGAAATAATGAAGCAATCCCGCGCGACAAGCCGGGGTTGTTTTTTTGTTGCTTGCGAAGCATTCACCGCGCAGGCAGCCTTTTTTGTTATGGCTGAAGCAGAGATGGTCATCCTAAAAAAACAGCGGTCTCGTTTAAAAAGAAGGAAATCGGGAATACCTTTACTCACCTCCAAACGAAAGGAGCATATACGTTGACGGAACGCTTTCAGCAAAAAAACATTTCTGTGCCTGAAGGAATCTGGATCATGAGACAAACCTGGAATGACATCTTATTTGCCCACTGGCCTGTTGATTTTTCTATCCTTCGCGCTTTAGTACCGCCAGTTTTAGAATTAGATACATATAACGGGCAAGCTTGGATCAGCATGCTTCCCTTTATGCTCACGAACCTAAGGGCGCGTTACCTTCCCCCCATTCCCGGTGCGCGTGCATTTCCTGAGCTTAACCTTCGCACATATGTCACATATAAAGGCAAGCCCGGCATTTATTTTTTCAGCTTAGATGCCGATCATCGGCTGGCGGTTTTGGGCGCTCGCACGTTCTTTCATTTGCCTTATGTTCACGCTAATATGAAAGCTGAAAAAAACGATGATGGCATTGACTATGTCAGCAAGCGGAGAGACGGCAGAGAAGCAGTATTCCGCGCCGCATACCGGCCCGTTTCAGCTCCTTTTACAGCGGAAAAGGATTCACTCGATTATTGGCTGACGGAACGGTATAGACTCTACACAGCCTACCGAAACAAACTCTATTACGAAGACATCCACCATCACCCATGGCTGCTGCAAAACGCTGAAGCGAAAATTTCAGTCAATACGGTGACAGATGCTCACGGCATTACGTTGCCAGAGGCAGACCCCTTGCTTCATTACGCTAAAAAACAGGACGTGTTATTTTGGCCGCTTAGGAAATGGAACTAAAAAAACCCGATGCGGGAAATCGCATTCGGGTTTTCTTTTTTTATTTTGCCGCCTCTTCAATAATGGCAACAACCATTTCTGCCGTTTTGACGAGTTCTTCGATCGGCATTTTTTCATTCTTTGTATGAATTTGCTCATAACCGACAGCAAGGTTGACCGTCGGGATGCCATGACCTGCGATTACGTTCGCGTCGCTTCCGCCGCCGCTTGTTTGCAGCTCGCTTGGACGTCCAATTTTAGCAGCCGCTTTTTTCGCGATTTCAACAACTTGGTCGCCATCTTGATATTTGAAGCCAGGATACATGACTTCAATTTCGACTTCTGCGCGTCCGCCCATATCAGCAGCAGCCTCTTCAAAAGCAGCTTTCATTTTTTGAACCTGAGCTTCCATTTTCTCAGGAACTAAAGAGCGTGCTTCAGCAAGAATATGGACTTCGTCGCACACAATGTTTGTTTGCGTGCCGCCTTCAAACCGGCCGATATTTGCTGTTGTTTCTTCATCAATACGGCCCAATGGCATTTTTGAAATGGCTTTGCTAGCGATTGTAATCGCAGAAATGCCTTTTTCAGGTTCAACCCCGGCGTGCGCGGTTTTCCCGAAAATTGCCGCTCTTACCTTCGCCTGTGTCGGCGCAGCCACAATGATATTTCCGACTTTCCCGTCTGAGTCAAGGGCATAGCCGTAGGATGCTGTAATCATAGAACGGTCAAGCGCCTTCGCTCCGATCAGGCCAGATTCCTCACCAACTGTGATGATGAATTCAATCGTTCCGTGCTCAATGTTTTCTTCTTTCAGCACCTTAATCGCTTCAAACATTGCAGCCAGTCCCGCTTTATCATCAGCACCTAAAATCGTCGTGCCGTCTGTTTTGACGTAACCGTTCTCTACAACTGGTTTTACACCGTTACCGGGTACAACTGTGTCCATATGAGATGTAAAGTAGATCGTATCTGTTTGCTTTGTCCCTTTTAATGTGCAAATCAGATTACCGGCTCCGTGGCCCGTGATATCCATTGTATCGTCTTCTTTAACGTCCACACCTAAATCAGAAAATTTCCGTTTCAGCACTTTGCAGATTTCTGCTTCGTGTTTTGTTTCTGAATCAATTTGGACAAGCTCTAAAAACTCTTCCAGCAGGCGTTTTTCATTCACCATTTGTAAGTCCCTCCATATTAAAGCGGTATGTTACCGTGCTTTTTTTTCGGTCTCTCTTCTGTCTTATGTGCAAGCATATGAAAAGCTTGAATCAGTCTTCCCCTTGATTCTTCCGGCAAAATAATGTCATCGACCATTCCACAAGCGGCCGCTTTGTATGGGCCGGCGTTTTGCTTTTTGTATTCAGCTGTTTTTTGGCGTTTCGTCTTTTGCGGGTCAGCTGAAGCTCTGATTTCCTTTGCATACAAAATCGATGCCGCACCTTCTGGACCCATCACCGCAATTTCAGCATTCGGCCATGCAAATACAAGGTCCGCTCCGATTGCTTTGCTGTTCATGGCCACATAGGCGCCGCCATATGCTTTTCTGATAATGAGCGTGATTTTTGGGACAGTCGCTTCTGCATAAGCAAACAATAATTTTGCTCCGTGTCTGATGATTCCGTTGTGCTCCTGCTGAATACCGGGGAGAAATCCCGGGACATCCTCAACAGTCAACAGCGGGATATCAAATGCGTCACAAAAACGGATGAACCTTGCTGCTTTATCAGCAGCGTCAATCGTCAGGCTTCCCGCCAGATGCTTTGGCTGGCTCGCAACAATGCCGATTGCTTTTTCACCCAGCCTTGCAAATCCAATGACAATGTTTTTCGCAAAAAATGGCTGAATCTCAAAAAAAGACTGTGGATCGGCCAGCTCCTTAATCACCGTCCGAACATCATACGGCTTTGTCGTGTCAGCAGGCACGAGACGGTTTAATAACGGTCTGGGGGCCTCTTTCTCTGGCTTCGGCCCTGTTGTCCGGCCATTCAGCGGCAAATAAGACAGCAGTTTTTTCACCCCTGTCAGAACCTCCTTCTCCGTATAGCCGGAAAAGTGGGCGTTTCCGCTGACGGCATTATGTATTCCCGCTCCGCCTAAGCTCTCCGCATCGACCTGTTCCCCTGTCACTTTTTCAATCACCTTCGGGCCGGTAATAAACATCCGGCCGGTCTGTTCAGCCATAAATATAAAATCTGTGAGTGCCGGAGAATATACAGCGCCTCCAGCGCACGGCCCTAAAATAACCGATATTTGCGGAATGACTCCGGAATATAAGACGTTTCGGTAAAATATGTGACCGTATCCATCTAATGATACCACACCCTCTTGAATTCTCGCACCACCTGAGTCATTCAGCCCGATAATCGGCGCCTTATTTTTTGCTGCCAGGTCCATCAGAGCGCAGATTTTTTTGGCATGGGTTTCGCCAAGCGCCCCGCCGAATACAGTGAAGTCTTGCGCAAATACATAAACTGAGCGTCCGTCAATTGTGCCGTACCCTGTCACGACCCCATCCCCTAACATGCGCTGTTCTCTTGTTAACACTTGACTTTCCATGAAGGGGTGTAATTCGATAAAGCTGTTCTGGTCAAGTAGAAATATGATCCTTTCCCGGGCGGTGAGCTTTCCCTTTTGCCGCTGCTGAGCCTGCTTTTCCAGTCCACCGCCCTCTTCTGCCTGTCTGCGTTTCGTGTATAAATGATCAATGTGCTCATTCATGTTCATTGTGTTGGTCTCCTTTCGGTTCACAAAGCTCTACAAGAACACCATTTGTTTCTCGAGGGGAAATAAACGCAATCTTTTTCCCGTTCGCTCCCTGTCTTGGATACCTGTCAATCAATTGAACTTGCTGGTCAGACAATGCTTTGAGCTGTTCAGATAGGCTGTTGCACAAAAATGCAATATGATGCAGCCCCTGCCCTTTCTTCTCCAAAAATAAACGGATGGGGCTGTCAGCTGTCGACGGTTCTATCAGCTCAAGTTTGACGCTCCCCGCTTGAAAAAAAGCAACTTTCACCTTTTGCTCTTCAACCGTTTCTTGATGAAGAAATGCAAGCCCCAATACATTTTCATAAAAGCGTCTTGCATCTTTTATCGAAAAAACGGCTATCCCGATATGGTCAAGCCTGTTCATTTGCATCCCTGCTTTCGCTAATAGATATCGCTTGTCCGTCCATTCAAAACACGCTAAAATATAGACAGATTGTGTAAGGAGTGAAAATCATGTCTCAAAAACTGATGAAAAGCGTTTTGATCGTGATTTTGGGAGTTTTTATTCTTTCAACTGTACTCTCAGGAATCATCATGTTTTTATAACGATAAAAAAGCAGGGCAGCCTTATTCAATGGGAATATCCTGCTTTTTTATCAGAGCTTTATGTTCGATGGCAATCTCCTCAAAAGAGCGATTGTCGTCTGTGATCAGCACTCTCGTTCCTACTGGTATCGTTTGAAACAAATGAACGACCTCATCGTTATGCATACGTATACAGCCGTTTGACACAAATTTCCCTACTGATTCCTCTCGGTTTGTCCCATGAATTCCATAAATCCGCCCGTCCGTTCCTTTCGCGTCAAATCCGATCCATCTTGCCCCAAGCGGATTGTCAGGAGATCCTCCTTCAATATTTTTCTTTCTGTAGTAAGGATTTTCCGCTTTTACCGTTACCGAAAATTCTCCTTCAGGCGTCAAATCATCTGTTTTTCCAGTGGCCACACTGTACACGCCTTCTACTTTGTTGTCGAGGATAACAGCAAGTTCATTTGTTCGCTTGTTGACAATAACATACGGATCACCCGGCAGCGGATTTTCGCCGAGCGGCCAAATCGGTGAAATCATCATTAAAATCGAACATAAGAAAAAACGCATAAGTTCCTCCTTTTTCATTAGGTTGACCAATGAAGGAAGAGCTCATGCGAATCATCCAAGTGATTTTTGCGCTTTTATTCCTTTAAAATAACTTTTAATCACTAAATATTGTTCCATTTCGCCGAGAAGATGGAAGAGAGCGGCTCTCGCTTCAAATTCCTCTCTAGTCGCCGGAAGCGGCATCTCCTCAAATTCTTTTCTCATGTCAGCAAGTCTTTTCAGAAATTTATACGCCGTGTTCCCAGGGTGTATCGCCTCCCGCAAATCGTGAATGAATTCAGCGATCATTTTTCCCTGATCTACAGTGATGGAGATCGATGTCACTTTAGGGAGAAGGCGTTCAATAATTTCAAATTGCTTTTCTCTCATTTTAAAATAATGATAATGCAGATTTTCGTATCGCAAAATGTGGTTTTGCACATCTCGATAAGCCAGGTTTTTGGCCTCCGTAATGAGCTGGTGCGTTTCCGGAATTTCTTTTCCTGACCAATCTTGCTCACCAGTTAACAAATACCGTTCGATTTCTGCGAAAATGACAGCAAAGTTATCCTCTATCTTTTTGCGGTAAGCAATCAGCTTCCGATCAAGACTCGGCATATACAAGTTCATCAATAGAGCGACGCCGATGCCGACTGTAATCAGCTGAACTTCATTCCAGATGAAAGCAGGCGTAATGCCGCCGGACATGTATAAATGAAGGATAATAACAGAACTGGTGACGATACCTTCGTTAATTTTTAACAGAACCGTTATCGGAATGAATATCAGAAGAAGCGCTCCGATCACAAACGGGTGGTAGCCAATGAGCTCGAAAAAGAGATAAGAAAAAACAATTGCCAGACAGCATGCCGCAAAGCGGGCCCATGACGCCTGAAGCGACCGTTTTTGTGTGATTTGAATGCACAAAATGGTGATGATTCCTGCTGATGCGAAGTTTTGCAAATGCAATAGCTGGCTTATATAAATAGCCAAAGCTGTTCCAAGCGCGGTCTTTATTGTGCGGTAACCAATTTTAAACATGTCGGACTCCATTTCTATTTGTTTCTTCAATAAAAAAGAAGAAGCGATCAGCCTTCTTCTTTTTTTCTATATTCTATAATATTTTCTCTAAAAAGTCCTGCGCTCTTTTGGATTTTGGCGAAAGAAAAAATTCCTTCGGATTGCCGTCCTCGACAATCGTTCCTTGATCCATAAACAGCACGCGGTCTGCCACTTCTTTTGCGAAGCCCATTTCATGTGTGACAATCACCATGGTCATGCCGGTTTCGACCAGCTCTTTCATCACCTGCAGCACTTCTTTGACCATCTCCGGATCAAGGGCGGAGGTCGGCTCGTCAAACAGCATGATATCCGGATTCATCGCAAGAGCCCTGGCAATCGCGACACGCTGTTTTTGTCCGCCAGACAAGCGGTTTGGATAGTCATTTCGCTTTTCAAACAAACCGACTTTGCGGAGCAGGTCCTCAGCTTTCTCCTGTGCGGCCTGTTTTGATTCTTTTTTCACATTGACAGGCGCGTACATGATATTTTCGAGAACCGTTTTGTGCGGAAAGAGATGAAAATGCTGAAAAACCATCCCGATGTTTTCCCGAACCTTTAATGTGTTGGTTTTCGGCTTCGTAATTTCTGTGTCTTTTATTGTAATGGTTCCGCCGTTTGGCTTTTCCAGCAGGTTTAAACAGCGTAGGAACGTTGATTTGCCTGAGCCTGAAGGGCCGATCACGGCAACAACCTCGCCATCAGCGATTGTTGTTGTAATGTTTTTTAATACTTCGTGTTTCCCAAATGATTTTGACAGCTTTTCAACCTTAATCATTGGATTTCAGCTTCCTTTCTACAGCCTTGCCGATAAACGTTAAAATCAAGACAAGCACGTAATAAATCAATCCCGCGATAATGAGCGGCTCAAGGTAATTGTAAGTGGCGGCGCCAGCTTGATATGCGCGTCTCATGACATCACCAAGCCCGATGACGGTGACGATCGCCGATTCTTTTGTTAACGTAATTAATTCATTCACAATTGCAGGTGATATATTTTTGAAGGCCTGCGGCAAAAGCAGATCCTTCATCATTTTGCCGTACGGGACACCCAGTGCGACAGCCGCTTCTTTTTGCCCTTTATCAATGGCGTTGATTCCGGCTCTGATAATTTCCGATACATAAGCGGCGGAATTCAAAGACAATGCGACAACCGCAGCCCAAAACTGGTCAATTTGAAATCCGAGCAGCTGAGGAAGTCCAAAATAGACAATCATAAGCTGCAGCACTAAAGGTGTGCCTCTGAACACTGATGTATAAAAATCAGCGATCCAGATCAGCGGGCGGAATGTGCTGATCTTGCATAAGCTTAGCACAATACCGAGTATAAGTCCGATAATAGCAGATACAACAACAATTTTTAATGTAATTGCCAAGCCTTCTAATATAAAAGGAATTTGGGGGATCGTTGCTGAAAAATCCAAATTCATAGCCTTTGTCTCCTTTTCTTACAGGAAAAAAGATTTCCTATTCAATAAAAAGGCTCAACGAAAAAGTTGAGCCGCTTTTTTTACTTCTCGTCAGTGAACCATTTTTTCTTCAATTTCTCAAGCTCTCCTTTATCTTTCATTTCCTTGAGCGCTTTATTGAATTTGTCTGTCAGTTCACTGTCCTTTCTGAAAGCAATTGCTGAACCGGCCTCTTCCGCTTTCGCATCAGGAATCACGAAGCCCTGCAGGTCATCATTTGATTTGAAATACCCTTCTGCAACAATGTCTTCAATAATCGCGGCATCGAAGCGGTCAGATTTGATTTCCTGCACCAAATCAGAAATTCTGTTGCGGTCTTCTGTTTTAAAACCATATTCCGGAGAAAGCTCTTTCCCCTTCTCTTCCTGAATAGAGCCAAGCTGAACGCCAACCGTTTTTCCTTTCAGGTCTTTCAAAGATTGAATGCCGCTGTCTTTTTTGCTGACAATCATATGGTTCGCTGTGTAGTACACCTCAGAAAAATCAACTTGTTTTTTACGATCAGGCGTTGGGGTCATTCCTGACAGAACGAGATCAACTTGTTTTGATTTAAGCGCTGTAATTAAGCTGTTGAAGTCCATATCCTGCACTTCAATTTCATAGCCAGCCTTCTTCGCCAGAGCTTTTGCCAACTCCACATCAAAGCCGACAATATCATCGCCTTCTTTATATTCAAACGGTTTGTAATCCGCCGAAGTACCCATAATTATTTTTTTCTTTCCGCTTTCTGAACCTGAATTGCTTGAACCGCATGCAGTTAATGCAAAGGTGATGCAGGCAGCTACAAGTAATAAGAGTATTTTTTTCATGATCCATTTCCCCCATATTCATTACTTTTGGTGTATCTGAATATTTATTCGTTAATTTGTATTTTAAACAGTTTCTTATTTTTATGCAATACTATTTTTAAAAATTATCTTCAAGCTTATCTTTCCAGTGATCTCTTTTGATATTACTAGATAAAAATAAAATCACTGTACAATCCGATTGAATAATTCGTTAATATTTATTCATATACCCTTGGAATTTTATGCACAAAAAAACCCGGGATACTTTGAGTATCCGGGTTCTTCGTCTTATACTTCTTCACAATATTCTTCAAAGGCTTCCTGCAGCTTTGCCACTACGGCCATCGGCTCATGGCCTTCAATTTCATGGCGCTCTACCATTTTCATGATCTTTCCGTCTTTCAAAATCGCAAAGGACGGAGAAGATGGCGGATATCCTTCAAAATAGTCGCGCGCACGCGCTGTCGCTTCTTTGTCCTGTCCGGCAAAAACGGTTACGAGCTGATCAGGTCTTTTATCATAGTGAACGGAGTGGTATGCTGCCGGTCTTGCAATTCCTCCGGCGCATCCGCAAACAGAGTTTACCATGACGAGCGTCGTGCCTTTTTTCGTAAGTGCCGCGTCTACCTCTTCGGCTGTTTTCAGCTCGGTGTATCCGGCAGCTGTTATTTCTTGTCTCGCTTGGCGTACAATATCATTCATAAATAAATTAAAGTCCATGTTCAATGAAGACCTCTCCTTTTTCATCATCTGTTCTTATGATAGCAAGGAAACGTCCAAATCGGCAAATGACTTTGCTTCGCCGTGCACTTTTTTTGCTTTTCGTTTACCGCTTACAGAAAAAGGGGATTATATAACCAGAAGTAAAATAAAGGAGCAGTTGTATATGAGCCAACGGAAAGCATTACTGATCCATAACGGAAATGCCGGCAACAAAAATATAGAAAAAGCACTTGGTGCTGTCGTGCCGATTTTATCTCACCATTTAGATGAAGTGATTATTAAACAGACAAAGAAAAAGGATGATGCGTATCATTTTTGCCGATCCATTGATGATTCTGTCGACACCGTCTTCATTCTCGGCGGCGACGGCACGATCCACCAATGCATAAATGCTCTTAGCGCTCTAGAAAGAAAACCCGCGGTCGGGATTTTGCCCGGCGGCACATGCAATGACTTTTCAAGAGTGCTTGGCATCCCTCAAAATCTTGCAAAGGCCGCGGAAACACTTATGTCAGGAAAAAAAACCAGCGTAGACGTATGTCAGATGAACGACCGTTATTTTTTAAATTTCTGGGGGATCGGCTTAATTGCAGAAACGTCGAATCAAATCAACGAAACAGAAAAAGCATTATTGGGGAAAATCAGCTATTTTACAAGTGCATTGCGAACCGTCTCATCCGCTGCATCGTTTCCGATGAGATTAAAAATTGATGGAGAAGAAATTAAAGAAGAAGCCGTTATGCTGCTTGTGATGAACGGCCAATACATTGGAACGAACCGAATTCCTCTGCCCGATGCCAGTATTGAAGATGGCTTACTCGATGTCCTCATATGCCGCAACACCAACCTCACCGCGTTGCGGGAGCTGATGAGCATGGAACAAGGTGCAATTGATCGTTTTACTGGAGAGCTGTCCTATGTCCAGGCCTCTCGAATCGAGATTGAAACAGACACTGCCAAAAAGGCGGATATGGATGGAGAAGTTTATACACATACACCCGCAGTCATTCAGGTCCTGCCGCAGCATATCGACATGCTTGTTCCCGCAAATGATTAACTGTCTTAAGGGCTTAGAAAGATTTTGCAAATCCGTTGACTCTCCCCTAGGAGGAGGTCTTACAGTATAAGGGATACACACTTGAAAAAGGGGAAGTCATATGGAGAAGAAAAATATTACCTTAACGATATTATTAACCAATTTATTTATTGCTTTTTTGGGGATCGGGCTTGTGATTCCAGTAACGCCGACCATTATGAATGAATTGCATTTATCAGGGACCGCGGTCGGCTATATGGTTGCCTGCTTCGCTATTACGCAGCTCATTGTTTCACCCATAGCCGGGCGCTGGGTTGATCGCTTCGGACGCAAGATCATGATCGTGATCGGCCTGTTTTTCTTTAGTGTGTCGGAGTTTTTATTTGGCATTGGAAAAACAGTTGAAATGTTATTTATCTCCCGTATGCTGGGCGGTATCAGCGCTGCCTTCATTATGCCTGGGGTCACAGCTTTTATCGCAGATATCACGACCATTAAAACACGGCCGAAAGCGCTCGGTTATATGTCAGCCGCTATTTCAACAGGATTTATTATTGGTCCCGGCATCGGGGGATTTTTAGCAGAAGTCCACTCCCGGCTGCCTTTTTTCTTTGCGGCCGCTTTTGCACTGTTAGCAGCCATTTTATCAATGCTCACGCTGAGCGAGCCGGAACGGAACCCTGAAAATCAGGAAATAAAAGGGCAAAAGACAGGCTTCAAGCGAATTTTTGCACCCATGTACTTCATTGCTTTTCTCATTATTTTGATTTCATCTTTTGGTTTAGCATCATTTGAATCTTTATTTGCATTATATGTGGATCATAAATTCGGATTTACGGCCAGCGACATTGCCATTATGATTACAGGAGGAGCAATTGTGGGCGCTATTACGCAAGTCGTCTTATTCGATCGCTTCACAAGATGGTTTGGCGAAATCCATTTCATTCGGTACAGCTTAATTCTCTCGACGAGTCTGGTATTCTTGCTGACAACCGTAAATTCATATATTGCGATTCTGCTGGTTACAGTCACCGTTTTTGTCGGATTTGATCTCATGAGGCCTGCGGTAACGACTTACCTGTCAAAGATTGCGGGAAACGAACAAGGATTTGCCGGCGGTATGAATTCAATGTTTACAAGTATCGGCAATGTATTCGGGCCTATTATCGGTGGAATGCTGTTCGATCTTGATGTAAACTATCCTTTCTACTTTGCAACGGTTACCTTAGCTATAGGCATTGCACTGACGATTGCTTGGAAAGCGCCTGCACACCTTAAAGCCAGCACATGATCAAAAGCGTATTCTTTGTGTACTGCAAAGAATACGCTTCTTCTTTATACTGATGATAAAAGGAGTGATGGCATGAAGGAATCGTATTACTCAATTGGAGAAGTTTCAAAACTGGCAAACGTGTCGATTAAAGCGCTCCGTTATTACGATAAAATTGATTTATTTAAACCCGCCTACGTCGACCCGGATACCAGCTACCGCTATTATACAGATTCTCAGCTCATTCATCTGGATTTGATCAAATCATTGAAATATATCGGCACCCCTTTAGAAGAAATGAAAAAAGCACAGGACTTAGAGATGGAAGAACTGTTTGCTTTTTATACAGAGCAGGAGCGGCAAATCAGGGAGAAATTAGACTTTTTATCAGCACTGGAGCAAACGATTTCGTTGGTGAAAAAACGGATGAAACGGCAGATGGAATATCCCGCGCTCGGTGAGGTGTTTGTTTTAGATGAAGAAGAAATACGGATTATTCAGACAGAGGCAGAAGGAATCGGGCCTGAAAACGTGCTCAACGCCTCTTACAGCAAATTAAAAAAATTTATCGAATCAGCAGATGGATTTACGAACAATAGCTATGGCGCCACTTTTTCTTTTCAGCCCTACACCAGCATTGATGAAATGACTTACCGTCATATTTTCACGCCTGTACTGACGAATAAACAAATTTCAGCCATTACGCCGGATATGGAAATCACAACGATTCCTAAAGGGAGATATGTGTGTATCGCGTACAATTTTTCGCCTGAACATTATTTTCTCAACTTACAGAAGCTTATCAAGTATATCGCAGACCGCCAATTAACAGTTGTCAGTGATGTATACGAGTTAATTATACCGGTTCATTACTCCCCGAAAAAACAAGAAGAATATCGGGTCGAAATGAAAATACGAATCGCAGAATAATACTGCATAGAAAAAGAGCATTTTTTGAAACAAAACTTCAAAAATGCTCTTTTTGCTTATTTAGTAAACAGATGTCTTTTCGTCAATAGATTCTAAAATTTGTTTCACTCGTCCCAGGAATCGTCCGCATACAAGACCATCAAGCACTCTGTGGTCTAAGGACAGACACAGATTAACCATATCTCTGACAGCAATCATGCCATTCTCCATGACAACCGGGCGTTTGACGATGGATTCTACTTGAAGAATCGCAGCCTGAGGATAGTTGATGATACCCATCGACTGAACGGAGCCGAACGAACCTGTGTTATTGACGGTAAACGTGCCTCCCTGCATGTCATCTGCTGTGAGCTTTCCATCTCTTACTTTTTTGGCAAGACCGGTAATGTCTTTCGCAATGCCTTTAATTGTTTTTTCATCAGCGTTTTTAATCACCGGAACAAATAAAGAATCCTCTGTGGCAACTGCAATTGAAATATTGATATCCTTTTTCTGAATAATTTTGTCCCCCGCCCACATGCTATTCATTTGCGGGAATTCTTTTAACGCCTGAGCGACTGCTTTGACAAAAAAGGCGAAGAACGTTAAATTAAAGCCTTCTGTTTTCTTAAAGGAATCTTTTATACTGTTGCGATATGCAACCATATTTGTGACGTCGACTTCCATCATCGTCCAAGCATGCGGAATTTCTGTTTTGCTGCGCTTCATATTGGAAGCAATTGCTTTTCTTACGCCTGTGACAGGGATTTCTATATCACCTGCTGCAGACGCAGGATATGAAGTCTCTTCTTTTGGCTCAGGTTTTGGTGCAGACTTCGGTGCAGGAGCTGCTATGTTCGGCTCCTCAGCCTTCCGTTCTTGCACGCCGCCTGTTTCAATTAAGCGCTGAATATCTTTTCGTGTGATGCGCCCGCCGGCACCTGTTCCCGTCACTTGATCAAGGTCAATGCCGTGTTCACCAGCTAAACGGAGTACAGCTGGCGAGTAACGCTTCTTATTGGGCTGATCGGTTGCTTCGGCACTATTTGCAGCAGGCGTCCCAGCGGCTTCTGGCGCTTCTGGCTGTTCTTGTTTTTGTTCGATCGGATTCGCGCCTTCTGTTTCAACTTTGCAAATCACTTCTCCGACTTGCAGGGTCTGGCCTTCTTCTCCCACAAGCTCTGTTATCGTTCCAGTAAAAGAAGACGGAACCTCTGCATTTACCTTATCTGTCATGACTTCCGCGATCGGATCGTATTTGTTCACTTTATCACCGGGGGCGACAAGCCATTTGCTGATCGTCCCTTCTGTTACGCTTTCTCCAAGCTGCGGCATCGTCATTTGTTCAATTGCCATGATTGTATCCTCCTTACGTCTTTAAAACTCCGCTAATTCTCTCATCGCCGCTTCCACTTTATCAGGGTTGACCATAAAGTATTTTTCCATTGTCGGCGCATAAGGCATAGCCGGAATATCAGGACCTGCAAGCCGTTTGATCGGCGCGTCTAAGTCGAACAGACAATGCTCGGATATAATTGCGGCTACTTCGCCCATGATGCTGCCTTCTTTTGTATCTTCTGTGACCAAAAGAACCTTTCCAGTTTTGGACGCAGCTTCGATGATGGCTTCTTTATCAAGCGGGTAAACCGTTCTTAAATCTACCACATGCGCTGAAATGCCATCTTTTTCGAGACGTTCTGCAGCCTGTAAGGCAAAGTGGACACACAGGCCATATGTGATCACTGTGATATCGTCGCCATCCCGTTTTACGTCCGCCTTTCCGATTGGCAGGACATAATCATCTGCCGGAACCTCTCCTTTTATCAGGCGATACGCCCGTTTGTGCTCAAAAAACAGCACTGGGTCTTCGTCACGAACTGCGGCTTTTAAAAGGCCCTTGGCGTCATATGGTGTTGAAGGCATGACAATTTTCAGTCCGGGCTGATTGGCGAAAATCGCTTCGACTGATTGAGAATGATACAGGGCCCCGTGCACACCTCCGCCGTATGGCGCTCTGACGACAATCGGACAGCTCCAGTCATTGTTGCTGCGGTAGCGGATTTTAGCCGCTTCAGAAATAATTTGGTTGACCGCCGGCATAATAAAATCAGCAAACTGCATTTCAGCAATCGGTCTCATTCCGTACATTGCCGCTCCAATACCAACTCCTGCGATCGCAGATTCAGCAAGCGGTGTATCCATCACGCGCTCTTCCCCGAATTGTTCATAGAGACCGGCTGTCGCTTTAAACACTCCGCCTTTTCTTCCTACATCTTCCCCAAGGACGAAGACTCGGGGATCTCGTTCCATTTCTTCTTTCATTGCCAAATTGATTGCATCAATATATGACATTACTGACATTTGTTCTTCCTCCCTACTTCGCATACACATAATTAAGCGCTGACTCAGGAGCTGCATAAGGAGCGTTCTCCGCTTCATCCGTCGCTTCATTAACGATTGCCATAATTTCATCCAGCATGGTTTGTTCTATCTCATCGGACAGCAGGCCTGTTTCCTTTAAGTAAGTTTGATAAGTAAGCAGGGGATCACTTTTTTTCGCTTCCTCTACTTCTTCACGGCCTCTGTAGCTGCTGTCATCGTCATCACTGGAATGCGGTGTAAGGCGGTAAGAAATCGTTTCAATTAATGTCGGGCCTTCTCCTCTGCGTGCCCGTTCGCGTGCTTCTTTAACCGCTTGATAAACTTCCAGCGGATCATTTCCATTCACAGTGACGCCAGGCATCCCATAGCCTACGGCACGGTCAGAAATGTTCTCGCATGCGACTTGCTTATCGTAAGGCACTGAGATTGCGTATTTGTTGTTTTCACACATGAAAATAACCGGCAGCTTATGGACAGCGGCAAAGTTTGCTCCTTCATGGAAATCGCCTTGGTTTGAAGATCCTTCCCCGAATGTAACAAAGGCTGCGATATCCTTTTTCTCCATCCGTCCCGCAAGCGCAATGCCGACTGCGTGCGGCACTTGCGTTGTAACTGGAGATGACCCCGTCACAATACGGTTTTCCTTTTGTCCGAAATGTCCCGGCATCTGGCGGCCTCCCGAGTTCGGATCCGCCGCTTTGGCAAATCCGGACATCATTAAGTCCTTTGCTGTCATGCCAAACGCGAGCACGACACCCATGTCTCTGTAGTACGGCAATACATAATCCATTTCACGGTCAAGTGCGAAAGCCGCTCCTACCTGTGCTGCTTCCTGTCCTTGACAAGAGATTACGAATGGGATTTTGCCAGAACGGTTTAACAGCCACATTCTTTCATCGATTTTCCTTGCTAACAGCATGGTTCTATACATATCAACGGCTTCCTGATCAGTCAGCCCTAGTGCTTGATGTCGGTTTTTACTCATTCAAGCCCCTCCTTTATGCTTTTAAAAATGAATGGCTTTGCCATCTACGGCAAGCGCTGCTTCTCCAATTGCTTCAGAAAGTGTCGGATGCGGGTGAATCGTTTGCCCGACCTCCCACGGCGTAGCGTCCAGCACTTTGGCAAGACCCGCTTCAGAAATCATGTCAGTGACATGCGGGCCAATCATATGAACGCCGAGAATATCATCGGTATCTCGATCCGCCACGATTTTGACAAAACCGTCGCTTTCACCGTATACAAGCGCTTTTCCAATCGCCATAAATGGGAACTTACCGATTTTGACATTATGCCCGTTCGCCTTCGCTTCATCTTCTGTTAAGCCGACACTGGCAGCTTCAGGGCTTGAGTAGATGCACTTCGGTACCAGCGTCGGATCAAGCGGATGCGGATTGAGGCCTGCAAAATGCTCAACAGCAATGATTCCTTCATGCGAAGCAACGTGAGCTAACTGCAGGCCACCGATTACGTCTCCGATTGCATAAATATGAGACTCCTTCGTTTGGCAGCTTTCATTGACTGAAATCACGCCATTTTCAGTGATAATATCGGTGTTCTCTAGGCCGATGCCTTCGATATTTGCTTGTCTGCCGATGGAAACAAGCATTTTTTCAGCAGAGTAGGTGGCGGTTTCTCCGTCTTTTTCCGCTTGTATGCTGATATCACCTGATGTTTTTGTCAGGGTGTCAGGCAGCACCTTTGCCCCTATTATGAACTGGATGCCTTTTTTCTTAAGAAGACTTTCCATTTCTTTTGAAATCTCTAGATCTTCAGTCGGCAATATGCGATCCGCGTATTCGATAACTGTTACCTTCACGCCAAAATCATGAAGCATAGACGCCCATTCGATACCGATAACACCTCCGCCGACGATAATGATTGATTTTGGCAGCTCCTCCATTTGAAGCGCCTCATCTGAAGTCAGTACAGACTTACCATCCGCTTCAAGGCTTGGAAGCATTCTCGGTCTTGATCCTGTTGCAATGATCACTTGTTTCGGGATCAGCATGTCATTTTCTTCGCCATTTCCCCGTTCAACAGAAATTGTTCCCGGCAGCGGAGAGAAGATTGACGGTCCAAGGATACGACCGTAACCTTTGTACACGTCAATTTTTCCTTTTTTCATTAAATGGTTTACACCCGCTGCAAGCTTATCAACAACGGCTTGCTTACGCCGCTGCACTTTTTCAAAGTTGAGGGACACGCCAGCCGTCTCTACTCCGAACTGGTCGGCTTCACGCGCTGTCCGGTATACCTCCGCGCTTCTAAGAAGCGCTTTACTCGGGATACAGCCTTTATGCAGACATGTTCCTCCGAGTTTTTCCTTTTCAACAACGGCTGTTTTTAAGCCGAGCTGAGCGGCTCTGATGGCCGCAACATAACCGCCAGTACCGCCGCCCAGAATGACTACGTCATACTCAGTTGCCATGGTGACTCACTCCTGTCTGTCTATTCAATACGATATTGTTTGGATTGCTCTTCGCCCTGCAATACTCTGAGCGCCCCTTGGGCAAGAGACTGCAGTTCATTTTCACCCGGATAGACCAAAACGTCTGAAATCCAATCTATGTATGATCTGATAGTAGAAACAAAGCTTTTGCCGTACGCAAGGCCCCCCGTCAGCACAATCGCTTCAACTTCACCTTTTAAAACCGCGCTGGCTGCTCCGATTTCCTTTGCTATCTGATATGCCATGGCATCATAAATGAAGCGGGCTTTTTCATCGCCCCCCTGAATCATTTGTTCCACTTTTACGGCATCATTTGTACCGAGATAGCCTAAAAGCCCGCCGGTGCCCACCAGTTTTTTCATGATTTCTTCTTTTGTATATTCTCCTGAAAAACATAGATCAACAAGATCCCCCGCAGGCACCGTTCCTGCACGTTCAGGACTGAACGGCCCCTCTCCATGAAGGCCGTTATTGACATCCACGACTCGCCCGCGGTCATGGACGCCAATTGTAATACCTCCGCCCATATGGGTAATAATCATTTTCATGTTCTCATATCGTTTGCCAAGAGAGGCTGCCGCTTTACGAGCGACAGCTTTTTGATTTAACGCGTGAAAAATGCTTTTCCGTTCAATTTCAGGCATGCCTGAAACTTTTGCGAGCACTGACATTTCGTCTACGACAACAGGGTCGACGATATACGAAGGGATATTCAGGCCGTCAGCAATTTCCCGCGCGATAATGCCGCCGAGATTAGAAGCATGCTGGCCGGCGTAGCCGCTTTTCAAGTCCTCAATCATGTCATCGTTCACTACGTAAGTCCCGCCTTCAATCGGCCGGAGAAGGCCGCCTCTTGCGCAGACTGCATCAAACTTTGAGATATTGATTCCCTGTTCATGAAGCGTTTCGAGAATATGGTTTTTGCGAAATTCATATTGATCAATAATTTGGTCAAATCGCTGCAGCTCTTCTATGTTGTGTCTCAATGTTTTTTCAAAAATGCTTCGTTCGTTATGAAAAACACCGATTTTCGTTGAAGTTGAGCCTGGATTAATTGTGAGAATGCGTTTTTCGTCATGTAGCACTTTCATAACCTCCAGATCAATTTCTTAACGTCTGCTTAATACACTGTGGCCGTTTTGCAAAAACTGGCTTCTTGAGCGGCGCATGCGTTCAATCCGTTCCTCTGCCAAGCGGTCAGCCGCTAAATATGCCGGAATGCCGTCACGCTGAGAAATCTCGAGTACACGCTCGATATTGCTGTAAATGCCTTCTACTTTTTTCAGGGCGCGTTCAGCATTATAGCCGTAAAGCTCATCTGCGACGTTGATGACACCGCCGGCGTTAATCACGTAATCCGGTGCATAAACGATGCCCATGTCGTGAATTTGATCACCATGGCGTGTTTCTTTTAATTGGTTGTTGGCCGCACCTGCGATCACCTTCGCCTTCAGCTGTTTAATCGTGTCGTCGTTAATAGTCGCACCAAGGGCACACGGCGCGTAAATATCGCAGTCTTGTGAATAAATATCATCTGGATCAACCGCACGGGCGCCAAAATCTTCAACTGCACGCTGTACAGATTGTTTGTTGATATCCGTAACGATTAAGTTTGCCCCTTCTTCATGCAGGTGGCGGCAAAGGTTATAGGCTACGTTCCCAACACCCTGTACAGCAATGGTTTTCCCTTCAAGAGAGTCGGTTCCGAAAGCAGCTTTAGCTGCTGCCTTCATTCCTCTGTACACCCCGTACGCTGTGACTGGGGAAGGATTTCCGGAAGAGCCGAACGCAGGAGAAATCCCTGTGACATAGTCTGTCTCATCATGAATGATATCCATATCCTCGACCGTTGTACCCACATCTTCAGCTGTGATGTATCTGCCATTCAGCCCTTGAATATAGCGGCCAAACGCACGGAACATTTCCTCATTTTTGTCTTTGCGAGGATCACCGATAATGACTGTTTTTCCGCCGCCCAGGTTTAAGCCTGCCGCCGCGTTTTTATAGGTCATGCCTCTTGCCAGTCTGAGCGCGTCTTCAATTGCAGCTTCTTCATTTTCATATGTCCACATTCTCGTTCCGCCAAGTGCTGGACCGAGTGTTGTATCATGAATCGCGATAATCGCTTTTAAGCCTGATTGTTCATCTTGGCAGAATACCAATTGTTCGTAATCATATTTCTCCATATATTTAAAAAGTTCCATGTTCGTTCCTCCTAATGTGTGTATTCTTCGGATGCGCATATTGCCAACGCAATGGAATACAGTTTATTTTCGGCAGAGTCCGCTCTGCTTGTTAAGGCAATCGGCGCTTTGGCTCCTGTAATGACAGCCGCCACGCTGGCTTTGGCAAAATAAATCAGTGATTTATATAAAATATTGCCGGCCTCAATTGTTGGGACGAGAAGGATATCTGCGTTGCCCGCTACGTCTCCCGAAATTTTTTTCTGAGCCGCGGCAATTTGTGAAACTGCGTTATCCAAAGCAAGCGGTCCATCAACAATACAGCCTTTGATCTGGCCTCTTTTGAACATTTGAGCTAGAGCTGCTGCATTCACGGTCGCTTCCATTTTTGGGTTCACCGTTTCGACCGCTGCCAGAGCAGCTGCTTTTGGCATATTGTTCCCTACTGCATGGGCCACATGAACGGCATTTTGCAAAATCTGCCGAAGCTCTTCCAGCGAGGGAGCGATATTCATTGCCGAATCTGTCACAAACATCAGCCTGTCAAAATCCGGTATATCAAAGACAGCCACGTGGGAAAGGACACTTGATGACCGAAGCCCCTCCTGTCTGTTCAATACCGCTTTAAGCAAAACAGAAGTCGGCACATTTCCTTTCATTAAAACGTCCGCTGTTTTATGATGTACAGCACGAACCGCTAATTTTGCCGACTCCTCAGGTGTATCGGCATGGACGATTTCCACTTGATGACCTTGCATGGATGATGTCAGCTCGTTCAGTTTTTTGCTGTCGCCCGTTAACAAAAAACGGGCGGATAGGTGCTCGGCAGCCAGCTTTACAGCCCGGATCACTTCCTCATCCTCAGCATGAGCAACCGCAATGGTCTTGTTTTTGTGCATCGACGCTTTGCCGATTAAATCTTTCAGCTTCATCTGCTACCACCTTTCTTGTTTCGACTCCGTCTTTTATTATGCAAGTTCCGTGCCAGCTCTTAAGGGTGCTGTCATACCAGGTATATTGACACATTCGTGCAGAAGTTTGCGTTTATTCTGCAGATTATTGCATGCCTTCATTTGCAAGGCCATATTTATCCATTTTGTAATATAAATTCCGAATGCTGACACCGAGGGCTTTCGCTGTTTTTGTCCGGTTAAAATGATGCTTTTCGAGCGTTTGCTGAATCAAATGCGCTTCAAATTTTTCTACTGCGACAGACAGCTTTTCGCCTTCAATATCCGGAAAATCAAAACCTGTCCTCTGATCTGTGTCATTTTCTTTTTGCTCAAGTTCAAATATAGGCAAATGATCTTTTTCAATCCATTCCATATGCGGATTGAGAAAAATCATGGCTCGTCCAAGGACATTTTCAAGCTCGCGGACATTCCCAGGCCAATGGTAAGCAGATAAGGCGCGCAAGGCATGCTGCGAGAGCCCTTTTACATTCCTGCCGTAATCCCGGTTGATCTTTTGGATAAGTCTGACGCTTAATGCTTCAATGTCCTCCAACCGCTGCCGCAAAGGCGGAATGGAGATGGGATAGCGGTTGATCCGGTAATACAGGTCTTCGCGAAACTTTCCATCCGCCATCGCCTTTTCAATATTTACATTTGTTGCCGCGATCACTCTGACGTTGACAGGGATCGCTTTCGTGCCGCCCACTCTGACGATTTCCTTTTCTTGAAGGACGCGCAGCAATTTGGCCTGCATATTTTGTGTCAGCTCACCGATTTCATCTAAGAAAATACTGCCGTTATTTGCTTCTTCAAATAAACCCTTTTTACCGCCTCGCTTCGCCCCTGAAAACGCACCATCCTCATAGCCGAACAATTCTGATTCAAGCAGGTTTTCAGAAAGGGCTGCACAATTCACGCGAATAAATTTATTGTATTTCCGGTCGCTTTCGTTATGGATGGCATGGGCAAACAGTTCTTTTCCTGTTCCTGACTCTCCGCGCAACAAAATCGTTGCCGGCGTTTTCGCACCGAGCTTCGCCTGCTCAAGCGCAACCAGCATTTGCTCGCTTTTGCCGATAATGTCGTCAAACGTGTATTTCGCTTCAAGCGTGCGAATAATTTGCCTGGCGCGGTTAAGCTCCGCTGTCAGCATTTTAATTTCGGACACATCGTGAATCACACCGACGCTGCCTTTCAAAATACCGTCCACAATCACCGGTGCTACATTGACGATGACCTCTTTTTCATTCGGGCCGACCTTCATTCTGACACCGCGGACAGGGCGTCTTGTTTCAAGCACCTTTAAATGCATGCTTTCGCCTTCGGAAATATCCGTGTTTGCAGGCTTGCCGATGACTTCTTTTTCAGAAAGCCCGGTCATTTTCGTATATGCTTTATTGATTAGAAGGCCGATGCCGTTTTCATCAACGACCGAAATCGCCTCATCGGAGGATTGAATAATCGCCTCAAGCATCGTACGGACCTGCTTTAAGTTGGTCACTTCCTCCGCCAGCTCGACCGCATCGGTGATATCTTTAAATACACAAAGAGCCCCGAGCAGACGTCCGCCTTCATCAATAATCGGCAGCCTTGTGGTCACAATTTGCAAATGATCGCCTAAAAGCTGCTTCTGGTTGTATTCAGGCACTCTTGTTTTTAAAATCCGCGGCATCTTAGTGCTCGGAATGACTTCTTTTATTGGCCGCCCGATGACTTCCTCGCGTTTTTTCCCGACCATTTTTTCGGCCATATGGTTAAAGAGAATGATCTCTTCATTGATATCAATAAAAATCATCCCGTCATGGGTGGAATTAAAAATTCTGTCGTGTTTGTATGTTTGCTCTTTTAGCATTTGAATCAGGTGCTGCTTTTCTTCCATCAGCTGAAAAACGATGTATGCCATTTTCCCCGGCATGACAATGGTATCTTCATGCTTTCTTTGAAGGAGTTCGTCAAACACGGCTTGATCGCCGGTGGTATGAATGACGATATCCGGTTTTTGTTGTATGTAAGGTTTCCAATCAGATGAAACGGCAATCCCATACTGTTCTGCTTCTTTCAATCCCGGCGCCTTGGGGTCTTTGTCAACTACGGCAATGATATCTATGATGGCTGTTTTGATCAGAATATGTAATAACGCCGTTCCCCTTTTGCCGGCACCTACTATCAGTACCTTTTGCATCCCGATACCCCTTTATATGAAAAAATTTGCACACCTAATTATTCCGTTGCAATAATTTGCACAACCCTATGTTACCACGTTTTCTTCTCTTGACAAAATATTTTTTCCGCTGGACAATAAAGGAAATGAAAAGATAAAGGGGTTTTCTGAAGATGAGCCGACTTCTTGCGCTTTTGATATTAGTCATCCCCGGGGCCATTTCCGCTTTAGGCATTAAACTGATGAGAGATACACTTTTCGGCCATGCAATAAAGCCATTTTCAGCTCTTTGGCTCCAAGGGTTGTCAGGATTCATCTTTTTCGCGATCGGCCTCTATGTGCTGGCCGGGTTCATTCTATACAGAGACAGAAAACGCAATCAAGTCAGCCCGCGATTCAGAAAACGATAACTGCAAAAAAAGCCGGAGAATGCTCCGGCTTTTTTTGTCACACTATTCGTCAGGCAAAACGGTCTTGGCAATCGTTTTATCTAATGCTTCATAGTCATAATAAGAGATGGTATCGTACAGTTCTTTTCGCGTCTGCAAATGATGAAGTCCTTCTTTTTGTGAGCCGTGCTCCTTCATCAAACCAAATATCCGCTCATAAGCTTTTGCCGCCGCTCGAAGCGAGGTGACAGGATATATCACCATGCGAAACCCCATATCTTCGAATTCATCAGCACGATAATACGGCGTTTTCCCAAACTCCGTCATATTCGCAAGGAGCGGAACGGAGATATGCTCAGCAAACTGGCGGAATTCATTCTCTGCCTGGAGCGCTTCCGGGAAAATCGCGTCTGCTCCCGCCTCAATGTAGGCCGCTGACCGTTTTATTGCAGCATCAAGCCCTTCCTGCGCCCTGGCATCTGTGCGGGCAACAACAATAAGGGTAGGTGCCGCTTGTTTAATGGCTTTTATTTTTTGCGCCATTTCCTTGATCGGAACGAGCTGTTTGCCATTTAAATGCCCGCATTTTTTTGGGAGCTGCTGGTCTTCTATTTGAACGGCTGCTACCCTGGCTTCAAGCATCTCCCGGGCGGTTCGGGCGGCATTTAACACACCGCCAAATCCCGTATCGATATCCACAAGCAGAGGCAGATCAGCAGCACGCACAAGGTCTTTGGCCCGATCCGCCATTTCTGCCGACGTGATGATCCCTAGATCAGGAAGTCCCCTGCTGGCTGTATAAGCTGCCCCAGACAAGTATATAGCAGAAAAACCGGCCTCCTTCGCGAGCAACGCTGCCATCCCGTCATGGGCGCCGGGAATTTGAAGAATGTCCGGCGCCGACATCAGCTTGCGGAAACGCCCGGCAAGCTCTTCTTGTGACGATTGCTGATTGACGATCCACGACATGACACAAATCCTCCTTTTACATGCAGAACATGTCTACGAATTCATTTACGCGCATCGTTTGTAAAGTCTCGCTGGTACAGCGCTCATAAATGTGTTTGCACTGTTTATCAGGAAAATGGCTTTTGAGATTGTCAGAAAACTTTTCCAGCAGTTTTGGCACTGCCTCCTCTCTTCGAAAACGGTGGCCAAGAGGAAACTCACATTCCACCATTTCCGTGCTCGTTCCGTCTTTAAAATGAACCTGAACGGCATTTGAAATAGAACGCTTATCAGGTTTCAAATAATCCTCGGTATATGCTTTATTTTCAGTCACCTCCATTTTATCACGTAATTTATCTATTCTCGGATCACTCGCAGTTTCAGCTTCATAATGCTGTGCGGTGATATCACCAAAAAGCAAACCGATTGCTGTAATATATTGGAGGCAGTGATCACGGTCTGCCGGATTGTGAAGCAGGCCTTTTTTATCAATGATTCGGATAGCGGATTCATGCGTACTGATGACAATACGATCGATCTCATCAATTCGGTCCTTTACCCGCGGATGTAAAATGACGGCGCACTCCGCCGCTGTTTGAGCGTGAAATTCTGCTGGATAAGATACTTTAAATAACACATTTTCCATGACATAAGCGTCGAGCGGACGGGCGAGCTTGATCTCTTTCTTATTGAATAAAACGTCCTGGAACCCCCAACTCGGTGCGCTCAATGCTGTCGGATACCCCATTTCCCCTTTTAACGACATCAGCGCCAAATGAACACCTCTGCTCGTTGCATCTCCTGCTGCCCATGATTTGCGAGAGCCTGTATTTGGTGAATGCCGGTATGTTCTTAATGCAGCATTGTCAATCCATGCATTCGAAAGCGCATTTTTGATTTCTTCTCTCCCGCCGCCCAAAAGCTTTGCTGCAACAGCTGTTGTCGCAATTTTAACAAACAGCACATGATCAAGACCCACTCGATTCAGGCTGTTTTCTAACGCAAGGACGCCTTGAATTTCGTGCGCTTTAATCATCATCTCAAGTACGTCGCGTACCGTTAAAGGCTCTTTTCCTTCAGACAGCCTCACTCTTGATACATAATCACAAACAGCAAGGATGCCTCCCAAGTTATCGGATGGATGCCCCCACTCCGCTGCCAGCCACGTATCGTTGTAATCGAGCCAGCGAATCATGCAGCCGATATTAAACGCTGCCCTCACAGGATCGAGAACATAGGACGTTCCCGGCACTTTGCTTCCATTCGGCACAGTCGTTCCTGGAACAACCGGGCCAAGCAGCTTTGTGCACTCTGGATACCGCAGCGCCAAAATCCCGCAGCCCAGGGTATCCAGCAATACATGCCCCGCTGTTGTATACGCTTCGGAACTTGTAATCTCTTTCTCAAGCACATAGTCTGTGATTTCTTCGATAACACGATCCGTTTTCTGCATTCTGCCAGCTCCTTTCATGATTCTGTTTGATATCGCGGGCCCATGTAACTGACACGGGGACGGAAGAGTCTATTATTGGAATGCTGTTCAATCACATGAGCGCATAAACCGGATGTTCTCGCGCTGAAAAAGACAGGCGTATATAAAGGGATCGGTATGCCGAGCATCCAATAAACCGGGGCAGCATAGTAATCCAAGTTCGGGTAGAGCCCTTTTTCCTTCTCCATCAGCCGCTCACCTGCTTCACACATCTCATATAAACGATGGTCACCGGCTTTATCGCATAATTGCTGCAGCGCCTCTTTCATCATGAGTGCTCTCGGATCCATTTTTTTCATATACACACGGTGGCCGAAGCCCATGATTTTTTCTTTTCGTTTCAGTTTTGTTTGCAGAAGCTGCTCAAATTCAGACGTCGTTTTTGCCTCCAAAAGCATATACATTACAGCTTCGTTTGCCCCTCCGTGAAGATTCCCTTTCAGGGAAGCGACAGCTCCTGTCAAAGCGCCATAAAGATCCGAGTGGGTAGATGCGATGACTCTGGCTGCAAAAGTTGAATTTGGCATCTCATGCTCACTGTACAGGACGAGCGACCGGTCAAAAATCTGTTCTTCCAATGAGGACGGCAATTTTCCTGTCATCATGTATAGAAAATTCGCACTGTAGGACAGGGATTGAAGCGGAAGAATCGGCTCTTTTTTATTGATGATCCTGTAGCTGGCAGCAGTGAGGGCAGGCATTTTCCCAAGAAGCTGATATGCGCGCTCCTTGTTAGCGGAAGGAGACCGATCATCAATTTGCCGATCATAACCGGCAAGTGCCGACAGGCCGGTACGCAGGCTATCCATTGGATGCGTGTGCTCAGGGAGCAGCTCAAGCAGACGGAGATGATCAGCAGGCAGGCTTGACGCACTGTTTATTTTACTTTCCAGCGTCTCTCTTTCACTTTCTTCCGGCAGCCTCCCTTCCAGCAATAAATGGACAAGCTCCAGATAACTTTTTGTTTTAGAAAGATCTATTAAATCATAGCCTCGTATCAAAATCTGGCTGGACTGCGTGTCAAGATAAGAAATGTGAGTTTCTGCCGCAATCACACCGTCCAACCCTGGAGAGTAATGCTGTTTCTCCTCCATATCCTCAACCTCCGTTTTTGCGTTTTTTTGGTTATCAGGTCCCGCCAAGCAAATACTTGGAAATAATCAGTCTTTGAATCTCATTCGTCCCTTCATAGATTTGCGTCACCTTTGCATCGCGAAGCAGCCGCTCAACGGGATAATCCTTCATATAGCCATATCCCCCATAAATTTGGACGGCGTCTAACGCCGCCTTCACCGCTGCATCGGAAGCAAATTGTTTAGCCATAGACGCCTCTTTTCCACATGCCAGGCCGCGGTTATGGAGGTCTGCGGCGTGGTAGACAAGATGCCTTGCCGCCTCAGCCCTAGTCGCCATGTCAGCCAGCTTAAATGATATGCCTTGATTGGCTGCGATCGGCCTTCCAAATTGCACTCGCTGCTTCGCATAAGCAACGGCATGCTCAAGAGCCGCCTCTGCAATACCGAGCGCCTGTGCCGCAATGCCGATCCGGCCGACATTTAAATTCGCCATGGCAATGTTGAAGCCGTCACCCTCTTTGCCAAGCAAATTAGCTTCAAGCACTTCTGCGTTATCAAAAATCAGTTCCGTAGTATTAGAGCCATAAAGCCCCAGCTTTTTTTCTTTTTTCCCAACGGTAAAACCGGGTGTGTTTTTTTCAACGATAAAAGCCGAAATCCCGTGCCTGCCTTGATCCGGAGCCGTTAAAGCAAATGTGATATAGATATCAGCTGCTCCGCCATTCGTTATGAATATTTTCGATCCGTTTAATACGTATTTGCCGTTCTTTTTAATTGCCGTTGTGCGAAGGCTTCCAGCATCCGATCCTGAGTGAGGCTCAGTCAGCGCAAACGCGCCTAAATGGTCTCCTGAAGCAAGCTTCGGTATATATTTCATCTTCTGTTCTTCATTGCCGAAATACAGAATCGGATTTGTGCCGACCGAGGTATGAACGGAGAGAATCACGCCGACAGCCGCGCTGATTTTTGAAATCTCATGAATCGCCAAAATATAAGAAACAACGTCCGCCCCGGCCCCGCCGTACTGTTCCGGCACCGGTATTCCCATCAGCCCGTGTTCGCCCATTTTTTTGATCAGCTGAAAGGGAAATTCGTCCGTTTTCTCCATAATTTCCGCAGCGGGAGCAATTTCTTTTCGTGCAAAATCACGCACCATTTTTCGCATCATGACTTGCTCTTGGGTTATATGCAACTCGGCCACCCCCGATGGAATTGACTTCAGGAAGTCCTCTCCTCATATTCATAAAAACCGCGTCCGCTCTTTTTGCCAAGCCAGCCTGCTTTGACATACTTGCGGAGCAGCGGGCAAGGACGGTATTTAGAATCGCCAAGGCCCGAGTGAAGAACTTCCATAATGGATAAACACGTATCCAGTCCGATAAAATCCGCTAATGTAAGCGGACCCATCGGATGATTCATGCCAAGCTTCATCACCTCGTCTATCGCCTCTGGCTTCGCCACTCCCTCATACACGCAATAGATGGCTTCATTAATCATTGGCAGAAGCACACGATTGGAAACAAACCCCGGAAAATCATTGACTTCTACCGGTGTTTTCCCCATCTTTTCCGCTAATGCCATAACATCTAAGGCGGTTTCCTCTGATGTAGCCAAGCCGCGAATTACTTCAACCAGCTTCATCACAGGGACGGGATTCATAAAATGCATGCCAATGACCCGTTGAGGCCGATTTGTCACAGCAGCGATCTCTGTAATAGGCAAGGAAGATGTATTGCTGGCCAAAATCGTATGAGGCGGGCAAATGCGATCAAGTGTTTTAAACATCTTAGTTTTCGCCGCCATGTTTTCAGCGATAGCCTCAATCACAATGTCCGCATGCTCTGCCTCCTCAAGCGTTTGAGAAATCGAAATGCGGCTGATGATACTCCTCACTTCCGCCTCGGTCCTTTTTCCTTTCTCAGCGTCACGGGCCAGCTGTTTCTTCAGCCGCTTCAATCCTGCCTCCGCAGCTTCCGGACTCACATCGTACATCCGCACATAAAAACCTGCGTCAGCAGCTGCTTGTGCAATGCCGCTTCCCATCTGACCTGCGCCAGCTACCATGATTTGTTTGATTTCCATTTAAATCCCCTTTTTCATCATGTTTTAATGAACCTGCACTAAGACGGCATCTCCTTGGGCTGCCCCACTGCAAATGGCGGCAACACCTAGTCCCCCTCCCCGTCGCTTTAATTCGTAAACGAGCGTCATGAGAATTCTCGCTCCGCTCGCGCCGATCGGGTGGCCGAGCGCGATCGCACCGCCGTTCACATTTACTTTTTCAAGATCGAAACCTACGATTTTTTCACATGTTAACACAACAGAAGCAAACGCTTCATTTACTTCAAACAAGTCAATATCTTGGGCAGTTAAACCGTTCTTTTTCAGGAGCTTATTAATGGCAAACCCCGGTGCTGCCGCCAGTTCATGCGCTGGCCTTCCCATAGTTGAAAAACCAAGAATTGTAGCCAGAGGCTGTTTGCCAAGCTCAGCTGCTTTTTCCTCCGACATCAGCACGAATGCGCCAGCTCCGTCATTGACCCCGGGAGCATTGCCGGCTGTGATCGAACCGTCACTTGCATAAATCGGAGCAAGTTTCGCGAGCTGATCCAGACTTGTGTCACGGCGAATCGCTTCATCCTTATCAACAACGTTTGATTTTCCTTTTCGGCCGATCCAGTTGACAGGAACAATTTCATCCTGAAATTTCCCTTCATCGGCTGCTTTAGCTGCCCGCGCATGGCTTCTCAACGCCCATTCATCCTGCTCTCTTCGTGAAATTGAATATTCCTTGGCCGCTGTATTTCCGTGAACAGCCATATGCACTTCGTCAAATGCGCACGTTAACCCGTCATACACCATTAAATCCCTAAGCTCGCCGTCCCCCATCCGTGCTCCCCAGCGTCCAGCGGGAATGGCATACGGAATATTGCTCATGCTTTCCATCCCCCCGGCAACAAGTATGTCCGCATCCTGCGCCCGAATCATTTGATCACATAAAGTGACAGCGCGAAGACCCGAAGCACAGACTTTATTCAGTGTTTCTGACGGCACACTCCAAGGCATTCCAGCAAGACGGGCAGCTTGACGGGAAGGGATCTGTCCTGAGCCGGCCTGGACAACCATGCCCATGACATTTCCTTCTACATCATCTCCAGAGACTCCAGCCCGTTGCAACGCCTCCTTCATCACAATGCCCCCAAGCTCGGCAGCTTTCACCTCTTTCAATACTCCGCCGAATTTGCCAAATGGCGTTCTTGCAGCACTTACAATGACTGTTTTCCTCATGGTTTCACCTCATTCAGAAGATAGACAGCGCTTACAAATTCTAGTTGTCTTCTATGAATGTATGCTTTGAAACGGGCACGAATGTATGAAAAAAGAAGGCTGTGTCAACAGCCTTCTTCTAAAGCAACTATTCATTTTTCAGCAATGCCGCAGCCTTTGCAGGAAAATCGGTAAACATGCCGTCTGCTCCCAGTTCAATTAGGCGCTTCATATCTTCCGGCCGATTGACTGTATACGGTCTTACCTTAATCGAACTGCTCCTCATTTTCTTCAGCACTTCATCTGTGGCCCCGGGGCTGTTTAGCTTCGGGTGATAGCCGGTAGCTGGAATAGACGCGATATATTGATCCGGCTGATAAAGCACATCTGCAGTTAATACCGCCCGTTCGATATGGGGCGCAAGCCGAGCGCACAGTGCTACACTTTCATGATTAAATGTGGATAGGATGACTCTCTCCTCTATATTGAATCGCTTCACTGCCTCCAACACTTTTTCTTCCATTCCCTCATAGCGAATCACGCTGTTTTTCAATTCAATGTTGATCAGAAAATCCTTTTTTACCGCCCACGAGAGCACGTCTTCTAATAGTGGCACTTTTAGATCGCTATACGCCTGATCGTGACCAGCGGCCGCATTCGCAGTCTTCACCTCATCATAGGTTGTATCCTTCACGAATCCTTTAAGTGATGTCGTGCGATTAAGTCTTTCATCATGAATCACAACAATGCGTCCGTCTTTCGTCAGCTGTACATCAAGCTCTATCCCATCCGCTCCGGCTTCAATTCCTTTTTCAAATGCAAGCATTGTATTTTCGGGAAATTGACCTGATGCCCCCCGGTGGGCAAAAATCTTTGTCATCGTTTCACCTCAAACCCTAAAGTTTTCTCCATTATACTTATTTTGTCGGCTCCACTCTAGGATTAAGGCTATTTTCATCTACTGATCATAATAAGAATCAATGCCGTTGACAATCGCATCTGCGGCCTTTTGCTGGTATTCTTCACTTCCCAGCTTGTCCGCATCAGAGCTGTTCGTGATAAACCCAAGCTCCGCCAACACACTTGGCATTTGTGAATATGTAATGACGTAAAAGTCTGATTCTTTCACGCCCCTGTCTCTCGTTTGTAAGGATGAAACGAGCTGCGACTGAATATCGGCTGCCAGACGCCGGCTGTTTTCCCCTTCATAATCAGATTGAAAATACGTTTCTGTTCCTGAAGCTGAAGCAACCCCGGAATTTACATGAATGCTGACAAAAAGATCAGCGTGATTGGCACTTGCCTTTGCGACTCTGTCCTCCAAGGTCAGAAAATGATCGTCTGATCTGGATGCAACAGGATTGGCTCCCTCCGCTTTTAGCTTGTCCGTCACATGCTCTGAAACAGCCAAATTAATATCCTTTTCAAAGAGCCCGTTTCCGACCGCTCCACTGTCTTCACCGCCGTGTCCGGCATCAATATACACGGTTTTCCCTTCTATCGGCTCTGCTGCCTGTGCACAAGGCGCGAGTGTCAAAGCCAATCCACACAGCGCCAAACTCCTCCATAACATTCTCAACTTTCTCCCTCCGGTCTTTTTATGACGAATTCTTTCGCAGCTGAATATCTTCCAGCTGTAAAGTCCCATTATCCTTCTTTGTATATTTCACCAAAACTTTTGTCTGGTCTGGCAAGGATTCACATTCATCACGTTTATCCTTCGGAACTTGTATCATGGTTTCTTCTCCATTAAGAGAAACCGCAATCGTATGAGGATCAGCCGAGCCAATAAATTTTCCCTCTTCGGTAATCCTTGGTGCTGAGTCATCCGCACTTGCTACACTGCATCCCGAAAGAAAAAGCGCAGTAAATAGCAAAAGAACCGTTTGTTTCACACGATCACCTCTTCCTGATGTTTGGCTTTTATCTTTGACCAGAATGGCGGATTTGTAAAGACAACATGAATGCAGGCGATCAAGTTCCATGATTTTCAAAAGGGCTATACGACCCGATCATTTCCTGTTGTTAGAAAGATAACGAGCAGTTTTGTCTATGAGGATGGCTCTAAATGAGGCGCTAATTAGAAAAAATTAGCGGAAAGAAGCAACTTTTTATTCATTTTTAAAAATATGTGAATTGGGTGAGCAAATGGTTTGACTGCTAGATCAGCCAGGCGTAACCTTTGAAAGGATATTTCCTTGAAAAAATTCGTTCTGCTGCTGGCGGCAGCTCTCATCACATGCTCCATCGGCCACCAAATCAGCGGCGGCTACAAAGACCCTGAAAAAGAGCGGCGAAAACATCACTCTGTACTCAAGATATTCAGCCGGTAAAGCAGATCAATTGCATTAATTTTTACATATAGGCTAGAATATGTGCGAATCCAAACGAAAGAAGATGATCAAATGAATCCTAAGTATAAGCCGCTGTTTGAACCCTTCACGTTTAAAAGCGGTGTTACAATCGACAACCGGATCGCAGTAGCACCAATGACTCATTACGCTTCTAATGAAGACGGTACAATTTCTGAAGCAGAGCTTGACTACATCATCCCTCGTTCAAAAGAGATGGGAATGGTGATTACAGCCTGCGCAAACGTCACACCGGACGGAAAAGCATTTCCTGGGCAGCCGGCCATCCACGACGATTCCAACATTCTAGGTTTAAAAACATTAGCACAAGCCATTCAGGCACAAGGCGCTAAAGCCGTTGTGCAAATTCATCATGGCGGCATCGAATGCCCATCTGAGCTCGTTCCTCAACAGGATGTTGTGGGGCCAAGTGACGTGTTTGATAACGGCAAACAAATTGCTCGCGCATTAAAAGAAGAAGAAGTGGAAAACATTGTGAAGGCGTTTGGAGAAGCGACAAGACGCGCCATTGAAGCCGGCTTTGACGGTGTCGAAATTCACGGTGCAAACGGCTACTTAATTCAGCAGTTTTATTCTCCAAAAACCAATCAGCGCACGGACCGCTGGGGAGGAAGCGATGAGAAACGATTAGCCTTCCCGCTTGCTATTGTCGACGAAGTGAAAAAAGCCGCTTCAGAACATGCCAAGGGCGCGTTCTTAGTCGGCTACCGTCTGTCTCCGGAAGAACCTGAGACACCAGGGTTGACAATGACTGAAACCTTTACGCTTGTTGACGCTTTAGGGGATAAAGAATTGGATTATCTTCATATTTCACTGATGGACGTGAACTCAAAAGCACGCCGCGGTGCAGATCCAACTCGCACGCGCATGGACTTATTGAATGAACGTGTCGGAAACAAAGTGCCGCTGATCGCCGTTGGTTCCATCCATTCCGCAGATGACGCGCTGGCCGTCATCGAAAACGGTATTCCGCTAGTCGCAATGGGACGAGAAATTTTAGTTGACCCTGACTGGGCGGTAAAAGTAAAAGAAGGCCGAGAAAAGCAAATCGAAACAGTAATCAAAGGCACAGATAAAGAAAAATATCATTTGCCTGAACCACTATGGCAAGCAATTGTGAACACGCCTGGCTGGGTGCCTTATAAAGATTAATATGCAAAGACTGCCGAAACGATTCGGCAGTCTTTTTTCCCTTATATAAATAGTTTATGTACACACCGAAACAGCAAAAGAAAGAGCTCCCCACCTACTTCAAAAAGAAAATCTAGGAAAAGTCCATCACGCTTTCTTGTTTTTTTCTTTTTCATTCGTACGTCTCCTTTTTACATCAATACGCCTTACTTACGATTTTGCAGGAGAAAGGTTTCAATTTGATCCTGATTGATTGTTTTTGATAATCCAAGCAGCGAGAACACATGAAACCATGACTGTAAATGAGATAAAGTCAATCAGGGTGCCTAGTAAGCGTGAATCTGTAATGATGTTCGAATTGACGCAAAGCGCAAGAATAAATAAAGCAATCAGCAGACCATATTTTTCAAACCCATACCTCACTCCTTACGGAAAATAAATTTTTCATATCCATCACCTATGATAACAAATGTCCCCAAAAACAAAACGCCTCCTATTTATCAGCGCAAACCAATAAATAAAAGACGTTTGATTTAATTATCACATAATATCCACATGTTTAAGAAGCCTTATGTTCTAATCTAAGCTTATCCGCAACCATTGCAATGAATTCGCTGTTGGTAGGTTTAGCTTTTGTCATGCTGACAGTATAACCAAACAGCGAGGAAATGGAATCAATGTTTCCTCTGCTCCATGCCACTTCAATTGCATGGCGGATCGCTCTTTCTACACGGCTTGCGGTTGTGTTGAATTTTTTGGCGATGTCCGGATAGAGGACTTTTGTAATGCTGCCGAGCAATTCGATGTCATTGTATACCATTGAGATTGCTTCACGCAGATAGAGATAGCCTTTAATATGGGCTGGGACGCCGATTTCATGGATAATGCTTGTGATGCTCGCGTCGAGATTTTTCTTCTTTGGTTCAGGCTGGCTGCTGCGTATAATGCTGCTTTGCGATGATGGCGCACGATGCGTCACACTGCTGGCATTTCCGCTGACCTGGCGGATATGACCGACAAGGTTTTCCATATCAAACGGTTTGAGAATAAAGTAGGACGCGCCTAAATCGACGGCCTTTTTCGTGACATCTTCCTGCCCAAAGGCTGTCAGCATGATGACATTCGGCTGTTTTTTCAGATCTGATTCCCTCAGCCTCTCTAAAACCGCAAGTCCGTCTAAATGCGGCATAATAATATCTAATACGAGCACATCGGGATCTTTTTCTTTAAACAACGACAGGCATTCCTGTCCGTTATAAGCAACGCCGATCACTTCCATGTCTTCCTGTCCTTCTATATATTCACTCAACAGGCTTACCAGCTCTCGATTATCATCAGCAACACAAACTTTAATTTTCTCCACGTTTCTTCCTCCCCAAATGTAGTTAACAGGATTCACCCTTGCTACATGTTTACATTCGACAAAACCGCTATATACCCTCTAAAAAAATCATAATCACCAATATTAGTGGCATATCTTTGTTATTCTATGTTTTTCTCTGTTTTTCGACTAAAAATGAAATTTGACAAACAAGGAAACGTGAATTTGTCGAAAAATCTTCTTTTGTATATTTTACCGTATGTATTCTGAGAAGTGAAGAGGGATCAAAACAAAAAAACTGCCGGAAACTCCGGCAGTCAGCTTGCTTTTTCTTTTCCGTAAATATCGATTCCTGCTTCTGACAGCATCCATTCAATATGAACACCGTAGCCGCTTGTCGGGTCATTTACAAACACATGGGTGACAGCGCCGATCACTTTTCCATTTTGAATGATCGGGCTTCCGCTCATCCCCTGTACGATGCCTCCTGTTTCTTTCAACAGCCTTGGATCAGTAATTTTCAACACCATTCCTTTTGTCGCAGGGAATTTTTGCGGCGTTGTGCTGACGATTTCAATATCAAATTTTTCCACCTTGTCATCATCAATGACCGTTAAAATTTCAGCCGGCCCTTTTTTGACTTCAGTAGAAAATGCAACCGGCAGTGCTTGATCTGAAATGTTGTTTTGAATCGGCTGATGCAGCGTGCCGAAAATCCCGAATGGGCTGTTTCTGTTAATATCCCCGATCGTTTTGCGTTCTGAGGAAAATCGTGCCAGTTTTTCTCCCGGATTACCGCCTGTCCCTTTTTCAATTGATGTTACAGTGGATTTAACGATTTCTCCATTCTCCACCACAATTGGTTTCTTTGTGTCCATATCGGAAATCACGTGTCCAAGTGCTCCATATTTTTTTGTTTTCGGTTCATAAAAGGTCATAGTGCCAATGCCGGCAGCAGAATCCCTGATATATAATCCGATTCTGTATTTGCCTTCTTGTTCATCCTTTTGTGGAATCAACTTTGTTTTGATTTTTTGTTTGTCACGTTTGATCAGTAAATCTAAAGATTCACCGGTTTTTCCGGCTTTTTGGATAAATGGGGCTACATCGTTCATTTTTTCAATTTTCTGTCCATTCATCTCAATAATAATGTCGCCCGCTTCAATTCCGGCCGTTTCTCCCGGAGATTTTTTGCCTTCACTTGTATTGATTTGATGGAATCCGACGACAAGAACACCGACGGAATGAAGTTTTACACCGATTGATTGTCCGCCAGGTATCACCTTTAAATCAGGAAGAACTTGCACTTTTGTTTTTTTAATTGGAAATCCGGCAAGATCGTATACTAATTCTGACTCACCTGACTTTTTGCCTGTCACCTTAATTTCGTGCGGATCTTTTTTTACTGTAAACGCTTCTGATGATTCTGATGTCTGAGCGTTTACCGATAAACTTGTTTCAATCGCTTGTGTTTGGGTTTCAAATACTCTCATTTGCGTTGGAATCAGTAAATACTCTTTTAGCGGTTTGCATAAACCTACACTTAATAACGAAACAAGGAGAATTAAACCTACTGCTTTTCTGATGTTATCGGGCATTCACTACTTCACTCTCCTCGCTCCTATCCCACACCTTCTTTATGACTTGCTGCTACATCATTTAATTTTGCCTTCTGGCGGCTTATTTATAACTGTCATATGAAGAAAAACATTGGATATACTGATGAACGAATGGATGTAAACAAAAAAAATAAGCTGCGCTTTTCGCGCAGCTTACCCAGTTGTTTTGACTTGATCCGCTTGTTTTAAAAGTTCTTTCGCATGGCGTTTCGTTAAATCGGTTACCTCGACACCTGCAATCATGCGTCCGATTTCCACTATTTTTTCCTGCTTAGAAAGCGGCTTGACACGTGTCGTCGTTCTGCCGTCTTTTAACTCCTTCGCAATATAAAGATGCGTATCGGCCATGGCAGCCACCTGAGGCAAGTGTGTAATACAAAGCACTTGTGATCCTATTGACACTTTATGGATCTTCTCAGCGATTGCCTGTGCGACCCTGCCGCTTACACCGGTATCAACCTCATCAAAAATGATCGATGTCACATCCTGCTGTGAGGAAAAAATGCTTTTTATGGCAAGCATCACCCGTGACAGCTCTCCACCTGAAGCGACTTTCGAAAGAGATTTCAGCGGCTCGCCTGTATTGGTTGAAATTAAAAACTTCACCAGATCGATCCCTTGTTCAGTCAGCTGAACAGGCTGGCCGTTTACAACCGGTGCCTCTTCATTGCGTGACGCTTGTCTGATTTTGAATTCCGTATCAAACGTTGATTTTTCCATGTACAGGCTTTTTAATTCCCGATGAATCTCATCAGCCAGTTTTTTCGCCCATGTTTTCCGGATTTGAGAAACATTTGCCGCTTCCACTGCGACATCCTTGCCAACGGAGTCAAGCTCCTTTTTCAGACTTTGGAGGTGGCTGTCCCTGTTTTCAATTTGGTCAATTTCTTCTTCAATTTTAGAAGCGTATTCCAAAATGTCCTCGACAGTGGCACCGTATTTTCGTTTCAGCTGTTTGATTTCATTGAGCCGCGTCTCAATATAGTTCAGGCGTTCTGGATCATATTCAAGCTCATCCAGCATATTTCTCATCTGAAATGTAGCGTCCTCAAGCAGATAGTAGGAGTTCGAAACACTCTCAGACAGTTTTTTCAGCGGTTCGTTAATATCAGATATATCTTCAAGCTGGGCTGATGCCATTCCGACCCAGTCCAATCCGCTCTGTTCACTGCGAAGCGCATTATATGCATTTTGCAGCGATTCATATATCTTCTCAAAGTTTGAAATTTGCTGACGCTCTTCTTGAAGCTGTTCATCTTCGTTGATCTCAAGCTTTGCTGATTCGATTTCTTCGAGCTGAAATTGAATGAGATCAAGGCGATGGGCCATTTCCTGTTCGCTTTCAGAAAGCTGTTTTAGCTTTTTGAGCAGCTTCATATACCGATGGTACCCTTCCTGATACGCTTGGAGCGCGCTTTCCACTTCGGCTCCGGCAAACTTGTCCAAGAGCTGAAGATGATTTTCGTCTTCCATTAACAGCTGGTTATCGTGCTGCCCGTGAATATCTAATAAAAGCCTGCCGATCTCTCTTAGCGAGGCAATCGTGACAAGCTTGCCATTGACACGGCAAACGCTTTTCCCGCTCGTGCTGATATCTCTTCTCATGATGATCATTTCGTCTGAAACGTCGATTCCCTGCTCAGCGCATACGCCTAAAACGGGATGGCCGCTCTCCAAAAGAAACAGCCCTTCAAGTTCTGCTTTTGCTTCCCCATATCTAACAAATTCAGATGATCCGCGGCCTCCGACTAAAAGAGAAATGGCATCTATAATGATGGATTTGCCGGCTCCGGTTTCTCCTGTTAAAACCGTAAGCCCGCGTTCAAAAGAAACCGTCAGTTCCTCAATAATGGCAAAGTTTTTAATCGATAGTTCAGCTAACAAACAGCATTACACCTCTTATCTTTGTTAGTTTTTCTGTTACAGCAGTTCAAGCAGCCTGTTTTTTACGCCTTCTGTATCTTCAGGAGTCCGGCAAATAATTAAAATCGTATCATCTCCGCAAATGGTCCCCATCATTTCATCCCAGTCCAAATTGTCCATCAGCGCCCCGATTGCCTGGGCATTGCCCGGCATCGTTTTCAGCACAATCATATGGCTTGCTGAGTCTATTTTCACAAATGCGTCCATCAATGCCCGCTTTAGCTTTGAAAGCGGATTGAAACGCTGGTCCGCCGGAAGACTGTATTTGTAAGAACCATTATTCGTAGGGACTTTTACAAGGTGAAGTTCTTTAATATCCCGTGATACCGTCGCTTGCGTCACTTTGTAGCCATCCTGCTTCAGCATGTCGACCAATTCATCCTGCGTTTCGATTTCATTGCTCGTAATGATCTCTCTGATTTTAATATGCCTCTGGCCTTTGTTCATGTAAGCACCTCTATTTCCAGCTTATCTGTTCTTTTATGTTATATGATTCTCTGCACATTGTACATGAATGCAGAAAAAAGGAATAATAGCGCACTATTATTCCGGTACATCTGCTTTTTTTTCTTTTAACGTCGTATGTGCCTCTTCTACAACGCGCATGATCTCTTCTTCCGGCAGTTCCTGACCTGCCTGTCCCTCTCCCGGCCAATACAAATGAAGGAGAAACTCAATATTTCCGTCTCCTCCCGTGATCGGAGAAAATGACAGGCCTTTACAGATATAGCCTTCAGCGGCAGAAAAACTGATCATTCGCTTGAGCACATCAGCATGCACTTTAGGATCTCTGACAATCCCTTTTTTGCCGACCGATTCCCGTCCCGCTTCAAACTGAGGCTTAACAAGAGCCATGCAGTCGCTGCCCGGTACGAGCAATGTTTTAAGGACAGGAAGGATGAGCCGCAAGGAAATAAAGGACACATCTATTGTGGCAAACTCCGGCATGCCCTTTGTAAAGTCTGCCGGTGTTGCATAACGGAAGTTCGTCCGTTCCATCACGACGACCCGTTCATCCTGTCTGAGCTTCCACGCAAGCTGATTATAGCCTACATCCACAGCGTATGACTGTTTAGCTCCATTTTGCAAAGCGCAGTCCGTAAAACCGCCAGTGGAGGAGCCAATATCAATCATAATTTTATCTTTGACAGAGACGGGAAATTCCTTCAGCGCTTTTTCGAGCTTTAAACCGCCCCTGCTCACATACCTCAGCGGGTTTCCTTTTACGGTTAACGGAAGGTCGCGGTCAATTTTTTCTCCAGGCTTGTCCAAGCGGTTTTCGTTTGAATAGACGATCCCCGCCATAATGGCTCTTTTGGCTTTTTCACGCGTTTCCGCCAGCCCTCTTTCCACTAATAATACATCTAATCGTTCTTTCTTTGACGTCATGATCCAATTCCTTTGTGTGTCTTTGGCGGCATCAGTAATCTAATACGGTTTGCCACCTGCTGTTTTGTCAGTCCAATTTCCTCTAGAAGCGCGGTTACGCTTCCGTGTTCAATAAACCGATCAGGGATACCCATTCTGTCGATCGGTGTATGATATTCACCTTGATCATGAGCGAATTCTAAAATCGAGCTTCCGAAACCGCCTTCTAAGACCGCTTCTTCAATTGTTAAAATGGGCAAGCCTTCTTTTAGGATACTCTTCATCATCTTTTCATCAATCGGCTTAATAAAACGCGCATTCACAACGCGCACGGAAAGGCCTTCTTTCTGCAGCTCTTCGGCTGCCTCAATCGCCATTTCAATTGTTGTACCGAATGTTAAGATGACAGCATCGTTCCCTGGACGCAGCACCTCCCACGTACCGATCGGAATCGTTTTCAACTGTTCATCCATTTTTACGCCGAGTCCGTTTCCGCGCGGAAAACGCATCGCTATCGGACCTTCGTCATAGCTAAGTGCTGTATGAACCATGTGCTGGCCTTCATTTTCGTCTTTCGGCATCATTAAGACCATGTTTGGAATGTGACGCATAAACGCAATATCAAACACGCCTTGATGTGTCTCTCCATCTGCGCCAACGAGTCCTGCACGGTCAATTCCAATAAACACATTGGCGTTTTGGCGGCAGATGTCATGAACGACTTGGTCATATGCCCTTTGCAGGAAGGTTGAGTAAATTGCCAAAAACGGCTTCATACCCTGCATTGCCATAGCTGCAGCCATTGTTGCCGCATGCTGTTCTGCGATTCCTACGTCGAACATCCGGTCAGGGAATTCCTTTGCGAACCCTTCAAGCTTTGAACCGACAGGCATAGCCGGCGTAATGGCTACAATGCGTCCGTCTTCGCGCGCCATTCGCTGCACAGTTCCACTGACAAGGCCGCTCCATGAAGGAGCTGCGGCTTTCGGTTTTACAAAGTCACCGGTATTAATTTTGTATGGTCCGGTACCGTGCCATGTTCCAATTGTATCGGTCTCAGCCGGTTTGTACCCCTTCCCTTTTTTCGTGATGACATGCAGGAGAACAGGGCCTTTCGTTTTTTTGGCGTATTGAAGATTCTCAATCAGCTCATGATAAGAATGTCCGTCCACCGGGCCCAAATACGTAAAACCAAGCTCCTCGAAAAACATTCCGGAGACGAGCATGTATTTCAGGCTGTCTTTGACCCGTTCAGCTGTCGCGGCAAGCTTGCCTCCAACTGCCGGAATCTTTCTAAATAAGTATTCAAGCTCATCTTTGACCCACTGGTATTTCCCCGCAGTGCGAAGCCGTCCGAGCATAGAATGAATGGCGCCGACATTTGGTGCAATACTCATTTCATTATCATTAAGAATGACAATCATGTCTTTTTTCTCGTCGCCGATGTGATTAAGGGCTTCAAGCGCCATTCCGCCGGTCAGCGCGCCGTCCCCAATAATCGGAATAATATATTCATCCGTTCCTTTAATATCACGCGCAGCTGCCATTCCCATCGCGCCTGACAGAGAAGTCGAGCTGTGCCCGGTTTCCCAAACATCGTGCTCGCTTTCGCTCCGCTTTGGAAATCCGCAAAGCCCTTTGTACTGGCGAAGCGTCGCAAATTCTTTTCCGCGACCTGTCAGCAGCTTATGGACATACGACTGATGGCCTACATCCCATAAAAACTTGTCTTTCGGGCTGTTAAATTCCTTATGCAGTGCAACAGTAAGCTCTACGACACCTAAGTTTGGGCCGATGTGGCCGCCGGAAGCGGATAAACTTGTAATTAAAAACTGACGGATTTCATCACTTAATTTCTCTAATTCATCAATGGACATGTTTTTTAAAAACGACGGGTCCTGTATTGATAAAAGATCCAAAGCGGATCAACTCACTTTCAGCATGAATTTCTGCAATGACACATGTCTTCCAGAATGCCGAGCTGGACAATCATCTCGGACATAAAAAAAGACAAACGCGCTTTCCTTTTCGTTTTTCATATAAACTGCTTACATTTTACCATATCTCGTGCAGCCGCTTCAAATTAGGATCGTTTTAGTGATCTCTTGCCGCAATTAAATCACAAAGCTCATACAAAAGGTCTTTTTGAAGAGAGAGTCCGCCGATTAATCGCTTCGCCTCTTTTATATGAGCATCCAATTTACGTTTGGCCCCTTCCAGTGAAAGAAGTGACGGGTAAGTCGATTTGTCATTTATGGTATCCGAGCCGACACGTTTGCCGATTTTCTCTTCACTGCCTTCTAAATCTAAAATATCGTCTCTGATTTGAAAACCGATTCCAATGTGGCTGCTGAAGGTACGCAGGGTTTCAATATCTTCCTCAGGTGCATCCGCCAAAATCGCGCCGGCGATTACGCAAAAACCTAGAAGCTTGGCAGTTTTCCGTTCATGAATGGATTCGAGCTCTTCAAGCGTGACTTGGCGGTTTTCCGCTTCCATATCAGCGACTTGCCCCCCGACCATGCCCTCGGTGCCTGCCGCTAAAATCAGTTCATTGACAAGCCGAAGGCGCTTTTCTGCTGACACCTCGTCTGACACGTGGGAGGTGATGAGCTTAAAGCTTTCCGTGAGCAGTCCGTCACCCGCTAATACTGCTGTCGCTTCACCAAATACTTTATGATTTGTCGGCTTCCCGCGGCGCAAATCGTCATCATCCATGCATGGAAGATCATCATGAATTAGCGAATACGTGTGAATCATTTCGACAGCACAGCCGACCGGAATGCCGTCTTGTTCGCTTTTTCCATATGCGTTTAATACAGCCAGTACAATCAGAGGACGCAACCGCTTTCCGCCGGCCTCTAGAGAATACAGCATAGATTTCTTTAATGAGTCCGGCATATCAAGCTTTTCTGTATATACAAAAAGCTGATTTTCAATTGTTTTTTTCCGGTCCGCCAGAAAACTCGTTAATTTATTTGTCACCTTCGTCTTCCTCCTGAACACTGAAAGGTGCCAGTTCGCCGTCTTCTTTTAAAATGAAGTCCATTTGCTTTTCGACTTTTTGCAGCTTTTCATGGCACATTTTTGATAAAGCCATGCCTTCTTGGAAATAGTTAATCGCTTGCTCTAGAGGCACATCCCCCTCTTCAAGCTTTGAGACAATGCTCTCAAGCCCTTTCATCGCTTCTTCAAAAGTCATGTTTTCATTTTTTTTCACGTCTGTCATTTTTCTTCCCCTCTCTTTTCTAATACTTCACAGGTCAGCACGCCATCCGTCAGCTTGACTTCTAGCCGATCCTTCTCTTCTATCTGATTGACACTTTTAATGAGTTTATCTTCTTTATAAGCAAGACTGTATCCTCTTTCCATCACTTGAAGAGGACTTAGTGCATTCAGCTTGCCAAGAACTGTTTGGAATTGGGAATGCAGCTGCTTCATTTGGATATTCATATTTTTTCTTAGCTGATTTGTCTGTTCCTCGTAGCGTGTTTTCGCTTGCTTCAGCTGTTCATGAGGATGCAGTGCCTCTAATCTGTACGTTTCCCGCTCCAACTGTCTGCTTTTCCGATCTAAAAGAGCGGTCAGCTGTGCTTGAAACTGCTGGTACGCGAGGTCAAACTGCTGCTCTTTTTGCGCATACAATCGCTTTGGAAAACGAAAGGCATAGGACGATTGCAACGTTTGAATCCGTTCTTTTTTCTGGCCGAGATGCTGCTGCATCGCTCTTGTCATCCTGACTTCCGCTGTTTTTGTCCGTTCGATTAAATCAGTGGTATGAGGCACGGCAATCTCAGCTGCCCCTGTCGGCGTCGCTGCTCTGATATCTGCGACAAAATCACTGATCGTAAAATCCGTCTCATGCCCAACTGCCGATATAATTGGAATATTGGAAGCAAAGATTGCGCGAGCTACAATTTCTTCATTGAATGCCCACAGTTCTTCTATCGAACCGCCGCCTCTCCCGACAATTAATACGTCGCAGATCTCTTTTTCATTTGCTTCTTCAATGCGCGTAACGATGGATCTGCTCGCATTTTCGCCTTGTACGAGCGCTGGAAGAACAATGACTTTTACAAGGGGATATCTTCTTTTTAGAGTTGTAATAACGTCTCTGACAGCGGCACCCGTTGGAGATGTCACAACCCCGATTGTGGCTGGAAATGCGGGGATTTGTTTTTTGTAGCGGTCGTCAAATAAACCTTCTCCGGCAAGCTTCTTTTTTAATTCTTCGTACGCTAAATAAAGCGCTCCGACCCCGTCAGGCTGCATTTCTTTGGCATATAATTGATAGTTTCCGCTCGGTTCATATACGGAAATTCCGCCTCTGACCAGCACTTTCATACCGTTTTCAGGTTTAAAAGGCAGACGCTCGCTTTGTCTCGCGAACATCACCGACTGCATTCTTGCGTTTTCGTCTTTCAAAGTGAAATAAATGTGGCCTCGTGTGTGTATCTTTACATTCGATAATTCGCCTTTAATCCAAATATTTTCAAGGTGAGGATCTACATCGAATTTTCGTTTTATATACTTCGTCAGCGCTGAGACGGTAACATACGCTGCTTCACCCATGTCTAAAAACTCCTCTCCTAAGCATTCCTGCACCATAACTAAAGAAAAACCCGCCCTGGCTTTAGGAGCCAAAGAAGCGGGTATCGTGCTCATATTCAAGGCGGGCAATACGCCCCGCCTGTGAATATCTCCAATTATCTATGATAACGTACGTTTCGCAGATTTAACAGTATTATGCGCAAGCATCGTGATGGTCATCGGACCTACTCCGCCTGGAACCGGCGTGATGAAGGACGCTTTTTCCTTTGCCCCTTCAAATTCAACGTCTCCGCAAAGCTTTCCGCTTTCCAGACGATTAACGCCGACGTCAATGACAACAGCGCCCTCTTTGATCTGGTCTGCACTGATGAAGTTGGCTCTTCCCACTGCCACCACCAGGATGTCCGCTTTTTTCGTATGATCAGTAATATTTTCTGTTCTTGAATGACAGTAAGTAACCGTCGCGTTTTCATTTAATAAAAGCTGGCCGACAGGTTTGCCGACAATGTTGCTTCGGCCGACTACAACAACCTCTTTACCGGAAAGGTCGATATTGGTTTTCTTCAAAAGCTCAACAATTCCATGAGGCGTGCAAGGGAGAAACGTATCTTCACCAAGCAGCATTTTCCCTACGTTTAACGGATGAAACCCGTCTACATCTTTATCAGGAGAGATACGTTCGATCACCGCTTTTTCAGAAATATGATCTGGAAGCGGAAGCTGAACGAGAATGCCGTGAAACTCAGGGTCTTGGTTATATTGATCAATAATGGAAAGCAGTTCAGCTTCGGTGAGGCTGCTGTCAAATTGATCGAGCTTGAAATTCATTCCCATTGTTTCAGCCGCTTTTTTCTTTCCTCGCACGTAAGAGTGAGAAGCAGGATCATCTCCAATCAAAATAACCGCCAGTCCAGGAGTGACACCTTGCTTTTTAAGCTCTTCTACCTCTTTTGCCAATTGTTCGCGTTTTTCTCTAGCCGTTTCTTTTCCGTCGATGATTGTTGCAGTCATTTTCTTTCCTCCTATGATTGTTCAATATCAGATTTAATGTTAGAAAGAACCCCGTTTACAAACTTTGTCGCTTTGTCATCACCAAACCGTTTTGCCAGCTCAATCGCTTCGTTCATGGAGACATTCACCGGAATGTCTTCGGCATATGCCATTTCATATGCTGCCAGGCGCAAAATCGCACGGTCAACATTGGCTATCCGATCGAGCTTCCAATTCACCAGATGCTTGGAGATCATTTCATCCAGCTGGTCTTGGTGTTCCAATACCCCGTGTACAAGCTGTTCAAAGAAAGGATCTGTTTTTTCTTCATCCAGTGCGTGTTCTATGGCTTCATTCACTGCAATATCGCTGACATCAATTTGAAATAGTGCCTGCAAAGCTTTTTCTCTTGCTGTTCTTCTTTTCATTTTCTTTCTCCTTTGATCCTCTTTATACGCTTGTCGTTAAGCCACAAAGAGATCATAACATATTTTTTTCGTATCCGCATATTGAAATCAAGGTTTTTCCGCCCTATTACCGAATATTTTCATAAACCTTAATATGATCATTCGGATTTCACGTTCATGAAGAAACTCGGCTTTTGAGCCGGCTTTCTTCATGCTTTGAAATAAAGGGTAACGTGTAAAAAAACCAAAGGGCCGCCCTCCCCTTGGTTTCGTGTTAAGCCATTTACATTTCTTCGTCGATTTGGACTTCCTGGGCTTTTGTGTCAAATTGAATGCCGACGATGTGAATATTAATCTCGTTAATCGAAAGAGACGTCATATTTAATAAGGTTTGACGAATGTTTTCCTGAACGGACGCTGCAACTTTCGGAATCGAAACGCCAAATGTAACGACACAGTATACATCGATCGTAATTCCGGCATCCGCCAGGTCGACTTTGACGCCTTTGCCATGATTCACTTTGCCAAAGCGCTCGACGACGCCTGTCGCAAAGTTTCCGCGCATTTCGGCAACCCCATCAACTTCTGATGCTGCAATGCCGGCAATGACCTCAATGACCTCCGGTGCAATCTCAACCTTACCTAAATGCGTATCTTCTTGATCCATTTTAAGCAAGCTGTTGTCTTTCATTCAATTCACCTCCGTAAAAATTATGAGCCCATTACATCATATGTTTCTAAAAATTTCGTATTAAACTCTCCGCTCACAAATGTTTCGTGTTCAAGCAGTTTTAAATGGAACGGGATTGTTGTCTCAATGCCTTCGATGACGAATTCGCTCAATGCGCGTTTCATGCGGGCAATTGCTTCATCCCTCGTTTTTCCGTATGTGATTACCTTTGCAATCATGCTGTCATAGTACGGCGGGATGGAATAGCCCGGGTACGCAGCTGAATCGACGCGGACACCAAGACCGCCAGGAGGCAGGTACATTTTAATTTCACCAGGTGACGGCATGAAATTTTTACTTGGGTTTTCTGCGTTGATTCGGCATTCGATGGACCAGCCTTCAAATTCAACATCTTCTTGCTTAAGGTCCAGTTCCATTCCTGATGCCACCTTGATTTGTTCCTTAATCAGGTCCGTTCCCGTCACCATTTCTGTGACTGGGTGCTCTACCTGGATTCTCGTGTTCATTTCCATGAAGTAATAGCGCTGTTCATTGTAGTCATAGATAAATTCAACTGTTCCAGCACCTGTGTAGCCAACCGCTTTTGCAGCCTTTACTGCTGCATCTCCCATCTGCTCCCTGATTTCTGAATCAAGGGCTGGAGATGGTGATTCTTCCAAAAGCTTTTGCAGGCGTCTTTGGATCGAGCAGTCGCGTTCTCCCAAATGGATGGTGTTTCCGTAGTTATCGGCAAGCACTTGGATTTCAACATGGCGAAAATCTTCTATGTATTTTTCGATGTATACGCCTGGATTTCCGAATGCTGTTGCAGCTTCCTGCTGTGTAATCTTAATGCCATTAATCAGTTCCTCTTCAGTGCGGGCAACTCTGATTCCTTTTCCGCCTCCGCCTGCGGTGGCTTTTATAATTACAGGATACCCAATTTCATTAGCAAGCGAAACCGCTTCTTCCACATTTTCTATAATTCCCTGTGAACCCGGTACGATTGGCACGCCGGCCTGTTTCATCGTTTCCCGCGCAACGTCTTTTGTTCCCATTTTTGAAATGGCGTCAGCGCTCGGGCCGACAAACGTGACATTCACTTCTTCACATAATTCAGCGAAATCAGCATTTTCAGCTAAAAATCCATATCCCGGATGAATAGCGTCCGTGCCAGTCAGCTTTGCAACACTCACAATATTTGTAACGTTTAAATAGCTGTCTTTTGATGCTTTTGGCCCGATACAAAAAGCTTCATCGGCCATTTGAACATGAAGGGCATCTTTATCAGCTTCTGAATAAACAGCGACAGTCTCAATACCGAGCTCTCTGCAGGCTCTGATGATTCTGACAGCAATTTCTCCTCTGTTGGCGATCAATAGCTTTTTAATCATGTTCAGTCTCCTTACTCTGCTTTTACAAGAAATAGAGGTTGTCCGTATTCGACCAGCTGGCCGTTTTCTACTAATACTTCAACGATTTCGCCTTTCACTTCTGCTTCGATTTCGTTGAAAAGCTTCATCGCTTCTACAATGCAGACAACTGTGTTTTCATTCACTTTTGAACCGGCTGTTACATACGGGCCAGCTTCCGGTGATGAAGATGCATAAAATGTTCCTACCATTGGTGAAGTGATTTTATGTAGATTCTCATCTTGCTTTGGTGCTTCTTGGGCAGGTGCAGACGCTGCTTGCTGCGCTTGCGGCTGAACTGCCTGCGGAGCCTGTGCCTGTACAGGTGCTGCCGGCGCCTGCTGCATGACTTGAACAGTGCCTGCTTCGTGTTTTTTCAGTTTTAAGGATACACCTTCATTTTCATATACGAATTCGTCAATTGTAGACTCGTCAATTGCTTTAATCAGCTCGTGGATTTCTTTGATATTTAACATTCAATCGCACTCCTATGTATGAAATTTCTTTTTTTATAGGTTACTACTAAAAGTACATACTATGTTCATCTTACAGGAGCGGACTTTTGAATTCAACTCTAATATGATAGCAACGCAAAAAGCCCGCTTGTTTAGCGGGCTTTTTTCTCCTCATTCTTATTTAGAGGGTTCAAATGTGACAGCGACATCTTTCATTGTTTTGATTTCTTTTGCAACAAGGTCGATAATGGCTGTCGCCTTCGATTTGGAGTGTTTGTCTGATTTGACTGTAATATTGATTTTATCTCCTTCAGCATTGACGAGCGCATCCTCGTAACCTTGTGTTTTAATCAGCGTTTCCAGCTGTTTTTCTGTTCCTTCCACTTCACTGAGAGCCGTCATTTTATCGTATGCTTCGCTTTTCTCCTTGGCTGTTGCATCATCGCTTGACACAATGGCATTCAGCTCTTCTCTTTCTTTGCTTCTGGCATCTTCTAAATCCAGACGGTACGTTGTAAACAGATCATCATCGGCTGTTTCCGTAACAACAGTTCCTTTTTCACTGGCTTCAGCGGATGTTTCCTTGTCTGCTGATGAATCTTTCGTTCCCTTTGTTCCATCTTCTTTTCCTTTTTCAGTTTCTGTACCGCTTTTTTCCTTCGTGTCTTGCTTGGCAGGCGCTTTTTCAGTTGCGACCTCTCCACTGTCAGACGCGCTTTTTTCACTTTGCATTTGCACGGCGTTTTTGCTTTCCGGCGACATGATATAGTAGACGCTTAACACCACGACAAGACTGAGCATTGTTAATAGCCAAACGGTTTGTTTTTTAAGCATTTATGAATCCTCCTTTATTTTTTTAGGGGCAACCGCAACCCGGTGGCTTGGAACATCCAGGACCCGTGTCACCGCTTCAATAATGGTTTGTTTTATTTGAACGTTGTCCACTCCTTGAGCAACAACGAGTACACCGCGTATATCAGGTTTTTTCGTTTGGACGACGACTGGTGTTTCTTTATCGCCGTTTTTGATCATAACGATTTCTTCCTCCGATGTCTGGTCTGTAACACTTCTTGTTCCGCCTTCTTTGTCTGTTTCTTCAGTGGTCGTATTTTTGTTTGATTTGTTTTTTTCATATACTTTCAGGGACGTTGCATCAACATTCACGACAACCGAGACATCATCCACTCCAATGATTGTTTCAAGAATTTCTTTCAGCTGATTTTCGTATTCTTTTTCATAATCATCGATCGAGTTTTTAGGCTCGTCAGATTTTGAGGCTTTAAACACTTCAGTTGTTTTCTCTTTGCTGCCTCCAGAATTTTGTGAGGATACGGCCGTTATCGTTTTGGCGTTTTCTGTTTTCTCAGGTGAAGAAAACAACTGGCTGACAAGCATAAAGGAAACTCCGAGAACAAAAACGAACAGAAAGTAATGATATTTGGTCAGCTTCGGCTTTTCGCCGTCCTTCGTTTGCCCCGGAAGAAACTGCTTTTTCAATACATTCCATAATCCGTTTTTATTCATTGCCGACACTCTCCCCGCCTTCCATATGAACCGTAATTTTCTTACTTCCGATTTCCCAAATGTCCGCGAGCTGCGTTTGGATCTGTTTGGCTTCTTTTTGTTCGGCTGCTTCTTTCGTTACGTATGCATGATCTGTATCAATGTGGACCGGCGCGACCGTTTGGACCGTTTTTTCAGAAGACGGGGCCATATACACGCTGATTGTTTTAATATCCTCTTCTGAATCTACCTTTTCTCCTGCCGTGAGTTTGATGCTGCCTACTTTATATTCATCATGACTGAATCTCTCCTCCGCTTTCTTTTTTAGTTGGACAGCCATTTCTTCTAGAATATATGCGCGCTGGGAAGCTTGTATTTCTATTTTTTTTGAATTGATTTGATTTTTTATGTCGGCGGACTCTGATTGCTCGTTTTTTGTCAGGTATTCAAAGATGACTTCGGGGTCTGTCTTGAAAAGTTTAAAAATTGGCGTAAGCATGACGACAATCAAGAGCAGGCTGACTACCATTTTTGCGTACTTTTGCATGCTGGAGCTTGGCAGCAGCATATCAATCACAATTGCAAATAGGATAAACAACACGATGGTGGTAAGCCATTCTGTTAAAAAACTCATTCGCCTGCCTCCTTTATTTCATCATCATCGTGAGGTTCCCGGCTGTGATTATGACAGTAAGGCTTAAAAAAAACATGAGGGACACAATGGCGAGAGCTGCAAAAATATAGATGACGCTTTTGCTGATGACGTCGAGGCAGGTGATGACGGGCCCGCCTCCAAGCGGCTGAAGAATCGCGGCTGCCAGCTTATAAATAAAAGCGAGGGAAAGCACTTTGATTGCCGGAAATGCCGCGATACAGATCAAAATAGCGACACCCAGAATCCCTACCGTATTTTTCAGCAGTAAGGAGGCGCTGATTACTGTATCTGTTGCGTCTGTAAACATCCGGCCAAGCACTGGAATAAAATTTCCGGTTATGAATTTAGCCGTCCTGAGCGTAATGCCGTCTGTCACTGCAGCTGAGGCTCCCTGAACAGAGATGACGCCGAGAAAGATGGTAAGAAAAACAGCCAGTGCTCCGATGGCGATATTTCTGAGCAGGTTGGCCAGCTGCGTTACTTTGTATTGTTCGGTCATTGTGCTGACAATGCTCAGAATCGCTGATAAGAAAATCAGCGGCATGACAATATTTTGAATCAAGAGACCGCTCGTGTTCATCAGAAAGAGGATAACAGGATGAAAGAAGGCAGCAGATACAGCTCCGCCTGAGGAAGCCAAAAGCGCCAAGAGGAGCGGAATGAGTGCCAGGATAAAGCTGGTCATCGTCTGAATGGCCTCAGTTGCATAATTGATTGCCACATGAAAGCTGTTCAGCGCAAGGATAATCAGCACCATGTACACAATTGAGTATGCAACCTTACTGACAGTGCTTTGCTGAAACGCATTTTGCAGAAGCTGCAGAATGACGCAAAAAATCGTGAGCAAAATCAATGTGCCCAGCAGCTTTCCATTGGCTAGCACTTCATGGAACAAATAAGAAAAGAGAGCTTTCAGCCATTCTTGGGGTGAGAATGATTTCTCGCCGTTGATAAACTCGATTAAACTGCCTTTTTGGCTTTCCGGCAGCAGTCCGCCGTATTCTGTCATAATATCATTCCAAAATTCTCCGATCTTATCTGTTTCAAGCGAGGCTGCTGTCCTTTCCGCTAATTGCTCGGCCGTTTCAGCATGATCTTCCGTTTGTTCGTGATTACCGGCTGCTTGTACAATTTCTGCACGCCCTGCTATGATCAGCACGGCCAAAAGCAAAACCCATTGAAAACGCTTCAATCTACCGCCTCCTTTCGGTTATGACATAGAAGGTATGAGTCCGAGAATCGTTTCAATAATGACGGTTAAAATAGGCACAGCCATAACGAGAATTAAAATTTTCCCCGCCAATTCTATTTTCGAGGCGATGGCTCCTTGACCGGCATCTTTTGTGAGCTGTGCCCCGAATTCAGCAATATAGGCGATTCCGATAATCTTTAAAATGGTTTCAACATAGACCATGTTGACATTTGCATTAATCGCGATTTTTTCTATCATTCGTATAATGTCGTAGATTTGGTCTACTAAATAAAGAAAAATGGCACATCCGGCAAAAACGACGATTAAAAAAGCAAAAGTCGGCTTTTGTTCTTTTACTATTAAAGAAAGGAAGGTGGCGATCAGCCCTAAACCTACAATTTGAACAATGTCAATCTGCAAGCCCCCCTATCCTTGGAATAAAAACACAGCTTTTATCTTTTTGAATAGGTCATCTACAATGGTGGCCACCATAAATAAAATATAGATAAAACCTAACAGCGTCACCCACTGAGCGTATTCTTTCTTGCCCATCTGATCCAATATCGTGTGTAAAAAAGCGACCACGATTCCCACTCCGGCGATTTGAAATATGACATTCACATCTACTCCCATTTTATTTTTGCTCCCCTCATGTTTACATCAATAGAAGAATGAGTAACAAGCCCGCTAAAAAGCCCAAACTCTTTATCATCTTTTCGTTTTTCGCTTGCGCCTGCTCAGCATCCGCTTCTGAGGCTTCCAAATGTGTCAGCGCCAGCTTGATGTGCTTTTGCTGTGAGATTCGATCATGAATCCCGAGCGTCTCGCCAAACTGCTTTAGCACCTCGTATTCGCTTTTTTTCAAAGACATGGTGTCCCATACCTTTTTTAAGCTTTGCTCCCACGCCGTTTTCGCGGAATCGCTTCCCTTTTCCAGCTGATCACTGAATGCGGAAAAAAGAGCTGAAACAGGCTGTGCGAGCTGCTTGGCAATCTGCTGTGAAGCGGTATGAAGCGGTGTATGGCCGTACATGATTTCAGCCTCGAGGGATTGAAGCGCCGCACGCAGCTGGCGGATTTGCCGCGGCCGTTCTGTATAAATCTTCGCCATCTCAAAACCTGTCCATGTTGTCGCTACCACAATGAATACTGCGCCCAGCAGCTTCAGCATGTTTTCACGCCCGGTGTCCTAGACAGCACATGTCCGTCTTTGTCATAAATGCGGCTCACTGTGCCCGGCCCTTTTGCTCTTGATAATTCCAAATAGCGGTCAAAGGCTCTTTCTTCCCACAAACGCTTCAATGAAGGCCGCTTCATGAGATCGGATATGCTCCAGCCATGCGCCGATACGATTACTGAAACACCTGCATGCAACGCCTCCAGAAGCGCATCTGTATCTTCCATACGCCCGATTTCATCGACAATCATCACCTCAGGACTCATGGATCGAATCATCATCATCAGCCCCTCAGCCTTCGGACAGGCGTCTAATACGTCAATTCTCTGTCCAAATTGATGTTGCGGAATGCCGCGCAGACATCCGGCAATTTCTGACCGTTCATCGACGATGCCTGTCTTTACGGGCAGCATGCGGTTTTTACCGGTGCTCGAGAGCCTCGCAAGGTCCCGAAGAAGTGTTGTTTTGCCGGTTTGGGGCGGTCCGATAATCAGCGTATTCAGCCAGCTGGTTTGATATAAGTACGGAAGCAGCGGCTCCGCAATCCCCAGCTTTTGCCTGGCAATTCGTATATTAAAAGATGCGATGTCACGGAGTCCTTTCACACCCCCGTTTTCCGTAATGACTCTGCCTGCCAGTCCGACTCTGTGGCCGCCTCTGATCGTGACATACCCTTTCTTCAGCTCTTCTTCAAGAGTATACATGCTATAGTTGCTGAGCCGGCTCAGGATCAGATGGGCATCCTCGGCCGTACCCGCATAGGATAAAAAAACAGGTTGTCCTTTTCGAATCAATTCAATGGGGCGGTTGACCCGAATTCTGACTTCTTCGATTTCCAGCCATTGTTGTTCCGGTATTTCAGAAAGGGCGTTTTTCATGGATTCAGGGAGAACCTCAGCGATTTCATTCAACAGAGCCTCCTCCTTTCTACCGATTGGCTTCTTTAAAATGTATGATGTGAGGCAGACTTTATGACAAGCCTCTTCTTATTTATGAACACCCGCCAAAATCAAAACAACACCCGTAAAAATCAGAATCAGCTTTGCATACGAAAGCTGCCCGGCAATTTGGTAGATTCCGACTGTCATCGTAATGATAAAAATCAACGGCCCTACAATAGCAAGAATGCTGTTAACCACAACTGCCTTCCGGACATCGTTTGTCACAAGCATGATAATGGCTGCAGTCAGCTCAATCATAGAGGATAAAACTCGTAATCCCGCCATTGTTAAAACAGTAGAATTGATATTTCCAAGGAAAAATTTCATAGCACTCTCCCAACCTCCTGTTTTTTTATATGATATGCTCTAGCTTGCTGAAGTAGTCTTGTCATTTTCGTATAAAAGAAAGATTCTGTTTTTGGGCACAAAAAAAAGCCTGCTCCCAATTTGGGAACAGACTTCTTTTTTTCTTTCTATGCTCTTGAAACGTAAGAACCGTCTGATGTATTGACAACAAGTGTGTCGCCTTCATTCACAAAGAACGGCACGTTTACAACAAGTCCGGTTTCAGTTTTCGCAGGTTTTGTACCGCCTGATGCTGTATCACCTTTAATACCAGGTTCAGTTTCAACAACTTTCAGCTCAACTGTGTTTGGAAGTTCGATGCCAAGTGTTTCATCCTGGTACATCATGATATGCACAGACATGTTTTCAAGCAGGTATTTTAATTCTTCTTCGATTTGAGTTGCGCTCAGTTCAAGCTGCTCATAAGAAGAAGTATCCATAAATACGTGCTGATCTCCGTTTGCATATAGATATTGCATTGTTTTTGTTTCGATTTGCGCTTTCGCTACTTTTTCACCAGCGCGGAAGGTTTTTTCCTGAATGGCGCCAGTGCGAAGGTTGCGAAGTTTAGAGCGGACAAAGGCCGCACCTTTTCCAGGTTTTACGTGCTGGAAGTCAACGACGCGCCAAATGCCGCCATCTACTTCGATTGTTAATCCTGTACGGAAATCGTTAACTGAAATCATGTTTAATGTCCTCCTATATTACAATCACAAAATAATAAGTTCTTTTGGGGAATGGGTGATTGTCCGGTTGCCGTTTTCTGTAATCACGATGTCATCTTCAATACGGACACCGCCTGTTTCTGGTATGTAAATGCCCGGCTCCACTGTGACCACCATGCCCGGTTCAAGGATAGCTGAAGATCTGACGGATAATCCCGGCGATTCATGAACTTCCATGCCGAGCCCGTGCCCGGTTGAATGACCGAAATATTCACCGTAGCCTTTTGCCGCAATGTGATCCCTTGTGAGGGCGTCAGCCTCTTTTCCTGTCATTCCCGGCTTAATATGTGCGACGCCGAGCGCCTGAGCATCAAATACAACCTGATAGATCTCCTTCAATTGATCACTGGGCTGACCAACAGCGACCGTACGGGTAATATCAGAACAATATCCTTTATAATAAGCGCCAAAATCAAGCGTAACAAGGTCTCCGCTTTCAATCAGTTTGTCACTGGCCACACCGTGAGGAAGGCTTGACCGAAGGCCCGAGGCGACAATCATATCAAAAGAAGAGCTGTCAGCTCCTTGGCTTCTCATATAAAATTCCAGCTCATTGGCAACAGCGATTTCAGAAATGCCGGGTTTCATAAACGTCAAGATATGTTTGAAGGCATCATCTGCAATCTTCGCAGCTTCCTCTAATATCTTAATCTCTTCACTAGACTTAATCAAGCGCAACTTTTCCACGGATTCAGCCACAGGCACTAATTCGGCCTCACTGATAACGGCGCTGTATGAAGCATAAGTGCCATATGTCATGCTGTTCTGTTCAAAGCCGAGACGCTTGATGCCGAACGATTCCACAGTGTCGGCAGTGGTCTGAATCAGGCTGCCGCCATGTTCAATGATCTCAAAACCTTTGACCTGAACCTTCGCCTGCTCTGTATAACGAAAATCCGTAATAAACGCTGCTTTGTCACCCGATATAACAGCCAAACCCGCAGAACCTGTAAACCCTGTCATATAGCGTACATTCGTGCTGCTTGTAATCAGCATGCCGTCAATTCCCAGCTGTTCAAAAAGGTTTCTTAATTTCTCTAGCTTCATCCTTATTCTCCCCCTTGCTGGCTTAATAAGTAGCGAACAGCAAGCTTGTAGCCTTCAGCTCCAAGACCGACAATCTGCCCTTTCGCAACCGGAGCGATAACCGACTGATGCCTGAATTCTTCCCTGGCGTATAAGTTTGATAAATGCACCTCAACCACAGGAAGACTGATGCTTGAAACAGCATCCCTGATCGCATAGCTGTAATGGCTCAGGGCGCCGGGGTTCAGAACAATCCCGCTGTATTGCTCCTCAGCCTCATGTATCGCATCGATCAAATCACCTTCGTGATTAGACTGGAAGAAAGTGAGCTGGATATGTAAGGCTTCAGCAAATTGAAATAAATCTGTTTCAATATCGGTCAGCGTCTGGCGGCCGAATACTTCAGGCTCACGCTTCCCAAGCCGATTGACATTCGGTCCGTTCAAAATCAAAAAATGAGGCACATGATCTCTCCTTTTCGCGAGGGTTTCTCATGCAAAAAATGTTCACTTCTCGTGAACATTTTATCATACTGGAAAAGGTTTATACACTATTCTCTATGCATTCCCAGCGCACGTGCCAGCTTTTCCGAATTCAGCTCATTGTATTCAAATGAAATGGAATACCCGACAAACAGCCCGTAAAGCAAATAAATGCAAATCGTCGTAATAATGGTATCTGATGTCAGTTCGTTCACCGTGCGCACATCTGGAAAAATCGGATTAAAAACAAAAAACACGAGCAGCCAAAGCACCAAGCCGTATAAAATACCCGGCCACATTGTTTTTAAACGTTTCAATAGAAGAAAATAAAGAAACGCTGCGCCAATTGAAATCACTCCAATCAAAATGATGCTGATCACCGTTCCTAGTCCATGTTTTTTCCACTCTCCGAGCACAAACGGCTGCAAAATCATATTCGGGCTGATTTCAGAAAAATGAAACAAATATGCGATATAAGCAACGAAACTCCATAATACGCCTCCGCAAAAACCTGTTGCTGCCACCCTGCCGGCCATCGAAACAGGCGGCCCTTGCTTCTCATTCAATTCTTCATTTTGTTCTGTATCTTTTTCGCTTGTCATCATGGCACCTCCAGTTAAAGTGTGCCCAAAAAATGAAATGTCAATAAAAAAGCTCACACTTTTTGACAGCTGCGAGTAAAATTTGAAAATAACGGGTATAATGCATGTAGAAAAAGCAAGGCTATGGCAATTTTTCAGCCTGTCAATCTAGAGGTTTAGCGCTGTTTCCTGTACAATAGAGTGAAAGGAAATGGTTAGCAATCCTAAAGAAATAGGCAGGTTGATAATATGTCAAAACATAAAATTCCGCCCGCTTACGGCGGGCAGGCTGTTGTGGAAGGCGTTATGTTTGGCGGAAAGCATCATTACGTTACAGCCATCAGAAGAACGGATGGAAGCATGAACTTTTTTAAGCTTCCCCGCAAACACAACCCGAAACTGAACATCGTAAAAAAGATACCGTTTTTACGGGGGATCGCGGCCATTATCGAAGCGAGTGCAAACGGCACAAAGCATTTGAATTTTTCAAGCGAACGTTACGGGCTCGATCCATCTGAAGACGAGACACTTGAGCAGGAAGAAAAAAAATCGTCTGGACTGTCTATGTATCTCAGCCTCGCGGTTATCGGCGTCCTTTCATTTTTGTTCAGTAAATTCGTATTTACATTGGTTCCGGTTTTCTTAGCTGAACTGACAAGGCCGATTTTTTCATCGGACATAGCTCAAATCACGGTTGAAAGCCTGTTTAAGTTGATTTTGCTGCTCGGTTACATCTATTTTTTGTCCATGACACCGCTCATTAAAAGAGTGTTTCAATATCATGGAGCCGAACATAAAGTCATAAACTGTTATGAACAGAATTTGCCAATTACTGTGGAGAATGTCCAAAACCAATCTCGGCTTCATTACCGCTGCGGATCAAGCTTTATTTTATTCACGATTATTGTCGGCATGTTTGTTTATTTACTCGTTCCGACAGATCCGCTTTGGCTGCGTGTGATAGATCGTGTCGCACTGATACCGGTCGTACTTGGTATATCCTTTGAAGTTCTGCAGCTGACAAACAAAGTGCGTGATATTCGCGGTCTGAAATTACTAGGGTACCCGGGACTTTGGCTTCAGCTGTTAACTACGAAGGAACCTAAGGATGACCAGGTTGAAGTTGCCATTGAAAGCTTTAACGAACTTCTCAGACTCGAAGAATTGTCTGAGCAAAATCAGAAGCCTTCTCACAACGTCATCTAAAATCCGTTGCCCTGCTACTACTTTCGGAGGTGGACAGTTATGAATCATCGTGTACAACCTATTGTTGCTGTATTAATTGCGCTGGGAGCGTTCGGTTTTCTCTATGTGCTGGTAACCAATCCCGGGGAAATGGCAAAAATGGCGGTTACCGTCATCGTGGCAGGTATCATTATTTATTTTATTGTGAAATATGTAATGAATCGAAATGCGGGCAGCGAAGGAGCAGCCTTTAAAAAAGCGGCGAAACAATCGCGGCGCCGGATGAAAGAACAAAAAGCAAAACACCGCGCCGGACATAAGGGACGTGTCAGCCACCTGCGAAGCGTTCCGAGCGCCAGCAAGCCTAAGCCGATGATTCTCAAGAAAAAAAGCCAGACTCAGCTGACTGTTATAGAAGGAAAAAAAAATAAAAAGAAAAACAGAGCGCTTTTTTAATAGGTCCACTGCTTTAAAAACAGCTCTGTCCGTCTTTTACCTAGCTCAATCAGGGCTAGTTTTTTTTGTTGCGTTAAATGAAAATCAGTCGCCATTACGTCATCAACAGGGAGAAAAATAATATTTTGTTCATAGCGTGATGCTATGTGTCTTGCGTCATGGGCATCCTTCATCGTTTCAAACAGGGCGCCGAATAGTTCGAAGGCGTTGCGGATATTTTTTTTCGGACGTTCCCTTTCACGCGGCGCAAGCGTCACACCGATCACAGGCCGCTTTCTTTCCTTTGAAAACAGCCAGATGGGGAAATTGCTTAACACACCACCGTCAACAACCGTGGCGGTGCCTGTGTCCGTTTTTAATTTTATCGGTTCAAAAAAATACGGAATGCTGCAGCTCATTCTGACCGCTCTGGCAACCGGGAACATATCGGGATTTAACCCGTAACGGGGCAAATCGTCCGGCAAAACAATCATGGTGCCGTTTGTCAGATCAGAAGCAATAAGGCGCAGAGACCCTTTCTGCAAATCGCCGAAAACCCTTATGCCTTTCGCTCTTAACAGATCAGCAATCCATTTTTCTATCGTATCGCCTTTGTATAATCCAAGACGCCAGTATATGGACACCCACTGGAGCATTTTTAAGGGGAGAAAAGAGTACCTCTGATCCAGCAATTTCTCTCCGTCCACTTCTTCAATTAAAGCGTGGATTTCCTTACTGGTGTAACCTGACGCAATGAAAGCGGCAATAATGGCGCCCGCGCTTGTTCCCGCAACCCTTTTAAAGCGGAAGCCTTTTTCCTCAAGCGCTTCATAAGCACCTGCAAGCGCAATGCCTTTTACTCCTCCGCCGGAAAACACACCGTCAATATACATCTCATTCCCTCCCCCTCCACCCGATCGTTTATTACCATTTTAAGAAAACACGCGAAGAAATAGACCAACGAATGATGGGCGGCGCCACCGCATCAAAAAAGACGGCCTCCTTTGAGACCGCCTTTTTACTGATTATGATGTTCTGTTTTCTTTTGGATTGATTTCAGATCTTTTTTACGGGTATCATCTTCTTCAAAATATTGAACAAGATCCCCGATGCGATCAATGCTGTTCCAGCTTAAATGATGTTCGATTCCTTCGACATCGTTATATATTTTCTCTTCATCAACACCAATGATTCTTAAAAACTGCTCAAGCAATTCATGTCTGTAAACCAGCCGTTTGCCTATTTTTTTCCCTTTAGACGTTAACACGAGACCGCGATATTTTTCATAAATTAAATATTCGTCTTTATCTAGTTTTTGAACCATTTTTGTTACAGAGGAGGGATGGACTGCCAATGCTTCCGCGATATCGGAAACTCGCGCATATCCTTTTTCTTCAATCAGCATATAAATCTGTTCAATATAATCTTCCATACTTGGTGTTGTCATCGAAACCCTCCCAAAAAGCACCTTAACTTTATAAACCATTACAAGTTTACACTAATGAACTTGAAAAAACAAGGATGCTCCGCGGGTCAAAAGCCCTGTTTACCGCTTATAATTCCATTCATCTGAAGCATACTTTGTTTCAGCCAAGTGATGAACGAAATCAAGCTCTTCCTGAGAAAGTTCGTACGGCTCCAGATGAATGTTAAGACCTGTTTCAAATCCTTCTTTAAAGGCTTTACGAGCCTCATCCATCGTCACCCGTTTTTCGGTTAGTTCATTAATGGCAACCGCTTTATTTTTGAAATTGCGCTGCATCCGCTCTCTTACTCTTTCACTTGGATATAAGAACAGATCGAACAGCTTGTCCTCATCTAAATCAAGAAGAATGGAGCCATGCTGAAGAATCACGCCTTTTTGTCTCGTTTGCGCGCTTCCCGCCACCTTGCGACCCTCAACCACTAGCTCATACCACGAGGGCGCGTCAAAACAAACGGATGACCGCGGATTTTTTAAGCTTTCTTTTTCTTTTTCGGTTCTCGGGATGGCAAAGTAGGCGTCCAGACCGAGATTTCTAAAGCCTTGAAGTATGCCTTCTGAAATAACCCGGTATGCCTCAGTAACAGTCGCCGGCATTTCGGGGTGCTCTTCCGAAACAATCACGCTGTATGTCAATTCCTGATCGTGCAGAACGCCTCTCCCTCCGGTCGGGCGTCTGACGAATCCGAGATTATACTTATGTACTGCTTCAAAATTGATTTCCTTTTTAATATTTTGAAAATACCCTACAGAAAGCGTCGCCGGATTCCAGCCATAAAAACGGATAACCGGGGGAATTTTCTTCTCGCTGTGCCAATATAAAAGCGCTTCATCAAGCGCCATATTGAATGCAGGACTTGCATTGCCTGAGTCTATAAACCGCCAAGTTTCTTTTTGCATTTTAAGACCTTCCTTACCGTTTTAATAGAATCAGTTTATCAAACTGCCGAGAAAATGAAAAATATTTTAGTTCCATTATAGATGACAATCACGCTGTGCTTTACTATAATAGTATTTGTCGAAAACGGCTCTATGACCTTGTTTTATGAAGCAGGGTTTTGATTTTATATGCTAAAGGAGTAGAATCACATTGTCTAATATGATCGTTTTGATTATTTTTGCTGCATTTATTGTCTATATGATTGCTTCATATGTTTATCAGCAGCGTATTATGAAAACACTTACCGAAGAAGAATTCCGCGCGGGTTACCGCAAAGCGCAGCTTATTGACGTTCGTGAACCGAATGAGTTTGAGGGCGGACATATTTTGGGCGCCCGCAACATCCCGCTGTCCCAGCTGAAACAGAGAAAAAATGAAATCCGTCCGGACAAGCCTGTTTACCTATACTGCCAAAACAGTGTCCGCAGCGGACGCGCGGCACAAACCCTGCGCAAAAACGGCTGCACTGAGATTTATAACCTAAAAGGCGGCTTTAAAAAATGGGGCGGAAAGATTAAAGCGAAGAAATAAAGCAAAACAGCTGTCTGGCAGACAGCTGTTTTTATTTATTTCTCTTCCGCCTCGTATCTGAGCACCGGGTGTCTCGCCGCTTTTGTTTCATCCATTCTTTTTACAATCGTTGTATGTGGCGCCTCCTGAACAAGCTCCGGATTCTCCTCCGCTTCTTTTGCGATTTGAATCATAGCATCAATAAACGCATCCAGTGTTTCCTTTGATTCTGTCTCTGTCGGCTCAATCATGATGCATTCTTCAACATTAAGCGGGAAATAAATTGTCGGCGGATGATAGCCGAAATCAAGCAGCCGTTTTGCAATATCAAGCGTACGCACTCCCAGATTTTTCTGCCGCTTCCCTGACAATACAAATTCATGCTTGCAATGGCGGTCAAACGGAAGATCGTAATAAGGCGCGAGCTTTCTCATCATATAGTTGGCGTTTAACACTGCGTTCTCAGTAACAGCTTGTAACCCGTCAGGCCCCATGGAACGGATGTACGTATACGCTCTGACATTAATGCCAAAGTTGCCGTAATACGGCTTCACGCGGCCGATCGCATGAGGGCGGTCATAATCAAACGTAAAGCGCCCTTCTTTTTTGACTAAAACGGGTTTTGGCAAATACGGAATCAGATCTTGTTTTACGCCGACAGGGCCTGAGCCGGGGCCTCCGCCGCCATGAGGGCCTGTGAATGTTTTATGCAGGTTGAGGTGCACCACGTCAAATCCCATATCCCCAGGTCTCGCTTTGCTTAAAACGGCATTTAAATTAGCGCCGTCATAGTACAATTTCCCTCCCGCTTCGTGAACAATCTCCGCCATCTCTGTAATCTGTTCCTCAAACAAGCCGAGCGTGTTCGGATTCGTCAGCATAAGAGCTGCAGTTTCTTCATTCACTGCTCTTTTTAAATCCTCTAAATCAACAAGCCCATTTTCATTCGATTTCACCGTAACGGTTTCAAAGCCTGCTACTGTCGCTGATGCAGGATTCGTCCCGTGCGCGGAATCAGGGACAATGACCTTCGTCCGCTTGAAATCCCCGCGCGCTTCATGATAGGCGCGAATCATCATCAGCCCCGTCCATTCACCGTGCGCTCCGGCAGCAGGCTGAAGCGTGACTTCATCCATTCCCGTTATTTCTTCAAGGTGCTTGCTTAAATCATATAAAAGCTCTAACGCGCCTTGTACCGTGCTTTCATCCTGAAGGGGGTGAATCGCAGCAAAACCGGGAATACGCGCGATTTTCTCATTGATTTTCGGATTATATTTCATCGTGCAAGAACCGAGCGGGTAAAAGCCGGAATCCACCCCGTGATTGCGTTTGGACAGCGCCGTATAATGGCGCATGATATCCAGCTCTGAAACCTCCGGCAGCGCTGCGTCTTCGTCACGAATATAGGTGTCTGACAAGAGGCCCTCCAATTTGATTTCCGGTACATCGAGCTCCGGCAGACTGTAGCCGATACGGCCTTCTCTGGAAAGCTCAAAAATAAGTGCCTGATCCTGATTACTCATGGCGATCCCCCAATTCCTGAATGAGTGCGTCAATTTCTTCTTTTGTTCTCAGCTCCGTTACAGCAACCAGCATATGACAGTTTAGCTCCGGGTACGTCAGCCCAAGATCATATCCGCCAATCATTCCTTTTGCCAGCAAACGCTGGTTCACAGCTCTCACTGGTTCCTCCAGTTTGATGACAAATTCATTAAACATCGGTCCGTCAAACATAACGGTAAGGCCTGCTTTTTTTGCTTCTTGCTTTGCATAGTTGGCTTTTAAGAGATTTTGGCGGGCTATTTCTTTTACACCGTTTTTTCCGAGAGCAGTCATGGCCACTGATGCCGCCAGCGCATTTAAAGCTTGGTTCGAGCAAATATTTGATGTTGCTTTATCCCGGCGAATATGCTGCTCCCTGGCTTGCAATGTAAGCACAAAGCCTCTTTTCCCGTTTTCGTCTTCCGTTTGCCCGACGAGGCGGCCCGGCACCTTTCTCATCAATTTTTTCGTAACGGCAAAAAAGCCGCAGTGCGGGCCGCCGTATGCTGAAGGAATGCCGAAAGGCTGCGCATCACCGACGACGATATCAGAGTGAAACTTGCCAGGTGGCGTGAGGAGGCCCAGCGCAAGCGGGTTGGCTGATACAATAAACATGGATTTCCCTTGATGAGCGATAGGCTCAATATCCTGTAACGGCTCAATCCGGCCAAAAAAATTCGGGTATTGAACGATCACTGCGGCTGTGTCCTCGCAAACGGTTTGGCGCAAAGCATCAAGATCTGTAACGCCATCTGCAGCGGGTACTTCAACAACTTCGATATACTGACCTTTTGCGTACGTTTTCAGCACTTCCCGCGATTCAGGATGCACGGTTTTTGACACAACGATTTTTTTCTTTTTCGTGTGGCCTGAAGCAAGCATTGCTGCTTCTGCCAAAGCTGTACCGCCATCATACATAGAGGAGTTGGCGATATCCATTCCCGTCAGCTCACAGATCATCGTTTGGAATTCAAAAATCGCCTGAAGCTCTCCTTGTGAAATCTCTGGCTGATAAGGCGTATATGCGGTATAAAACTCAGAGCGCGAAATGACATGATCCACAATGACAGGCTGATAGTGGTCATATACACCCGCTCCCAAGAAAGAAGCGTATTGTACGGTATCACGATTTTTAGAGGCCAGCTTTGTCAGTTCTCTTGTTAATTCCGTTTCTGATTTCGCTTTTTTGATTTGATACTCTTTTTTATATTTGACGTTCTCCGGTATATCAGCAAATAAATCATCGACGCTGCTTACGCCGATCGCGGCAAGCATTTCCTGTTTATCCTTTTCTGTTGCGGGCAAATAACGGTGCTTCATGTGTTGACTCCTCTCTCCAAGAAAAATATTAGCGTTTATAAAATGGTGTTTTGACAACCTTTGCTTTCACTAATTTTTTGCGAATCTCTACATCTACAACAGTCCCGATATTACTCGCTTCCGAAGCAATTAAGGCAAGGCCGACGTTTTTCCCTAATGTGGGTGACTGCGTGCCGGTTGTCACCTTTCCTACGGATTTGCCATTATGAAAAACTTCATATCCGTGCCGCGGTATCCCTTTGTCAATCATTTCGAGACCGACAAGTTTACGCTTCGCTCCGTTTTCTTTTTGTTCACTCAATACTGATTTCCCGAAAAAGTCAGACTCCTTTTTGTGCTTTACGGCAAAGCCTATACCTGCTTCAATCGGTGTAATATCCCGGGTCAGCTCCTGACCATACAGCGGGAGCTTCGCTTCAAATCGAAGCGTATCACGTGCTCCGAGACCACATGGAATCAGTCCATATGCATCCCCTGCATCAATGATTTTTTTCCAAATATGAACAGCATCATCACTGCGGCAGTAAATTTCATACCCGTCTTCACCCGTATAGCCAGTTCGGGAAATAAGCGCTTTGCAGCCGCTAATATCGGCTTCATCCATAAACGCAAACGGCTTTAAGACAGACACATCTGCAGCTGTCAGATTTTTTAAGATCGCTTCTGCTTTCGGCCCCTGTACAGCCAAGAGCGCGATTTGATCTGACTGATTGTCAATCTGCACATCACCTGCTGCATGTTCTTTCATCCAAGCCAAGTCTTTATCTATATTAGAAGCATTAATGACAAGCAGATAGCGGTTTTCTCCTTTTTGATAGATAAGCAAATCATCGACGGTTCCGCCATCCGGATAACACATCGCCGTATATTGAGTACGTCCTGGTGTTAACGCGGAAACATCATTTGTCATCAGCCTTTGCAAAAAAGACAGACTATCGTTTCCTGATACTTCGATTTCTCCCATATGGGATACATCAAACAAACCGGCTGCAGTTCGGACAGCCTCGTGTTCTTTTTTTATAGAAGAAAATTGGACAGGCAGCTCCCAGCCTCCGAAATCAATCGTTTTTCCTCCATATTCCTTATACAGGTCAAATAACGGCGTTCTTTTCAGCATCTAATTCCTCCCCTTTTTCAACGGCGCAGCTAAAAAACATACAAAAAAGGACAGAGAAACACCTCATGTAAAATGAAGGTTCTCTGTCCTGGCACCTGAAAGTTTACTTTGCATACGCAAAGACGTCCCCTTTGGTGGTTTGCGCATCCGCGCAAACACTCTCCAGAGTTGCGTCGAGCAAGAGTTCTTTTGCCTGAGAGATTCACTCCGCAGTTTGCTCCTTCGGCGCCTGTATCCCGAGGTTTTCGGTCAGGTCTCTCCCCTTGCTGTCATTCGCTCATATTTTCATGCTGTTGTGGACATACTATAGCAATATCTTACATCAAATACATACTCATATCCTACCATCATCACTATATGCTGGGCAACAGCAATTTGGGCAGATTTTTCTTATATTGTTCATCTTAAGAATCGAAGAATAAGAAAGGCGGTTTCAAAGCAATGAATGCAGAAATGATCTACGATGCAAAATGGCCTGAAGAATTTGCTGAAAGGCTGAAAAACGATGGCCCTTGGGCAAACTGGGAACTGTACAAACTCTCTGCAGAAATCCAGAAAACGTTAGCAATTCCAGAGTTTGAAGGCTTACGGGCTCCTTTATATCTGCCTTCCTTTACGCCGCTCCCACACCAGCTTGAGGTGGCGCAAAAAGTGGTTGAAAAAATGAACGGGAAAGCGATTTTAGCAGATGAGGTTGGTCTAGGAAAAACGGTTGAAGCCGGTTTAATTTTAAAAGAATATATGATTCGCGGATTAGCAAAAAAAATTTTGATCCTTGTACCCGCTTCCCTTGTGTCACAGTGGGTCAAAGAGCTTCAGGAAAAATTTTTGATTCCGGCTGTTGAACAAAAGAAAAGCTATGTGTGGGAACAATGCGATATTGTCGTCTCATCAATCGATACCGCGAAACGCTCGCCCCATCGCGAAATCGTTCTGTCAATCCCATATGACCTTGTCATTATTGATGAGGCGCACAAACTGAAAAATAGCAAAACGAAGAACTATGAATTTGTCCGGAATCTCGTAAAAAAATATTGCCTGCTTCTTACCGCGACGCCAATTCAGAACCGTATCGAAGAGATTTTCAATTTGGTGTCCTTACTAAAACCGGGGCATTTAGGCAGCCAGAATCACTTTCAGGAGGAGTTCGCCAACAAGAAAACCAGTTTAGAAGCGCATGAACATTTAAAAGATCTTGTGAATAAAGTCATGATCCGCAATAGGCGGCATGATACCGGGCTGAATTGGAAACAGCGCCATGTTGAAACAGTGCCGATTGAATTTTCTCCTTCAGAGCAGGCCCTTTATGATGAAATTTCCCGCTTGAAGGAAAGTATCAATAAGCCGGCCAGCATGTTCTCAATTATGACCTTGCAAAGAGAATGCTGTTCGAGCAGAGAAGCGGTATATATGACGCTGAAAAAAATGCTTGATCAAAAAGAGAAACAAGCACCTGCCATTGATGAGCATACGATTTCAGTTTTAATAGAGCGCATCAATCAAGTGACACAAAATTCTAAAGCGCTTCAAGTCGTTGATTTAATCAAAAAGATTGACGATAAGGTCATCATTTTTACAGAATACCGGGCAACCCAGATTTATTTGCAGTGGTTTCTTCAACAAAACGGGATCAGTTCTGTGCCGTTTAGAGGCGGATTTAAACGCGGGAAAAAAGACTGGATGAAGGACCTTTTCCGCGGAAAGATTCAAGTCCTTATTGCAACTGAAGCGGGCGGTGAGGGGATTAACCTTCAATTTTGCAATCACATGATCAACTATGACTTGCCATGGAACCCGATGCGACTTGAGCAAAGAATCGGAAGAATTCACAGGCTAGGGCAGGAGCGTGACGTGCACATTTATAACATGGCAACAAAACATACGGTGGAAGAGCATATTCTAAAGCTTTTATATGAAAAAATTCATTTGTTTGAAAAAGTGGTTGGCGAACTTGATGATATTTTAACGAAAATTCAAGTGAACAATTTTGAAGAACACCTTCATGACATTTTGTATCACTCAGCAACAGAAGAAGAAATGAAAATAAAAATGGATAACTTAACCTCATTTTTGTCTTATAAAAAACAGCAGCCTGCTGAAAAAAGAGGATCTTAGCCTGTAAGGAGGTTTTAGTAGTGAGACAGCGAGAGGTTCACGATTTTCTGCTGCGTTTTTTTCAAGCAAACAGCTGCCAAATCGTCGATCAAGGCTTAGGCTATATGACAGTACAGCTTACAGTTGAAATGGACAAACAGATCATGAACCGCCCTTTCTATTGGCATTGGCGTGAGAAGACAGGCGGTGATCCGAATCCAATGAAAATCACCTTTATTACAGATAAAGAAAATGCGCCAAAAGACCTAGATGGCGAATTTATATATTTTGGGGCCCCGCGCCTTTTTCAAATATTTAAAGCTGTTAAACAAAATGGGAGATTTACCAGAATGTATGAGAAAATTGAATCAGCCGGAGCCAAAGTCCCACTTCAGCCTTGGCTTGGTATAAATGTCACGATTTCATACCAGTCCGACATGAAAAAGGATAAGCTATTGTCACTAGGTCTTCACCTAGTCTCTGGAACGATTATTGAAGATTTTCAAAGCAAGCTGACACAGCTTTCACTGACATCTCAAATATGTGACTATTGCTTCACTATTTCACCTATGATCAAACCAGAAAGCGGGCTTAAACGTATGGAAAACTATATTTCCAAATCCGCTATGCAGGAGCCGTCCGACTGGGCGGAACAGGCGGTTGACAGGTGGAGAAATGATATGACATTGCTTGATAAGTTTTACGAGCATATAGAAGAAAAACCAGAAGAATACCATCTAGAAAAACAGGCGCTGAAAACGTTGTATCAACCAAAGATTTCAGTTGAAATTGAAAATGGCGGATTGTTTTATCTGCAAAATAATATTTCAAGCTAACTTTTTTACCATTCGACACCGTTCTCGTTTTTTTTAAGAAAATGCGATTATAATAAAAGTATATTGGAAAAAAATTCTGGTAATTGTAATGGCAAATGACTTCCAGAGACTAATGAAGCATACAATGAGTCATGGCCGGACTGGCTGAAATACATAAACAAGTATTTTAGGAGGAGAAACTGCATGAAAAATGCAAAACAAGAGCACTTTGAATTGGATCAAGAATGGGTTGAATTAATGGTGGAAGCCAAAGAGGCAAATATCAGCCCGGAAGAAATACGAAAATATTTACTTTTAAACAAAAAGTCTGCTCATCCTGGTCCGGCAGCCAGAAGTCATACCGTAAATCCTTTCTGAATGTGCTATAATATCACAAGGAAGGTGATGACATTGATTGGCCAGCGTATTAAACAATACCGTAAAGAAAAAGGCTACTCACTATCAGAACTAGCTGAAAAAGCTGGGGTAGCGAAGTCTTATTTAAGCTCAATAGAACGAAATCTACAAACGAACCCCTCCATTCAATTTCTCGAAAAAGTCTCCGCTGTTCTGGACGTCTCGGTTCATACTTTGCTCGATGAGAAACATGAAACCGAATACGATGGTCAATTAGATAGTGAATGGGAGAAATTGGTTCGCGATGCAATGACATCCGGGGTATCGAAAAAACAATTTCGTGAATTTTTAGATTATCAAAAATGGAGAAAATCCCAAAAAGAGGAGTAGTGCCTGAGCAGAGGCACTAACTCCTCTTTTGTCAATAAACATCGAGACGGCCCAGTATACAATATACTGGGCCGCCTCTTTTTATTGCTGTTTTTAATTTTTATCCTCGCTGTGCGCTTTTTCATTTTCTTTCACGTAACCGTCTTTATCAGTATGGTCCTTTTTGATTGTCAGGCCGTTCCACTGTGTAGCTTCGAACGAGAATTGAAGCTTAATGGAGTTGCCTTGGTATTTATTTTGAACCATAAGCCCGTTTTCATCTTTTGTTTTATCATCTTTGAATTGGATCTCCATTTGAACCTGATCGAAATCAGTTGGTGTTTTTGGAACACCATCATATTCAGGAGCGGTTTTACCGTCAATTGTTGCTACATTGACTTTACCGCTTGCATGTAAGAATTTAGGGTCAATTTGTTTTTTAATTTTTTCAGCAGCCGCTGCATCATTTTTAGCAGACATCAAATACAAGTCTTTAAGGTTCGCATCATCTAAAATAATGTTTTTCGGGTAACCATTGCCGCCCTCTTTTCCAACTGTCAATAATGTCACTTCAAACTGGCTGAGAAAATCTTCCGGAGATGTATTGCTGCCGCCGTTTGCTTTAAAATCTCCATAATTAAGCGCCATTAACACTTCTTTGATCGCAAGTGAGCCGTTATTTTCAAATTGGAAATCCTTTGTCAGCTTATCTCCCGGCTTTAGATTTGATAAGTTCACACTCGCTGAATTCTCTTTAGCAGATAAATCAAGCGTACCTGATGCAAAAGTAGCATCCTTTGATTTAATATCGTTAAATGCTGCCCATGTTCCTCCTCCAACTAAAGCTAATCCTAATGCCGCAGAAGCAACTCCTAAACTCAATTTCTTTTTCATACCCATGGCTAACTCCCCTTTTATTGAATATTTTTATATCGAAACCTGTTGCCAGGTTTACAACTGAGGTTAAGTGGACATGGTGCTGTCCTTTGTATCTGTTTCCAAGGCTTTTGTCTTTCTTTCAATTTCTCTGATGGCGCTGGTGATCGTCACAAAAGCGTACACTAGCAGCATCACGCCAGGAACAATTAATAAAATTGCCGTTCCAATCGGCTGGCTGGCAAAATGAAGCATATAGCCGGCATATGGAAGCTGAAAACCTGTGTATTGCGCGCGAACATTTTCGTCGGATACAGGCGCTGAATCGGCTGCAGCATTATTATCACCTTTTGTTTTAAATAACAAATGGTCTTCTTGCTTAGTGATGCCAACAATTCTGTGGGTGACCGCCGTATTTGCATCCTGCATAAATGTAATAACATCACCTTTTTGGAGCTCTTTCACATCAGTGATTTCTTTGACCAATATTAAGGAACCTGTATTGAACTCCGGCTCCATCGAACCTGACAGAACTGATTTCAGCGTGTACCCAAACACTGCCGGCTCTCCCCCGGATGAACGTGTTGAAATCACGACAAGTGTCAGCACTATAATAAGAGTAAAGATGATCACATAAAGAATATTACTGATCAGCTTCATTGCTTTTTTCATCCTCTTCCCCGCTTTCCTTCTGATCTGTTTGAGTTTCATTTTCTTTTATTACAGCTTCTTGAGATGTTTCTTCTTTAATTGTTTTTTTCTGTATATCGTTTTGTGTTGTTTCCTTGTTGACGTGCGACTTCGTTTCTTTTTTAGGAACTGTCGGTTTTTCATCGCATTTTGCAAGCGTCATAGGCTCCGACCACTCAAATGTACTGCCGTCTGCCGGGTAGCCGGCCGGTTTATATACTTTAAATGCATAAATGCCGGGTTTCATTTTTTTCTTCGTCTCAATTTTATAAAGTGAATCGCCAATTTGATTGGAGACAAACCCTTTTTCGATCACATTCCCATTCTTTAACGGTTTGCGGGCATTTTCCAGCTTATGAAGCTCCCACTTCCACTTTGATTTCTTAAGTTTCTCACCTGTATTTTTGAGCTCAGCAAATAAGGTAATAGGTGAGCATACAGTCCCTTTCGTATTTGTTTGATCTGATATGTGCAAATCACTTTGATCCCAGCGTTTATCATAATGGCAGTTTTTATCTGTATGCTGAAAGTCTTTACACGTTTGAAGTGAGACATCCAACGTTTCAATATCATGAAAAGCAGCGCTTGTATCATCGGAAAATTGTAAGCATATTGCGGCAGTCAGACTGAAAATGACTGAAAGCTGAAAGATAAGCAGCACTTTCAGTTTTGTCTTCGCCTTTTGCTGATTGCGAAACAATCGAAACATATCTTACCTCCTGTAAAACACTGTAACTTGATATGACAATCGTTCTCTTTAAAGAACTACACAAATAGAGTATAATCAACGATTTATAGATTTAAAAACATCAAAATCGACCATTTTGTTCGTTTAAAAGAATGTTTTCGCCATATTACAAAGTCTCGCTCCATATTGCTCACGTTTTCAATTTTTTAGAAATTTTTGGGATTGTTATGTGAGAAATTAAATGCATATCCCGCTCTAATTTGGTAATAATAAACAAAGAAAGGGTGACAGCATGATGATCAAACAATGTGTGATTTGTCTATCTCTTCTCGTCTTCGGCACCGCTGCCGCTCACGCAGAAGACGCACCGCTCGTAACCGCCCGCCACATGTCCAAATGGGAAGAAATCGCTGTAAAAGAAGCAAAAAAAAGGTACCCGCTCGCACAGGTACTGTTCAAACAAAAAGTATGGGACCGCAAAAGAAAAGATGAAGCAGTGAAGCAATACCATTTAACTTTGAGGGAAGGGTCAAAAGAATTCGGTGTTTTTGTGACGATTTCATTTGATCCTTATAGCCAAAAGGTCAATAAAATTGCCATTTTAGAAGAATATCAATAAGGTCCTCCATTTTTGAAGGACCTTATTCGTTAATTTGCGGTTATTTTTTCCGCTTGAGCCAAAGACGGAAGCCATAGGGTAAAATACCGAACCACTGCTGGGAAGCGGGCGTTTTTGTTTCTTTCCGCACCTCTTTTCGTTCTTTTCGCTCATCTCTCGGAGTATCTATATATTTGACAAATTGCTGCGTCATATATTTCACATAATCATTCGTTTTCACGTGATCACCTCATCATTCAATTATTATGAAGTGTTGTCTCATATGACTTTTTTTATACCCTTTCCACTGCTTTATTCTATCCAGCTCAGCATTTTTTTCTGTTTTTGATCAAACACGATCAGTGCAGTTCTTTCTGTTCCCGACTCCGTCAACACTTTTAAGTTGATTTCTTTTTGCTCTTTTATTGATGTATCGTGAATATAATAAAAAACCTGTCCATATGGAAATTGCTGCGTACCCTTCTGCCCTTTCTGTTGCTCAAGGACATGCCGAATTGAAAGAAGCGCACCATTCTGAAGCAAATTCTCTCCTGTATATAACTCTTTCGTTTCCTTCTCAAACATGCAGCGTGAAATATATTGAGCAGCAGTAAAGTTCACGATTAACAGCACAAGCGCTGACACAAAAAGAACTGCTGGATAAATAAACCCTCTCGTACGGTACATTCACCCTCCTCCTAAATACGAATAAACCGGAAAAGAAGTTTGATACACTTTTTTCTCACTCTCAATTTTCAGCAAAACAACACCATTTTCAATATCAGCTTTCATAGCTGTAATATGATCTAAAATGGGAACATGCCCTTTGCCATCCACTCTTTTTCTTACCATAGAATGATAAACTTCAAAACGGATGTCTTGCCCGGAAAGGTTGGTGCAAATTAAAACGCTCCCATGCTCGGCTGTCTTAACTGCCTGTGACTCCTTGCATTCATTCATCATCTGTTCTATCGAAATCATCCATTCTTGCTGTGTGAAACCGCCATGCTCCTGCTGTCGAGATAAAAACAGATGGAAAATCGTCGCTAACGATCCTGATATGAGCAAAAAGACAGAGAGAGAAAATAATACGTTAAGAAGCGTGTAGCCATTCTGTCTGCAGAATGCTGAGGCAAAATGATTTCTCTTTATAAGCTGCCGCTGAGATACATACGTTTTGATATTCGCCCTCCTCCTCCCACGTCATAGCATAGGTCTGGTTGTTCTTTGTCAACGTTTTTGAAGCGGCTCCTTCACCAGTCATGACATATTTGCTAATGCTCTCATTCATCATCTGATAACCGATTTCTCGTGATTCCGCCATATTTTCATCAGCTATCAGCTTGTCCCACAAGGGAACAACTGTCAGCAGCACAAACAGCCATAGGCTTAGCGCAGACATTGTTTCTATTGTAGAAAAACCTTTACTTCCTATCCACATTGACTCTCCCGCTCCCTAAATAAACTGTTATGTCATAAGTCGCATAGCCTTTTACTTGTATTTTCCCGCCTGCATTCGGGTGCCCTTTCTCATTAAATTCCAAACGGTCTTTTAATGTCAGCGGTTTTATAGAAAGTCCCGTTGCATAAGGACGTTTAATTACCGTATCACCCATGACTAATTGATATTCTTTTTTGTGAAAGAGAATTTTTGTTCTTTGTTGACTGGAAATCGCAGTCTGCTGTGCGAGCATCATATCATTTTTCATCTGCCATGCTGCCTGTCGGACAGCTGTATTGTCATAAGCAGGAGGAAGTGTGGTGAAGACGGCAATTAGGAGGATAGAGGTAATGCTTAACACAAGCAAACTTTCTAAAAGGGTAAACCCCTCCTCCTCGTTTAATTTAATGTTCAACCTTAACTTCTCCGCCAGTGATGATAATGCGCTTCCCATTTGGACAGACAGCATCCTTTTTCACATAGCCCTCTGACTGCAAATCGGCAAGGCTCGGAGTTTGTCCTTCATGATCAAGCTCAAAAGCAGTCATTTGTGCTTTAACCATGTTTTGTAAGCCTTCACAGCCCTTTTTTTGAATGGTTTGATTATGTTTTGTCACGTTCGGTATTGTAATTAAAAGCAATATCGAAATAATGAAGAGCACGATCAACATTTCAACAAGTGTAAATCCTTTTTCATTCATCAGCCTCTTCCTTTCACATTTGATTCATCATCTGATACATAGGCAAAAGCATAGATAAATACACAAGTAAGATCATTGCAGCAACAAATCCGTAAATCATCGGCTGAAGGATGCCTGTCCATTTTTGCGCTTTATGTTCCAGCCGCTGCAATATGAACTGGCTGTATGTGAAAAGCTCACGATCTAGACGGCCGCTCAGCTGGCCATGGGATATGACTTTTGAAAAATCAGTTTCAAAAAAAGGGCTCCCACAAATAGCCGCTTCAATTGATTCACCGGCTTTTAGCCGTTCAATCACGTGTTCTGCCTCGCAGCGGTAGAAAGGGAGAAACGTTTGATGTTTAAATGCATGTAGGCTGTCATAAATTGAGAGGCCTGATTTTAAAAGGCTGCTTAGCTGCAAAGAAAAAAAGTAGCTGTTAAACAGTCTGACAAGCATTCCGACAAAAGGAATCCTGACACAAAAAAGCATTTTCCGGGCAGGTGATTTTTTCTTAAACACAAACCCATAATAAATCCCGATACCAGCTGAAAAAAGAATCAGCAAAATGATCACAAGATCAATATGCTGAAAAAAAGCAAAAAGCATATCGGTTGAACGTGAGGTTTCCATATTCATCGATTGATAGATACCGGAAAATTGAGGAATGATGATGGACTGTAACATATAAAACATGACAGCAACGGTGAAGATGAGGAAAAGCGGATAGCGCAGCACCCTTTTCAGCTGGTCTGCCTGTGCAATTTTTCGTTCAAGCAGCTCTCCGCTCTGGATCATGGAAGCAGGCAGTTCACCATGTGTTTCAGCAAAATAACAAATACCTACAGCTTCCTTATGAAATGACAAACGCTTTAATACTTGATAAAACGGAGCTCCTTCCCTCAAACGAGTGACCGTGTCAGTCAAGTCAGCTGACTGCCTCTTATTCATCTGAAGTTCCATCAGGCGCAATCCATCCAGAAGTGTATATCCGCTTGCCGTCATTTCTCCGAGCCGCTTTAATAACAGGGCCTGATCCTTTAACGGCCAGGTTTTTCTAATCTTTTTCATGATAAACCCACCGGTCATAGTTGTTTGTCGTTAAATAGCCGAGCGCAATTCCTTTTCTGATAATTTGACGAAGCGTTTGATATTGGTAATTTGCATGATTTCCTTTGGCCTCCTGTATACATTGCTGAAGGTTTTTCCCATAAAGAAGCTCATAAACGCTAGCTCTTCTGGTATTTCGTGACTGACGGCAATATACTGATGAACATCCGTTTTCACAAAATGGACAAGCCAAATCAACCAAGCGCTGAGCCGCTATTGCAATGACGGTCTGTTCAATTTCATTCATATTGATACCGAATTCAAGCAGCCTGTAAATTGCGCCCTTTGCGTCTCTCGTATGAAGGCTCGTCAGTACCAGATGTCCCGTCATCGCTGCCCGCACCGCAATTTCAGCTGTTTCCGCATCTCTGATCTCACCTAAAATAATCATATCGGGGTCATGGCGCAAAATTGCCTTCAGACCTGCGGAATAAGTTACACCGGCTTTTTCATTCACCTGAACCTGAAGAACGTCTTCGTCCCTAGTTTCAACAGGGTCCTCTAATGTAACAATATTTCGATTAAAGTGTTTTTTTGCGTATTGAACCAGAGAGTATAATGTGGTAGTCTTCCCTGAACCAGTCGGCCCGGTAAAAATGAGCATGCCATGGGAATGTTTTAAAAATGAGAGTAATGTGGCTCCTGTCTTTGGAAATAACGACAGTTTATCAATCGAAGGGATATTGTATTGAGGCATCACTCTGATCACGAGGCTTTCTTCATTAATTGTGGGAAGCGTTGACATTCTTAAATGAACATTTCCCTCTTTCAGCTTTAACGTAAGCGAACCGTTTTGCGGCTTTCGCCTTTCCCCTATGTCCATTGCAGAAAGAAATTTAAAATGTGAAATCAGTCTTACGCACTCTTCTTTTTTCATGTTCCTTTTTTTCAGCAAGGCATGATCGACCCGAAAATGAATGATAGCGTCTCGCTCCCTCGGCACGATGTGAATATCAGAAGCCTTTGTTAGATATGCCTCTTCAATCAAGTTTTTGCTTATCTTTTCTATTGAATCCAATTTGATTCCCTCTCCTTTCCATGCGTATTGTAGAAAAAGAAGAGGCGGTAATCAAACAGGAAAAACGTGATTTCGTGAAGGCGTTATATACTGAAAAATCAATTCCTGCTGGCAGAAAAAAGACTTTCAACTGGAATGTACCCCTTTCATTATTATTTTCCCAATATAAAAAAGCAGACATGGTCACCATGCCTGCTTCATTCCATTTTCATTATGCTGTTTTAGAAATTTCACTTAATGCTTCTCCGGCTTTTTGATCAGTATCTTTCTCAACAGAAAGATCGCCTAAGGCAACGATACCGGTAATGTGCCCATTTTCAAGGATCGGTAAACGGCGGATTTGATGCTCAGCCATAAGCTGCCCCGCTTCTTCAGCAGACATATCAGGGTGGCCCGATACGAGGTCAGTGCTCATGATGTCACTTGCTTTTGCATCCATCTGATTTTCAGCTAAGCATCTCGTCACAATATCCCGATCAGATACAATCCCCTGAAGCGTGCCATTTTCACAGATTGGAATAGAACCGACATTGGAGTCTCTCATCTTTTTCGCTAGTTCCGTGATTGAAGCGTTTGGCTCACAGCATTCTACATTCTTCGTCATGATGTCTCTTATTTTCATGTTCATTCCTCCTTTACCGTGTTCTATTTATTCTTTATCCACTGCACAAAATATGAAACATCTTATAAGGTCCGCCTTTTTCGAGATTTCCTTTTCTTCTTCCGCTCCTGCAGCATATCTCCCGTCCAGCCTTTTTTCCTCAAATATAGGTAGATCAGAACCGTAGATGTGACAATCAATAAGAGAGAAAAGAGGTAGCCATATTTCCAATTCAGCTCCGGCATTACTGAAAAGTTCATTCCCCATAAGGCGCCCAGAGCTGTAATCGGCGTAAATAGCGTCGTGAAAATGGTCAATGCTTTTACAATTTCATTCCCCCTGTGTGAGGTAATGACTTCCTCTGAATGCAGCAGATTGTTCAGCTCCCCTTCAAATTCGCTGATGTATGTAAATCCTCTGTCAATTTTCTGATGTGTCCGCTGATAATCCTTTTTCCCTTCATCTTGAGGTAAAAAGGTTTCTTTCAATGCCATTTCAATTTTTTTGGCGCTTAATATTAAATTTTTCCAAATCATCAGTTCATGGCGCAGGAGATGGACACGGTTTAAAATGCTTTTGCTATTGTCATCTTTAATTTGCCATCGCAACTTTCTCAGCTTTACTTCAAATTCATCGACACCGATTAAATACGCATTCATTAGTTCGCCGAGAAGAATTAAAAACCCCTCTATCGCATTGTCCGCTCTTTCCATTTGCCGGACAACTTCTTTTCCTTTAATCTCTCTCAAAATCGCAAAGTCAAAGTTGATTGTAAAAAAATATTGCCTTGTGATATAAAAGTGAAAAACAGTATGGTCTTTTTCTTCACCAAGCCCCTGATCATAAACAATCGACCCAAATACCGCTTCATTGTCCGTTTCAGCTGTATCTACTCGCAAAAAATTAACGTGATGGTTATTTTCAAACCACTTTTCACACTGAGACCAGTGAGAAAAGTGAATGAGATCCCTTGCTTTACTTCTTTCCTGAGGCCCCATTTGGTACCAAAACCAATCTTTTCCCGTATGTGCCTTCATGTCAAGCTCCTCCAAACTTTTGTTCTTTATACTTTAATTGCCCAATAACGGCGTCACTAAACCATTGTGCGGCTTTAACCATGTTTTGTGAGCATTTTCCGGTGGTATGGAATGAAGAAAGACATCGGAAAAGGGAGGTGCATGCCTTCCTTGGAGAAGGCAGTTGTTTTGGAATTTGTCAATTTACTAGCAGTCGCTATTCTCATTTTGTTAACAGGATTTTTTGTCGCCATAGAATTTTCAATTGTAAAAGTGCGGCGATCCAGAATTGATCAGCTTGTCGCAAAAGGAAAGAAAGGTGCTAAAGCGGCAAAGCATGTCATCACTCACCTTGATGAATATTTATCAGCCTGTCAGCTGGGCATCACAGTCGCAGCTTTAGGATTGGGATGGCTTGGAGAGCCGACGGTGCAAACGCTGCTTCGGCCGCTTTTTCATAAAGCAGGCTTAAATGAATCGCTTACACACCTACTTTCACTCGTCATCGCGTTTTTAGCGGTTACGTATTTAAATGTCGTGATTGGGGAGCTGGCGCCAAAGAGTTTCGCCATTCAAAAGGCAGAGAGCATTACCTTATTGTTCGCTAAACCGCTTATTTGGTTTTATAAGATCATGTTTCCATTCATTTGGCTGCTGAACCACTCAGCCCGATTGATTACAGGAGTGTTCGGACTGAAACCGGCATCAGAGCATGAACTGGCATATACAGAAGAAGAGCTGCGGGTCCTATTGGCTGAAAGCTATAAAAGCGGTGAGATCAGAAAAAGTGAATTAAAGTACATGAATAATATCTTCACCTTTGATAAACGAATGGCAAAGGAAATTATGGTGCCGCGAAATGAAATGGTCAGTTTATCACTAGATGAAGGCTCAATTTCAAATCTTCAGGAAACAGTCAAGCAAACAAAATATACGCGGTATCCAGTTGTAAGAGAGGATAAAGATAACGTCATTGGCGTGATCAATATGAAAGAAGTGTTGTTTTCCATGCTGACGAAAGATTTTTCACTCAAAAAGCATCAAATTGAACCTTTCGTTCAGCCTGTTATCCATGTCATTGAGACGATTCCTATTTATAAACTACTGCTGAAAATGCAAAAGGAACGCACTCATATGGCGATCCTAATAGATGAATACGGCGGGACTTCCGGTTTGGTCACTGTCGAGGATATTATCGAAGAAATTGTAGGAGAAATCCGTGATGAATTTGATGCGGATGAAGTGCCTCATATACGCGAACTTGGAAAGGATCACTATTTATTAAATGCAAAATTATTAATCACCGACGTCAACAGCCTGCTTGGTACAGATTTATCAGACGCGGAAGTAGACACCTTGGGCGGCTGGTTTCTGACACAAAACATAGACGCTGAGCCTGAAAGTGTCATCGAATATGACGGCTACTCTTTTAAGGTAAAAGACATCGACAGCCATCACATTTTATTTATAGAAGTAAAAAAAGCTGAATAGCCTGAGAAAGGCTGTTCAGCTTCTACTTTCAGAATGAATGGCAAAAGCATCAACACTCTTTTATTTTAAATCCTTTATTGGCCAGAGCTTTAGCAAGACTTTGCTCGGTTTTCACATTCGAAAAATCCAGACCCAGCTTCACGACAGTTTGGGCAATTTCCGGCCTGATTCCTGAAATAATCGTCTCAATCCCGAGCAATTTGGTACTGTCAATCACTTTAAAAATTTGATAGGCCACCATGGTATCAACGATAGGAACGCCAGAAATATCTAAAAATAAATAGGAGAGCTTTAACGCTGAGCACTGCTCCAGCACCGACTCCAAAATCGTCCTCGCTCTGTAGGTATCAATTTCACCGACAAGCGGAAGAATCCCTATTCCCTCAGTAATCGGCATAATCGGCGCACTCAATTCATTAATCATTTCTTTTTGCGCGTTTAATTGTATTATGGTCACCTGATGATATTCCTCCGTAAACACTTCGATGATCCTATCAATGTTTTGATTCAAGATCCGGCTCCATTCATAAAAATCCTGAATGCTGATTTCATGAGAAGAAGCTTCGCTGAATTTTTGAATCCATTCAAACATAATGTGCCTGAAGGCGTTAAACTGGCCGACACTTTCTGTTACCGTCACTTCATGAACGGCACGGTCTCTGGCGCATTGAAGAGACCATCGATTGAGCTCCTCCGTTACGTCTTCTTTTCCAAGGGATTTTGCTACGATGGTCACCAATAATTCATGTTGGTCTTTTAACTTTTGTGCTAGTTTTTGCTGATCTTTCGCCGAATACAGCCAGCTGCCTTTTGACGTACAAACTTCCAGCCATTGTTGCGTGATATCTTCTTTGTGCTCTGTTAAATGCTGATCAAGAGCTGCCATCTTAATGAGTTACCTCCTGTTTTTGAAAATTATGCTTTATATGTATAACGCATCTGCCTTTACACATACTATGTTTACATTCAATGGGCTATAGCCAAGCGGTAAGGCAATGGACTTTGACTCCGTGATCGTTGGTTCGAATCCAGCTAGCCCAGTTTCTGAACAGGTGAAAAACCGAAGATAAGCTGATTCGTATAAATCAGCGGATCTTCGGTTTTTCATCATGCAGATTGATGAACCGTTTTCTTCTTTGATAATTTCAACAGTTCTCCCGGATTGTAACCGATCACCAGCTTTTTGTTATCCACTAGAATTGGGCGTCGCAAAAGCTTTGGCTTCTCGATTAAAAGTTCCAGCACCTCATTTACCGTCATTTCTTCGATGTTTAAATTTAAATTTTTGAAGGTCTGGCTTCGTGTCGCTAAAATTTCATCAATTCCTTCTGTCGTTAACGATAAGATGTACTTTAATTCATCTATTGTTGGGGTTTCTCTGAATAAGTGCCGTTCGTTAAATTCAATTTGATGTGCTTTAAGCCAATGTTTTGTTTTTCGGCATGACGTGCAGCTTGGGTATGAGTAAAAAGTTAATTGTTGTTCCATTGTTTATTTTCCTCCTCAGTTAACCATCTCTTTGTAGAATAACTACCCGGATCATTTTTCATTTAAACCATTTACAGAACTTTTTTCGGATTATTTTTTAAAAAATATTCATACAATAGAGAACGCAATCAAAAGGACAAATTCCATATGTATATTAATCATGAAAATGTTTACATTTCTAGGTGTGATCTATTATAATAACAGTCAGAGGGACTCTCGGGAGGGGATAAAAAATGAATCGCATGTTCCGGGTGTTAGGATTTTGGACGGGAATTTTTGCAGTCATGTTTTATTTAGGTGATATGAAAGATGCTTCCCTTTTATTTTTTGGACAGACGATTTTATTTGTGTTCCTATCGTATTTGAACTTAACTGAACGCATGTATATTTATATTTTTGGCGCTTATTTAACGATTTTCTTCGCCGGCTTTACATATTACTCGATTTTTATTATGGTGCCCGGCGGCGGAGGCCATTAAATGCAAAAAGAGACAAACCTTATCGGTTTGTCTCTTTTTTTACAATGAAAACCCATTTAAAAACGGATTTTGATCCTGCTCAGTCAGTACGTCTGTTTCAGGTCCATGGCCGCTTAACACCAGCGTATGTTCCGGCAGCGTAAGCAGTTTTTCATGAATGGATGTCAACAGCGTCTCTTGATCGCCGCCTATTAAATCCGTACGCCCTATACCGCCTTGAAACAGGACATCTCCGGAGATGACCAGGTCTGCGTCTTTCACATAGTAAGACACACTGCCTGGTGAATGTCCCGGCGTAAATAATGTTTCCAAATGAAACGGCCCGATATTCAACTCACCGTCGCCTTCAATCAGATGATCTGCAGGCTTAGCTGTAACCTCTATCCCTCGCAGCATGCCGGAGCCGTTTAGAGAGGCATCCGTAAGCCAATTTTTTTCATTTTGATGTAAGTAAACAGGAATATCCCATTTTTCTCTCACTTCATCAAGCGCCCCAATGTGGTCAAAATGGGCATGTGTAAGCAAAATGGCTAAAGGCGTCAGCCCTTTTTCTTTTATGTATTGATTGATTTTATGTCCCTCGCCGCCCGGATCAAAAATCAGGCATTGATCATCGCTGATGAGAAAATATGCGTTCGCTTGAATCGGCCCTACTGGCATTCGTCTCCATTTCACTATTATCACCTCTTTCTTTTTTATGCTCTTATTATGAGGGTTTTTAAAAAAAGATTCAAACAATCGCAATGAAAACGCTATCGACAAACCTATAAAAAACAGGTAGAATAAAACTGGAAAGAATTGCAGGTTTTTCAATGTAAAGGGGGCTGTGTTATGTTACTTGTCGTGATTTTCGGCCTTGTCGCTCTTTTCGCTTTATGGGGAGTCTTGCGTTCTGTTAGAAATAAAAATATACTCGGGTTTTTATTAGCCGGCGCCACCTTATTTGTCTTTGGCTGGTTTACCGTGATGACCGTCATAAACAGCGGCTATCCAACCGCACATTAAAACCTGTATCCGATGGGATACAGGTTTATTTTTATGGCTGTAAATGTTTATTGACACTTTCTATTTTGCTCTCAAGCGTCGTTTTTTTGTCACGTCTGTCATCAATGCGGATATTCGTTGCCACTCTGTGCAATCCTTTTTGAAATGGCGCTTCGTGAATCGCCTGAATGACTGTGAAAAGGTCACTGAGTTCACCTTCAATCAGCGTATTCATCGGTGTCAGCTGATATTTGATTTTCCCTTCAGCTTGATATCCTTCTAAAATCTTTTGCACATCGGCCACGTAAGCACTGACACTGGGTGTTTCCGTACCGATTGGGATAATGGTCACATCTGCGATAGCCATCGTTACTCCATCTCCTTTTGATCAATAATGAGTTGCTTCGTTTTATGTGATTTCAATAAAATGATTTGCTCAAAATGAAAGCCGTATAACGCATATTTCCCGTTCGGAGATATTTGAATCGGCTCCATTTCCCGCAGAGAGACAAGATCTTTTGTCTCACCCGATGCCACATTGATTGCAGCAAGCTTATAAGCATCACCGCTTTGTTTGAACGTATAAAACAGGCCTCCCGCTTCATCATAGTCATACTCCATTGGAGCCAAACTTGTATATTTCGTTTGGAGCGGCCATTTCACTGTAACAGGTGATTTTGTATGCGGCGTTTCAAACTGATACGTCCCTTTCTCTCCGGAAGCTGACTTCACAGTAAAACTCATTTGATGGAAAGAATCGAAGAACAGAACGTTATCCTCAAGCTTTTGCTCCGTCTTAGAGGCTGTATTAAACGTATATAAAGGCCCTGTTTTTTCGTCTCTTCCCTCTTTTACATAATCAAATGTATTTTTGGATGTCCAATGAATGAACGGAACCTGTACCGGACTTAAGAAAGACTCATCTTTTTTAGCATTCACCTGATATGTATGGAAATCCCAGTTTTCACTGAATTCCGTCACCATTATTTGATAAGGATCATACTGATTCCAAGCAGCCTCCAGTTCATATGTTTCGTAATCTTTTTCGTAAAGCGGCTCTCCTTCTGAATTAAGCAAAACCACTGCTGTCTTTTGGCTATGTGTGATTTGCAGCAGAATCATCTGCTCCCTCGCATTGATTTGAACATCAACGATTTGACCATCCGTTTGATAGAGCTTTTTCGCTTTGCCTGTAAAGATACGGTACGCAAAAAGCTCTGTTTTCGTCGGATTAGACGCAGTATATAAAATGGTGCTGTTATTCAGCCAGCCTTCCGCACCGTCCGCTTTTTCCGCGGAAAGCGGTATGATATCTTTTTCCTCATCTTTTGCCGCCGATGCCTGTTTTTGCTGCTGATGAGATGGTTCGCATGCCGATAAACTAAACAGCAATGCAGACAGCAGAATGAAACAAACTGATCTCATCAGCCTTCCCCTCCGATCCTCTTTATTGTCTCATATTTGCTTCGGCAGAAAAAAGAAAAAGTTTTAGTTACTCATGAAAAAATAACGCTCTCCACAAGATGCCGTTTGTGGCGTTATATATATGTGAAAACTGCTGAAACGGCAAAGGATTTCGGCCTTTTCCAAGTTCCACCGTGTACCCTTCTTTAAAATAGTGGTGAATAAACCAATCGCGAAATCCCGCGTAGCTGTCTATATCCCTTACTCCCTTATAAATGTTCCCGCTTATCTCCTCAAAATCCTTTATAACAGCGGCAGATTCTTCAGGCTCAAGGCCTTTATAGCCCCAATAAATTTCTTCCCCTTGAGTATGGAGAGCCAGCAGTCTGTCAGGCGGATTCTCCGTTATCAGCCGGTACATCGCAATGGATTCCGGCTCTGTAAGCGGAGAGATTCCCGGAAAATCGCGGTAGCTGGGTGCTGTCGGTTTTCGGTATTTTTCAATTTCCCATAACGAAGGGAATTGCTTATTTAAATCAACCCCGTTTATGTTCGCCTTCCATTCATTAAAATTCGGACGATGTTCATTTAGCCTTTCGAGCTCATCTCTTCTGGCTCCCATAACTTCTGATCCGTTTAAGACAAGATCAACGCCATCCGGATTGACAAGAGGAACGAGGGATAAGGATGTACTGCTAAACAGCTGTATGGGAGAAAAGCCGAAGAAGGGCGAGTTGCGGCATAATGACATACAGTATTCCTTAAACCATTTTAGCAGGACAGACGTAGTAATCCACTCATTCGCATGAAATGATGCATTCATATGGACCTTTTTTACGGTATGCTCCCCACCAGCCTTCAGCTCCCAGATAGGCCTTCCGAGTACAGAACGGCCAATTTCCCTGCATGAGACAAACGGAAACACATCAATGATCTTCTTTATTTCCTCTTCAACAGCTGAATCATCGTAGATTTTCTCTTGCTCAATCCAGTTATCAGAAAAGTCCAGCTGCCGAGGCTGTAAAAAACGCTTTATGTCCTGTATGGTTTGAAGCTCTTTGCCACTATGCTCTTCTATCACATAACCAGGGCAATACAATTGGTGTTCCTGTGCGATACAATTTGCACGTCTAAGCAATTCCTCGTCTATCTTCAGATCTCTCGCCACTCTGGACAAATTGTTCTTGATCTCAGGCTTCACCGTAATAAACGCCATCATCATCCCCCTTTTTTGTTACTATATGACAGCGCATTTAAAAAAAGAAAGCCTCCCGCTCACTTTGATGCGGGAGACATTGTAATTACGATGCTTGATCAAGCATTTGTTTTTCTTTCCGTTTTGACGAATTGTCCAGCCTTTTCTGATCATAAAATCGCAACAAATCTCCATAAATGATTTCATCAGAAAGTGATAGCTCTTGTTTCGCTTTATCAGCAAATGCTTCGCATTGTTGTGTCTCTTCTAACGGTTTTCCCGTCTCTTTGTCATAACACGCACCGTCTGTATATACAACCTGATCCGTGATAAAGCTCCCGTCCCGGAGCACTGTAAAATCCAGTTTTTCGTCCGAAAGCAGATCGTTTCCGAATTGAATATGATCTTTCGTATCAATTCCTAAAAGATTCATCAGCGTCGGCCTGATATCAATCTGCCCGCCTACTGTTTCAATGGTTTGCGGCTTTTTATCGGTAATACCCGGAATATGAATGACAAGCGGCACTTTTTGGAGCTGCACCTCTTCAAATGGGGTTATTTCTTTTCCTAAAAACTGCCCCATCGCTTCATTATGGTTTTCCGATATACCATAATGGTCACCGTATAATACAATAACAGAGTTGTCGTATAACCCGTCTTCCTTCAGCTTTTCGATAAACCGTTTCAGCGCCTCATCCTGATAACGCACTGTCGGAAAATACTTATTTAGCGTCTGGCTGCTTGAATCATATTCATCAATCAGTTGATCCTCTTCATCAAGATCAAATGGGAAGTGGTTCGTCAGTGTGATCAGCCTCGAGTAAAACGGCTGAGGCAGATTTTTCATCAGCTCTGAAGACTGCTCAAAAAATTCTTTATCCTTTAGTCCCCAGCCGACTGAATTTTCGTCCGTAACATCATACGAGTTACTATCAAAAAACGAATCATATCCAAATGAGTCGTACATTAAATCACGATTCCAAAAGCTTTTATTATTAGCGTGAAGCACCGCTGAATAATATCCGCTGTTTTTCAAAATTTCAGGAGCTGCCATATATTGATTGCCCGCATTCGTAAAAAACACGGCACCTCGTCCAAGCGGATACAGTGAATTGTCCACGATAAATTCAGAATCCGAGGTTTTCCCCTGGCCTGTCTGGTGGTAAACATTATTAAAGTTGTAGCTCTGTTTTATAAAGTCATTCAGAAAAGGCGTGATTTCTTCTCCATTCACTTTTTCATTAATCACGAAGCTTTGCGTCGACTCTAAGGATACGAGAATGACATTCCTTCCTTTTGCAGCGCCGAATAAGCTTTTGTTGGCATCTTTCGCATTAGCGGTTACATAGTTTTCAATTTCCGTCAGGCTGTTGCTATCTGCCAACGCTCTCTGTGCGGATTGCTTTGACTGAAGAACACCGTCGTAAATATGAAAATTAAACAGGCTAATGTTTTTAACAAGCATTTCTCTGTCAAATGAGCGTGTCAATAGCTGAGGTCTTTCCGCCTCAGACAAGCCCAGATTGAAGAAATAAACAGAAGCAACGAACAAAAAATAAGCCGCCCGTTCATTTTTCGTAGAGGGAATGTCCGATTGAAAAGCTTTTTGCCGGATGTAAAGCCATATTAAAACCACAATATCTACACCCAATAGGAGGTCTGTCGGTTCAAGAAGTGTTCCTATGCTGCTTCCGAGATCACCCATATTGCTCGTTTGAAAAAGAACAGGGATTGTTAAGAAATCATTGTAAAAACGGTAAAAAACCATATTAGCCAGCAATACAAACGTGACAAGACAGCTCATCGCGATAATGTAACGATTTCTGTTTTTGCCTTTTAAAAACAGGCTGAGGCCAAAAATAAGCAACAAAAAACTCAATGGGTTGATAAACAGAATAAATTCCTGTGTTAGATTGTCGATTTTAATATGAAAACTGGTTTTGTAAACAGCATACGTTTTCAGCCACATCAATAAAATGGCAATCAGCATAAATGAAATCTTCGAAAAAAACGTTTTTCGCATTTCAACCTCCTATGCAGCACGCTCAAAAAAATCAGTCAATTCCCAACATTCTCATTAACACATCAAATTAAATCTTAACCTGAGCACAACAAAAAATCAATTTCATTTACACATTTTTAACAATTTTGGTGTTTTAGCCATTCGTTTTTAGCGATCCAAGCGCCTCCAATAACGCCGGCATCATTTCCAAGTGCTGCGATTGAAATATCAGCAGCTTGGGCTGCCCGCGGAAACGCGCATTTGCGGAATGTTTTCTCGACTTTTGATCTCAGCAGCTCTCCGGCTCTCGATACGCCGCCGCCAAGAACGATTTTTGACGGATTAAGCGAGCTTGCCAAATTTCCGAGCACCAAACCAAGGTGCTTGGCTACATAATCAACCACCTCAAGGGCAATTTCATCATTTTCACCAGCCGCTTCAAACACATCCCGCGCTGACAATTGTTCAGTTGCTTTTAAACGTGTCGTCTGCTTAGCATTCGCTATTTTTTCTTTTGCAATTCTTACAATTCCTGTTGCCGATGCAATGGTTTCGATACAGCCCGTCTTGCCGCAGTTGCAAGGCGCTCCGCCTTCAGGGATGCTGCAAATATGGCCGATTTCTCCGCCGGCGCCATTTATGCCATGTACAATTTCACCATTTGCAATAATGCCGCCGCCAACTCCTGTGCCAAGCGTCACAAGAATGACGTCCTTCGCGCCATCACCCGCTCCCTTCCACATTTCCCCGAGCGCAGCAATATTCGCGTCATTTTCTATCACTGCTGGGATGCCGGTCTCTGTCTCCAAATGGTTTTTTAAAGCGTAATTTTTCCATCCTAGATTTACGGTTTCATAAACAACTCCTGCCGCCATATCTACAGGACCCGGTGCGCCCATTCCGATGTATTTAATGAGGTGCTTCGGTTTTTGCAGCTCATCCAGCTTGCTGTCGATTGTTTTTGCAATTGTAACGGTAATGGTGTCGCCGGTTTTATCAGTCGGGACTTCCCATTTATGCTGAATTTCACCATATTGATTAATAAAAGCGAGTTTAATCGTCGTTCCTCCCAGGTCAATGCCCGCAAACCAAATCTCATCCATTTTTATCACCTTAGCCTTTATAAAAATCTCTTAACGTTTTTTGTTTGTTCCAATTCTTTTCGAAGGACAGCTGCCGCTCTGGCCCACTGCTCCTTTTCAATCATGTGGTTCATGTATAATTCCTTTAATTCATCTAACATAAACTCAATTTCAAGCTCTCTGTCTCCAAAATAAACAATGTGGCCAAACGTTTTTAACAGCTGCTGCACATCATAAAATGTATTCATTTTTCCTCACCATTTCTTGATCTTAACTTATCATAAGCGTATTCATATGGAAGCGGTCCGTCAAGAAGAAAACGCTGACAAAAAAGCATGCCCCCTTACCCTATTCAACCTTTATGATTGTTTATTGTTTTCAATTTGCTGCTGAAGCTCTTTGTAGCGCTTCTCCTTCGGCTTCAGTTTTACAGCCGTCCGGATGGCCTTTTCTGCTTGGCCCAGCTCATTTTTTTCCACATACAATACGGCTAAATTGTAATATGAAGCATGGTCTTTAGGTTCTTTTTTCACTGCTCGTTCCAAAAGGGAAATCGCCTGATCGTATTCGCCGAGTTGAATATCAGAAACCGCCAAGATTTTCAACAGATCGGCAGAAGCATCTTTTTGCTCTGCTTCTCCGTTTAGCAATTCCGTTACTTCTTCATACTTTCCTTCCTGATAAAGCTCACTTGCCTGCTGAATCAGCGCTGACTCCTGGTGGGAAGGCGAATGCAATCCGTAATATAAAAATCCAGCCGCCAAAGCAATCAGTAAAACCGCTGACAACAATCTTTTTCCAAAGGCTCCGGCTTTGGGCAGCCCCAGTGCTGCAGCGGCGAAAAAGCCGCCAATCAAGCCGCCAATATGTCCCGAATTATCAATATTCGAAACCGCAAAACCAAAGCCCAGATTGATGATAATAATGACAATAATATTGGTTCCTATGGTTCTCAAAAACATTTTCCGATTTGACAAAGCTACATACAGCAGTGCGCCTAAGCATCCGAATATGGCTCCTGATGCGCCTGCTGAAGGATACGGGCTGAACACAAAGCTCGCAATCGATCCCGTAATGCCAGCCGCCAGATAAATCAGCAGAAACCTGCCCGATCCATACATGCGCTCAACCGCTGTACCAACCGACCATAAAGCCAGCGTATTAAAAGCTAAATGCGCTATGCCAATGTGAAGCACGATCGGTGTCAGAAGACGCCACCATTCTCCTTGTGCAATCAGGCTGTTTTCCTTTGCTCCAAAAGCGACCAGCGTCTCCGTATTTGTGCTGCCCCCGTTTATTTCGAGCACGAAAAACATTAGGACCTGAAGCGCAATAAATAAATATGTAAAGATAGGTTTTCCATTTTGAAAAACCGCCGCTTCAGTTTTTCTCTGTTCTTCTTGTTTCTGCACTAACGAAAGGAAGCGTTCCCTTGCTATTTGCGTGTCTTCAAACGAAACGTTTTCTTCTGTACGAAATGATGGAAAAACCGCTTGAAGATCATCTCGAAGCATCGATCCTCTAACGATCAGAGGCTCAACTGACACAGTTCCCTTCTCAAAAGGTCGTTTGGAAATTTCTTGCCAGTCATCAACAGGGGCTTCAGTTGAAAAAAATACATTCAGCAGCTTCATCCTTCGTCTGCCCAATTGATTTCTGACTCTTTCTACTCGTTCGGCCTGCTCTTCGATGTCTCTAACCATTTCTTGACGGAAATCAAGATCGTGCTTATACAGACGAACTAGATCATGAGAGGACTTGTCCGGTGCTTCCAGCCATATTTCATCTGACTCGCCGGCTTGTATGACGCCATACCCGCTTTTCACCAGGTGCGTTGCCACTTTCCAATATGTATACTCCAGCAAAAACATATTTACCGCTCCAATAGTTTTTTTCCATTATAACAGCTGGCGGTCAAAAACGCCTACTGAAAGCAAAAAATCCCGTTTTTCACGGGATTTTAGAAAGCTTGCTGTATAAACTTATTACGGATAAACGGAATTCTTAAAAACAAATGGATAAAAGACCGCCTGATTCCTGGCTGGCTGAGTACAGTATTCATAAGACGGTAGCGATTTTGATAAAACATGACGGCAGAAACAGCAAAAATGGCATAAATCAAAAGTTTTTTCATGATATCCCTCCTGCCAATAGGGTTTGTTATTCTACCTGATTTATTCTCGAAAAAGAGGCAGGAAAGTTATGAATAACAAGAAATGATGCGATCCTCTGTTATCAGCTTATGTACCGGCATGTCATGCGGCAGACGGGGTACGTGCGCAAACAGCTGGCACTCGAAAAGCAGAGAGACTGTCTTTCCTTCATATTTACTTAAAAAACGATCATAATAGCCGCCTCCAAAGCCGATCCTAAAACCGTTAACATCAAAACAAACACCTGGAACGATCATCAAGTCAATTTGTGATGGGTTTACTTCTTTTGTTTTTTCAATTATCGGCTCAAGGAGTCCGGCGTAAACGGTTTCGAGCTGATCATCAGTCTGATATGCGCGAAATTGCATTTTCTTCGTGTCCGGGTGGCATTTTGGGATGCAAACTTGCTTTCTTTCCTCCCAAGCCTGCTCAATGACCGGACGCGTCGGTATCTCTAGTCCTCTGGAAATGGTGACGGCAATGGTGCTGGCATTTTGCCAGTCCGGCAGAGAAAACAAATCCTTATACATACGTTCCGTTTTTTGAAGCAAATCTTCATTTGATAAAGCAGACAGTGCCTCCATCGTCTTTTTTCTTAATTGTGATTTCATTTCTCATCCCCCTCGGAATAGAAAAAAGCCAGAACCTTTTTCAAAGCTCTGGCTTTTTTCTTACACCTCAAACAGCAAAGCTGTTATTTTGTTTCACGGTGTAACGTAGATTTTTTATCACGTGGGCAATATTTTTTAAATTCAACGCGGTCTGGATTATTGCGTTTGTTCTTTTTAGAAATATAGTTACGCTCACCACATTCAGTGCAAGCCAAAGTAATATTAACGCGCATTATTTTCCCTCCAAACTAAAATCATTTACTTATTCAGACTTATATATAATACCACTATAATGGACGGAATGCTAGGCTGTTTTTCAATGAATTGCTGAATTATTGATGATACGCTCATAAAGCTGCACATATGATGCCGTAATGAGTCGGGGGTGGTGGAGCTTAAACACTTGTTGTCTGCCAGCTTCCTTTATCCGGCGGGCTTTTTCCCGGTCTTTTAAAAAACGGTCCAGCAGATCAGCCGCTTCCTGTACGTGCGTAAAATCAGCGATGATTGCCGTTTTGTCATGAACGGCATAATCACAAAAACCACCCGACTGAGAAACGACAGTCAGCACACCTTGTTCCATGCTTTCCTGTGCGGCAAGCCCAAACGGTTCATAAGAACTAGGGAAAACTGCCATTTCACAGTGAGACAGTAACATTCTAATGTCTTTTCTATTCAGAAACGGCAGGAACATGACTCGATCCTTTAGGTTCAATGCCGCAGCCAATTTCTCATAGGAGGACAGAGACGGACCCTCCCCAGCCAGCACTAGATAGAGGTCAGGCTGCCGCTGCTTCAAGATGGCAAACACCTTTAACAGCTGAGAAAATCCTTTTTCCGGAACGAACCTTCCATATGAAAAGAGGAATCTTCTATTTATGCTTCTTGGGATTTTCCCCTTCTCTTCCTCCATAGATGCAGGGCTCGGAATAACGGTTGTTTTTTTATGTGCTGCCTTATTTAAAGACTGCTTCATAAATGTGCTTAATACGATCAAAGCATCGGCGGACTCTATAAGGAGCTGTTCGGTCTTGAGCCTGTATGGGTGTGGGACTTCTCGGCACACCTTCTTCCTTTCGCTTTCAAGACCGTGGATTGTCGCAGCAAGCGGAAGGCCAAGCCGTTGTTTCAAATACTGGGCGGCAGGGACTGTTGTGTCATCATGCGCATGAATCAGATCAAAGCGTTCATTGCCGGATAACACCTGGCGAACCATTGTAAAGTTGGCATCGGCTATGTAATCTTCAAACTTCGCATATGAAGACAACTGCCCTCTCGGAGTACAAACCGTCATGTTGATATGAGGATTTAAATAGGAAATGAGACGGTTTAAATAGACACCGAGCCCGCTTTTCGGGCCATCGGGATGTTCGAGTGAAAGCATGAGAATGTTCACCGTTCTTTTTCTCCTTCTCCATAACAGGTGTATGCAGAAAATTGCGCCTCCCACCTGGTGTGCGTCTCCTTAATCTGAAAGCTGTTGATATGACGAATCCCATTTTCATCAAGATAGATGTCGTCTGTGCAGGCAAGCTTGAGAGAGACATTCATGGAGTTAACCATTCTGTATTCAGCCCGATATACAGCATCACCAGCCGCCTGTCCAATCGTCCATTCCCCTTTATCATACGGTGTGCGTTTAGTCCTGACAGCTTCGATATCTTTTCTTTTGATGACAATGCGCAATTCTTTCATCATATCCTGCGTTTTTTCGAAAAGGACCGCTTCAGCCAGCCGCATTGTTTCTTCTGAGATTTCCCAGCATACGGTCAAGGTATGAGCGTTTTGAATGTTCATGTCGAATGTGTCCCTAAAAAAAGAAAGCTTATGTCGTATATTATAGGGAAATGGGTGTTTATCCATGGACTCCTAACATTCTCCTTTCCTATCGTTCACTTAGTGATCCTATTAAACCATTACTTAGAGAAGAAGCAAAGAAAGATTTCTCGACAAAATCTCGTTTTTTTCGCGAATTCCTTTAGAAACTATTGGTTTTATGGTATAAAAAAGAAGGATAAAAAAAGAATAGAAGGTGATGAAACGTGGAAATTGCTATTATTGCGTTGTTTATCGTCAGTATAGCGCTAATTGCATTCTCATATTCTCAAAGAGACCCGATGAAAGATGTAGAACAAGAGCTCGAAACTCTGCAGCTTTCTGCGATGCAGGAAATTTACAAGCTCAAAAAGAAAATGACCGTGCTTGAGGAAGAATTACTGGAAACAAACCTTGTCATCCGCAAATCAAAGCAGAGCGACATCAATCAAAAAATTGCTAAACAAATACTTTCTAAATATAATAACGGCATGTCCGCTGAAGCGATTGCTAAAGCTGAGCATGTGTCAGTGGAAGACGTAAATACGATTATCAAAGATAACGAGAAGGTGCTCGTATGACAAAACGAGGCATTCAGGCATTTGCTGGCGGCATCATTTTGGCTACAGCCGTTCTTGCAGCTGTTTTTTATCTGACTGACGAAGACCAGGCCGCTGCTGTAAAAGAAAATAAAACAGTAACCGAACAAGACGTGAACAATTACCTTGATTCTAAAAAAATGGTTTCTGTGAATCGCGATGAATATCAAAAACTTCTCGATTCAAAAGAGAAATCCTTGACCAATGACAGCGAATCAGACACGAAAACAGACAAGGTCAAAACGTACAAACTGAAAATTAAAGACGGCATGAGCACTGCAGATGTATCTGCTCTTCTTGAAAAAGAAGGCATTATCTCCTCGGCTCAAGACTTTAATGACTATGTCATTGATGCCGGCTATCACAAAGAAATCCGTGCCGGCGAGTTTAAAGTAAAATCAGATATGAGCTTTAAAAAGCTCGTAAAAACGTTAACACGATAAAAAACAGGCTGAAAACTCAGCCTGTTTTTTTCACCCAAACTTTCCTGTAATGTAATCGAGGGTTCTTTGGTCCTGCGGGTTAGAGAACATTTTATTCGTATTGTCGCATTCAACAAGCTCGCCCATATAGAAAAAGGCGGTTTGATCAGAAACCCTCGCTGCCTGCTGCATGTTATGCGTGACAATGACAATCGTATATTTATTCTTCAGCTCAAGAATGAGTTCTTCAATTTTTCTTGTTGAGATTGGATCTAATGCAGATGTCGGTTCATCCATCAGCAAAATATCTGGATTGGTCGCAAGTGCCCTGGCGATACAAAGACGCTGCTGCTGGCCGCCTGACAAGGAAAGAGCGGACGTATGCAATCGATCCTTCACCTCATCCCATAGCGCCACGTCTTTCAATGATTTTTCCACAATTTCTTGAAGCTTCTTTTTATTTTTGGTGCCGTGGACTCTCGGTCCGTAAGCTACATTATCAAAAATAGATTGGGGAAACGGGTTCCCTTTTTGGAATACCATACCGATATTTTTTCGCAAATCCACGATATCCACTTTATCCTTTAAAATGTTGCTGCCATTATAGTTCAGCTCACCTGCAAGCTTTACATTCGGCGTCATTTGAATCATTAAATTCAATGTTTTGATAAAGGTCGATTTCCCGCATCCCGATGGCCCGATAATCGCCGTGACCTCGTTTTCATGTATGCTCAAATTGATATTTTTTAAAGCATGATGCTGTCCATACCATAAGTTCATTCCATTGACTTGATAGACTTCCTGTTTCATTACAGCTTCGGTAGCAATGCTCATTGCCGCCCTCCTATCCGAATTTCCCGTTAATATAATCCTCTGTCTTTTGCTGTTTCGGACTCGTGAAGATCTGTTCAGTCTGTCCGTATTCTACAAGCTCGCCGTTTAAAAAGAATGCCGTCCGATCAGAAACCCGCAGAGCCTGCTGCATATTGTGCGTGACTATAATAATCGAGTATTCTCTTTTCAATTCTGTTATTAATTCCTCTATTTTTGCATTTGAAATCGGATCAAGCGCTGAAGCTGGTTCATCAAGCAGAAGAACAGCCGGCTTCATCGCAAGCGTTCTCGCAATGCATAAACGCTGCTGCTGGCCGCCGGATAACGAGAGTGCGGATGAATGTAAACGATCCTTCACCTCATCCCAGAGCGCTGCTTTTGTTAAACTCTCTTCCACAATTTGATCTAAGGCCGCTTTATTACGCTCTCCGGCATATTTCAATGCATGTGTGATATTTGCATAGATCGATTTCGGAAAAGGATTTGGTTTTTGAAAAACCATTCCGATTTCTCTTCTCAAGCTGACGACGTTAATATTGCCGCCCAATATATTTAATCCTTCATAAAGGATTTCACCTTCAGCTCTTGCAGAAGGAATTAAATCATTCATTCGGTTAATATTTCTCAAAAAAGTAGATTTTCCGCATCCCGACGGCCCAATTAAAGCAGTCACCGCATTCTTTTCAATATCCATGTTCACATGATGAACCGCTTGTTTATTTCCGTAAAAAATAGACAGGTCTTTGACCTCGAGCACGTGGTTCTGCTTCGGAACAATAACAGCTCGCTCAGGTTTTTCTTTTACCATTTGTTCAGACATGTTTTTCGCCTCTTTCCGTTCTAATTTGCCGTAAGCTTTTTGTAGATCATCGTGCCAAGCCATCTCGCCGCGAGATTAAACACAAGAACAGAAATCACCAGCACGGCAGAACCACCGTTGGCAATCGCTTCAGCATCCGGAATCATTCCTTGTGTATTGACGTTCCAAATGTGGACCGCAAGTGTTTCAGCGGGCCTGAAAATATTAAGCGGTGATGTTTCCGAAAACGGGTTCCACTCCGTAAAATTAAGACGCGGTGTTGTCAGGCCTGCCGTAAATAATAATGCGGCCGCTTCCCCGAACACCCTTCCTGACGCTAAAATTGCTCCTGTGATGATAGAAGGAATCGCACTTGGAATTAAAACTGTTTTTACGGTATGCCAGCGTGATACACCTAAAGCGAGAGAGGCTTCCTTCAGATCTTTAGGGACTGAACGGATCGCGTCTTCTGTCACACGCACCATGACAGGAAGGTTAAAAACAGTTAACGCAAGCGCTCCGCCTATGATCGTATATCCCCAGCCTGTTAAGTTGACAAACATCAATAATCCAAACATCCCAATGACAATAGACGGAAGAGATGAAAGCACCTCTATACATGTTCTGATGAAGTCAGTTACTTTGTTATTAGGCGCGTATTCAGCCATGAAGACTCCGCCGCCCACACCGAGCGGGATTGTAATCAGCATTGTAATAAACAAAATATAAAAGGAGTTAAACAGCTGATCTCGTATGCCTCCTCCAGCTGCAATGGCGCTCGACTTTGTTGTAATAAATTGAAAACTGAGCTGAGAAACACCGTTTATAATAATATAGGAAAACAAACCTACTAAAATGGCAGCGATAATGGCTGCACACAAACCAAACATTCCGGTCGCCAGTTTATCTGTTATTTTGCGGTTCATTACACTTTCCTCCTAGATGACAAGTAGCGAATAAGCAGGATGAACAAGAATGACATCACCAGAAGCACAAGCCCCATTGACCACAGCGTATTGTTTTCAACACTTCCGTATGTGGTGTGGCCCATATTCAGCGTGATGATCGTTGTCAGCGTTCCCGCAGTGTCAAACAGGCTTTCCGGCAATACTCTTGTATTTCCAATGACCATCTGAACAGCCAAAGCTTCACCGAAAGCCCGAGCCATGCCTAACACAACAGCTGTCATCAATGTTGGAAAAGCTGCAGGCACAAGTACTTTTCTGATCGTCTGCCATCTTGTGGCACCAAGCGCGTAAGAACCCTCTCGTAAACTCTTCGGAAGAGAAGCCATTGCATCAGCAGAAATCGATGTGATCGTCGGCAGAATCATGACGGAAAGGACAATCGTTCCCGCCAATAAACTGTGCCCTGTTCCGCTCGATTTGAACTGGGCGATAAACGGCACCAATACTGTAAGACCTATGAATCCATAAACAACAGATGGAATACCGACTAAAAGCTCAATCACCGGCTGCAGCACTTTCTTTCCCCAATTCGGGGCAATCTCTGTCATAAAAATCGCACCTGCAATGCCAAGCGGCGCAGCGATTAGAGCAGAAAGAATCGTTACTGCAAATGAGCCAAAAATAAATGGCAGCACTCCGTATTTCGGATCACTATCTGTAGGATTCCAATTTAAGCTCGTTAAGAATTCAATTGGGCTTACACCATTTACAAGAAAAGATTGCAGCCCCTTCACGCCGAGGAAAATGGTAATCGCAACAGATGCCGCAATCATAATCAGTGCACAAGCTGTGACTATCATTCTTCCCCGAACCTCATCCAATTGCCGATTTTGCCTCGAGCTGATTAAACGCTCGCTCACAGACATATTTTCTCTATTGTTTATCATTTTTTACACTCCTATGAATGTGTTAAGAGGAGAAACGGTTGTCCCCGCACTCCTCTTTTTATTAAGATCAGCTTTGCTTCCCGTTGGCATCACGTGTCACTTTCATATCAGTAACCGGAATGTAGCCTTGGTCAGTAACAATGCTTTTTTGAATGTCTTCACTCTTTAGATAATCGAGAAACTCTTTAGCTAAACCTGTCGCTTCACCTTTTGTATAAGAATGCTGATAAGCCCAGATTGGATACTCGCCAGTTGCTACATTTTTCGCTTCAGGCTTAACTCCATCAATAGATAGCGCAGTTACTTTGTCATCTGTTAAATATGAGAATGCAAGATATCCAATCGCTCCCGGAGTATCAGCAATGATCTTTTTCACTGTGTTGGAGGAATCTTCAGTAATGCCTTCTGCAGGTTCTGCTCCATCAAGCGCATACTTCACAAATGTAGCACGTGTGCCAGAAGAATCAGGACGGTTTACAAGTGTAATCTTTTGGTCTTTGCCGCCAAGCTCTTTCCAGTTTTTGATTTTGCCAGTGAAGATTTTTTTCAATTCATCTTTTGAAATATCCTTCACACCAGCATTAGGGTTTACAGCTGCTGCCATACCAACTACTGCGACTTGATGATCAACAAGCGCTTTTGCATCGATGCCTTCTTTTTCTTCAGCAAAAACGTCTGAATTCCCGATCTGAACAGCTCCTTCTGAGACTTGAGAAAGCCCTGTTCCAGAACCGCCAGCTTGTACCTGTATATCAGCATCAGGGTTTTCTTCCATAAATTTTTCCGCGGCAGCAAGTACTAGCGGCTGCATAGCCGATGAACCAGAAATGGTTAAAGAACCTGATGCCTTTTCTTCTCCTTTTGCAGAATCGCTATTCGATTTTTTACTTTCTCCTGCATTTCCGCATGCAGCTGCAATCATCATAAAAGCAGCCATCAGAAGCATAAGCACCAATTTGTTTTTTTTCATTTCCTGAATTCCCCCTGCGTATAATGTGTAATTTGTCCTACACGTATAGAGTAAAGGTTCTATGTAAAAAGGGTTTGAATCGAATGTTAAGGTTTTGTAAATCAATGCGTTTTTTTGTATAAAAAAAACGCCCACATTATGTGAGCGTTTCTTTTTAGTTATCAGAAGGCGTTGTGTTTTCTGCATTTTCTTCGATTTTGTTTTTATTCTTTTGTTGCGTATCTTCTTTGTCCTGCTTCGATTTCAGCTCAAAATATTTATCCATTACTTCCCTGCCGATTTCGTTTGTGATGCTATATTTAGCGCTGTAATCAATATAAGCCCAAGGGACTACTACAGAGATCGCAATCTCAGGATTATCAGCCGGTGCATAGGCAACAAGTGTCGTATTATAAGTCGATGTTCCTGTTTTTGATTTATCAGGTCCATCATAGAACGATTGTGCTGTTCCTGTTTTACCGGCAGGCTGATATGACGCTGAAGCAAATTGGCTGGCAGCTGTCCCTTTTGTCATCACCCGTCTGAATCCGGCCTGAACCTCTTTAATATATTCACTCTTCATGTCGATTTTATTCAGCACTTCCGGCTGAACGGATTGTACGACAGCACCGATCCCTCTTTTAGCATCAGGTTCTCTGACTTCCTTTACAAGCTGAGGCTTTAAGCGATATCCGCCGTTTGCAATCGTTGATACGTATTGCGCGAGTTCCAGCGGTGTATACGTGTCGTATTGGCCGATCGCATAGTCAAGCAAGAATCCCGTCAATCTGTCTGTTCCTTTATAGCCTGTCATTTCATTCGGAAGATCAATTCCAGTTTTGACACCTAATCCAAATTGGCTGAAGTAATTACGGAACGTATCAAAGGCCGTCGTATCAATCGGTAAAGCTTGGTGCGGTTTATATTCACCTTTTCCGAGCGCGATCGCAGTTTTAAACATAAATACGTTGGAAGACTGCTCTAAGGCTCTTTGAATATTGACCGGACCTAAGTTAGTCCATGACTTTTTACCGCGTTTATCCTGACCAATATATAAAGGTTCATCTTGAAAAACAGTATTCAGATTGATGGCTCCGGTTTGAAGGCCTGTCAAGACTGTTGCGCCTTTGACTGCTGAACCCATGGCGTAAGATGACGTCATTGTACCTAAAGCATAATCATCAATTTTATATTTCCCATTTTCTTGTTTAATCTGCTTGCCTGCCATTGAAAGCACTTCACCGTTTCTTGGGTCCATCATCACAACGAATGCCCGGTCTAACAATTGAGTGCTTGGTCTTGCTTTAGCAGCTTTGAGGTTCTTCTCAATGATTTTTTCCACTTCTTTTTGCAAATCAATATCAATTGTTAGTACAAGATCTTTCCCGGCTTTGCCTTCAGATACCGTTTTCGTTCCCGTGACATTGCCGTTTGAATCTGTGATATTTTCGACTTTGGCTTTTTGGCCCTGCAGAAGGCTTTCGTATTGGTATTCCAAATAGCTTTTTCCGACCCTGTCATTACGGCTGTAGCCAAGCGACAAATAATGGTCGAGCAAGTTGGACGGCAATCCTTCATTAGAGCTGGAAACACTTCCGAGCACTGAGCGAAGAAGGTTTTTATACGGATATTCACGTTCCCAATCGGAGGTAACATCAACACCCGGCAGTTCGTCTAAATGTTCACTTACCACTGCCATTTCCTTCGCTGATACATCTTCGTTTTTGATATATTGAGGGGTCAATGCATAGCCCGAATCCATCTGTCTTTTGATAGCGAGGATCTGCATATCTTTATCCGTCAATTCATTCAGCTGCTTATCAGTAATCCGTTTTAGCTGAAGCTGGTATAAATCGTCATCGGATATTTTTTTGTCTTCAACCTGCTGTCTTTCTTTAGAGCTAATCAGCTTTTTTGCTTCTTTCGGTCTAGTCAAAATCCAATAATCTTTTTTATCCCGTTCTGTTACTTTTTTTGTATCGACTTTGATCATGTCAGACAGCTTTTTTGCGATCTTTAAGCGCTGTTCTTGCGTGGTCGATTTAGATCTTGTGTATGTGATTGCATTTAAAGCCTTATTTGTCACAATGGCATTAAAGTTTCGATCATAAATTTTCCCGCGCGGCACCGCCGAGCTGACTTCACTTTGTTCCTGCTTATTCGCTTGATTTTTGTAATCATCGCCTTGCACGATCTGCTTGATGCCCAGTTCCACAATGATCCAGGTAAATATAACAAAAGCAGCTAAAAATAAAATATTCAGCCGGATCGGAAGCGACTTCTTTTTCTCTTTATGATTTTGTTTTTTTGGTTTATTTCTCCTCATAACATCACCTTTTTCTATTTACAGAAAGAAAAGACACTCAGTAAGAGTGCCAGTTTTCATTTTAAAGGTTTTTTCGACTTTTTTCTACAGATAACCCCTTTTTGGCAAAAAAATTATCTCTCGCCTTTTAAAAGGGTCGGTTCTGTTACCCGTTTTTGGCCGTCTTCTTCCATGGTTTCATTTTCCCCTTCCTTCTCCTTAAAACGGATATCCTTGACAAAGTAATAAATCAAAGGATGCCCTATACCCAATATCGCAAGTGACAAAGGAATTCCCACGTCCTCTTTCAGAAGGGCCACGATCAGGAGGAAGCATAAAATCGAAACAATTCTGCCGGCGTTCAAAAACATTTCCCTTAGCACGATATATTCAATTCTTGCTTTTCTGGCATGCCTCGCGCGCCCTATCACATCATATGTAAGTGATACATATGGCACAAGCAACAGAGGATAGCCGATGGCAATAAAAACGCCATACGTTAATAATGTCGAAAAGCTCATATGGAACAGAATCAAAAACAGCGCGCCATACAAAATAAGTCCGCCCAGCAAAATCGATTTTTTTCTGGCCTTTTTCTTAATCAGCCTAGATGCAAAGTAGTAGGCAAAGAAGGAAACAGCTGAATTGACAAGGCCGAATGTACCGAGGGCAAGTTCGCTGTTTGTCTCAATAAATACAAACACACTGATTAAAAAGACAAAAATCCCTTCTCTCAAGCCCTGAAAAAAATGCGCATTCGTAATTCTCCGCCAATTCATATTGCTGTGGCGCTCTCCAAATACTTTGCTCAGCATAAAACGGCCCTTTGATTCTCTCCGTTTTAAGAAAAAGCTCATCACGACAGCGAGGGCAAATAAGCTGAGGGAGAGACTGAAAATGACGGTATAACCCGTATTATTTTCAAGCCTTGAGATCACAAATCCCGCTACAATCGGGCCGATCATTCCTGCAGAGGAAGACAGAATGCCCATAAACCCGTTGAAAAAGTCTCGCGTATCCGGCTCTGTTATTTCAAAGGTCAGCACGTTAAACGCTAGCCAATAAAAGCCATAGCCCACTCCGAGCACCGCTCCGATCAGCACGAGACGGCTGGCCGCCGTTTCTCCGGCTAAAAGCACACTTAAATAAAAGGCGGCTAAGAAAATGACGCCGAATCTTAAAATAAACACCCTGTCTATTTTTTTGGCTAACCGTCCAGCCAAATAAAAGGTTATCGGCTGCATTGTCACAACGGATAAATTATATATCGCCAAATCAATAAATTTCCCTGACTGCTTCCAAAGATACACATTAACAAATGTATTGGACAGTGCAATTCCCAGCGAGTAAAGCCCGCCAATGGTCAGCAGAAAGAGTAACCCTTTGTTTACGTCTACATCGCCTATCACTTTTTTTAGTTTGCTCATTACTGACTCCCCTTTACTATCCCTTAGTCTGTCTCACTCAAACTGAGATATGTAAAAAGAAGACATAAAAAAACAAGGTCCTTTATTGAGGACCTTGTTTGTGTCATTATTTTGCTTCGCTGTATAGACGAGCCACTTCATCCCAGTTTACAACTTTCCAGAAAGCTGAAATGTAATCAGGACGGCGGTTTTGATAGTTAAGATAGTAAGCATGCTCCCAAACGTCAAGACCCAAGATAGGCGTTTTGCCTTCTGAAAGTGGAGAATCTTGGTTTGGCGTGCTTGTGATTTCAAGTTTGCCGTTGTTCACAACAAGCCATGCCCAGCCAGAACCAAAGCGTCCAGCCGCTGCAGCTGCGAATTGCTCTTTGAATTTGTCAAAGCTTCCAAATACACTGTTGATCTCTTCAGCAAGCGCGCCAGTCGGTTCGCCTCCGCCGTTTGGAGATAAAAGTGTCCAGAATAATTTGTGGTTCGCGTGTCCGCCGCCGTTGTTGCGGACTGCAGTGCGGATGTTTTCAGGAACAGAATCAAGATCTGCAACAAGCTCTTCAACTGATTTGTTTGCAAGAGCAGTGTTTCCTTCAACCGCTTTGTTTAAATTTGTAACGTATGTGTTGTGGTGTTTCGTATGGTGAATAGTCATAGTTTCCTTGTCGATATGCGGTTCTAAAGCATCGTACGCATAAGGTAATTCTGGAAGTTCGTAAGCCATGATAATTCCTCCTTAATATATATGTACTGAAATGCCGCTTCACAGCGAGCCTTTCTTCATTCAATGTAACAAAAGAATGCATTGTAATCAATGAAAAAGCTCACAATTTGGCTCATTTCAGCGGACATATTTCACTTTAACCGATAATCAGCACCATTAAACCTCCCGCCAGTATTTCTTATAGGACCGTCCATAAAAAATATCCGATCATCAAAAGCTGTATGATGCCCTTTGCAATGACGCCTGTTAAAAAACCAATTAGTGAACCGAGGCCAATTTTAAACGCTGACTTTAAGTCCTTCTGATGGACGATAAGTTCTGCACAAACAGCACCGATAAACGGACCCAATATGATTCCTGCAACCGGAATGACAAAAGGTCCGATTAATAAACCGATCGTGCTTCCCCATATGGCGGCCTTGCTTCCTCCGAACCTTTTCACTCCAAGCAGATTAGACACGTAATCTGCCGCGAATAATACTGCAGCAAAAACTGCCTCAACGAGCCAGAACATATAGGAATACGGACTGAATGAAAATAAAAATCCGTATAATATGAATCCGGCAACAATAAATACTACACTCGGAATAACAGGATACACCAGCCCGATAAAGGCGATGATAAAAACCGCTGCAATTAACAGCCAATACAACATATCCATAGCTTCCATCCTCCCATTTTACTCTGTCTTCTTCATGTCTTCCTTGTATTCACACGCATGCAACGATACAATAAGCAACATATATTAGTTTAGCTAGGAAGTGAAGATAGTGAATGTGTTTCAGCTTTTCATTAAAAGTACATACTCTCCCCGTGATATTGCAAAAACAAGATTTCAAGGAATCGGTAAAGCGATTCTTTATGTATTTTTGCTCTCTGTCCTGTTTGCAATCCCTACCGCATATTATGTAAGTACAGGGACCGTAAAATCAATGAATGGCTTTAAAACTGTTTTAAACAAAGATTTCCCTGATTTCACAATTTCAAACGGCAAACTTCAAACGGATGAGAAAAAAGCCACGGAATCTCAGGCAAATGGTTTCGTTATCGTGTTCGATCCGACAGACGCCTATGGCACGAAACAAATTGAAGCAAAGCAAAACGCGATCGGCATCCTTCAGAACAAATTTGTTTTGGCCATTGACGGACAAGCCCAAGAAATGCCTTACTCAATGATGCCGTCAGAGTTACAGAAAAAAGATGTCATTGCAGGTTTAAACCAAAATAAAGCGATGATCGTAACTGTTCTCTCAGCACTTATTTTTCTCGTAACAGCAGCGGGGAAATTTATTGAAGTGTCATTCTTAGCGCTTATCGGGTTAATCATTAAGAATTCGCAGAAAAAACATCTATCCTATCATCAGCTTTGGAAGCTTTCTGCTTATTCCATCACCCTTTCGACTGTATTCTTTACAATCATGCGGGCATTAGAAGCAACCGTTCCAAGTGAATTTTTGCTTAACTGGTTTGTCAACTTTGTCATCCTGTTTCTCGTTTTAAAAGAGATCCCATCCAAAAAAGCTCCTGTATAAACCGAGACTGCATTCGCAGTCTCTTTTCTTTTGTCATGATTCTAAATGGACAAGCATACTATGGTATAAAATTTCGTATGCGGGAGGAAAAGCGATGAAGCGTCTCACCTTAGTATGCAGTATTGTTTTTATTCTTTTTATTCTTTTTTATGACCTTAAAATTGGAACGATACCCATTCAGGACCTCCCTGTCTATGAAGCATCAGCAAAAAGTGTTTCACAAGAACCAGCATATAAAACGGTTAAGGTAAAGCCGGGTGATACGGTTATGTCGATAGTCGGATCAGCAGGTTCCCCAGATGACATAGTAAAGGATTTTGAAGCATTGAATCCGAATGTGAAAGCCAACGCCATTCAAGCCGGAACAGCATACAAATTCCCGGTCTACCCTTAATTTAACGTTAATTTCTTGTCAGTTCGGCGAAGACACTGTTACAATGTAATTTGTAAAATAAATTCACATAAACCATACTAGAATTGTTATATCTAGAAGCGGCAACTACAATTAAGGAGCGATTGCAAGTGAGTGAAATCACACATCGTACAAAAACGCGTCCCGTCAAAGTGGGACCTTTAACAATAGGCGGCAACAATGAAGTTGTCATCCAAAGCATGACAACAACAAAAACACATGATGTAGAAGCAACGGTTGCGGAAATTAACCGTTTGGCTGAAGCCGGATGCCAAATTGTTCGGGTAGCATGTCCGGATGAACGGGCGGCAAACGCCATTGCGGATATTAAAAAGCGCATTACCATCCCTCTCGTTGTTGACATACATTTCGATTATAAACTTGCGTTGAAGGCCATTGAAGGCGGCGCAGATAAAATCCGAATCAATCCCGGCAACATCGGCCGTCGCGAAAAAGTGGAAGCGGTTGTTAAAGCGGCCAAAGACAAGGGCATTCCGATCAGAATCGGAGTAAACGCAGGTTCACTTGAAAAACGGATTTTAGAAAAATACGGTTACCCGACAGCCGACGGAATGGTAGAAAGTGCACTTCATCACATTAAAATTCTTGAAGATCTTGATTTTCACGATATTATCGTCAGCATGAAGGCATCTGATGTGAACCTTGCGATCGAGGCCTATGAAAAAGCGGCAAAAGCGTTTGACTACCCGCTGCACCTCGGCATCACCGAGTCAGGAACATTGTTTGCCGGCACAGTAAAAAGCGCAGCAGGGCTCGGCGCCATTTTAAGCAAAGGCATCGGAAACACCCTGCGCATTTCATTAAGCGCAGACCCTGTGGAAGAGGTAAAAGTAGCAAGGGAGCTTCTGAAATCTTTCGGTTTAGCCTCCAATGCTGCCACGCTCATTTCATGCCCGACTTGCGGCCGTATTGAGATTGACCTGATCAGCATTGCCAATGAAGTGGAAGAATATATCTCTAAGATAAAAGCGCCGATTAAAGTGGCTGTTCTCGGCTGCGCTGTAAACGGACCTGGTGAAGCGAGAGAAGCTGATATCGGAATCGCCGGCGCACGCGGTGAAGGACTGCTGTTCCGGAAAGGAAAAATTGTCCGTAAGGTTCCCGAGGAAACGATGGTTGAGGAACTCAAAAAAGAAATTGACATTCTTGCTGAGGAACACTATGCAAAGCTTGAAGCTGAAAAAGCAAATTTAAAAGAAGAAACACAAAAAGCTTGACGGGAACCCGTCAAGCTTTTTTGTGTTAGAAAAATGGAATAATAAATATTCCAAGCACTAATGAAACGACACCGATACCCATTGCCCAAGCACCCAGACCTTGAGCACCTCTTCTTCTTGCGATATAGCCGACAATAATACCGGCAGCTCCCAATAAAACAGGCAGTACAAACAATGAAATAATGGACAAGGCTAAAGCAATATATCCTATTCCCCGTCCTTCATTGACATTGCCGCCGCTGCGATCGTTATCTCGGTCATTGCTGCGGTCAGCAGCACGATAAGGCTCTGCAATTTCAGCAGCTGTTTCCTCAAAAAAACCGTCATTGTCGCGGGTAATATTTGTTCCTTCAGATCCATGATCAACATAGTAACTGTTGTTATCACGCTTTTCGTAATCGTATGCCACCTTCAATTCCCCCTTCTGTTTTATTAAAGGAGCTTTTATAGTTTGATCCATTTTGCCTGATTCATGTTTGCTAAACTTTTCTGTTAATGTCAATTGTTTATGTTACACTTGAAAGGATGAAACTGAAGGAGTGTGGGCATGTTACGCTTAGGAATAGATATTGACGGCACAATTACGGCTCAGGATACATTCGTCCCTTATTTGAACCGTTCGTTTAATCTTTCCATTTCATTAAACGATATGACGGATTATGATTTAACAAAGCTGTTAAACATTACCCAGGAAGAATTTTGGGATTGGATGAATCAAAATGAAGCAATTATATATAAGGAAGCATTGCTTGCACAGCATGCAAAACAGTCACTTGACCTCCTCAAAGAGGAGCACAAGCTTATTTATATTACAGCGAGACGGACTCATTTAACTGATGTTACCTATGAATGGTTTGACAGACAAAACATTCATTATGATCACATCGAACTTGTTGGCGGTCATCACAAAGTTGAAGCGGTCAAAAACCATAACATCGACCTGTTTTTTGAGGATCATCACGGAAACGCCATGATGATTGCGAAGGAAGCCGGGATACCGGTGATTTTGTTCAATTCCCCTTATAATCAGCTTCCGATTGATTCAAGCATCATCAGAGTGAACAACTGGCTGGAAGCCGTCCAATGGATGAACAACAACAAGCACCACTTGATACGTGTCAATAACTAAAAAAGGAGCCCAAACCGGGCCCCTTTTTCATATATACGCATTACGCAGTAGTGTTTTCTTGGTTTTCCGCTGTACAATCAGGGCAAGTGCCGTAAATCTCAAATTTATGCCCGCTGACCTGATAGCCATCCAAATCATCACAAAGCTTGTCCATCGGACATGATTCAATTTCCTTTGTTTTGCCGCAGGCAAGACAAATAAAATGATGGTGGTGATGAGTGAATGAACACTTAAATCGGAAGAGCTTTTCACCAGACAGCTCAGTTGTTTCCAAAATCCCAAGTTCTTCATATAAAGAAAGATTTCTGTAGATTGTATCAAAGCTTAAGCCTGGATAATCATCATTTAATGCAGACAGTACGTTTTTAGCGGTAAGATATCTGTCTGAATCAGCAAAAAGCTGCAGCATATCCTCCCGTTTGTTTGTATATTTATATCCGTTTTCTTTTAGTAGGTTCAGCGCTTCTTGTACGTTCATGAAGGGTCCCCCTTTTCGCTTTGCTTAAGAACGTATCCCATGTATGAAAAAGAAAATGGCAGCTGTCTGTCAGCAAGCCATTTTCTTTACCGCAGATAAAATTATACCCATAAAATGAATAAAAGTAAATGAAAGCCTAGTGGATTGCGTTTTTGAATTTTCCGCCTCTCGTTTCATGAGTATTCATAATTGTGATGAATGCATTTTGATCAACTTCAAACACGATTGATTTGAGCTTTGTCACTTCCAGCCTTGTGACAACCGCGTAAATCACGTCCTTTTCTTCGTCCGTATATCCGCCTTTGCCCTTCAGCTTTGTTGTTCCCCGGCCGAGACGGTGCAAAATAGCATCCGAAATCTCATCATACTGATCAGATACAATAATGACCGCTTTTGTTTCATCAAGCCCTTGGATGACGGCATCAATGGTTTTCATCGCAATGTAATAAGTCATGAAAGAGTACATCGCTTGCTCAGGACCAAACTCAAAACCAGCCCAAATGAAAATGAAAACATTGATGAGCATAACGAACTCACCCACTGAAAAAGGCAGCTTTTTCGTCAGCAAAATACCGAGGATTTCAGTGCCATCCATTGAACCTCCGTTTCGTATAACGAGCCCGACGCCAAAGCCGAGCAACAGACCCCCGAACACAGTAGCCAAAATAGGCTGGGTTGTAAAGGCTTCTACATGGTGAAGTGAGGATTCAATAACGGCAAGCCCGACAATCCCTATAAACGTAGAGATAAGGAAGGTCTTACCGATATATTTATATCCGAAGATCATAAAAGGAATATTTAATATGACAACGAAAAAAGCGAAATTCAGAAAGGGGTTTGATATAAAGAGGTGGTCTAAAATAAGTGATACACCGATGATCCCGCCATCAATAAAATCATTGGGGATTAAAAATAATTCGATACTTACAGCCGCAGATGCAGCTCCTGCCAGAATCATAAAAACCCTGAAAATAAAATGGGAAAATGTTTCTCTCTTATGTTGTTTTGTTGGGGTCATAAAATCTCCTTTCCTGCAATAACTATTTTAAATACATTATAAATCTATTTTACCATTAAACACTGACACATTTTACTGATTTGCCCATACATTAAGTCTGGAGGTGGAATGATCGATGATTTTATTTCAAAGAATTATTTTGCAGCGGCTTAATCAGGCTACTGCTGACGATTTGCTGAAGTACTCAAAACAATACGGAATCAGCTTAACAAGATCGCAGGCCGTTGAAGTGGCGAACCTGTTAAACGGCAAAAATGTAAACATCTTTAATGAGAGTGAACGGATGCGGCTGTTGAAACAAGTAGAGACAATTACATCGAAAGAAACAGCTCGAACCGTTAATGAACTATTCAAACAATTCACAAGCTAAAAAATGGGGGAATTATCCCCCATTTTTTATTGCTGTAAAATCTTTTCGAGCAATGTATCATCAAATTGTTTTTCTTTCAGCATTTCGATCTCAAAACGGTATGGCGGTTTTTTGTTCTTTTTATCCTCACCGACATACGGTGTTTCTAGAATTTTAGGAATGTCTTTTAACTGCTCATGGTGAACAACATATTGCAGAGCGTCAAAACCTATTTCACCAAAGCCGATATTTTCATGGCGGTCTTTTCTCGCGCCTTTGACATTTTTGCTGTCATTAATATGAAGCACTTTAATACGGTCAATGCCGACGATTTTATCGAACTCATTCAGCACCCCGTCAAAGTCCTCAACAATGTTATACCCGGCATCATGTGTATGGCAAGTGTCAAAGCACACCGACAAATGCTCATTGTGTGTAACGCCTTCGATAATCTGTGCAAGTTCCTCAAAGCTTCTGCCGCATTCTGATCCTTTACCTGCCATTGTTTCTAATGCAATCTGGACATTTTGATTCGGATCAATCACTTCATTTAAACCTTCAATAATTTTTTTGATGCCGGCTTCAGCTCCTGCCCCTACATGAGCGCCAGGATGAAGGACAATTTGCTTCGCTCCGATGGCTGCTGTCCGTTCAATTTCAGAACGAAGAAAATCAACACCCAACTCAAAAGTGGACGGATTTGTCGTGTTGCCAATATTAATAATATAAGGCGCATGTACGATAATCTCGTCAATGCCGTTTTCTTGCATATGTGCCCGGCCTGCTTCTATATTTAAGTCTTCAATTTTCTTTCGGCGCGTATTTTGCGGTGCGCCTGTATAGATCATAAACGTGTTCGCCCCATAAGAGACTGCTTCCTGGCTTGCTGCCAGAAGCATATGTTTTCCGCTCATAGAGACGTGTGAGCCTATTCTCAACAACAGGTTCCCCTACTTTCTTTTCTTAGATTGGTTTCTTCTCTGTTTTTTCTTGATTTTCTCCATCTCATAGCTCATTTTCTTTTTATATCCAGGCTTAACCTTCTTCGGCTTTTTCACGAGACGATGAGCAATTTCATCTGCTTCGTTCGGCGTTTTTTTACGCTTTTTGCGGCGCTGGCGGTCATCGCCTTTTTTCCATTCGCCCTTTTCAAGCTCTAAGTAATCAAATTCGATGCCCATTTTCTCAAGTTTTACTAATGCATCCTCATCAGAAAGCTCATAAATGGTCATCGCTTGTCCTGATGAGCCGGCTCGGGCTGTTCTGCCTACACGGTGAACATAAAAATCGAGATCATCCGGCAGCTCATAGTTGATAACGTGGCTGACACCTTTAATATCAATGCCTCTTGCAGCAAGGTCAGTTGCAATGACATAAGTGAATTCCAGATCATTGATCTGCTTCATGACTTTTTTCCGCTCACGTGGTGTTAATCCGCCGTGCAGCAGGCCGATTTTCATGCCTTTTCCAGTCAGATACTGGGCAATATGATCAGCCATGTTTTTCGTGTTGGCAAACACAATCCCCAGGTATGGATTCAGATGCGACATGATGTCAAAAAGGAGCTTATCCTTGTCACGATGTTTCGAAGGGATAAGGATATGCTCAATTTTCGCAGCAGTCACCTGCTTTGGCTCCACATGGGCGTATTTTGGATTTTCCATGTATTTCTTTAAAAATGGTTTCAGCTTTTCCGGTATGGTCGCTGAGAACACAAGCATTTGCAGATCCTCAGGCATACGGGAACCGATGTAATCTACATCTGCAAGGAATCCCATGTCCAGCATTAAATCCGCTTCATCAATAACAAGAGCTTCCGCTTTATGAACACTTAACGCCTGTTCTTTGATTAAATCAGCAATCCGTCCGGGTGTACCGACAACAAGATGCGGCTGTATTTTCAATTTATCAATTGATTTTTGTTTGTCGGTGCCTCCGATAAAACATTTCGAGCGAATCTGACTTCCTTCTTCACCCTGCGTGATTTTAAGCGCTTCCTGATAAATCTGGTTGGCAAGCTCTCTTGTCGGAGCCGTAATAACAACCTGAACGACATCCTTAGCAGGATCGATTTTGTTTAATAAAGGCAGTAAATAAGCGTGGGTTTTTCCAGTTCCCGTCTGAGACTGGCCGATGACGCTTTCTTTTTTTAGCACTGCAGGAATCAGCCTTTTCTGGATATCAGTCGGTTCGTAAAAACCAAGGCGATGTACTGCATCTATGATAAACGGTTTCAATTCATAAAGTTCAAATTTCGTTTCTTTCATTTTTCCCAGCTCCTTAAAGCGGCACATTATGTGTCCATCATCACATTATACCCGATTTCGCTTAAAAACACCACGTTTGCAAGGCGTTTGTTTTATTCAGTTATGTAAAGCAAATACCGCAGCCCCTGCATATTCTAATAGCAGAGAGAGCTGAAAGGAGGTACAAGTATGTTTTCACCGCAGCAGCCAATGAGAAATTATCCACAGCCCGGACCGCCCCGCCCTATGCCAAATCAGCGAATGATGGGGAGAAGACCGCCTAATATGCGAGGGCCTTCATTTGGAGCTGCACAGCAGCAGGGTTTTCAGCAAGCGGGACAATTTCTTCCTCAGGCAAATGCCGGAGCGAGAAATGGTGCGGGCGGAGGCTTAAAAGGGATGCTGTCAAAGTTCCTCCCCGGCGGAGGAGGCGCTGGAGGCGCCGGCGTTCCCGGCGTTCCTGGAGCAGGTGCAGCAGCGAGCGGAGGTGCAGGTCTGCAAGGCATTCAAAATATCGCCAATCCTGCATCTTTATCCAGTATGCTTGGAAATGTGCAAAAAGTACTCGGCATGGCGCAGCAAGTCACCCCTATGATCCAGCAGTACGGCCCTTTAGTCCGCAATCTGCCGTCATTGATGAAGCTGTACAGCCAATTAAGTAAAAGTGATGATACAGAGACAGAGAGCGATGAGGAAAGTAAAAAACAATCGGATTCAGATGAATTATCAGAAAAAGAGAAAGAGGATGAAACAAAAACCTCAGACGGGAACAAAAAATCAAAACCAAAAAGTTCTTCTCTGCCTAAGAAATCAAAAACACCTGACAATAAAGAGCAAGAATCAAAAACATCTGCTCCGAAGAAAAAAGAAGCTGCCTCTCCTGCTCCGAAAAGAACATCAGGCAGTTCAAAACCGAGATTATATATTTAACATTCTTTGATATCTGAAGTGAGATTGGCTATAATGAGATCAGAAGAATGCAAGAATAAAGCCGTTTGATTACGGCTTTTTATATTGCCTTTACTCACTTCAGTATTGGAGGACAACCGAAAATGGACGTAATTAAAATTTCGCCGCGCGGCTATTGCTATGGCGTTGTTGATGCTATGGTCATTGCCAAAAATGCGGCACTAGATAAAAGTTTGCCAAGACCCATCTATATACTCGGGATGATTGTTCATAATAAACACGTCACTGATGCGTTTGAAGAGGAAGGGATCTTTACATTGGACGGCTCTAACCGTCTGGACATTCTAAAGCAGGTTGACAAAGGAACTGTCATTTTCACTGCGCACGGTGTTTCTCCCGAAGTCAGAAGAATCGCAGACGAAAAAGGATTGGTAGCAATTGATGCTACATGTCCGGATGTGACGAAAACTCATAATCTAATCTTAGAGATGAAAGAAAAAGGATATCACGTGATCTATATCGGCAAAAAAGGGCATCCGGAGCCTGAGGGAGCCGTTGGCGTAGCGCCGGAAATCGTTCACTTAGTTGAAACAGAAGAAGATGTAAAAAACCTTGATATCCAAGCAGATAAGTTAATCGTGACGAATCAAACAACCATGTCTCAATGGGATGTTCACGACATTATGGAGCTTGTCAAAGAAAAATATCCTCATGTCGAATATCACCAAGAGATTTGCCTTGCTACTCAAGTGCGGCAGGAAGCTGTATCAGAGCAGGCGAAAAAAGCAGACTTAACAATCGTTGTCGGAGACCCGAAAAGCAACAATTCAAATCGGCTTGCACAAGTGTCAGAGGAAATAGCCGGCACAAAAGCATATCGGATCGGCGACTTAAGCGAATTAAAGCTCGAATGGCTGAAAGGCGTTAATACCGTTGCAGTTACAGCGGGAGCTTCAACACCTACGCCGATCACAAAAGAAGTCATTCGCTTTTTGGAGCAGTTCGATCACGAAGATCCATCAACTTGGACAACTGATCACAATGTACCGCTCAAAAAAATACTTCCAAAAGTAAAAGCAAAAAACTGAGGCTGTAAAAGCCTCAGTTTTTTTATAGAAATGTAAATGGATTTGTATCTGTTTCAGAAACAAAGATATTCACGTCATATTTTTTATCATTACACATTGATGTCAGTTTTCTCGTGACGCCTTCTTTCATGATTTTTTCCGCGTAATGGCCCGGATCAACCACATTCAGGCCAAGCATCATCGCATCATGGGCCACATGGAAATATAAATCTCCTGTAACGTAAACATCGGCGCCCTTTCGTTTTGCATGGTGAATATACTTGTTCCCATCTCCGCCAAGAACAGCTACCTTTTTCACCATACTGTCAGCATCCCCCACCATTCTGACACCATTGACATCAAGCTTGTCTTTCACATATAAAGCAAATTCCTTGAGCGTCATCTCATTTTTAAGGGTTCCGACACGGCCGAGCCCTTTTTCGGCGGGAGACTGTTCAACAGGATAGATGTCGTAAGCGACTTCTTCGTATGGATGGCTTTTTATCATTGCATTGATAACAGCTTTTTCGATACTTTTAGGAAATACAGTCTCAAGCCTTACTTCATGAACAAGCTCAAGCTCTCCTACTTCACCGATAAAAGGCTTAGCTCCGTCCAATGGCTTGAAGCTGCCGATCCCTTCAGACGAAAACGCGCAATGGCTGTATTCGCCGATATGGCCGGCGCCAGCATTTCCAAGCGCGGCTCTGACCTGCTCTTCATATTCCTTCGGCACGTAGACGGCCAGCTTTTTTAGAGGATCCGTATAAGTAGGCGCCAGCACTTCCGTCTCACGCAGCTCTAGTGCTTCAGCAAGCAAATCATTCACGCCGCCGTCCGCAACGTCTAAATTTGTATGAGCTGCATAAACAGCAATATCATGCTTCAAACACTTTTCAATTAACCTTCCGGCAGGCTGATCTGTTGAAATATGCTTGAGCGGCCGAAAAATAGGAGGATGGTGTGCAATAATCAAATCAACCTCTTTTTCAATCGCTTCATCGACAACGCTCTCCAACACATCAAGTGTAACCATCACATTTTTAATCGGTTTATTTAAGGTGCCGATTTGCAGGCCGATTTTATCTCCTTCGACCGCATAGGCTTTCGGGGAAAATTGTTCAAACAGCTGGATGATCTGCTGCCCATTTACGCTTTTAGCCATGATCGATTACCTCCTTTAACAGCTCCATTCGATCGGAGAGCTCCTTTAATTTTTGTTTATTTTGCTCTGTGCCTGCGGCTTGTCTAATCTGCTCATAAATGTTTTGAGTGTGCTGAAGCTCTTGTGTCCACTTTTTCAAAAAGACAGCATTTTTTTCTTTTGCCAAAAAAGGGCCGACGAGCATTCCGGCTGATAAAGAAATACCGGCATAAGCCGCATCTCTGTCTCCCGCTTCGGCTACCAGCACCTCATAGCACTTTCCGTCCTCTTCAAGGATTACCTCATCTATCAGCGCATACCCTTCTTTATAAAGCCACTCCCTGATATGGACAGCATGAATATTCGGCTGTAAAATAAGGCGTTCCTTCCCCGTTAATTTGTCTTTACCCGCTTCTAAAATGTGAGCGATCAAAGCCCCGCCCATTCCGGCAATCGTAATGGCATCAGCTTCACCTTTTTTAATCACTTCCAGTCCGTCTCCCTGTCTTACAGAAATACGCGAGTCTAAACCTGATTTTTCAACCTGCCGCTTTGCAGACAAAAACGGGCCGTCTGTTATTTCTCCGGCAATCGCTCCGCTGGCTTTATGATTCAGCACCGCATAACAAGGAAGGTATGCGTGGTCAGACCCGATATCGGCCATCACCGCTCCATTCGGTATGTATTCTGCTACTGTTTGCAATCGTTTAGATAATTTTAATTCGTTCACTTGTCATCACAACTTTTCTCAATCATTTTTTCCTTTACTATCATATAAAAAATCAGCTCGGAATCCAAGCTGAAGCAAATGATTTTGAGATTATTTCTTTTGATGCGGGTCTGTACGCGGCTGTCAAAAATAAAAGGCTGTCGAGAACATCTCGGCGGCCTGTGAATGTATAACGAGAAAAATGGTTCTTTTATTTAATTTTTGACACCCACTCTGCCATATCATCCAGCTTATCTGCCGGAACAAGACCGGAAGGCATTCCATTACCGCCTTTTTCGATCTTTGTTTTAATTTCAGCGACATCTTTCTTATCCCCTACACCTTTTAAGCTCGGACCCGAAACACCTTCATAATTTTCACCGTGGCATGCGATGCAGTTTGCCTTGTAAATTTCTTCTGGTGAAGCGTTTGCATCTTTCTTTTCAGCAGATTTGCTTTCTCCTCCGCTTGCAATCTCCCGAGAGTCATCAAGTCCTTTTACTGATAAAAAGAAAGTTAGACCAATTCCTAAAACAGCGATCAGTAAAAATGGAATAAGCGGGTTCCATTTCATTTCCCTTCCCCCTTTTTGATCCTTCCCCCTATGTAAACACTTCTAATTCTAACTTATTTTAACAAAAAGTAAATGGATTGCTATACAAAAGTTTTTTATTCACACTTTATACAAAATTGAATAGAGACATGCCTATTTCTCTAATATCCTTTTTATTCTATTGTATAATGTATTGTATACGCTTACAATAGAAAATATGGAATTAGATTTTGAAATTTTTCATCACAATGTTCATTTGCAAATGACATCATTTTTCAGTAAAATAAAGGCATATTATCCATATATCTTTTTTAAAAAAAGAAGAACGGATCTGCAAGACCCGTTCCATCTTATTCGAGGAAATCTTTCAAACGTTTACTTCTGCTAGGATGTCTTAGTTTCCGCAACGCTTTGGCTTCGATTTGTCGAATACGCTCTCTCGTTACTCCAAATACTTTGCCGACCTCTTCTAATGTTCTTGTACGGCCATCATCAAGACCGAATCGAAGACGCAATACATTTTCTTCACGATCAGTTAACGTATCAAGTACATCTTCCAGCTGCTCTTTTAACAGCTCGTATGCGGCGTGATCTGAAGGTGAAGTTGCTTCTTGGTCTTCAATAAAATCACCAAGGTGTGAGTCATCCTCTTCACCGATCGGTGTTTCCAGTGATACCGGCTCTTGTGCAATCTTTAAGATTTCGCGTACTTTTTCAGGCGTTAAATCCATATCTTCCGCAATTTCTTCAGGTGTTGGTTCTCTGCCTAAGTCTTGAAGCAATTGACGCTGCACACGGATTAATTTATTAATGGTTTCCACCATATGAACGGGAATCCGGATCGTTCTCGCCTGATCGGCAATAGCGCGTGTAATCGCCTGTCTGATCCACCACGTAGCATACGTACTGAATTTATAACCTTTGCGATAATCAAATTTTTCAACGGCTTTCATCAGACCCATGTTTCCTTCTTGGATCAGGTCGAGGAACAGCATACCGCGTCCGACATACCGTTTTGCGATACTGACAACAAGCCGCAGGTTCGCTTCAGCCAATCTGCGTTTAGATTCTTCGTCACCTTCTTCAATCTTTTGAGCGTAGGCGATTTCTTCTTTTGCAGATAGAAGGTTAACCCGACCGATTTCTTTTAAATACATACGAACTGGGTCATTGATTTTAACGCCAGGCGGTACACTAAGGTCATTAAGGTCAAATTCTTCTTCGGCTTTGGCAAGCTGCTGAATATTAGGATCTTCTGTTTCTTCATTCTCACTAATTAATTCAACACCTTGTTCACCTAAAAATTCATAATACTCATCCATTTGGTCTGATTCAATTTCAAAGCTGGACATACGCTCAGCGATTTCTTCATATGTCAAAACGCCACGTTTTTTACCAGACTCTGTTAATTGCTCTTTTACTTGGTCGAATGTTAATTCTGTCTCGTGGGTTTGTTTATCAGCCATTATGGATCCCTCCTTCCAAAGCTTGCAACGAATTCTATAAGCGGTATGATTCTTATTCGGTCCATTCAGGCGTTTTCTATATGAACTGCCTTTAACAAATGTGCGAATAATGAAATGACAATTCATGATGAGGTTAAGCGATCTATTTGCTCCTCCGCAAGGAATCATTGCCAATAAATGCTTCTCATCAGTTTTCCAGTTATTTTAAAGATCGGTTCAATGTAACGATTTCTTGAGCCAGAGAAGCAGCTCTTAAAAAATCTTTTTGCCTTTCGGCTTCGGCTCTTTCCGCCTCTTTTTCTTTTATCATTGACCAATTTCTTTGATTCAACACTTTTTTTACATAATCTGATAACTCAGCTTCGCTAAGCTCTTGATTAACCTGAAGCATTAATATATCAGACAAGAGCTGGCTTATATGATCATCTGTCACCCTGGCCATCAGATGCTGGGGCGTCAGCTCGGCTCCCTCTTCATAAAAAGCATAAAGATAAGCGGCTAATGCTCGGTGCTCATCAATATTAAATTGAAACCCTACCCGGTCAATCACTTTTTTGATGACGCTCCGATCTCGAAGCATGTGAGCGAGTAACAGCCTTTCTGCATTTTCATACGCCGGGCGCAAACGTTTTTGCCTTGCTTTTGTCGTCAAATGCGCTCGCCGTGTTTTTGTTTCACCGCCATTGTCAGCAGGTTTGTTTTGCTTGCTGAAAACAGACAGCTGCTCAGTTAAAGACTCCTGTGAAAGCGAAAACTCTGAAGCAAGCTGTTTTACATAGACTTCCTGCTCTAGAGACCCTGAAAGCGTGCTGATTTCTTTCAGTACGTCTTTAATGTAAGCCAGGCGATCGCCTTCATCGGACAGGTTCTTTCCTTTTCGGAAATATTGCATTTTAAATGCCATTACGGTGACACTGGCGTCAATAATGTCGTTTTTAAATTTTTCCCCGCCGAATTTTTTGATGTAATCATCAGGGTCCAATCCGTCAGGAATCATTGCAACTCTGACTTTGCATCCTTTTTTTTGCAGAAGCTCCGAAGCTTTTAAGGTGGCTTCATAACCGGCTTTATCAGAGTCATAGCAAAGAATGATTTCTTCGACGTTTCTTCTCAGGATCTTGACATGATCATCTGTAAGAGACGTTCCCATCGTGGCTATGCTTTCTTTTACACCCGAGCTTACAGCCGATATGACATCGGCAAACCCTTCAAATAAGACTGCTCTTTCCTGCTTTCTGATATGAAGTCGGGCCTTATAGAAATTGTAAAGCAGTTTACTTTTATGAAAAAGCGGGGTTTCAGGGCTGTTCATATACTTAGGCTGCTGGCTCCCAAGAGCCCTGCCCGAGAAAGCAACAACAGCCCCGTGATGATCATGGATCGGAAACATGACACGGTTTCTGAAGCGGTCGAAATATCCGCTTCCGTCTTCGCGTCTGATCAGAAGACCCGCTTTTTCCATTTGCGCCTCACTAAATCCCCTCTTCACAAGGAATTTCGTGATAAAGTCCCAAGAATCAAGAGCATAGCCAATCTGAAATTCATCAATCAGCTCTTTCGTAAAGCCCCTGGAAAGCAGATAATCCAGTGCCTCTTGACCTTCTTTTGTATTTATTAACAAATGATGGTAAAATTTCTTCAGGAGCTCATGTGCCTCAGCCATTTTTTGATCCCCAGAAGACTCTGGCCGAGCTTCGGAATGGACTGTTATATCATCTGGAAAATCAATTTGGTATTTGTCAGCAAGGTGAGAAACCGACTCGGCAAATGAATAGCCTTCCATCTGCCTTAAAAAAGAGAAAACATTGCCGCCCGCTCCGCAGCCAAAGCAATGAAAAATCTGTTTGTCGGGCGATACGGAAAACGAAGGTGTGCTTTCTCCATGAAAAGGACAGAGTCCAAAGTAGTTTCGGCCTTGCTTTTTTAATTGAACATAATCACCTATGACTTCAACGATATCTGCCGACTTTTGCACCTGATCCACAATTTCATCTGGTATCCGATTTCCCATCTTATAACACTCCGTCGTACATTATTCGATGCTTTAGTGCAAAATCCCTTCATCGTTCGACAGGATTTTTTGCAGCAGTGTAATAAATCGTTCTCGATCTTCTTTATTCAATTTTTTAGGCCCTTTGGCGTATACGCCTTTTCTCCTTTGTTTGCCGGAAAAATGACGGCTCTCAAGAGCAAAATCAATCGTGTCTTCTTTGTAAAGACGACCTCTTTCCGACATAACAGAGACATTTCTGTTCAACAGCAGAGATGCTAATCCGATGTCCTGCGTCACAACAATATCTCCCGGTTTTACGTGATTTGCGATATATAAATCAGCAGCTTCTTTATGAGGATCAACATACTTCCATTTTTCTTCATTGCTTCTGGAAAGCTGATAATGTTCAAATGAAGCGACAAAAAGAACTTGAACTTCATACTCGGATGCTGTTTGTAAAATTTCATCTTTTACCGGACAAGCATCAGCATCGACAAAAATCGTCTTTTCTTGTTCATTAAGAAGAGTAATTCTCCATCCCTCCATTAAACTCCTGCATAAAAGCAAGCAAAATCGCACATCCTTTATTATCGTGGATGTATATGAATTTGTCGAAAAATTTCCGGGAGAAATTCTTGACATCTTACCCATAATAGTTTATTCGTATCACACGATCCTTAAACCTAAAATTAATCATTTTATCACAATTTTTTATTATAATACAAACTTCACAAAGAAGCTATTGTTTTTCATTATTCCCTTTTGGCATAGCCAAAAACCCAGGATAGAGCGTCCTGAGTTATAAGTTTTTTGTTTTGAGATGATGGATAATATTCGCTGTTTCCTCAACCGCTTTATTTGAAACATCAACAACCTGGCAGCCGATCCGATCCACAATCTTTTCGAAATACTCCAGTTCCTCTTTGATTCGGTTGATATTTGCATAAATCGCTTTATCATTAAGCCCGAGTGATTTTAAGCGTTCTTTTCTGATATGATTCAGTTTATCAGGGCTAATCTTTAAGCCGATGCATTTTTTCGGATCAACGTTAAAAAGTTCTTCCGGTGGATCAACCTCAGGTACAATCGGAACATTGGCAACCTTCAGGCGCTTGTGTGCGAGATATTGAGACAGCGGTGTTTTAGACGTTCTTGAGACGCCGATCAAAACGATATCAGCTTTTAAAATCCCTCTTGGATCACGTCCATCATCGTATTTAACTGCAAACTCGATGGCCTCCACTTTTTTGAAATAATCTTCATCAAGCTGGCGGACCCGCCCCGGTTCGTATTTCGCTGTTAAACCGTAGGCCGTTTCCATTTTATCAATTAACGGGCCGATAATATCATAATATAAAACATTTGCTTTTTCCGCTTCGGCTATCAAATATTCTCTGATTTCCGGCACCACGAGTGTAAAACAGATAATGCCGCCGTCTGCCTTTGCAAGTGAAATCACTTCATTGATAGTGCCTATATCTTCAACATAAGGAATTCTTCTTACATGTGTATCATCCGCCGATCCGTTAAATTGGCTGAGTGCTGCTTTTACTACCAATTCGGCCGTTTCACCGACGGAATCCGATACAACATAGATGATGCGGTTATTCATATTATCCCCCCGTTAGTTTGCAATCTTATAGGATTTCATTTTCAGATAAACTGACAAGTATTTTTGTCATATTTGTTTTTGTCACTCTGCCGATCACTTCAAAGCCTTTATCGGTATCTTTGATGACAGGCAGCGCATCAATTTGTTTTTCTATTAAGTGCTTTGCAATGTCCATTACATAATCCTCACGTCTGCACACCGTAATGTTCGGCATCCTTGTCATGATGATGTGAACAGGGACCGATGTAAGCTCCTGCTGGCCAATGCTCGCTCTGAGCAAGTCCTTTCGTGAAAGCACCCCGACTAAAACAGCATCGCGGTCCACCACAAACAGAGTACCTACATCTTCTAAAAACATGGTGCAAATCGCATCGTACACAGAAACGTTTTCGTGAATCACTACGGGGATAGATTGAAAGTCTTTCACCTGAAGCTTTTTGAGTTTATCCGCCAAAAGCTGTGTGCCGGTTTTTCCCGTATAGAAATAACCGACTCTCGGGCGCGCCTCGAGGAATCCTGACATGGTGAGTATGGCTAAATCCGGACGCAATGTCGCCCTGGTTAGGTTCAGCTTTTCTGCAATATGCTCCCCTGTAATCGGCCCGTTTTCTTTTACAATCTGCAAAATATGTTCTTGCCGTTTATTTAGTTCGATCGTACTCACCACCTTTTCACTTCATAGCTATGTAAAGAAATAATAATCCATATTATAGCGTAAATATCTTGTAATCAAACAAAAAACTTATAAATGGGGAAAAGACGATTACCGATCACACAGCAACCGCCTTTTCTCTCTTTATTTTACAATAAGGGCATTCATATTCGCAAAGGACTTGATCTCATCCGCCAAGCTGACCATTTGCGCTAAACGATTTGCCTTTAATGCCTCATTATCCGCTATAACCATTGTATGGTCGAAGTAAGCATCGATCGGTTCTTTTAAGGCTGCAAGTGAAGCAAGCGCCGCCTCATAATCTTTTTTGCTGAAGTTTTCCTGCAGATTTTGCTTCGCTGTTTGGTAGGCATCAAACAGCTTTGCTTCGTATTCATTTTCAAACAGATCAGGCTGAATGTCTGCGCGGACTCCTTTTTTGCTGATAGAGATCACTCGGCCTAACGCTTCAGCTGTTTCCTTAAAGCCAGGTGCACCAAGCTTTTGTTCCAGTACTTGAGCTTTATGCAGCGCTGAGTATGGCTCAAGCTCAGAGCTTTCCAGCACGGCGTCGATGACATCATGTCTGATTTGTTCAGCATTCAAGACATATTTCAGGCGCTGAGTGAAGAAATCCAGCAGTTCATTTTCTTTATCAGTTTGAACGAAAGTAAGCAGCTCTTCAAATGAAATTCCCCAGTTGCGGTCAAGAAGAATCGCAACAATACCGCTTGCCTGGCGGCGCAGTCCGTAAGGGTCCTGAGAACCGGTCGGAATAACGCCGATTGAGAAGAATGAAGCGATTGTGTCAAGCTTATCCGCCATTGCTACAACAGCTCCTGTAAAAGTAGAAGGCGTTTCTCCGCCAGCTGATCTAGGCATATAATGTTCATTGACTGCCGCAGCCACAGCTTCATCTTCACCAAGCATTCTCGCATACTTTTCGCCCATAATTCCTTGAAGTTCAGGGAATTCATATATCATATGCGTGACAAGGTCGAATTTAGAAATTTCAGCAGCTCGCTTCACATGTTTTAACGTATCTCCATCAGCCTGGAGACGAACGGCAAGCTTCTCTGCGATTGATGTGACTCTTCTAACCTTATCAGCTAGAGAACCAAGCTCTTCATGGAACACAATGTTTTCAAGCTTCTTCACGTTTGCATCAATGTTCAGTTTCTGATCTTCCTTGTAGAAGAATGAAGCATCAGACAAACGCGCGCGCAGCACCTTTTCATTGCCTCGGGCCACATTTTCGATCGCGTGGCTGTTGCCGTTTCGGACTGTGATAAAGTGAGGAAGCAAGTCACCGTTTTTGTCTTTGACAGGGAAGTAGCGCTGATGCTCTTTCATTGTCGTGACAAGCACTTCCTCAGGAATTGACAGAAACTCAGATTCAAATGAACCGTAAAGAGCTGTCGGGTATTCTACTAAATGATTCACTTCATCAAGAAGGTCTTCGTCAACCGGAATGCTCCAATTGTTTTCAGCAGCCATTGCCTCCAGCTGAGATTGAATCATTCGCTTCCGGGTGGTAGGATCAGCAATAACATGCTGTTCTTTCAGCTGCTCTTCATAAGCTGAAGGTGATTCAATTGATACTTCATGTCCGAGAAAACGGTGTCCCTGTGTTGTTCGTCCAGATTCAACGTTTGTGATCGAAAATGGAATGACATCCTGTCCAAATAAAGCGACAATCCATTTGATTGGTCGGATATAACGCAAATCTTCATTTCCCCAGCGCATGTTTTTCGGGAAATGCAAGCTTGTAATTAAACCGCTTAGTTCTGGCAGCAGCGATTTCGTTTCTTGGCCGGCTTGGAATTTTTGCACGAATACATACTCTGTGCCTTTTACTTCTTTGATGTACAGGTCTTCCACATTCGCGCCTTGGCCTTTTGAAAATCCGATTGCCGCTTTTGTCCAGTTTCCGTCTGCATCTAGGGCAATTTTTTTCGCAGGTCCTTTTGCTTCCTCTTTTATATCATCCTGCTTTTCTGCAACATCCTTAACGAACACAGCAAGACGTCTCGGTGTATTGAAGAGCTTCACTTCACCGTGAGTAATATTTTTTTCGTTAAGCCAGCCTGTCAGCTTCTCGCCAAGCTGAACCATGCTTTCATTCAAAAAGCGCGCCGGCATTTCCTCTAATCCGATCTCTAAAAGTAAATCCTGTTTACTCATGAGAAGAACCCTCCCCTTTAAGCATTGGGAACCCTAGTTTTTCTCGTTCCTCATAATAGGTTTTTGCTACTTTTCTAGCTAAATTCCGCACTCTTGCGATATAGCCCGTCCGCTCGGTAACAGAGATCGCACCTTTGGCGTCAAGCAGGTTGAAGGTGTGCGAGCATTTCAGCACATAGTCATATGCTGGATGAACAAGTCCGTTATCCATTTGCTTGATCGCTTCTTTTTCATATGTGCTGAACAATTGGAACAGCATATCGACGTCTGATGTTTCAAACGTATAAACAGAATGCTCATATTCAGCCATCATGAATAAATCTTTTACTGTAAACCCTGACGTCCATTCCAAGTCAAACACGTTTTCTTTATCCTGGATATAAGACGCGAGACGCTCAATTCCGTACGTAATTTCTACTGAAACCGGTTTACATTCAAGTCCTCCGACCTGCTGGAAATACGTAAATTGTGTAATTTCCATTCCGTCAAGCCATACTTCCCAGCCAAGACCCGCACAGCCTAAAGACGGATTCTCCCAGTTGTCTTCAACAAAACGAATATCGTGCTCAAGCGGATCAATTCCGAGAGCCCGCAAGGAATCTAAATACAGCTCTTGAATGTTATCAGGAGACGGTTTGATAATGACCTGGAACTGATGATGCTGATACAATCTGTTTGGGTTCTCCCCGTATCGGCCGTCTGCAGGGCGTCTTGAAGGCTCTACATAAGCCACTTTCCACGGCTCAGGGCCGATGCTGCGCAAAAATGTATACGGGCTCATCGTGCCGGCTCCTTTTTCTACATCGTAAGCCTGCATAAGCACACAGCCCTGACTGGACCAATGCTTTTGCAAGGTAAGAATCATGTCTTGAATATTCATTTCAAGCACCTCCACTTTTCTTTCATAAAATGACTGCGGCAGCAACCAAAAAACTCCCGTCTCTATGCTTGCCTGCCGCAAACATAGGGACGAGAGTTCTCCCGCGGTTCCACCCTAGTTGCTGAGAAGAAAATCCCAGCCTCTTTTTTAAAATTGCTCAAGAATGCCTTTCGTTGCGTGCTCATCCTTAGCTTACACCGCCCTAAGGTCGCTTTCATGAGGTAAACGCAAGTACTTCTTTCTCTCACTGCAACATATTTTATAATAAATGATCATATAAAAAGATGGACCAAATGTCAACTTTTGTTTTCACCCATAAGATGTTTCATGCTTTCCATTTGATCTAAAAAGCGCTTTGATTTTAAATATAACCCTGAATATTCTTCGTAATACAAATCAATCACTTGCTTTAATTCAGCTTTTGTTTCCTCTTTTAAGGACACATTGCCCAGCCTCGACAGATCGAAGTAATAAAAGAGTCTCAACAGCCTTGCTGTTTGCGGTTTAATCGGAATCCTGTAAGGATCTTTTTCAAAACAGCGATGGCATATAAAACCATTATCACGGACAGAAAAATGAAAAGTTCCGTCTTGGCTTTTACAATGTACACAATGATTCAGCTCAGGATACAGCCCCATGACACCGAGCATCTTCATTTGAACAATGAAGGTGATAACATCCGGATCTGTTCCTTCATTCAGCTGTTTTAGTGATTCTAATATAAATTCAAATAAATAAGGATTTGGCTTTCTTTCCTCTGTGCCTCTGTCGACTAATTCAGCAATATATGCGGCATAGGCTGTTAAAAACAAGTCTTCCCTGATGCCTCTCATGCTGAGGATCATTTCCCCCTGCTGAAGCGTTCCGAGGCCTGATGTTTTTTGCATTAAAAATGAACCATACAAAAAGGGCTGGCTGACTGCTGATAAACGGCTGTTCGGTTTTTTGGCGCCTCGTGCCATAACACCTATTTTTCCGTGTTCTCTTGTCAGTAATGTTACGATTTTATTCGTCTCTCCGTAATCATTTGTGCGAAGAACGATCCCTTCACATTTTGTCAGCATTTCCGCACCTTCCTAAAGCAGGAGCGGCCAAGAGGTTTATAAAATTGGATAATCAAATCGGGCTAGCTCATCTTCTAGTTCTTCGGGTCTTTCCATGTTCTCTTTTTCCAGTTCTTTAAAAAGAAGATACGTATCAACATTTCCTGTTTGAGAAAATACGTTCCAGGTAAAATTCAACACAAGAAACCCACCTTTCTGTAGTTAAACTAGCTTACCTAAATTCCAAATTCTTACCTTTATCTTGACCAGATGTCCTCCATTTCATGTTAAACAAAATTTGCTAATGTATCCCTGTTCCTGTGAGATAATGTCCCACACGGCAAGAGATTAATATTCGTCCTCTTTAAAGCCAAAATCGCGAAGCTGGGACATTTTATTGCGCCAATCTTTCTGCACTTTCACCCACAATTCAAGGTAGACACGGGAGCCTAACAGTGCTTCAATATCCGCCCTCGCTCTTTTTCCGACCTCTTTCAGAAGGCTTCCTTTTTTACCAATCACGATGCCTTTCTGGGAATCCCGCTCGACCACAATCGTTGCCGCTACATGCACAGAACCGTTGTCCTGCCCTTTGATGGATTCGATGGCCACCGCAATGCTGTGCGGGATTTCTTCTCTCGTCAAATGCAGCACCTTTTCCCTGATTAATTCAGAAATGATAAATCGCTCTGGGTGGTCGGTGACCTGATCACTCGGATAGAATTGCGGCCCTTCCGGCAAATACGCTTCAATCTGAGCGAGCAATGTTTCGATGTTATTTCCTTCTAGAGCAGAAATCGGAACAATTTCCTTAAAAGGATAACGTCCGCGGTATTCGTCAATTAACAAAAGCAATTGGTCGGGATGAATTTTATCAATTTTGTTTACGATTAAAAATACAGGCGTAGACATCTGCTGCAATTTCTCAATGATGAATTCGTCGCCTTTCCCGTAGCCTTCCTCGGCATTGATCATAAACAAGATCAAATCAACTTCTTTTAATGTATTTTGCGCCACTTTCATCATAAAGTCCCCGAGCTTATGCTTAGGTTTATGAATCCCTGGTGTGTCAATAAAAATGGTTTGTGATGTGCCTGTCGTTAATACCCCTTGCACCTTGTTTCTCGTCGTTTGGGGCTTATCGCTCATGATCGCGATTTTTTGCCCTATGACTCTGTTCAAAAATGTAGACTTTCCTACGTTTGGTCTTCCAATAATGGATACAAATCCTGATTTAAAGCTTTCGTTCGTCATGTAAATCCTCCGATGAAAATGCGCCTGGCAGTAATTCTTCCACAGTCATTTCTTTTATTTGTCCTTGTAAATTAGTCAGTACGACAACAACGTCCTTTGTGCAAAGCTCAGAAATCACCTGGCGGCAGGCTCCGCACGGAGATACCGGTCCAGGGGTGTCAGCCGCAACGGCCAGCATCTGAAACTCTGTATCCCCTTCAGAAACAGCTTTAAATAAAGCGGTACGCTCAGCGCAATTGCACATGCTGTATGCAGCGTTCTCAATGTTGCAGCCTCTGTACACTTTTCCATCCTTGGTAAGAAGAGCGGCTCCTACTTGAAACTTAGAATACGGCGCATATGCCATATCACGCGCTTTTAAAGCTTCTGTTATTAATTCTTGTCTGTTCATGTGTACATTCCTCTCTTACCTATAATGGTACCGCTATCACTTTATATTTTACATAATCGCGCGCTTTTTTTCACGCCCATTTCTAAAAATGTAAAATAAATGTAAGAATTTTCAGCCATTACAGCTTTGGCAAAAAAATAAGTAAACCAATGATACACGAAATGACGGCAAAAACGCAAACAGCCCCGGCGGCAGCGTCCTTGGCCGCTTTAGCAAGAGGGTGATGTTTGTCAGTTATTAAATCAACCGTATGTTCAACGGCTGTATTTAAAAGCTCAAGCGAAAACATTCCGCCAATCAAAAGGAATATAATCACCCACTCTATCGTGCTGAGTCCTACAAGGAAGCCGCAAATGAGAACAACGCAGGCGGCTGCGGCATGAAATTGGAAATTCCGCTCCGTCCGCGCTGTTTTCCAGATTCCCCGGCCTGCATGCACGAAGCTTTTGTAGAATCGCTTCAGCTCATTTCTATGATCTCTTGAGTCCATAAGCGTCCAGCAAATCCTTTTGCTTAGTAAACATCTCCTCTTCTTCCTCTTTCGTCATATGGTCATATCCTAAAAGGTGCAGAAATCCGTGTACGGCAAGAAATCCGAGCTCTCTTTTAAAAGAATGATTATACTCCTCTGCCTGCTCTCTTGTGCGATCGGCACTGATGATAATATCACCTAAAACCGGAGGCATCTCCGCGCCCACGATTTCGACCTCGCCTTCTCCCTCTTCTTCAAGAGCAAATGAGATGACATCTGTCGGTGTATCCTTTCCCCGGTATTCTTTGTTAATCTGCTGTATGTCATCATTGGTAACGATCGTGACAGAAACCTCAGCCTGATCCTGAACGCCTTCACGCTCAGCAGCAAATTGAAGCAGATTTTCTACTTCTTTGAGCATCTCTTCTGAGACGCTTCCTGTTTCATCAACGATATCAATCAGTAAACTCATCTATTTCACCTTCTTAGTAGCCTCCGGATATTCAATCCGGGAGTGGAAAATTCCTTTTAATGTTGCACAGAGCGTTTTTGCGATTGTATCCAGCTCTTTAAATGTCAAATCGCATTCACTGAACTGTCCGTCCTGAAGCTTATCGGATATAATACCCCGGACAAGCTTTTCAATTCGTTCAGGATTTGGGTTATGCATGGATCTGACGGCCGCTTCAACACTGTCGGCCACTGATATAATTGCGGCTTCCTTTGACTGCGGCTTCGGCCCCGGATAACGGAACTCTTCCTCTGTAATCTGGTCGCCTTTTTCCTTCGCCTTATAGTAAAAAAACTTTAAAAGCGAGGTTCCATGATGCTGCTCGGCAATATCGACAAGCTCTTTCGGAAATTTATAGCTTCTCAGCATGTTCGCACCGTCAGTCGTATGCGAGATGATAATATTTTTACTCAGCTGAGGTGACAGCTTGTCATGCGGATTGTCAATATTCATTTGGTTTTCAATAAAATATTGCGGGCGCTTTGTTTTTCCGAGATCGTGATAATATGCGCCGACTCTTGCAAGCAAACCATTAGCCCCAACCGCTTCACAGGCTGCCTCTGATAAATTGGCAACCATTACACTGTGATGATATGTACCTGGTGTTTCTGTCAGTATTTTGCGCAATAGCGGATGGTTAGGATTAGACAGCTCGAGCAGCCTCATGGTGGATAAAATGCCAAAGCCCGTCTCAAAAAACGGCATCAGGCCGATGATCAATACAGATGAAGCAAACCCCGACACAACCCCCATGAGCATTAACGTGCCGATTTCAAGACCCGACAGCGCAGTGTTCTGGATCAATAATAAGGATAGAACGACAACCATATTAATAAACGCCACGAAAAGTCCGGTCTGCAAAATCTTTGATCTTGCATTGTGTTTTCCTAAAAATAATACACCTGAAATGCCGCTGATCAAATAATAAATCCCTATGACATAATTGAATGTTCCTGTCACACCCTGATTAAACATCATACTTCCGCAAATCGCAAGAATGATACTTCCCAAAATGGCAATGCGTTCATTCATCAGCAGTTTGATTAAGATGGCGCCGGCCGCAATGGGGACCAGATAGCCGATATTATTATACTCCATCTTCTGAAACAAACTGACAACCTCCATGATCACAAGCAAAAGTGTTGTGATTATGGAGAATAACAGAATGGATTGGTTTTTAAACTTCAGATTTTGTTTCTGTTTTTCAAAATAATATACAAGTGTTGCAATGAAAAGTCCGATCATAATCAATAGCCCGCTGATCGGTTTAAAGAGATTTGAGTTATTTAATAACCCGGTCAGCTCAAGTTTTCTGTACACTTCCCGATCAATGAGGTCATTTTCTTCCACGAGCACTTGCCCCTGTTTGATTTGAACCTGCTGGACATTATCTGAGGCTTCCTGCCGTTTTGCCTCTGTTGCTTTCGGATCGAAGACGTAATTCGGAATAATAGCAAAACGCCCGATTTCTGTCGCAGCTCCCAAGTATTTAGAAGGAATAGAATTGCTTTTTAGCTCTTTTTCTACCTTATCCTTTGCATCAGATAGTTTATCCGAAGGGATTTCACTGCTCATGACCGTATTTACCGCGGTAATGACCGTATCTCTGACAAAAGAAAAGTCTTCACTGTCTGCTTTCAGCAATGTCTTGATGGAATCCTCCGATATAGAATCATTCACATCTGATGTCAATTTATCCTTTACGGATTTGACCATTGATTTTTCCGATGGGGATTTGCTGCCTTCTTCCGATGATTTTTTCACTTCACTGATACTGTCGAATATTGATGACACAAGGTCTATCCGATTATCTGTGTATTCTTTTTTTAATGTATATTGATCCTCAACCGCGTCCTCAGCGGCTTGCTTTTTTTCCTCCGTGGCTTTTTGATCTTCCACGGTTGCCGGAGCATAAATGGTCTTGTCGCTGACTGAAAACAGGTCTAAATCAAGTGTTTCCGGCTTAACATGTACAAAGAGCAAAGCAAACATAATGGCAGCCAGCAGAAGATACAGCAGTACATGCATGGAGCGGGCATTTTTAAAATTGCTCCATTTTTTTGAGCTGCTTTTGGTCTTAGCCTTCTTTTTCAACACAAGAACCTCCTCTTGAAACATCAAGCCCACAAGCAATCATAAAAATGACCCGATAACGCGCGATCGGGTCATTCAGCATTAATTTTGCTTATCGTATGCTTCAATAATTTTCGCAACAAGCGGATGTCTGACCACGTCTGTCTGGTCTAGCTCAATCATAGAAATGCCGTCTATTCCTTTCAGCATCTCCTTCGCTACTGCAAGTCCCGATTTGACGCCTTTCGGCAGGTCAATTTGGCTAACGTCACCTGTAATGATCATTTTAGAGCCAAAACCCAGTCTCGTCAAAAACATTTTCATTTGAGCAGGCGTGGTATTCTGTGCTTCATCAAGTATAACATAAGCATCATCAAGCGTCCGTCCCCTCATATATGCAAGCGGAGCAATTTCAATGATGCCCCTTTCCATCAGACGTTCTGTATGATCTGCCCCAAGCACATCATGGAGAGCGTCATACAGCGGGCGCAAATAAGGATCTACTTTTTCTTTTAGGTCACCTGGGAGAAAACCGAGGCTTTCACCGGCTTCCACGGCAGGCCTTGTTAAAATGATTTTTTTAATATGTCCGTTTTTTAAAGCATGGACTGCTTTTACGACAGCCAGGTACGTTTTCCCGGTTCCCGCCGGACCAATGCCGAATACAAGGTCATTCCGCTTCATAGCGGCCACGTATTCCCGCTGTCCCATTGTTTTTACACGGATTGATTTTCCTTTTGCGTTTTTTGTAATTTCTTCTTCATACATGCTTTCAAAGTATTCAAGTTCATTCTTCTTTGCCATTTTGATGGCGTAAATCACATCACGTTCAGAGATCTCTATCCCCTTGCGAATTAAAGCGAGGAGTGATCCCAGCAGCCTGTCTGCAATCTGAAACGATTCATCATCGCCTGAAACATAAATCGTCTCGCCGCGCGTAATGATATTTACATTCAGATCTTTCTCCATCAATTTCAAAAAAGAATCTTGGTTCCCGAAGAGTGAAAGCGCCTCGTCCGGGTTTTTCAGTTTTTGATTCATCGCAAGTAAATGTTCTGTCATTCTTCAGTCTCCCTGACAATAGGTGTGGTTTGAACGATATCTTCTATAACTTGGTAGAGAATAATCAACTTTACTTTACCATTCTCAACAGTCTGGTGCAAAACTTTTTCACTTTTCACCTCGCCGTTTTCGCCTATTTTATCCTCTACATCCTGTTTACCCAATTTAATGCCTTCTTGAACTGCTTCTTCTTTCGTATATTTTCGCAAAGCCTCTTCACTTTCTCTTGTTTGCTCTTTGACATAGGATACAGGGAGCTTAAATCCGAGAAAATGAAGCGAGTGCTTTTCTTGTTCTGTTTTTGGATGCTTCAATTCCTCTTTTTTAAACGTCATCCCCCAGATCGGGATTGCCAACGAGCCAAAAGAAAGCTTGTGCTTTGTCCTTACTTTGCCCGTATAGACGTTAAATAATGTTTCAAGCGGAACTGTCACTTCTGATCTATACCAGGTTTCTCCGTAAATTTCTGCTTTTGAGGCGACTTCCTGCTGATGGTCTTCACTGCCGATCAGCCCAGAAACAAGCAGCTGTCCCTTTTCAACGTGGTCGTGTATGGCGGCCATGGGCTGCCCTTTTTGCACAAACATTCTCGTAATCGTTGCTTTCTTTTTGGCGACAATATTGCGCGGGCTAACATACTTTTCTTTTTCGGGCTCATTTTTCTCCACGACTTTCATGTGAATGGTCGTCCCCTTCAGATCAACGCCGACCCAGGTGATATTGTCTATTCCATTGGTTAATGATTTCTGTATTTTTTCGGGCGACATCATTAAAAACTGCAGACGGCCCTTTTTGACGCCGATTTCATTAAGATGCTGCCTCATTTGATGCTCTGTTTCAGGCTTAGCGCCTGTCACATCAATTTTCCACACCATATTGGAAAGCAAAAACAAAAGGATGAAAAAAATCGCAAAACCGATCGTAAACCCTATATTCAGTTTTGATTTCAGCAACAGGAAGGGAAATCCCTTCCGATTGATAAATCGGGCTTTACATTTAAATTTACTTCTCACCCGCCGAAAGGCATGTACATCCTGAAGCTGTATATATAACGATACGGCTTCTTTCTTTTTTTTGACATGAAAGACTGGAATCCCCTGTCTTGTGCATTCATTAAGGAGCCGCTCAATCCCTCTTCCCGTCAATTCAAGCTGGACCTTACCCGAAAAAAAAGACAGCCATTTATTTTTCACAACATTTCCCCCTCGGCTTTATGACTCAACATATCGAACGACATCAATCGTACCCTCCAAAAGTATTTCTTCCGGAAGAATCGCCTTGATGACAAAGTTTTTACCAGATATGATGCACTGGCCCTGCTTCAGCATCAGCCTCACTTCATTCTCGCTGAAAAGCAAAAGGCCTCTGTGGTTTTCTATGTAGATATGAAGTCTGCCAACCATTGTAATCCTCGGCAGATCCATCATAACGTCCGGGGGAATTTCCAATGCTCTTGTCAGCCAAGCTTTCACACGATTCTTTCTTTGCCCCATACAAAAAGAACCCCCTTTCATCTCATATGTATGATTTGAAAGGAGGTTCTAACACTTTAATTTTTACGGGCCGGGCGCATCGTATGATGAGGTTTTTTCGCCCTTGGAGGTCCGAATACCTCTCCTAGAACGATCCCCTGTACCACGGTGTCTTTATTCACCTGGAGCATTTTTTGTTTTGTGTATACCGCTTTTTGTTTGGCAGCAGCAAGATCTCGTTCCAGCCCTTTCAGATTTCTTTCTGTTTCCCTGCGTCTTTCTTCCGCTTCCCGTCTTGCCTGTTCCATGCGGTTAGGGATAGGTGCAGGAGCTTCTTCTTTTGACTGCTTCTTTTGAGGGGAAGCAGTTTGCACCTGTTGAGGTATTTTTCTTTTTTGGCTGTTTTGCTTTTCTTCTTTGCTCTTTTTGCCGAAAATCGCAGAAATAATTCCGATGATCGCTGCAATAATAAGCGGATTTGTCAGTAGATCTTCCATCAGCGTTCTCCCTTCTTAGAGAGATTATGATTTGCGGTCTTCATCCGACGGGTCTTTCGTCAGCTTGCCGAATGAATCACGCATATCTGTGTCAGCATCAATGTTCTTGATATTCATGTAATCCATGACGCCAATATTCCCTTCACGCAAGGCTTCCGCCATCGCAAGCGGCACTTCCGCCTCGGCTTCTACCACTTTCGCGCGCATTTCTTCTACGCGGGCGCGCATTTCCTGTTCTTGAGCGACAGCCATTGCACGTCGTTCTTCCGCTTTTGCCTGCGCGATGTTTTTATCAGCCTCGGCCTGATCAGTTTGTAAAATCGCACCGATGTTTTTACCGATGTCAACATCAGCAATATCAATCGAGAGAATTTCAAATGCCGTTCCTGAGTCCAATCCTTTTCCTAGTACCGTCTGAGAAATCATGTCGGGGTTTTCAAGCACTTTTTTGTGATTTTCGGATGAACCGATTGTAGAGACGATCCCTTCACCGACACGGGCAACAATGGTTTCTTCCCCCGCTCCCCCGACGAGACGTTCGATATTCGCTCTTACTGTGATTCTCGCTTTCGCTTTCACTTCAATACCGTCCATGGCCACACCGGCAATGAACGGCGTTTCAATGACCTTAGGATTAACGCTCATTTGAACAGCTTCCAATACATCCCGGCCGGCAAGATCAATGGCAGCACAGCGCTCGAATGTGAGTTCAATGTTAGCTCGCTGGGCGGCGATAAGCGCGTTGACAACTCTGTCAACATTACCTCCGGCCAGGTAGTGGCTTTCAAGCTGGTTTGTTCCAACATTAAGTCCCGCTTTATGCGCTTTAATCAGCGGGTTAACAACCCGATTCGGTATGACGCGGCGAAGCCTCATCCCAACCAGGGTGAAAATGCTGATTTTCACTCCGGCTGCTAAAGCTGAAATCCAAAGCATTACAGGCACAAATGTAAAAAATACAGCCAAAACAATGATCGCGACTGCGACAATTGCCAGAATCATAAATGTTGACGGATCCATATAACTTCTCCTCGTTTCTATTTAAATTTCTCTCACGACAATACGTGAGCCTTCTACTTTAATCACTTTTACTTTCTTATCTTTTTCTGTAAACGATCCCTCCGAAACAACGTCAAGGCGTTCATCGTCAATAATGACGGTACCGGAAGGACGCAGCGGTGTAGAGGTTATACCCACCTTTCCCATTAGGTCCGTCCGCGTTTGATTTGATACGTAGCCGCTCTCGGTATTTGTAGAATCATTTAATATCAATTTTCTAAAGAATTTCATACGCTTTCCCAACACCCTTGTCAGTAAAATAAAAGCTGTAATTGAAACAGCTGTGGCGATCAAGAGAGAAACCGCCATGACAGTGAAGCTCCCCGCGGCTAAAAACAGGCTCACAATAATCGATCCCAAGCCAAGTAAACCAATGATTCCTCCAGGAAGGAAAATCTCAAGCAGGATGAGGATCACCCCTGCGATAAAGAGGAGAACCGTCTCATACCCGGCAAGGCCTGCTGCGAGATGACCGTAGAAAAACAGCAATAACGCAATGAATCCAGCCGTTCCAGGGAGGCCGACACCCGGGGAAAAAAGCTCTACTGTCAGACCTAAAAAAGCGATAGTCAGCAGAATGGGGACAATGACCGGACTCGTCAGCCATCTTGCTGTTTTTTCCGCAAAGCTTTCCTTTGCATAGCTGATCTGCGCTTTTTCGAACCCAAGCTTCTTTACGAGCGCGGATACATTGTCAGCAGTGCCTTCTGAATAGCCTACCTCCCTCGCCTTGTCTGCGTTAAGTGTCAGCAGATCTCCCTTAGGCGCGCCGACTTCCTTGGCATCTATATCCGGGTCAGCCATTGCGAGCGCATATTTTGGATCGCGATTATTTTTCACTGCGGCATCTTCCATCTCTGCCAGCCAAAGTGATTCAGCTTTTTGGTCAGCGGCATTGCCTTGGCCATCAATAATCGCGGCGGCTCCCATTTTTCCGCCAGGCGCCATATAAATGTGATCGGCTTGCAGCGCAATGTATGCACCAGCAGACAACGCGCGTTTGTTTACATATGCAGTTACGGGGATCTCGCTTTCGGTGATCACATCCGCCATATCAATAGCAGATTTGACTAATCCCCCCGGTGTATTGATATCAAGAATAATATGGGCTGCATGTGCATCCTTTGCATCTTGTAACGAACGGGACAAAAACGAGGCGAGACCCTGTTCGACATTTTTCTCAACCGGGATCACATATACAGTTTGTTTTTCTGCTTTTGCGTTCAGCTGTACGCCAAATAAAGAAAGTAAAAATATACTCAAAAGAACAGCACGGAATCCTTTGATTTGAAGCAAGGGCTGTGTATCCCTCCTTCCTTTTATAATAAGTGCCTTCTCTTCATACGTAACAAATGTATCAAAGGTTTCATTTTTTTATGTATAAAAAAAGACATCTCTCTTAGAAAGATGTCCTTTTCTTTGCCATTTAAGACAGTTGACTGCTCACAAGCTTATTAATTAAACTTCCGTCAGCTTTACCTTTTACTTTAGGCATAATTGCCCCCATCACTTTGCCCATGTCCGCTTTTGAGCTCGCACCGACCTCTGCGATGGTTTCATTTACGATTGTACGCAGCTCTTCTTCTGACAGCTGCTCAGGTAAATAAACTTCTAAAATGTCCAGCTCTTTTTGAACTTTATCTACTAAATCTAAACGATTAGCGTTTGAAAATTCCTGGAGGGAGTCTTTACGTTGCTTAAGTTCACGAGAAAGGACAGTGAGTTCCTCATCCTCGGTCAAACTGTCTTTCTTAAGCTTAATTGCTTCATTTTGAAGTGAAGCCTTAACCATTCGAACGACAGTCAGTTTGTCTTTCTCACGGTTTTTCATATACAGCTTCATATCCTGGTTGAGACGCTCAAGAAGACTCATAAATCCACCCTCTTTTAGAATTTGCGTTTTCTAGCAGCTTCAGACTTTTTCTTGCGCTTTACGCTAGGCTTTTCATAAAATTCACGCTTTCTTGCTTCTTGCAAAGTACCTGTCTTTGATACACTGCGTTTGAAGCGACGAAGAGCATCTTCAAGCGATTCGTTTTTTCTAACGACCGTTTTTGACATTCTCTTTCCCTCCCTCCGAATACACCAATCGACTACCTTTAAGTTACACATATAAACATGTACTTTGACATTATAATATAAGCCATCAGTCAGGTCAACTAAGTGAGTTCACTTTTCCGTCATGAGTGAGACTGCCTGTCTATATAATGATGGAAAGGGGTTGGTGAATAGGATGTTGATTCTGATCAGTTTTACAGCTCTTATATTATTCTTTCTCGCAGGCATGAATATGCTTCGAAAAGGCTTAATATCGATGGCGTACTCAAAAATTGAAGACCGTTTGCTATTATTTACGGATCACCCGCTAAAAGCGTTTCTTATCAGCATTGTATTTACGGGGATACTTCAGAGCAGTTCAGCCTTTATGGTCATTGTCATCGGCTTTGTCAGTGCAGGCGTTCTTTCTTTTAAGCGGACGATACCGATGATTCTGGGGACAAATGTTGGCTCTACTTTTACAACTGAATTTATTGCCATCAAAATGGATATTTTGATTTGGGTTCTTTTAATAGGCGGTTTATTGTTTTTTCTGACTGGCAGGTATCCTTTAAAACAGCTGGGAACAAGCTTCCTCGGATTGGGCATCATCTTCTTTTGCATCAGTGGATTCAGCCACCTTGCCGGGCCGCTGACAAAGCTGAAAACGGGCGCCGACGTTCTATACCACGTTAACGATTCAAACTGGTCAGCTTTGCTCATCGGAATGGTGTTAACTGCCATCATTCATTCCAGCTCTGTCTGTATCGGCATTTTAATGAGTTTTATGAATGAAGGGATTATCGGATTGACACAGGCGATGAGCGTTGTGCTCGGATCAAATATCGGGACATGCATTACAGCTGTCATGGCGGCTGTATCCGGCGGATATGCGGCGAAACAGACAGCGTATGCCCATGTGGTGTTTAATGTGCTAGGCGTGGCTCTAGTATTGCCTTTTCTGACCGCAGCGACTGGCTTTGTAGAACAGTTATCACCCGATCCCGCCCAAAGGATTGCCCATTTCAGCCTTTTATTTAATGTAGTGACAGCTCTTTTATTTCTTCCGCTTACAAACTTGTTTTACCGATTGATTCACCTTCTAATCCCAGCTAAATAAAAAACCGGGACATTTTAAATGCACCGGTTTTTTAGGTTAAGAAGACAAACGCATATGTTCAGTTATTTCATCCTCAACAACGCGGACAAATTGCCCTTCGTTGTAAGGATAACCTGCTTTCAGGATTTTGACTTTTACAATTTTGCCGATCATATCTTCCGTGCCTTTGAAAACAACCTTCATATAATTGTCTGTGTAACCGACAAACATATTTTCTTCTTCTGTTTCCTTAAACGCTTCCTCAGGGATAATCTCAAGCACTTCATTTTCATACTGAGAAGCGTATTCCTTTGCAAGCTGGTCAGAAAGAGCAATCAGGCGGTGCACACGTTCGTTTTTCACGTTTTCATCCACTTGGTCTTCCATTCGCGCAGCTGGTGTTCCTGTACGTTTACTATAAGGGAAAACATGCAGTTCAGAGAATTTATGTTCTTTAATAAAGTTATAGGTTTCCATAAATTCTTCTTCCGTTTCACCAGGGAACCCTACAATTACATCAGAAGTAACAGCTAAGCCTGGCAGTGCTTTTTTCAATTTGTTTAAACGGTCTGCAAAGAATTCCATTGTATATTTGCGTCTCATCCGTTTAAGCACTGTGTTTGATCCGGATTGGATAGGAATATGCAAATGATTCACTATCTTATCTGAGCGGTCTAAGACTTCGATCACTTCGTCAGTGATTTGGCTGGCTTCAATTGAAGAAATTCTGATCCGTTTCACGCCTTCTACACGAGAGTCTAATTCGCTTAAAAGCTTAGCGAAGTTGTAATCTTTCATATCCTCGCCGTAGCCGCCCGTGTGAATACCTGTAAGAACAATTTCTTTATAGCCGGCATTGACAAGCTGCTGCGCTTGTTTAATGACTTCTTCAGGGTCACGGGAGCGTAGCAGGCCGCGCGCCCACGGAATGATACAGAATGTGCAGAAATTATTGCAGCCCTCCTGTATTTTCAATGACGCTCTTGTCCGGTCCGTGAAAGCAGGCACATCGAGCTCTTCATATACTCTTGCTTTCATGATGTTGCTTACGCCGTTAATCGGCTGGCGTTCTTCACGGTATTGGTCGATGTAGCCAAGCATTTTTTCACGGTCCTGTGTTCCAACTACAATATCGACACCAGGGATCGCCATAATCTCAGCAGGTGAGGTTTGCGCGTAGCAGCCTGTGACACAGATGACACCGTCAGGATTTTGACGAATGGCGCGTCTGATCACTTGGCGGCTTTTTTTATCTCCAGTATTAGTTACTGTACATGTATTAATGACATATACATCAGCTGTTTGTTCAAAGTCTCTTCTTTCATAGCCCGCTTCTTTGAAAAGCTGCCAGATTGCTTCTGTTTCATAATGGTTGACCTTACAGCCAAGCGTATGGAAAGCAACAGTTGCCATTACTGATCACCTCTTAATAACTCTGTTTGATAAGAAATCGCACTCAACGCATATAGCGGAGCGGTTTCTGTCCTTAAAATTCTCGGTCCAAGGCCGCACGACACACCGTCTTTCTCAGTGAGCCGTTCAACCTCCGCTTCTGTTAAACCGCCTTCGGGACCAAATACGATCAAAAGAGATGATCCTTTCGGAAGGCTGCTTACAACCGCGCTGAATGCGCTTATTTCCCCTTGCTTCGATGACTCCTCGTATGCAACGACACATTTATCGAAATCCTGCATCCTTTGAAGAAGCTGCTGAAAAGAATGGACATCCATCACTTGCGGCACTTCGTTACGGTACGATTGTTCAGCCGCTTCCTTCGCAATTTTCGTCCATCTTTCCCGCTTTTTCTTTGCCTTTTTGTCATCCAGCTTGACAACAGAACGCGCGGCTTGGAAAGGAATAAAGGCATGAGCTCCGAGCTCAGTTCCCTTTTGGATAATCCATTCAAGCTTATCTCCTTTCGGGAGGCCGCTCGCAATATAGATCTTTATCGGAAGCTCTCTGTTTTCATTCGTCCATTCCATCACAAGGCAGGACACTTTATCTTTGGAAACAGATTGAAGTTCACATTTTGCCTCGAAGCCGTCTCGAGAGCAGCAGATGATCTGATCTCCCTCATTCATTCTCATCACGTTTACAATATGATGAACATCTTCGCCGGTAATCGAAAAAGCCGGCGCTTCCTTTATTTGCTGCTTCGTGAGCTCGATAAAATATCGTTGCATACGCTGTGACACCTACTAACTGTTATTTTTTCGCAATAATGCTGACCCAATCTTCCATTGAAAGGATTTCTACAATGGTAAAGCCAGCTTGTTCCAGTGCTTCTTTTACTTCTTGTTTTTTATGACCGATGATTCCTGACGTAATAAAGTGGCCGCCCTCTTTTAACAGGCTGTACGCTTGTGAAGTAAAGCGAAGAATGACTTCAGCCAAAATATTGGCCACAATTACATCATGTTCCCCTTCAATCCCGTCTAACAAATTGTTTTGCTTCACTTGAGCAATATCGCTGACTTTGTTCAGCTTGAGATTGAGGCGTGCACTTTCTACAGCCACGGGATCAAGATCGTAGGCATGAACCGATTCAGCCTCTAGCATTGCAGCCGCAATACTTAAAATTCCCGAACCAGTGCCGACATCAATCACCTTATCACCCTTTTGCACAAAGCGTTCAAGCGCCTGAATGCAGAGTACGGTTGTTGGATGTGTCCCTGTGCCGAAAGCCATTCCCGGGTCCATTTCAATAATCAGTTCATCAGTATGGACCGGCGTATATTCCTCCCACGTCGGCACAATTGTAAACTTTTCAGAAATTTTCACAGGATGATAATACTTTTTCCAGGCAGTCGCCCACTCTTCTTCATTTACTTCAGAAATAGTGATGTGGTTTCTGCCCAAATCAATATTGTAAAGAAGGAGATTATTAATCGTTTCTTTAATGCCGTCTACAGTTTCGCCCAGAAAACTGTTAACCGGCAGATATGCTTTGACAATGACACCCTCATCTGGGTAATCATTGGGGTCGAGCTGGTAGATTTCCCCGTACACATTCTCACGTTCTTTAATTAAATCAAGCGGGTCCTCTATCACAACCCCACTTGCACCAGCTTCATGCAATATATTTGAGATAGGTTCGACCGCTTCATGTGTTGTGTGAATGCTTAATTCGGACCATTTCAAAACTACCAACTCCTCATCCAATAATTAATCGCCTTTAAACGCGCGTTTTACCTTGTCAAAGAAACTCATTTCCTGTTCGTCAGGCAGGTTTCCGCTGACTTCGGCAAATTCGCGGATAATGTCTTTTTGTTTATCTGTCAGGTTTGTCGGCGTAACGACGCGGACGACGATATGCTGGTCACCCTGTCCATAGCCCCTGACATTTTGAACGCCTTTTCCTCTTAATCTGAATTTCGTTCCTGTTTGTGTACCGGCTGGAATTTTCAATTTCACTTTTCCATGCAGCGTCGGAACTTCTACCTCATCTCCAAGAGCAGCCTGAGCAAACGTTAACGGCATTTCACAGTAAATATCATCGCCGTCACGCTCGAAAAACTCGTGGGCGCGCACGTGGAACACGACAAATAAATCCCCTGCAGGGCCGCCGTTTACTCCTGGTTCACCCTGTCCCGAGAGACGAAGCTGCTGTCCGTCATCTACACCGGCTGGAATTGTCACGTTGATTTTTTTGCGTTTTTTGATTTTTCCTTTGCCGCCGCAATCCGCACATTTGTCTTTAATAATTTTGCCCGTACCTTCACAGTGGTGGCAGACCCGTCTGTTCACGACTTTTCCAAACGGCGTATTTTGCTCCACGTTTAACTGGCCGGAGCCTCCGCAGTGGGAACACGTTTCCGGGTTTGTTCCAGGTTTCGCACCTGAGCCTTTACATGTGTCGCACGTTTCCTCGCGCGGAATTTCAATCGTTGTTTCTTTACCGAAAGCGGCATCCTCGAACGACAGGGTCATCGTATATTGCAAATCGGCACCTTGGCGCGGTGCGTTTGGATCTCTTCGTCTTGTGCCTCCGCCGAAAATACTTGAAAAAATATCATCGAAACCAAAACCGCCGAAATCGCCGCCGCCAAAACCTCCGCCGCCGAAGCCCTGATTAGGATCAGTATGCCCAAATTGGTCGTAATGCGCACGTTTTTGGTCATCTGACAGCGCTTCGTACGCTTCTTTTACCTCTTTAAATTTTTCATCTGATCCGGCTTCTTTATTAATATCTGGATGATATTTTTTTGACAGCTTCCGATAAGCTTTTTTAATTTCATCCTTTGAAGCGCTCTTACTTACTCCCAGCACTTCATAGTAATCACGCTTACTCATCTCGCTTCACTCTCCCGAATTTCTCACATAAATTAGATTGTATCATTTTGAATTATGATTTTTCAATTCCTTTTATCCCGGGCAAGAAAAAAAGTCAAAGCCAAGAGATGCCTGACTTTGACTTTCTAATCATTGAATCAGATTATGAAATGTGTTCTTTTCTGTCAGCCCCGGAAGCGGGACTGACTTTAAAAAGAATTTATTTTTTGTTTTGGTCGTCGTTTACTTCTTCGTATTCAGCGTCGACAACGTTGTCATCCGCTTTGCCTTCAGCGTTTGCTCCGCCTTGAGCTTGCTGTGCTTTAGCAGCTTCTTCATAAAGCTTCATAGAAAGCTCTTGGACGATTGCTTGAAGCTCATCTTTTTTCGCTTTGATCTCTTCAAATTCGTTTTTCTCAATCGCCGCTTTTAAAGCGTCTTTGGCATCGTTGGCTTTTTTCACTTGTTCTTCATCCACTTTGCCTTCAAGATCTTTTAATGTTTTCTCAGTTTGGAAAACAAGCTGATCTGCTTCGTTGCGGACTTCGATTTCTTCTTTTTTCTTCGCATCAGCGTCAGCATTTTCTTCCGCTTCTTTTACCATGCGTTCGATCTCATCATCAGAAAGACCTGAAGAAGATTTGATTGTAATATTTTGTTCTTTTCCTGTGCCTAAGTCTTTCGCTCTTACGTTTACGATACCGTTTTTGTCAATATCGAAAGAAACTTCGATTTGCGGTACGCCGCGCGGTGCTGGCGGGATATCAGTAAGCTGGAAGCGGCCGAGTGTTTTGTTGTCGGCAGACATTGGGCGCTCACCTTGAAGAACATGGATATCAACAGCTGTTTGGTTATCAGCAGCAGTTGAGAACACTTGAGATTTGCTTGTCGGGATCGTCGTATTGCGGTCGATCAGTTTAGTGAACACGCCGCCCATTGTTTCGATACCGAGAGAAAGCGGTGTAACGTCAAGAAGAACTACGTCTTTTACGTCACCAGTGATAACGCCGCCCTGAATCGCAGCACCAAGCGCCACAACTTCATCTGGGTTTACGCCTTTATGCGCTTCTTTTCCAGTTTCTTTTTTGATTGCTTCTTGTACGGCAGGGATACGAGTTGATCCGCCGACAAGGATAACTTTGTCGATTTCGCTTGCAGAAAGTCCTGCATCTTGAAGCGCTTGACGGACAGGACCCATTGTGCGCTCTACTAAATGAGAAGAAAGCTCTTCGAATTTAGCGCGAGTTAATGTAAGTTCAAGGTGAAGCGGTCCTGCTTCTCCAGCTGTGATAAACGGTAAAGAAATTTGCGTAGAAGATACCCCGGAAAGATCTTTTTTCGCTTTTTCAGCTGCGTCTTTCAAACGTTGAAGCGCCATTTTGTCTTTTGACAGATCAATGCCGTTTTCTTTTTTGAATTCAGATACAAGGTGATCGATGATGACTTGGTCAAAATCGTCCCCGCCCAGACGGTTGTCACCTGCAGTTGAACGAACTTCGAATACACCGTCGCCAAGTTCAAGGATTGAAACGTCGAATGTACCGCCGCCAAGGTCGTATACTAGGATCGTTTGATCTTCATCTGTTTTATCAAGTCCGTATGCAAGCGCTGCTGCAGTAGGTTCGTTGATGATACGTTCTACTTCAAGACCTGCAATTTTACCAGCGTCTTTTGTCGCTTGACGCTCAGCATCGTTAAAGTAAGCAGGAACTGTGATAACTGCTTTTGATACTGTTTCGCCAAGATAGCTTTCAGCGTATGATTTAAGGTGTTGAAGGATGATAGCAGACACTTCTTGAGGAGTGTAATCTTTCCCTTCAATTTCCACTTTATAGTCAGTACCCATATGGCGTTTAACAGACATGATTGTGTTAGGGTTTGTGATAGATTGGCGTTTAGCCACTTCCCCTACTTGGCGTTCGCCGTTTTTGAATGCAACAACTGATGGCGTTGTGCGGTTTCCTTCAGCGTTAGCAATAACTTTAGGCTCGCCGCCTTCAAGCACTGCCACACATGAGTTTGTTGTTCCTAAGTCGATTCCGATAACTTTACTCACTTGAATAACCTCCTGCTATGTAATTATTGATTCACTTTGACCATGGAAGGGCGAATGACGCGATCCTTCAGCTTATAGCCTTTTTGCATTTCCTCAACAACAATGTTGGAGCCGTAATTTTCGTCTTCAGCCTGCATAACGGCTTGGTGCAGATTAGGATCAAATTCCTGCCCTACAGCTTCGATGGCTTCGACGCCTTCTTTTTTCAAGGCTTCTACGAGCTGACGGTGGACCATTTCCATTCCCTGGAGCAAACTTTTCGTCTGTTCATTGTCGGTTTCAACCTGAAGCGCTCGTTCAAAGCTGTCAAGAGCCGGCAGCAAATCAGTCACGATATTTTGAGAACGGTATTTTTGGGACGCTTCCATCTCTAAACGGCTGCGTCGTTTATAGTTTTCAAAGTCTGCTTGAACACGCAAAAGTTTGTTTTCTTTTTCCTCAAGCAAACCTTGCAATTCGTTAATTTGATTTTGAAGAAGTTCGCTTTCATTTGTTTCCTCCTGCTGTTCATCAGCAGCAGCTTGTTCTTCAATGATTTCTTGCTCTTCTGTTTCGTTTTGTTCAACGGTTTGTTTTTCTTCTGACATTGTGTTCACCTCCCTCAAAGTGTAAGGAGAAGAGCAGGCGCTGCCCTTCGATAAAATTTGCCAAAATTCCCTTATTCATCATACAAATTTGTTAATGCTTTTGACAAGTCCGAAGTCACATGCTGAAGCAGGCTGACAACCCTGGAATAATTCATGCGGGTCGGACCGATGATCGCAATTGAGCCGATCTGTTTCTGGTCTACGGAATAAGAAGCCGTAATCAGACTGCAGTTTTCCATCTCTTCATAGTCGTTTTCTTTCCCGATTTTAATCGAAATTCCCGTGTGCGGGGATTGAACCAGCTTGAGAACATCCTGTTCCTTCTCAATTAATGAAAGCAGCGACCGAACTCGGGTAATATCATGGAACTCCGGCTGATTTAGCATATTGATTTTTCCGCCAAAAAACAACTTTTCGACGTGATTTGTGGAATGAAAGGTTGAACGAAGCGCATCGAGTATATTGTCATAGTTCTTAATGTGCTGTCTTAGGTACATGACAACTTCCTTAAATATGCGCTCATTCAGTTCATCCATTGGAACGCCGCTTAAACGGTCGTTCAGTATATTTACCAGTTTTTCAATATCAGACAGATCCATTTTGGCCGGAAAGTTAATCGTTTTGTTTTCCACATGCCCCGTATTGGTAACGAGAATCGCTACCGCCATATCAGGCTGAATCGGTATGATTTGAATCTGTTTAAGGTAATTCTCACTCAGCTTCGGCCCGAGTACGATGGATGTGTAATTCGTCAGATCGGACAAAATTTGCGCTGATTTTTGAACTGTCTTCTCCAGCTCGAAAATTTTCTCTTTGAAGATCGAGTGGATTTGGTCCAGGTCGCTTTTCGTCAGTTTAACGGGTGACAGCAAATGGTCAACATAGTACCGATACCCTTTTTCTGACGGAACACGCCCTGAGGATGAATGGGTTTTTTCAATAAAGCCCAATTCCTCCAAGTCAGCCATCTCGTTTCTAATTGTTGCAGAGCTAAATGTGATTTCATCTTTTTTCGAAAGAGTTCTCGATCCTACCGGCTGTGCCGATTTAATAAAATCGTTGATTATAACCTGAAGGATCAGCAGCTGACGATTTGTTAACATCATCATCACCTCTGTTAGCACTCTCAATAAGTGAGTGCTAATTCTATAACAAAAGTATCAAACCACAAGAAAAATGTCAATTATAACTCACCCAAAAAAGCGCCAAAAACTTCATTGCCTAATAATTTCCCTTGATGAGTCAAATAAACGGCAGACTCCGAATTGTGAATCAGCCCTTTTTCAGCGAGGTCTTTTAATACGTTTGGGAAAAGTCCATCCAGGGAACGGCCGTATTTTTCTGCGAATCGTTTTTTGCTGACTCCGGCTGTTTTTCTCAAACCTAAAAACATTTCTTCCTCAATCTGTTCTTCTGTTGTCACTTCATGTGTATCTCTGTACGGAAAACCCTTTTCAGCAATCAGGTCAATGTAATGCTTAACAGGTCCGACGTTCACTGTTCGTGTGCCGCCGATATATCCGTGGGCCCCTGCTCCGAAACCAAAATATTGTTCGTTGCTCCAATACGTCAGATTGTGCTTGGATTCCATGCCCGCCTTAGCAAAGTTGCTGATTTCATATTGATGAATATCGTGAGCTTCCATCCGGCTCATCACCATCTCATACATTTCAGCTTCCTGCTCCTGCGGCGGAAGATGAAGCCGCCCTTTTTGCATCAAATTATAAAATACCGTTTTCGGTTCTACAATAAGGGAGTATACGGAATAATGCTCGGCATCCAGTGATAAAGCAGTGTCTATGGAATGTTCCAGATGCTTGAGGGTTTGCCCCGGGAGCCCGAACATTAGATCAAGACTGATATTCTCAAAACCGATTTCCCGCGCTCTTTCAAAAGAGGCGAATACATCTTTTTGCTTATGCACTCGGCCGATTTTTTCTAACAGATCGTCTTCGAATGTTTGAACACCAAAGCTGAGGCGGTTTACGCCTGCTTCTTTTAATATCTTTAATTTCTCTGCGGACAAGTCGTCCGGATTCGCTTCTACTGCAAATTCCGATAAGTCGCTTGATGGCTTCAGCACGCGATTGACCATGTCCATCAGCTTTTTGAGCTGTTCCTCAGACAGGGAGGTCGGCGTGCCTCCTCCGATAAAGATTGTTTTGAGGTCTGGCTGCCCAGTTTTTGCTAATGTATTTATCATTTCCTGTTCGAGTGCGTTTAAATACTCGTCGACAGGCTGACTTTGAATAAAATATTTATTGAAATCGCAGTAGTGGCAAATATGCTCACAAAATGGAATATGGATATAAGCTGATTTCAACGGATTCACCTTCTTTACAGAAAGAAGCCGCAGTACAGGACTGCGGCGGCTTCTATTATTTTTTCGGACTGTCGTCCATTTTCAGGACCGCCATAAATGCTTCTTGCGGCACTTCAACTGAGCCGACCTGCTTCATTCGGCGTTTTCCTTCTTTTTGTTTTTCAAGAAGCTTTCGTTTCCGCGAGATGTCCCCTCCGTAACATTTAGCCAATACGTTTTTACGCATTGCTTTTATGGTAGAGCGGGCCACGATTTTCTGGCCGATCGCCGCTTGAATCGGTACTTCAAAGTGCTGGCGCGGAATAAGTTCTTTCAGTTTTTCAACGATCACTTTTCCGCGCTCATATGCGTAATCACGATGCACGATAAAGGAAAGGGCATCGATTTTTTCACCATTCAGCATAATGTCCATCTTGACAAGTTTAGACGGTTTGTAGCCGATCAGTTCATAATCAAAGGACGCATAGCCTTTAGTGCTTGATTTCAGCTGGTCAAAAAACTCATATACGATTTCCGCTAATGGCATATCATAAATGATGCTGACACGGTTTGCGTCTAAATACTGCATATCAATGAAATTGCCGCGTTTTCCTTGGCAAAGCTCCATTACAGCGCCGACATAGTCATTCGGCACCATCATCGTCGCTTTTACGTATGGCTCCTCAACCCGTTCGATCTTTTGAGGGTCCGGCATGTTGGATGGGTTGTCGACAACGACCTTTTCGCCGTCTGTCATATACACGTCATAGATAACACTTGGCGCTGTCGTAATCAGGTCAATGTTGAACTCACGCTCAATACGCTCCTGAATGATCTCCATGTGGAGCATGCCTAAAAATCCGCAGCGGAACCCAAATCCAAGCGCTTGCGAAGTTTCCGCTTCATATTGAAGGGATGAATCATTCAGCTCAAGCTTTTCAAGGGCCTCCCTTAAATCATTGTACTTCGCTGTATCAATCGGATACAAACCACAGTACACCATCGGGTTTAGCTTGCGGTATCCCGGCAGCGCTTCTTCTGCAGGATTGGCAGCGCTCGTTATTGTATCACCGACACGTGTGTCACCGACATTTTTAATTGATGCAGTCAGGAAGCCTACATCACCGACAGTCAGTTCATTTGTCGGAGTCGCTTTCGGCGTGAACACGCCGACCTCTGTTACTTCGAATTCTTTGCCGGTTGCCATCATTTTGATTTTTTGACCCGGCTTTACCGTTCCTTCTACAACTCTGATATACGCCACGACACCGCGGTAGGCGTCATAAAGCGAGTCGAAAATCAGCGCTTTTAGCGGTGCCTCTGGATCTCCGGTCGGAGCGGGCACCTTTTCTACGATTTGCTCTAAAATCTCCTCGATCCCGATTCCTGCTTTTGCGGAAGCAAGCACGGCTTCTGACGCATCAAGGCCGATAACGTCTTCTACCTCTTGGCGTACGCGTTCCGGTTCGGCGCTCGGAAGGTCGATTTTATTGATGACCGGAAGGATTTCAAGATCGTTGTCAAGCGCTAAGTAGACATTGGCGAGCGTCTGCGCTTCAATCCCCTGGGCTGCATCCACGACTAGAATCGCTCCCTCGCAGGCAGCAAGGCTTCGGGATACTTCATACGTGAAGTCGACGTGTCCCGGCGTGTCGATCAGATGAAAAATATATTCCTCTCCGTCTTTTGCTTTATATTTAAGCTGAACAGAGTTTAACTTAATGGTTATGCCCCGCTCACGTTCAAGATCCATAGAATCGAGCAATTGTTCTTTCATTTCTCGTTGAGTGATTGCCGACGTTTTTTCTAAAATACGATCCGCTAAGGTCGATTTTCCGTGGTCAATATGGGCAATGATAGAGAAATTCCGTATTCTCGACTGCCTCTCTAAACGCTTTTCTTTATCTGTCACAATCTATCACTCCTACTATTAAACGCAAAATACATTAGCTTAGATTATATCAATAGGATTGTAAAGATTCAATGTAAAACAAGAAAGAGAAAAGTCCCCCGTCATATCTGGGCTGCTTTTCTCTTCCACATACCTATTGATTCATATCCCGTATCCATTCATACATTGACTGGGCAGTATTGGTTACGGTATCCGAAAGCGCTTTTCCGGCTTTTGAGAACATATTGAATGTTTCCACCTGTTCAAGCTCTTTTTGTTTTTCTTCTAAATCTTTTGCTGTGACTGTTTCTCCTAGAATCGAGGCTTCTTTTTCATTCCCTTTTCCGTCGGTGAGCGTAAACGCCCCCTTCAGAGAAGGATCATGATAGCCTTTCATACTCAGCATCCCGTTGTTTGCCTGCTGCATGCCAAACAGAACGCCTAAAAACATGATCGTAACAAGCAGTAAGCACTTTCCAAAGTATGCAATCAAATCAACCACCTATTTCTTATTGTTTTTTCGTCTCACCGCTCTTCGCGTTGACCTTTTCAGCATCCCAATACATTTCGCTGAATACATCCGCTGCCGCGTTAGCCGCACGCTGCAGCTCTTCGAGATTATTATCTACTCCGCCAAATTCGAGCAAAAGCGCTCTGTCTGTTAAATCTTGATTGTAAACACCGTTATCGCCTGGCGAACCTTTGGAAAAGACACCTGTACTTAGTCCAGGGTATTTTTTCTCCATCAGTTTATGAAGCTCGCTCGCAATTTTATAGTTTTCTTCGAAGTTTTTGCTTTTTTTCCCGACGACGAAGGATACCCTGGCATAGCTTTTCCCTTTAATCGTTGCGGTCGTGTCTTTTTTGCGTCGTGAGTCTCTGTGGATATCAATGATATATTGCAGATTTTTATTTGTAGTGAGAGCGTCTTTCACGACCGGTCTTGATTCATCATAAGACCTTGCATAGTTTAAGCCTTTTTTATTCAGTTTCGACTGTATATCGGTTTTATTCACTGTGGCTCCGATACCTTGGGATTCAAGCGCTTTTCCGAACATATCTCCTACAAGCGTGACGTTGGCTTTAGAATGGCGCGCCATATCAGGATTAGTCTCGCCTTTTAATAGAGGGAGATATGATTCCGTATTGTGCGTATGATAGATAAACACGACCTTTTTGTCACCTGTTGTTTGTTTCGGCGGATCTTTTTGCCCATTGTCTGATTGCGTCTGCTGTTTTTCAATCTCTGCCAAATTCGCTTCTCTTTCTTCTTCCATCACCTTAGACGGCGGCGGCGATTCCGCAGGCATATTCGTATAATCCGTGCCTTGTCCAGCTAACAGAATCTCGGTATCAAATTGTGCAAACCCCGGCAGCTCCCGGCCGAGAAAGCTCCGCGGATCTTCGAGGTTAATGCTCGTCGCCAGCTTTAAAGATAGACGCGAAAGATGAAATGAGCTGTCGGTTTCAGAAAGGTCAGAAGCAAAATAATGGTTTTCCATCCGCAGCAAGTGTGCAAACACGTCACCCGGCAATTCTTCAGCAATCCCATAAAAAGAGTCGGACGACGGCCTGAGTTCCGGCCGGAGAGACGTCAGCACACCGGATAGAACAAAAATCACGATAAGGCTTACGATAAATAGAAAGATGGCTTTTACCGCTTTCCCGCCATTTACCGCAACAACAATTTGTCTGTTTCTGCGTTTATTTCTCATTGAATCCCTCCAGCGCTTGTCTAGTAATTACTCTATGAACAAGCTAGAGGAAGTAGAACTGTTTAGTGATTGTAGGAGCCTTTGTTTTCTTGTGATACTTTTTCATGAAGCGCTGTGTTTAATCCGTTCGCTAAAACATTTGCCATGTCATCGATAAATGAATCGACTTCCTTCGGCGTAACCATTAAGTTGTGCCCTAAAGGCGAAAGCACCTCGTGAATAAGCTGCCGTTTTTCATCTTCATGAAGGGTTCCGACAATACCCAGAAACGATTGGCGCTGCTTTTCATCTGGAAGATCTTCTTCAGTGAGCACTTTCTTTTTCCCAAACGTCATGCCAGCTGGAACAAGTGATCTTGATGGACTGTTATCCTTCATTTCTCTGCCAAAATGTTTTAATATGTAGTCCACCGTGTCGCTGGCAATTGTCACGGCATCAACTACTGTCGGAACACCGATAGCAATAACCGGAACACCAAGTGTGTCTTTGCTTAAATCTTTTCGTTTATTCCCCACCCCAGATCCTGGGTGAATGCCTGTATCTGATATCTGAATGGTTGTGTTGACCCTTTCCACCGCCCGTGCCGCCAATGCGTCAATAGCAATGACAAAATCAGGCTTCGATTGCTCAACCACACCTTTAATAATGTCGCTTGTTTCGATTCCTGTAATCCCCATGACACCCGGTGCAAATGCACTGACAGGCCTATACCCCTCCTGTACGTTTTCCGGCTGAAGCTTAAATAAGTGCCTTGTTACCAACAGATTTTCTACAGCCATCGGCCCAAGCGCGTCAGGTGTCACGTTCCAGTTGCCGAGTCCAACGATCAAACAGCTCGCATCTTTTGAGATATTAAGGTTTTCAAGAAAAGCAGAGAATTCCTCTGCAAAGACAGCAGAGACCTTTTCCTGCATTTCCGAATCATTCTCCCTGATTCCCTGTGCCTCAAGCGTTAAATAGCGCCCTTCTTTTTTCCCCGAAAGCTCCGCGCCTTCCTTTGTAACATCAACTGTGCGGATTTTAATGCCGCCGTGATCACGCTCTTTTTCAATAAATCCTTTAATTTCTTTTGTCGGCACAGCCTGCTGATTGGCCATTGCTTCCTTCGTTTCCACTGCCAAATCGGTACGTATCAAATACTGATTCACATCCAGCTCACTCTTTTTCATACAGGGGCCTCCTTCACATTAAGTACCTATATTGTTGCCATTTGCTGAATGAATCATGCTAAAAAGAGAGCCTTCAATGAAAAATACTTTACATTTATATTGCAATCTAAAGATGTGTTTGATAGAATACAATTTGTTCTATTGTGAAGAAGATTTAACCTTAAGACACTGTGCTACAGGTTGTATCTTAGGAGGTGAAACACATGCCAAACATTAAATCAGCGATTAAACGTACAAAAACAAACAACGAACGCCGCGTTCATAACGCGACAATCAAATCTGCTATGCGTACTGCAATCAAACAAGTTGAAGCTTCTGTTGCCAACAACGAAGCTGACAAAGCGAAAACTGCTCTTACTGAAGCAGCTAAACGTATTGATAAAGCAGTGAAAACAGGTCTTGTACACAAAAATACCGCAGCTCGATACAAATCAAGACTAGCGAAAAAAGTGAACGGACTTTCTGCATAATATAAAAACGATCCTCAATAATGGGGATCGTTTTTTTCATTTCTTTTTAACAGCTGTAAAAGGAACAGTTCGAGCAGGAGCTGCTTGTCCTTTTTACCGGTTTTCATCTCATAGTCCATGACGGCAAGCTGCTCAATGATAGAACGGAGCTCCTCCTCTGAAAAAAGCCTCGCTTGATCCATCGCCAGCTTTACCCGAAATGGGTGAACTTTTAGATTAGACGCGATTTGTTTTTGTCCGTACCCCTGTTCCGCAAAGTACTTTGTCTGCAGAATCAGCCGGAACTGGTTCGAAATAAGCGCCATGATCTTGATCGGTTCTTCATTTTGTTTAAGCAAATCATAAAAAATTTGCAGACTCTCAGTTCGTTTTCGGTTGACGATTTTATTGATCAGCTCAAAAATATTTTGTTCAAGGCTTCTAGCAACAAGCATTTTCACATCATCCAGCGTAATTTCTTCACGGTCTCCAATAAACGTGCAGAGCTTTTGAATCTCCTGAAAAATCGATGACAGATGTCCATTCACAAGCAGAACCAAATGCTCCGCCGCTTCAATGCCAATTGTTTTATGCTCTGTTTTTGCAAGGTTGACAGTAAAGTCTGTTGTCTCCTTTGCGTTTAATTCCTTCGCCTCCATCATAAACGCGTGCTTCTTTAACGCTTTCGTCAGCTTTTTCCGCTCATCAAGCTTTTCATACGGAGCAAGCAGGACAAAAACTGTATAAGGCGCAGGCGATTGTATATACGATTCAAGCGCACTTATGTTGTGCTCCAGTTTTTCTTTTTTCTTTTCACCTGTTAAAAAATATGGATTTTTCACAATGACAAGACGCCGCTCCCCCATAAACGGAAACGTTTCAGCATCTGCAATCGCTTGATCCAGCGGGTCCTCTTCCAGATCAAAAACGGATAGATTGAAATCCTTTGTCTCCTGATCAACGACCGTCTGTCTGATCCTGCTGACGGTTTCCTGCAGCAGATATGTCTCTTTTCCGTATAAGCAATAAACCGGATGGACATCTCCTTTTTTCAGGCTTTTCCACACATCAAATACCATTGTTGTACGACTTCCTCTCTTTCATCATCCCCTTCTATCCTAAATTGAGTTTGCAAAATAGTAAAGAGGAAGCCTGACTGCTGCTTCCCCATTTATATTAAACGCCTGTTCGCAAGCCCCCGGGACAGCTTGTAAAAAGGCGATAATCACCAGAACAGAAAACGTTACCTAAGCTTCTAGATTTTTCAAAACGATTCGATTATACTTAAATCAGTCAGGAGGGATAAAGTTGAATGATTTTGAAAAAAACGTTCAAAGCAAACGAAATGATGCTGTAGACTCAGCTGTTGGTTTTGTTGTGTCCTTCGGATTTTTCGCCTTCTTGTTTGTCATGGCAACGGTTATTCACCTGGTTGGTTCATAACAGCGACTGCCCGGGCTGCTGATTTCTCGGCAGTCTTTTTTTAGTTCGTCTCTGTTATATCTGATGTATCATATGGAGGATAGACAGAAAAGGTTCCAACTCTGTTTTGATATCTATATTGGATCGTTCCGTTTTGATCTGTACGCAGCACACGGATAGAATGTCTTTGTAATATCTGCAGAACTTCTTGATGAGGATGGTGATACCGATTGTTTTTCCCGGCTGAGATAATGGCCGTTTTCGGCTGAAGCTGTTTGATGAATTCTTCACCGGTAGAGCCTTTGCTCCCATGGTGCCCCACCTTTAACACATCTGCTTTTATATTCGGAAACACCTTCATCACCTCTTGTTCCCCTTCTTTCTCCAGATCACCCGTCAAGATCCAGCTCATACCGCCCATTTCCATCCACAGAACGAGAGATGAATTATTTTTGCTTGCCGGATCAGGTGCTCTCGGTGACAGTATATGGAACTGCAAATCCTTTATTTGCAATACATCGCCTCGCTTCACCTCTTCAATTACCACTCCCTCTTCTCTGGCTGCCTGCAGCACTTTTTCATCTTTAGGTTCAGAAACGAACCCTTTCGGAATCACGAGGCGCTTTACTTTATGATGCTTCAGTAAAGTCTCCGCCTCTCCGATATGATCTTGGTCAGCGTGCGTCAGAATTAAAGCATCAAGCTGTTTGATTCCTTTAGCAGTTAAAAACGGAATCAGCACCTTTTCTCCCAGTGAAAACGGATGTTGTTTTTCGCGCCAAGGCTCTGACGAGTAAGACAAAGTGCCGCCAGTATCGATTAAGACATGTCCCCGCTGATGCGGAGCACCTACATACATGCTGTCCCCCTGCCCAATATCAATCATATCCACTTCTCCTTCGGGACTAAGACGCGGAGATGCAAAGAGAAGAAACAGCACCGAGCAGCAAATGCCGCTGGTTACCATCAACTGAGAAAAGGAGCGTTTTTCAATCGACATCAGCAATAGGATGATCGTCACTGTGAATAAAAAGAGAAGAACAGGCGCGGGACGTGCGATGATAAGCGTGAACACATCAATATCTGCGATTTTTGTGATCAGCTTATTGGTCCAACTTATCAAGAAATCAAACCAACTGAAAAACAATCTGCCAAATGAAGCGGAAAGACTTAATAGAAGAACACCTGCTACAGCCCCCGGCAAAATACAGAACGTATAAAATGGAACCAACAACATATTCATCGGTATGCTGATGATTGAAAACTGATGAAAATGATACAGGAGAATCGGAAGCGATCCGAGCTGAGCGATGAGTGATACAATTGCCAGCTGACCCAAGGAGGTTTTTACCTGCTGAAAAATAGAAGAGGAAAGAATTAAAGAAAAACTGACGGCGAACGATAGCTGAAAACCGGCTTCAAAGAGATGATAAGGATTGAAGAGCAGAAGGGCGATATATGAGAGACAGATTGCCGTTGCCGAGCGGACACGCCATTTGACGAGATCTCCAGCTAAGTAAACACCTGACATTAAAGCGGCGCGAAGCACTGAAGGAGCAGCGCCGGTCAACATCACATAGAGCGGCAGAAATAATAGCAACAGAATTGACGCCTTTTCTCTTGTTATACCGACACGGATCATGATAAAAAACAATCCCGCTGTCAAAATCCCAACGTGGAGCCCTGAAATCGCCAAGAGATGGACAACACCAAGCTTTTGATACGCGGTAAGCACTTCGTCCTCCACATAAAATCTGTCACCAACTGTAAGTGCCTGTACAATTCCTGCCGAATCAGGAGGCAGAAGGCTGTTTGTGAATGATATGATATGTTTTCTCAAGCTGAGCACCTTATACTTGAAATTTTCAGGTTCGCTGCAGTTTTGGATAGACGTGACAGAGTAGTTCCAATAAATATGCTGCCGATAAAGATACTCGTTATAATCAAATGCACCCGGCACAGTTGCGTGATTCGGTTCTTCCAATGTACCAGTCAACTCACATGACATTCCTGATTCTATGTATAACAGCTGTTCTTTTTCATCAGCAGACTGAATGCGATACGCAGCAGCCCATTTTTCCTTATCAGGTGTCTTAACGATCATAGACATACGGTCGCCGTCAATTTTGGGAATAGTGTCAATCACTGCCTTTAATTGATAGGTTCCCTGCCGATAGGAAGAGACATTCTGAGAATCTGTGACTGCATACAGTACAAAAAACAATATAAAAGAGAAGAAACAAACAATAAGAAGAAAAGCGTGCCTCGTTTTGATTAAAATGATGAGGAGAAAGAGGATGAATAAAAAAGTAGCGGGGAAATAAGCGGCGGCAGTAATTCCAGCCGTTGCCGAAGCTGCCGCCATAGGCAATAACAAACGCGAATTACGCATTCATCACACGTAGCTCGTGAAAAGTGTATTCGCCTGTTCATGTATCTTTTTCAATTCTTCCTCCGCTAAACCGGCATCGGCCAATTTCCCTATAAGACCCGCTACAAATGAAAGCTTTTCCCTGTTTTTCAAATCAACGATCATTTCATCGAGTTCAACCTGTTCAACAGTTACACCCGCCTGTTCAAATAATTCCTGCGCATACGGATGAGTTTTGTAATCCTCAGCATAATAAACCGTTTTGATACCCGCTTGAATAATAGATTTGCAGCATTGAATGCACGGATAATGCGTCACATAAATCTCCGCTCCATCAGTCGGTACCCCAAACTTAGAGCATTGTAGAATCGCATTCATTTCAGCGTGAATCGTTCTTGCACAATGATCATCTATCATTAAGCATCCTTCGTCGGCACAATGCACGCCGCCGGCGATTGACCCGTTATAGCCTCCTGCAATCATGCGTTTGTCTCTGACTATAGTAGCGCCGACAGATAATCTCGGACAGGTGCTGCGCAGCGCCAATAAATGGCTTTGAGCCATAAAGTATTGATTCCATGATATTCGTTCCACGTTGTTCCCTCCAAATGTTGTGTTGCCTGACCTTTAGTTTACCTATCATAATGCATGACCGTCAAATCACTTTACTGAAATGGAAGACTTTATTTTCTCAAATGACTTTTCGCCTATTCCTGAAACCTTCGTGATATCTTCAATAGTCTGGAAACGCCCATTTTCTTCCCGGTATGCAATAATAGCTTCAGCTTTGGATGGCCCCACCCCTGAGATGCCTTGTAACTGCTCTAAGGTGGCTGTATTGATATTTACCACCCCCTTCCCTCCATCGCTTTGGACAGCTCCTCCGGCACCCTGCTGCACTGCTGTTTCCTCTCCTTTTTCCGGGATGTACACCACTGTCCCGTCCTGCAGAATCTCCGCCAAATTCACTTGCACTTCATCTGCTTTCTCATTGGTTCCTCCTGCTTTCTCAATTGCCTGAGATACTCTGTCCCCTGTTCGCATTTCATAAACGCCAGGATGCTGAACAGCACCTTTGATGTCTATCACAATTTCTTCGCTTGACTCATCTTTGCCTGCTTCCTGCTTTACCTCTGTATTTACCGTCTCAGTTGGTACAGCCTGCTTCACCGGCTCTTTGTTTCTCCCGCTGGCTAGAAAGATCATAATTGCTGTGAAAACAGCTGCAGAAGCCGCTAAAATCATTGCTTTCTTATGCTGATTCAACCAATTCATCGTGCATGTTCCCCGCTTTCGTCATATTTTATTTTCATAACACATATGGTTTAGAGGATAATAGCTCAAAGGAGGGGAAACCATTGAAGATAGGCTTTATCGGCACAGGAAATATGGGTACGATCCTTATAGAATCATTTATTGAATCAAAAGCAGCCGATCCCTCAAACATGACAATCACAAACCGCACAATTGAAAAAGCGTTGCACATAAAAAACCGCTACAACAGCATCAACGTTACCGAAAGTCTCGAAAAGCTCGTTTCTGAAAACGAAATGATTTTTATTTGTGTTAAGCCGCTTGATATATATCCTTTACTGGCAAGAGCGTTACCTTATTTAAGAAAAGATCATATTCTCATTTCAATTACAAGCCCCGTTCAAACCGAACAGCTCGAACAATATGTGCCGTGTCAAGTGGCGCGAGTGATCCCAAGTATTACGAACAGGGCGCTGGCAGGTGTTTCTCTCGTCACTTTCGGCACAAGCTGCGGCGAATCTGCAAAAGCGAAAATCAATGAGCTGATGCAGCATATTTCTCATCCGCTGCAAATTGAAAGTGACATTACGAGAGTTGCATCAGACATCGTAAGCTGCGGCCCCGCTTTTATGAGCTATCTGATTCAGCGGTTTATAGATGCAGCTGTTTCGGAAACGTCAGTGTCTAAACAGGACGCGATTTTGATGTGTAAGGAAATGCTTGTCGGAATGGGAAAACTGTTAGAAACCGAATTGTACACCCTGCCTGCATTACAGGAAAAGGTTTGCGTTAAAGGCGGTGTAACGGGAGAAGGCATTAAAGCGCTGGAAAGCGGTGTGCAGGATATGTTTCATCGGGTATTTCAAAATACTCATATGAAGTACGAGGAGGATATTTCCGCAGTGAAAAAGCAGTTTCATGTGTAGGCGAGTATGTCATACTTTTGTCTGTACTGCAAAAGCATAAAAAAGCATTTTAAAAAACCATCGTTTTAGGAAACGATGGTTTTTGGTTTCTGCGCCTTGAAAAATAGGCGTTCTGATTGTGCTGATGGCTCGGAATCCGTAAAATCAGCTGTCACGTGATGGAGCTGAAAGCCGCAGTTCTTCAGCATTTCTTCGTATTCATCCACTGGGAACGTTCTTTGCTCGTGTGTCTCATCAAAGCGGTCATATGCTTCTCCGTTCCAAACAAAAAACGACATATCATGAATGACAGAAAGCTCTTCACTTCCAGCAAAGCTCTGCCAAATATAGCTGATATCTTCGTCCTGGTCAGCAAATGTGCTATCCGGAAAAACTTCCGCAATTTTATAAGATGAATGAACATCAAACAGCAAAATGCCTCCGGGCTTTAACACCCGAAACACACTTTTAAAGGTTTGGATTACATCATTTTTTGTTTTTAAATAATTTAATGAGTCACAGCATATCGCAACAGCATCAAACTGACCGTCAAAGCCGGAAATCTCTCTCATATCCTGCTGAAGAAATAGAATAGGCTGGCTACTAGATACCTTTTGCTGGGCGAAGGAAAGCATCTCCTCGCTGAGGTCGATGCCTGTAACCTCGAAACCTTTTTCGGCAAGCCGGATAGAGATTTCTCCCGTGCCGCATGCAAGATCAAGAACACGGCCTTTTTCCGGGAGAGATGCATCAATCCATTTTGTCCATTGATCATAAGGCGCGTGTGACATCAACTCGTCATACACGCTTGCAAAGCCTTGATAAATCATTGGTTCATTCCAAGGTCAAGATCTGCGAGCGGAGCGTCTCCCCACAGCTTTTCAAGGTTATAGTAGCTTCTTTCGTCCTTGTGGAAGACATGAACAATCACATCGCCAAGATCAACGAGCACCCATCTTGCTTCATCAAAGCCTTCCATCTTTTTGACTTGAATGCCGTTTTCATCAGCCTGATCCTTGATTTCACGGGCAATCGCCTGCACCTGTTTATCTGAATTTCCGTGGCAGATCAAAAAATAATCAGCAACTAGAGAAATGCCTTCCATATCCAGTGCTAAAATATCCTCTGCCCGTTTATCATCGCATGCCGCAGCTGCGAGCTTTAAAATGGCCTTTTGGTTCATTCACAAATTCCTCCTGTTCAGTTGCCAGACACAAGCCAGTTATATGTTAAAAATGTGTCTGGAAAAACCGGTTGATTTTTTTTCATAAGAAAAACCATTGTATTTTTAATGGACTGAATCAGCGCTTGATTCAAATCAGTTTCAGCAAGCTTACGCACCTCATCGACACCGGGAAATGCCCGATTAGGCTCAATGTAATCAGCAACGTAAATGACTTTTTCTAAAAGTGTCATGCCAGGGCGCCCTGAGGTATGATACCTGATGGCGTCAAGAATGTCTTCATCTTGGACACCCGCTTCTCTTTGGACCAAATACGCGCCGACCGGAGCGTGCCAGAGCTCCGGATTATGATCCAATAAATGCGCAGGCATTTTTTCTCGCGCAATAATTTGTTTCATTTCTTCTTTTGGGCGGAATTTAGCATAATCATGAAAGATCGCCGCTGTTTCCGCTTTTTTAGAATCGGCTCCAAAACGCTCCGCAAGTTCGATCGCCGTGTTCATCACGCCAATCGTGTGGATATATCGGTGTTCGGTCAATTGCTGCTTCACGCATGCAAGTGCCTCCTCACGATTCATATAAACCATTCTCCTCTACATACTTCTTCACTTTATCAGGGATTAAGTAGTCAGTGGGCTTCTTGCTTTTAAACCGTTCCCTTATCATAGTTGATGATACCTCAAATTCCGGAACGTCTGCAAAGAGAAGCGGATAAGGGGTTTCAACATGAAAACCGGGGCGCTTTACTCCAATAAATTGAATGAGGTTCAGCAGCTCGTCCAGCTTATACCATTTCGGCAAATATTCAATCATATCAGCACCGATAATAAAGAACAGCTGATCATTTGGATAACGCTGCTTCAATAAAGAAACGGTATCAAAGGTATATGATGGCCCTTCTCTTTCCATTTCCACAAGCTCCAGCTTAAAGGACGGATTGGATTGAATCGCAAGCTTCAGCATTTCCACACGATGAAAGCTGTCGGTATAATCTTCGTCCTGTTTATGCGGCGGAATTTGATTGGGCATAAACCAAATTTCATCAAGCCCCGCCTGGTACAGCACCTCATTCGCCATTAAGAGGTGACCATTATGCGGAGGATCAAACGTGCCTCCGAAAATTCCGATTTTCTTCATTTCAACCACCTTTAAGGAAGCTCGATTTGTTTATTTTCCTTTGATTCCTTATATAACACAATCGTATTGCCGATTGTCTGCACCAATTGAGAGCGGCTTCCTTTTACAAGAGCGTCCGCCACATCATTTTTATCCTCTTCGCAATTCTGGAGAACACTGACTTTAATCAGCTCTCTCGCTTCAAGTGCCTCAGCAATTTGTTTAATCATGTTGTCGTTTACTCCGCCTTTACCTACTTGAAAAATCGGCGTTAAATGATGCGCTTTTGAACGCAAAAAACGTTTTTGTTTACCTGTTAACATTCTGTTCCTCCTAATTTTCCTATTACAATTGATCTCATTTTTTCAATATCAGGCTCTTGTCCAGTCCATAATTGAAAGGATAATGCCGCCTGTTCAACAAACATGCCCACACCATCAAGTGTTTTTAAGCCTTTCTGGCTTGCTTCTTTTAAAAGAGCCGTCTGAATTGGATTATACACGATATCACATACGACAGCACTGCTTGCGGCACGCTGTAATGAAAGCGGCACTTCATCCACGTTCGGATACATGCCCACTGATGTTGTATGGATGATCACATCATACTGCTCAAGACGTTCTTCTGCTTCTTTTATGCTTAATACTTCTTTATTGTGAAACGAGGGAGTGGATTCTGTAAGCCGCTTTGCTTTTTCCAGCGTCCGGTTGCAAATGTCAAATTTTTTTGGGCTATTACGGACAATTGTTGTAAAGATGGCTCTCGCCGCTCCGCCCGCGCCGATCATTAAAAATGACAGTTCAGAGATGGGCTTGTCTAATACCTTCATTAATGACTTCACAAAGCCTTCCCCGTCGGTATTGTATCCGACAAGCTTGTTTCCCTCTCTTCTGACCGTGTTTACGGCACCAAGCACTTTTGCACTCTCATCAATATGATCCAAATAATCCATAATAGAAACCTTGTGCGGGACAGTCACATTGATTCCGTGTACGCCTAGAGCTCTTATTCCCTTTACCGCATCCTCCAGATCATTCTCTTCCACCTTGAAGGCATGATAATGCCCGTCAAGCCCAAGATCTTTCAATGATGCGTTATGAATATCAGGTGACATGGAATGGCCAATCGGATTTCCGATAACCCCGTACAGCTTTTTCATACTCCTCTCCCCTTTTCTTAAATTAATGAGCGCCGAACAAATACATGAACGCCTTTTGGAGCGTATGCAGTTACCTTTTTATCGGCGTCATGGACAGTAACCCAGCCTAAACCAGAGAAAACGATATCTGTCTTTTTGTCTTTTATCGTAAACGTATGGGCGACCAATTCCGGAAACTCATCCATTTCATCTTTACCCGGAGGCGTGAGCAATTCCCCTGCATGCTTTTCATAAAGCGCATCTGCATTTTCAAGTTTTGTTCTATGAATCATCAGCTCATTTGGCATATAGCAAATAAAAGGAGATCTTTCCCCAGACACATAATCGAACCTTGCAAGTCCGCCAAAATACAGTGTTTGCTGATCATTAAGCTGGAAAGTGCGAGGCTTCAGCTCTTTTTTAGGGGATAGTATTTTCAGATCCTTCTTATTGACATAATGCGCCATTTGATGGTTGTTGATAATTCCCGGAGTATCATAAAGCGCTGAGCCGTCATCCAGCGGAATTTCAATCGCATCAAGGGTTGTGCCAGGAAATTGGGATGTTGTAATAATATCTTCTTCACCTGACACTTCTTTAATAATCCGGTTAATAAAGGTGGACTTCCCTACATTTGTACATCCGACAACATAGACATCTTTGCCGTTGCGGTAATGCTCAATCGCATCAATGACTTCTTTGATTCCCTGGCCGCGTCCCGCACTGACCAAAAATACGTCAACAGGTTTTAAGCCAAGCTCTTTCGCTTCACGTTTCATCCATTGGATCAGACGCTCTCTTTTCAGTGACTTAGGCAAAATATCCGCTTTATTGCCAACTAATAAGATAGGGTTCCCCCCCACCAAGCGCTGCAGCCCATTAATCCAGCTGCCGTTAAAATCAAAAATATCAACTATTTTTACGACAAGAGAGTCCGTTTCCCCAATACCGTGAAGGATGTTCAAAAAATCATCATCCGTTAAGGAAACGTCTTGTATTTCATTGTAGTTTTTCAGTCTGAAGCAACGCTGGCAAATCACATTTTCTTTCGTAAGCGATGCAGGCGGCGCGTACCCCAGACCTGTTTTGTCCTCGGTTTGGATTGCAACTCCGCATCCGATACAAACAACCTTTTCCATTTCTTACTCCTCCCACTGAATGTGCCCTTTTCGTTTGAGAGCACTCAGTATTCTGCGTTCAACCTGGCGATTAAAGCGCGTAATGAATCCGTCAGAGGAAGCGACTGGCACGACCAAAATCGTATGGTAGCCGTTTCGGTTTCCCCCGAGTACATCGGTCAGCAACTGGTCTCCGATGACCACGCAGTCCTCTTTTTTCAGCTCCATATTGCGCACCGCTCTATTAAAGGCTTTACCCATCGGTTTTCTTGCTTTATAAATGAATGGGATTCCAAGCGGTTCAGAGAAAAGTTTCACTCTTCTTTCATTATTATTAGAGACGATTGTCACTTTAATGCCGTGTTCCTTCATTTCTTCAAACCACTCGATCAAGCGCGGTGTCGCGTTCGGCCTGTCCCATTCAACAAGCGTATTATCCAGATCAGTAATAATCCCTTTTACATTTCGTTCCTTTAATTTTTCAGGCGTAATATGAAAAATATTTTTTACAAACTCGTCAGGTAAAAAAAACTTTTTTAACAAAACCCGCACCCTTCCCTTTTCTTTCTCCTTAATATGATTGTCGAAAAAAATCGAACTTGCGCCTAAAGAAAAACTGAGCAAAAAAATTTCGACAAAAATTGGGTTTCTTCACCAGGTGTGGATAAATTTACACACACTATCCACTCTTATTACATCACTCTTTAGACAAATTATAAACACGATACTCACAAGTTATCCACTTTTCGGTGTGGATAACAGAACGATTGTTCTTATATTCATTTCATGGTAGATTAAAGATAACTTCAACCTCAGATAAACGCAACTTATCATTGTATGCGTTAAGATCATGAATGATTCCAACTTTTAAGGAGGTGCCTCTCCCATTAATTGGGTTCCTAGCATGAGAAAACTGTCTGATGAATTACTAATAGAATCTTATTTCAAAGCCACCGAGATGAATTTAAACCGTGACTTTATCGAGTTAATTGAAAACGAAATAAAAAGAAGATCGCTCGGACATATTATTTCCGTATCTTCTTAATAGGAATTTGTCTATTTTTTCCGGGCGTATTTCCTTTTTTTACTCAGATGACTGATATTATATCACTTCGGCTGCGCGCTTTACTACTATTTTCAGCAAAAAACACCCCTAAAAAGAGGTGTTTTAAAGGGACGGTTATTATGCTAACCAGTATATGCCGCCCACAACCAGGAGAACAACAACTAAAACAACAATAAAAGCGTATCCATATGCTCTGCCTGCGCCATACATGTGAAGCGCCTCCTTAATAAGGTTTTATAACAGCCTATGTAGGAGAAATAAATCGGACTAGGCGGTTGTCCGGCTCAACGCTGCAGAATCTGCCCATCTTGTATTCCTTCATATACAATCCTTGCCCCTTTAGGTGTCATATGATTGCCTGAAGGATCTATAAGACCGGATTGGATAAGCGCTTCATCAGTTGCTTTTCCGCCGTCTGCTTCTATAAAATGCTTCCAGTTATCTACAAGAGGGACATCCAGGCGCTTCGACACATCTCTTGTAATATCGTTGTATGAGTCGTGCCATTTCCTTGCTCCGCCTTTTGGTTCAAAAGCAGCTGCTTTATATCTGGAATAGTAAAACAGATGATGCTTCCCATTACCTTCTATAATTGGAATACACGTCATTAAGATTGGCTTGATCCCGTGTTTTCTGCTTTCTTCGATAAAATAAACCAGATTTTCTCTAAAACGCTGCTTCGACACTCTCGGTTTTCCCTCAGTCAGTATGGCGGCGTCATTTGTGCCGAACATAATAAACAAATACTTCGGTTTTTGATCCAGCACATCTGTCTGAAACCGAAGACGGGCATCCTCTGTCGTCTGTCCTCCGATTCCCGCATTGAGTATATCAAGGTTACCGCGTTCAGCTGTTTTAAGTATATTGACCCACTGCTGTGCTTTTGGATAATCGCGATAATCCCAATTAGAGCCACGCGTATTGCTGTCACCAAATGCTACAACGTCTTCGTATCCCATTCCCTCGCACCCTGCTGTAACGAACAACAGAAGGAAAAGGATGATAAAATGTTTCATCTTTACACCCCCAAAATCCTCACCTTAATGTTATACCTCTGTTTCTCTTCGTTCAACGAAGAGTTTTTTCGCTAACACTGTTTTTTCCTATAGTTAACGTGTCCCCCTCAGTGAATATCATTCTGCTTTCATTGCGGCGCAGCAGATGACTTTTTATTTTTAAATTCCCTTCTCTCTAATCTGAAAAACACACAAACCAAAGGAAATAAATAGGCTAAGATACAGCTTATCCCTTAAGGTTATGGTTACCCTTTCTATCTCCCCTATGTTAAGAAAACAGAGAGATAGACGGACAGCCTTTTTTATGAAATAAAAAGAATTGTGTTCTTAACCTGGTTTTCAGTTGAACGGCTGAAATGGCACCAGTTATACTAATTTAGATGACGGAGATTTTGGCTCCTGACATCATCTAAGTTGGGAGTGACATAGACTATGTTAAAAAAGGGAATAGGTATACTTGTGATGATTGCTATCATTGCAGTCGGTTTTTTTCAAAAAGAAGCTTGGCTTGATGCAATTAAAGCAGGAGGGATGTTTTCCGTTTTATTTAGTATGCTGCTGATTGCTGTCGACGTTTTTTTCCCAATAGTGCCGTTTGCTTTAGTTGCTGCTTTAAATGGCGCTGTGTTCGGGACGGCAAATGGAATTTGGATTACACTGACCGGCTCAATGCTTGGTACAATATTGCTGTTTTTTCTCACCAGGTACAGTTTTAGAGATTGGGCCAGAAAAAAAGTTCAGGCATATCCTGCCATACAAAGCTACGAGGATTCCTTCAACAAAAATGCTTTTACCGCTGTTTTATTAGGAAGGCTGATACCGGTCATACCTTCCCTTATAATGAACGTGATCTGCGGACTGAGTCAGGTTCGCTGGCATGTTTTTTTCTTTGCATCTTTCATAGGGAAAATCCCCAACATTGTTGTTGTCACCATTGCAGGTGCCAACTTCACCAGCAATAAATTATTGTCTATCAGCATTTACGGTGCGTATATTCTGATCATCATGCTGGTCATATATAAAAAGTTCCCTCATCTTCTGAAGGTGCCAAAAAAATAAGGAGGCTTGTTCGCCCCCTTACTTTTTTTCCGTCGCATGGCCTCCAAATTCATTTCGAAGGGCAGCGACATGCGACCACAGGAGTTGCGCTCTGCAGATCAAGCGTGGTTTTCGCCGTCCGTTTCCCTTCACCTATGGATCATTTTTCAAAAATGTCCGCTTCCCGCTTCCGAAGGCGGTGTCCCGAAAAAGCGGTTCTACAATCTCCCATGCTTTATGATCACCCCCACCATAAAACAGGCTCCATGCCATGCGCCTTCATTCCGCCCGCCGTACCGGCATCGAGATAATGGATACCGCTTCTTTCATTTAATTGTAGCAGTGATCGATTAATGAGAGTTTCCAGCTTCGATAATCATATCGCCTTTTCTTAATAAAGGTCATACATCACGCAAAACTGCCCCACCAACCTTGATTTATAGCATATCCAACCGCTTGATGATTGCGGGCTATGAATTGCTTTCCTATGTTTATGCCCATTTTCCCTAAGCCGATTAATCCGATTTTCATGCCTGTTCTTCCTGATTGTCAAAAGCCTTTACTTTTTATGTTCCCTTTGTAGTTGACACGCAGAAAAAAAAATGAAACTACATCTTCTGCCCATTTTAATATGTTTTTCATGACCGGCTGTACCTGCCAGTTCCATTTCGGAACCCTCTTAAATCCATAATTTTTACTATATCCTTGATTTACCATCTTTTTGAGTTAAAATATGGGAAGAGGATTTTCAGTAAAAGAAGGTGTCATGTTGCAGAATCAATCTCATACTCTTATTGGTGTTACGAAAACCGCTATATTCCTTTTATACGCTGCATTTGCAATGATCGGTCTTACCATCGGGTATTTTATCCCGCAGATTGCGAAATGGGCATTATCCCTTCCGTGGATTCCTTTTGAAGGACCGCTTCGGCTCATCACCTCTTTTCAGGGATCAACAGCTGCATTTATCACTGCTCTTCTCGGTATGACTGCAGGGATTTGGTTCGCTCATTCTGTTATTGCAATGCTGCTGTCTGTCAAGATTACAGATCACACAGTGGAATTCATGAAAGGAAAAAAAGTGCAATCAATTCATTCCGGTGACATCGCTCTTGTATTTATGGATCACAAACAGCTTGTCCTCCTAGGAACAGCCGGATATGAATTGGTACGGGAAGAAATTGATGAAAAACCAGTAAACGTTGAGAAGGCCTTTAAACAGCATCATTACGAATGGGCAGCAGATGGTGATCCGTTTAAAGATCAATTTCGCCGATGGATTCCTGAGGCACCGGACCTATCGCAAGGCGCCCATGCCTTATTAAAAGCTCGGCACAAAGCGCTGGAGGACGAACAAAAAGACGATATTGAAGAATTCCGTCTCGATCTGGCACAGCTGGGCATTGTTGTACGGGACGAAGGCACACGCCAATATTGGCGAAAAGCAGAAACCTATCCCCCGAACATTCAGCACGGCGAAGGGTTGTAACAACAGAGGCTCAAGAAAGAGCCTCTTCTTTACTACTGCACAATAAACAGCACTCTGGTGCCGTCAGGATAGCTGCTCATTTGATTCCCTACCCATGAGCCAGCCCCGCGATTATCAGAAGGCGTCACATATCGGACATCAGCTCCTGCGCCGCCTTCCTCGCAGACCGCCATCGGCCACTCATCCCGATCATAGCCCGGCTTCGTCGGAATACCCTTTAATGATTCCTCCCGCCTTTTGTCTGCTCCATCTCTATCTATGGTGCAAATCTCAGAATGTCCCTCTGCAATCGCATCTCTAATATGATCGCCTGTTTCCGGATAACGAGACAGCGGAAAATATAACACTTTGTCATACAAAGAAGCGCCTTGGATCTGCTGCGGAACCATTACACAAAGAAGAACTGCTGCAGCAAGAAACAGGCCTGCCATCCATTTTTTCATTCCCATCCCCCCATACATTCGTTCATTTCAATGTATGGGCGCATGATATAGATTATTTTTAAAATTTGAAGGTAGTATGCTGTTTACAAAAGCCAGGCTCCCCTGCGAGAAATTTCCCGGTACAGACACAGACAGCCTCCCGCCCACATACATTTACATATAGGCTTTTGCCTACATACTTTTGTGGAGGTGACGATGGTGACAGGTGTTTTCGCAGCGCTCGGCTTTGTTGTTAAAGAGCTTGTCTTTTTAGTATCTTACGTGAAAAACAATGCCTTTCCACAACCGCTCTCAAGCAGCGAGGAAAAAAAATACTTAGAGCTCATGGCTAAAGGGGATGAACATGCCAGAAACATGCTGATTGAGCATAATCTTCGCTTGGTCGCCCATATTGTGAAAAAATTTGAAAATACAGGTGAGGATGCAGAGGACTTAATCTCCATCGGAACGATCGGGCTGATTAAAGGAATTGAAAGCTATTCCGCTGGTAAAGGGACAAAGCTGGCGACGTATGCTGCGAGGTGTATTGAAAATGAGATTGTAATTACAAAAGGGGGGTGCATACACCCCTCTTTAATACGTTTCAATATATACGGTGTCAGAATCCACAACAGTAACTTCTTTCACGATAAAGTTAACAATTGTTTTTTTATCTTCAAGAGTTAAGTTATCTGCACCGATTGATTGAAAGTAGTCGATGGCTCTCTTTAGAGCATTTTCACTTGAGCTTGTATCATCTAGGACTTTCATTTTTGATTGAATTTCGTTACACTTTTCAGTAAGCTGATTTTGCTTTTTTTGCAGTTCAATAATTTGTGCTTTGATTTCATCAATATCTAAATCATCGTCATCGCTTAGGCTGATTAGCGTTAAAAGACGCTTGCGGCCTTTTTTTGTTTTCTCTATCTCTTTTTGAATAAGTTCTAATTCAACAGACAGGTGATTTGATTGTTCAATCTCTTTAAAAGAAGCATACTTTTGAGGATTGGTGATAAATTTAAAAATCTCACCCCATACATGCCGGTTTAATTTATTCTCAGACATTTCTTTTCCGCAGCCGCGGTCCTTTGCTCCAGAATAATTTTTCCGACAAGTATACACATAGTAGTCTTTACCGTGTGATTTTCTTTTCTTGCCTGTCATGGTATTTCCGCATTTCCCACATCTAACCAAACCCGATAACAAGTAATTGTGAGGGCTAATACTCAAGTGCTTTCGTTTACTTTGGCCTAAAAGCTCTTGAGCATAATCCCATTGTTCGGCTGGAATAATCGCCGGAATTATAACAGTGATTTGCTCTTCTTCAGGTCTTATTTTAATTATAGATTTGTTCCCTGCTTGCTTTGAAACATAAGAACCCTCAGTGTCATATTTATACTGCTTGTGTTCACCCTTATAAGAAGAGTTCATTAATATCTGTCGAACAACCTGCCTGTGCCATACTTTGGCACCTTTTTTTGTTTTAACCCCCATCTGAGTTAAATGTAGAGCAATACCATTTACTCTGCCGAAAAAAGGGCTTTTATGATCGGTGAAATAGTTGAAAATCATTCGAATAATTTTGGCTTCCTCTTCAAATATCTCAAGAGTTCTTTTCTCTTTAACAAATTTATAGCCATATAGTTTAGAATCTTTAATGATCATGCCTTTTTTCATTTTTTGAAGTCGGCCGCTTGATGTCCGTTCTTTAATTTTGGCTTTTTCAAATTCTGATATTGCCCCGCGCATAGCGAAAAATAATTGGCCTTCTGGAGAATTGGCGTATTCACCATTTACAAAAATCAAGGGTATATTTCGCTTTCGCAGTTCATCATCAATGATAAGCTGATTCATTAATTTCCGAGAAAGACGGTCAGGATCGTAACAAATGACTTGACTTATAAGTCCCTTGCTTGCATCCTCCCTCAAGCGATTCAAAGCCGGACGTTCTAAAAGCTCGCCAGAAAATCCTTCATCGGCATACTTCAGCACATCCTTAGTCCCTGCTTTCTTTATGCAGGCTTCGATCTGGCTGTCGATGCTCGATCCCTTGATCGCTTGTTCCTCGGTCGATACCCTTACATATATTGCTATCACCCTGGATCTCCTTCCTATAAAGTTTTATTAAATAATGATAGCAATCGTTAATGCATTTGTCAGCTTGCGGTCCCTCAATGATTATCACCTTCATAAAATGCATCACCCCTTGGGTAATGCTATGTAACTAGTGTTTGTCCTAATGAGGTGATTTTCAAGGAGTATGAAAACAAATAAAAAAACCGATGGTTTGAATCATCGGTTTCTTTTTTGACATATACCACGCCCACTAGTCCCTCAACATAGTAAATCCATATCATTGGTTATGAAAGCTTATTTTCATTACACTCTGTATATTCACTTTGCACCATTTCTATACGTTTATATGAAATATGGTTAAAAAATGGTGAGCTAAAACGATAAAGATCCAACCTGTTCATTTGGTATCCTCATTCTTCAAGTACCCTCAATAAATGTAAACCACTGAATATTTTTATGACATTGCATGTGTCAATGATGCTTCTTAATTAAATGACATTTTCTGTTTTTAGATTCGTTATGTCTTTTTCTGTTACGTAAAGAATGGAGATAAACTAATAGAATTAAGTGAGCTTTAAATGCTTCAAAAAGCTCTGATAACAAATCTCTTTATAATATTCATGTGAATTTATATCTTCACTCATTAGCCATTGAATGAGCAATCCATCTACAATAGATCGCATTGTTTTTGAAGCTTTTTCAACATCTATACTTTGGTCAAATACTCCTGTTTCCTGTCCAAAAATAATAATGTTAGATGTGATGCCCCAGCACTGTTGATAAAAGCTATGGTTAATTTTCCTGTACGTTTCATTTCGGGTTGCCTGAGACAAGAAATCTAAATAAACCTTGTAAAACTTTTCATTTTCCTCGGGAGAGACAAATATTGAATTTACATAAGCTTTCAACTTATCCAGTGGCGTAGATTCCGAATCCACTGCTTTCAATTCATGTTTATAAATTTTATTTGTAATCCACTCAAGTAGTTGAGAAAGGGTATCTTCCTTATTATCAAAGTAATAATGCACGACGCCCTTACTAACTCCTGCGTGATCAGCAATACTTTGTAGTGTAACTGAATTATAACCTTGTGTTGACACAGCTTGGAAAGCTGCCCTTAATATTTGATTCTTTCTTTCTTCTGCTTTTTTCTTCATAATAAACCTCCAGAAAGCTAACCTTCAATTAGTATACAACAGTTCATGAAATCCACACAAAATTATTCTGACCAGACAAAATAGTTTGACCGGTCAGAATAATTGTGTATACTTAAAGTGGTTTCACATCAAGATAGCATATTGGAGGATTTATAAAATGAAAGACGAATTCAAGGCTCTAGTTGTAAACAAAGTTGATGATGAATTTTCAATTAAAGTAAAGAATGTTTCTCCAGCGTTTTTACCAGAAAGTGATGTCCACATCCAAGTACACTACTCTGGAATTAACTACAAAGATGGACTTGCAGGGAACCCCAATGGGAAAATCGTAAGAAAATACCCATTTATACCGGGTATAGATTTAGCAGGTGTAGTCATTTCTTCTAATGATCCTCGCTTTAAAGAGGGGGATAAGGTGATTGCCACAAGTTATGATATAGGTGTTTCTCATTTTGGCGGTTTTAGCGAATATGCAAGTCTCCCTGGAGACTGGATTGTACCTTTACCTGATAATTTGACCCTCAAAGAAGCAATGATAGTAGGAACAGCTGGCTTCACAGCGGCACTATCTATTCAACGTCTAGAAGAAAATAACCTATCTCCCGAAAAAGGAAAAGTTCTGGTAACAGGAGCAACAGGTGGCGTTGGTAGTTTTGCTGTTTCATTCCTTAACTCTCTCGGTTATCAAGTAGAAGCTAGTACAGGTAAAGAATCAGAATATGATTACTTACGAAAACTTGGAGCTAGTACAATTATTTCACGGGATATGACCTATGGAGGGAAGGTTAAAGCCTTAGGATCACAAAAATGGGCGGCAGCTGTTGATCCTGTAGGCGGGGAACCTCTTGCCTCTATCTTAAGCCAAATTCAATATGGAGGTTCCGTTGCTGTTAGTGGATTAACAGCTGGAACAAAACTGCCAACTACTGTTTTTCCATTCATCTTAAGAGGTGTTAATTTACTTGGGATTGATTCTGTATATTGTCCAATGGAAACACGGTTAAAAACATGGCATCGTGTAGCAACTGATTTTAAACCATCTAGTTTAGAGGAATTTATTTCACAAGAAATTACTTTAGATCAACTTCCTAACGTTCTTCCTGAAATATTGGAAGGACAAGTAAGAGGGAGAACGATTGTAAATATCGTATGATTATTCATCAGAACTCATCCAGTCGCTAAAGATGAAACAATGTCTTAAAGGGATTTTGAACAGGAATTCCTTTACTTCTTATAACTTACTTTATGTTATTAGCAAAATACAAGGAATGCCAGCAGTGCCCTCCCCACTCAGCTTATCGTAGTGGTATGAAAATGCTTTTTCATTTAAGCATTGTACAAATAAAAATGTGGTTCCTGCCCCGCAGTTTCGTATTGGGTAAACAAAGCTCAAACTCATTGTCTTTCCATGGGTCTGAGCCTTTACTTTATTTCTTCCTTAATAATTATTGTATGTCTACAGGATTAGATGATAAAAAGAAGAGTCAGCGAATTTCAATTTGACATTATTAGTGAAAACACAAAGGTTGGAATTCAAGAGGCAAAATTAAAGGGGAAAAATACAGGACGTCTGAGAAAACCTGATCATAATGTCCGCCGTGCTATGGAGATGTACCAAAGCAAAAAGTATACCATACAGCAAATTACCAAAGAGACGGGTATCAGTAAAACAACGTTATACCGTTACTTAGATAACTGGAACGACTTTGAGTAAGTTATTTTTATTCCAATCTTGAGATTAAACCAGAAAAAATACCTTGTTGAGGCAGACAATTTAATTGTCTGTTTTTTCATTTTGCAAGGGTTCTAAGAAAACATAACAATCAGTGTGGTTCAAGATCTGAAATTGGTGTCAAGTTCGTATAGCTATACATTAATAAAAAAGGACACATATAAATATGCATCCTATAACAAAAGAGTTTAATTATTTCCCTGTTTCAGCAAATTCCTTCAACCTATTCCCTATTTCATCACGAACTCTTTGGAAAAACGCCCATTTTTCTTCTTCAGTCCCTTGTGCCTTTGCTGGATCATCAAAACCCCAATGCTCACGTTTTACATGTGGAGGCGTCATCGGGCATTTATCAGCAGCATCTCCACAAAGCGTAACAACTAAATCAGCATTGTTCAGAATATCAGAATCGATTATATCTGACGTTTGATTAGAGATATCTATACCAACTTCCTTCATCGCTTTAACAGCATTCGGATTTAATCCATGTGCTTCTATCCCCGCGCTATACACTTTCCACTCATCACCTAAATATTGTTTAGCCCATCCTTCAGCCATTTGGCTCCGGCAAGAGTTCCCTGTACATAAAAAGTAAATGATTTTATTCTCCATATATTCCACCTCTACATCGAGTGACTTCCAAAGTATTTTCGTTGAAACCATAAAGCAACCTTAACAAGTGCTATCATGACTGGCACTTCTACAAGCGGACCAATTACGGCGGCAAATGCTGCACCCGAATGAATTCCAAATACACCAACAGCTACAGCAATCGCTAATTCAAAGTTATTGCTTCCTGCTGTAAAAGCTAAAGTAGTAGTTACAGCATAGTTTGCCCCGATTTTCTTCCCTAAAAAGAAGGAAACAAAGAACATTAAAACAAAGTAAATCAATAATGGAATCGCAACTCGGACAACATCTAACGGCAAGCTAACAATTACATCACCTTTTAAGGAAAACATGACGATAATTGTAAATAGCAAAGCAATTAACGTAATTGGACTAATCTTAGGAATGAACACTTTTTCATACCATTCTTTGCCCTTCACTTTTACAAAAATATAACGTGTCACCATTCCTGCAATAAAAGGAACTCCAAGGTAAATGAATACTGATTTTGCGACTTCTGCCATCGTAATATTCACTACTGCTCCTTCCATCCCTAACCATTGCGGAATAACTGTTACAAAAATGTAAGCATAAACTGAGAAAAAAAGCATTTGGAAAATTGAGTTGAAAGCAACTAATCCTGCCGCGTATTCCGTATCACCTTTTGATAAGTCATTCCAAACAATAACCATCGCAATACAGCGAGCTAATCCAATCATAATAAGCCCAATCATATACTCCGGTTTATCTGGCAAAAAGATGATAGCCAAAATAAACATGAGAGTCGGTCCGATGATCCAGTTTTGCACTAAAGATAAAATTAACACTTTAATATCTTTAAATACCCGTCCAATTTCTTCATATCGAACCTTTGCTAGTGGTGGATACATCATTAATACTAATCCAATAGCTAAAGGGATAGATGTAGTTCCTACTTGTAATTTGTTTAATCCACCAACAAAACTCGGAAATATAAAACCTAATCCTATCCCCAATGCCATCGCAAGAAAAATCCAGATGGTTAAATAACGGTCTAAAAAAGATAAACGTTTCATTACTTTATCCTCACCTTTTTTACTAACAGCAAGAGTTCGTTGTACTATCACTTGGTGGTGCTACACAACAAGAGGAAGAATCTTGTTTTTGAATCTCGCTATTCGATTTGGTATAGAAAAATTCCCACTCGTTTCCATCTGGATCAGTAATCCAAAATTTATCTTGGACTGCATAACAACAAGTCGTATCCATTTCCTCACGTGCAAAAAACCCTTCTTTTTCAAGCCTTTCCTTGTGTTTCAAAACTTCTTCCAAACTATCTACTTGGAATCCAAAATGATTCACTTGATTTCCCTTCACCTCATCTGCGACATTTAAAGTGAAGTTCAGTCCAGGAGTCTCTAATAAAAACTTTGCATAGTCTGTTTTTACTTTTACAGCCTTTACTCCAAAAACTTTTTCATAAAAACTGATCGAATTCTCTAAGTTGACAACGTTAATCCCTACATGAACATATTTCATTTTAATTCCCCCTCTTATCTATTAATCAAAAAAAATTGATTTAATGCCTAAATTTTTTTAGCAACAATCTCCTTCACCTTTTTTTCTAAATACACAACAAAGCTCTTCTGATAATAAACTATTTACTTCCTCATCATTTAAATCATAATAGCTCCATGTTCCCTTTGTCTCTTTCGTTATTAAGTTGGCATCTAATAAAATTTTTAGGTGATAAGAAAGTTTAGATTGCGTCACCTCAAAAATCTCAGTCAGATCACAAACACAGGTTTTTCCCCTTTGACAAAGTTCATACATGATCTCTAATCGTTTCTGATCAGCAAGAGCCTTAAATTTTTGTTCATATTTCCGTAGCAGTTCTGATTTCGTCTCATCCATTCATATCGCCTTCTTTAATCAATTTTTTTTGATGTATTTATTATACTCATGATTTCAAAATAAATGCAACAAAGTAAATCAATTTTTTTTGATTAATTATTAAAGCCTTTTAAACTTGTGTAATCAAAAGGTTAACACATGCATTTGGTGACAAGTCATGAACTCCTGAAGGAAATTTAATAAATCTAAAGCAAAAAAGATACCAATATGATTTGGTATCTTCATTCTTAGAATCCCTAATTTTTTTGTGAAATCTATTACCATAAACAAAAGCCCGCCATTCAAGCATTTAAAGTCGTCCTTTACCTCCATTTACACAACCTCAAAGACCCGTACAAATAAAAAGGAAGGGTCTAATTCCTTCCTCTTTATGCACCAACTCGATCTGTGGCAATTTAGAGACCACCATTTGAAGCGCTGTCTATATCAACAAAGTGTGTAATTTTAAGATTCTACTTAATACCACTACGCCAATAGAATCCGGCTGATTTTAATTATCATCTCTCCTTTTTAAATTTTCACTATGAAACTTGCGGCTAAATGTGCATTTGATGGAGGTACACCTTCATTGACTTGTATTTGAATCCATGTCATAGGTAGGTACTCTAGTGGAATTGAATCACTCTAAAACAAGAAGATAAGGTACTCAACAAGTAGTTGTAATAAAAAAGTTATTGCGGTCTCACCGAAAATTTAAATTGCGGTGCCCTATTGCCTTTTTCTCTCCAAAAAAATGAGGTTATATGTAAAGGACTTATAAGGATTGTTTAATACTTTAATGTATTTAACTTACTACTTTCAACCAAAAAACCCTCTCAAGTATGAGAGGGTTTTTACAGATTAAGTCTGTAATCTGATACCTGCCATTTCCATTTCAGCATTAGTCGTGTGGGCCTCAATGTGCTGGTTAGATTGTTCAGGAGCCGCAGTAAACGCAAATAAACCAGTGGTTACAATAACAGCAAAGAGAAATACGCAAACACCTTTTTTAATACTCATATAAACAGTCACCTCGCTGAATTTGAAGCTGCGCTTCAACCATTTTATCGTAGAAAAAACTGGATTCTTCAAATTCTCCGCCTTCTCTATAATATTCTGCAGTAAGCAACGTTATGTGTTCCGTAAAAGAGAACATGTGACTTTCATTAAGATCATTCAATATATTAAGGATACCCTGTTTATCAACTGACTCAATATATAAAGCATTCAGAAACTTATTCATCGATAAGAAAAGTTCGTCATTAAATTTTTGTGCTGTTTCGATCCCTTGATGCAAAACCTTCTGTCCTTCATTAAACTTTTCTTGCTTGAATAAAACTGTGGCCAACGAATGAAGCGTATGAGGAAGTGTCCTTAAATTTGCTTTTTCTGCAACTTCAGCTGCTTCTTTCAAATATCCCTCAGCTTTACTTGGTTGTCCCATGTAATGATAACATTCGCCTAAATTATAAAGAGCCGAACTTATTAGTCTGTCGTGGCCCAATTCTTTAGAAAGTTTCAGAGCTTCTTCAAGATGTTTCAATCCTTTTTCATAATGTTTAAAATCAAGATAGTTACCAACGATTACAAACAAGCTTTGAATTTTCCTTACAGTATACAGTGGATTCTGATCATAAATCTCCAATGCCTTTAAAATGTGGTGCATGGAAACGTGAGTTTGTTTCATGTTGTAATAAGCTTCTGCTACTTTAAAATGAAATTCAGCTTGTTCGATTTCATCAGTAACAGCATAAAGTTCTTTTTCAGCTTTACGGTAATAATTAATAGCTTCGACGAATTCTTGCTGATCGAATTCATACATACCACGGAAAAATAATGAGTAATATTTCAGGAGACCGGTTAATTTCTTTTGGGGAGCTTCAATTTTTTCAAGTAATTCTGAGATGGTTGGACGTGCTGTTCTATACTTTTTTTCTGGCTCTAAGTAGTCGAGCATAAGTTGGTGTCGAAAGCTCATGAGGGAGTAATAAATTAGTAAGTACTCATCCTCTTCCATCTGTTTGATTTCTCTTTCAACTTCTGCTTTTAAAATTTCAGCATCCGGAACACTAAACTGACGTATCATCTTATACCATTCGGTAATCTTAACCCCTACATGTGAGGAAGGTAAAACCGGATTCACATGATCCCTCCTTTTTATGTCTTTTTATGTAATATTCTAACATTTCCAAAAAGTGTTTGAACCGCAAAAAAACCGCAAACTTTTTTCGATTTGTTCATTATAAAAAAGGCAGGCATTATGCCTGCTTTTTTGTAATGACTCTATCCGTTCTTTCTCCTGTATAACGGTAAAGAAAGGTATTCAAGTATTTTTATGAAATGGGCTTTTTACGTATTTTATACGTTGCACCTTACTATGATAATCCTCATTAAAGAATTATTTATAGTATAATACTTTTCACAAACATTCTGAAATTGTTTTCATCATAAAAGGTGTAGCATGATATGCGCAGCCCGAATAGGAGTAGACTATCATTCCCAAAAAATAGTGTATATACTAAAAAGCAAAAATCGAAATCTAAATTGTTTATCAGTTTATCCGCCGTTTTAATTGGACTTGCCTTTTTGGGATCTATGTCTAATGGCGAAATGAAGGAAGCATCCCGGAATGTAACTCTCGCACCTACTCATGAATTCCTTGTTTGATTCGATAAACAACATTAGTTCTGATTCCCTTTAGCCGTTTCATAACGGCTTTTTCTTATTTCTGATACTGAAAAAATCCATCATACATAAAGCTTTTGAGGTGAACATTTTGGACTTATTTGATGAATGCTTAGAAGCTCTAGGGAAAAACAAAGAAATCTTATCAGAAGAATTAACGGCAAAATATTATGAACTGCTTTCAAACAGTTTTCCCTTTACATCTTGGGGACGAATCAAGTGGGAAGAAGTTTGTTGTCACCAATCTATAGATTACGAGGAAGAGATTGACGATTGGCTAGCTAAACACCATTTTAAAGATAGGAACATTATTATTCTTTGGGGTTACGGAGAACAGCCAGCATTAAAAACCAGTCTTGAGCATGCATTAAACGTAATTGATGATGTAACTGCCGTTGGATCAGATACTTTTATGTTTAGTGAATATGGCTACGTTATCGAATTTTTTCATGATGGCGATGTTACAATTGGAAAGTCCCCTTTCATTGAAAGGATTAGCAAATAGGTAAAATGACACAGATCGAATGATTCATTTCCACCATTTGATCCACATAACAGTTAGTTTCATCATTCTTCCATGGTAATATTTTGTTATGACGATTAAATGAAAGGATATGATCATGAAAGTATTTGAAGCCAAAACCTTGCTCTCCGAGGCTGAAAAGCGAGCAAAGGAATACAAAGATTTAAAAAGTAAAATGGTCAAATTAAAAAAAGCGTTCAAAGCTGTTGCAGATTTAGATGATAGCGAGTTTTCAGGCAAAGGTGCTAATAACATCAAATCATTTTATGAAGATCAAGCTGGCATTGCTGACCAATGGATTGATTTAATTGAGATGAAAATTTCTTTCTTAACGAGTATTCCTGGTTTCTTAGAAGATGCAAACTTATCAGATGCCTACATAGAAGAAACCTTTTTAGCGCATGAGCTTGCTAACGCCTACACCAAATCAAAATCCATTATGTCTGAACAGAAAAAAGCCATGAAAGATATATTAAATGATATCAACGATATACTGCCTTTGGATCTGTTCTCGACAGAAACTTTTAAAAATGAACTTTCGTCTGCCGAAAAGAAACGAAAAGAAGCCATTGAGAAAATGGATGAAGTTGACGAAAACTTAACATCAGAATACGGACTATCAGAAGCAAATGAACAAATGATTCAAGCTGATTATCAAGCTTTAATGAATGCGACAGCAAAAGGCAAAAGCGCCTCTCCTATTCACTATAATGCGAAGACTTATAGAGACAGTGAGATTCACACGATGACTGAGGATGTAAAGAAACAATCAACAGACTACATCTCTTTTAAGGACCAACAGGCGGAACAAAGAAGAATTGCAAAAGAACAAGAAGAACTGGCGAACAGACCATGGTATGAAAAGTCTTGGGATGCTGTTTGTAATTTTACAGGAGAGGTCTCTGGATATTATGATTATAAAAGAGCCGCTGATGGGGTTGATCCTGTTACCGGCGAAAAATTAACTGCTGGACAACGGGTCGCTGCCGGTGCAATGGCTGCGGCAGGATACATCCCTATCGTAGGATGGGCAGGTAAATTAGCTAAAGGTGGAAAAGCTGTTTATTCAACAAGTAAAGCATTGTATAGAGCAGACAAAGCTCTCGATGTATATAAAACACCTAAGACATTCCATGCCCTTCAAAACTCCAACAAAGGACTTTATGGACTTGCTTCTGCAAATGGTTTTAGTGAAGCTATAACAGGACGCGATATGTTCGGGAATAAAGTCTCCAAAGAGAGGCAAGAACAGAGCCTTAGTGGTGCAATGGCAATGTTGGTTCCTTTCGGAGCTCGTGGAATTAACAAAAAGCTTAATGCAAAATCAAGTTCTCGAGTTAGCGAAGCATCGACTAACACCAGCAAAAAAACTAAAGTTCCTAAAACGTACAAAAGACCAACTTATTTCCGTAAAGGCGTTAGAGATAAGGTTTGGGAAAATGCTAAGGATTCAACCGGATCTGTTAAAGACCCGTTAACAAAACAAGTAATGAAAAAAGATGAACCATGGGATATGGGTCATAAACCAGGTTATGAATTTAGAAAACATCAACAAAGTGCGATGGAAAGAAATATTAGTCGAAAGCAATTTTTAGATGAACATAATAATCCAGACCATTATCAACCTGAATTACCTTCCTCCAATAGGAGTCATAAAGGGGAAGATATGACGGATGATTACTTTGGAGATTAAGGAGAGATTGTCTAATGGGCGTTACACAAGAAAATAAAGTAATTGCTAGAACAGTTTTAGGAGCTTTTGGGGGTAAACCGAAGGTTACGAAATATTGGGATGATAACAAGAGTAGCAGCATTGATATTTTATCGGTCAGTGACCAGCCTCAGGAAGGTATCACGTCATATTCAACTTTAGGTTTGTCGGATCATTCTATTAATTATGAGGTGAATGGCACTCCGTTGCGGGTAGAAATCGTAGCTGCAATGGAGTCAGCTTCAGACATATATGCTAATGTTTTATCAACTTGTGCCTTTAATATAATCAACTCAAATTTCTCTTGTGCACCAGGTGTTATTTTTAAAGATGTGATTAGTATGTATGATCGGGAAACCGACATGAAACATGTTATGTTCGTTCCCCCATTTCTGTGGGAGGAAGATTTAGAGCTACTTGAATTTAGCAACAAAAATGTTACTTGGCTAATGGCTATACCTATTTCAGAAGGAGAATTGCAAGTAGCTGAACAACACGGTCCAGACCATTTACAAGATCTTTTGGAATCAAAGCAGATTGATATTTTTGATATAAAGAGAGAATCTGTTGCTTAAATAACATTCATTCAAAATTATTTAATAAAGAAGAGTACTTTACAAGTCCCTCTTAATGGGGGCTTATTCCAACCAACCATATAAAAAAGAGAGGAAGTACCGTGGATGAAGGTTATGATTTCTTAGACGAATTAGAAAATTTTTTAGGTGGAACATTTCATCAAGATATCCAATCGCCTGAACACGCATTAGACGAATTTATTGAGGAAATTAGTAAAGAAGGTTTGCTATTTACAGTAAAGTATTGCGAAGAGTTTCTAAATAGCAATCTAACTAAAGAAGAAAAGGAAGACATTATAAAGTGTAATGCAGAAATATATTTCCCGACAATTGGATTACCACCAATAGAATGGTTGAAAAGTGTAATAGAAAAACTAAAAGAAGCTATTTAAAAGAAACACTGAAAGGCCCCCATTTTATGAGAGGGCCTTTTTATATTACTTCAATTTTAGCTTTAGTCTTAGGACCATAAATGTCGTCCTAAGTAACCCGCACATAGACTAAAACCGTTTGACGCACTCTTGTGTTCTGCGAAACCTTATTTCACTAGCAAAAGTAGACCCTAATAAAAGAACTCCACCTATAATTTGTAATAGCGTGAATTGCTCTTGTAATATTAGACCAGAAATGAGAATAGCCACAAATGGGTCAACATAACTCAACACAGCTATGCTCTGACCCTTTAATTTTTCCATGCCAGAGAAAAACAACCAGAACCCTATTCCTGTGTTTACAATCCCCAGAAAGATTATAAAAGGAATTGATGATGATGATACACTTAGCATGTTAAGTCCTTCTGTAATAAGGACATATGGTAGAAGAATTAAAGCTGTGACCAACAGTTGGATAATGGTTACTTCCAGCCGATTCATCTCTTTAATAAACTTATTTAACAACATTAACGCAGCATAAAATGCAGCTGCAATTAACCCCAAAATAATCCCAATTAAATCCTCTCTTCCGGATGCACTAACACCATTTCCGACAATGAACATCATCCCTAATACTGCTACGAAGATACATATCACTTTTTTAAATGAGAGTTTTTCCTTTAAAAAAATAGGTGAAAGTAACATCACAAAAACAGGTGCAAAATAATAACCTAACGTGGCATTCGTTAGAGTTGTATACTCATAGGATTGATAAAGAAATATCCAATTTCCTCCCAAAGCAATACCCGATAAAAAAAGAAATATCCCACAACTTTTTATTTTTTGCCACGAGAAGCTTTTTCTCTTATTAATAAACACAAGTGTTAAAAAGAGAAAACCAATTGAGCTACTTAAAAACGCTGTTTCACTCGAAGATAAGTCAATGTATCTCACAATTAAACCAATTGTACCAAAAATAATCATTGATAATATAAACTGTATGCTAGATTTCATTTTCTACTCCTTCGAATCTGCGAAACAGCTTATATTTCGCAGATTCTTAATCTGTTTTAAATATAAGCGTGTTTATGAGCAGAAACGGTGGTGGTGGAGAAGTAGCAAGTCTAACACTCGGATTTGTCATTGAATTTGATAATGGCATAAATAAACCAACCTCCAGTTTTTTTTTGGTTAGATAAGTATATAATAAAAATATTTGGATGTATATTAAGAATTTTTGGATATAAAGGTTGTAATGGCAAATGGCAAAAGTCACTCAACAAAAATTGTGCTATTTAAAAGGATAAGGAGCTGTTTTATTATTCTTAGAGCTTGTTCAGTTCCTCTTTGATAGAGCTTCAAGTTTGGCTTTAGTCTTAGGTCCATAAATTCCATCAGCAGATAGTCCATGCATCAACTGAAATCGTCTAACTGCATCTGCTGTTTTCGGACCGTATACGCCGTCAATACCATTATTCTTCGCTCCTTTATCCGGGTAGAAGTATAGTGCAGCCAGTGCTTTTTGAATTTGTGTTACCTTTTCCCCTCTCATCATTGGGTTCTTCACTTTAAAAATACCGAAAGGCAGTGTAAATGAAGTTTTTTTGCTGCTTGAGTTTGTTGTTTTCTTTTTAGCTACACTTACTTTGCTTGAGCTCGTTTCCCCACCTAGCGCTTTTAATTCTTTTTCAATGGCAGCCTTAACTTGATTCCATCTTCCCTCTGACAAAATACGGTGCGGGCAATACTTCCCGTTCCAGTCTTGATGCTTGCGGACACGATCAATGCCCCATCCGCGTTCTTTAAGTAGCTGCGCCACAAACTTAATAGCAAGCTTTTCCGCTGCCTTATATCGCGCCCCTCCTGACTTGCTATAACAAATTTCGACACCAATCGACTTACGATTCCCTGTACCATTTTTTCCATCTCCTGTGTGCCAAGCGTTACGATTCGTTGGAATCCCTTGAATAACTTGTTTATCGTCTACTGCAAAGTGAAAACTCGTTGAGCTAGAGTTATTCTTCATGTAAGAAATCTCATTGGCTGCTGAAGCATCATTCGCAGTGTTATGGATGGTAATGTATTCGGCCGTCATGGGGTTTGGACATTTCAATCCATACTTTGATTTGGAGACTAGATTCTTTACAACTTTAATGGCCATATATCCTCTCTCCCTCCGTCTGTGTAATAAAAAAAGCCACTGGCTTAGCCAGCAGCTTTGTCTGCGTTATTCTTACTCTGTTCTTTTTCGTTCTCAATTGTTTGTAATCGATCTGTTATTGATGATGGTATTTTAACACCAATCTGTGCTAAGTTTTCAGTTATTGACAAACCTTCATTAGCGATATAAAAAAGAACGGTACCAAAGGTTAAGACACCGTTCAAATTGAGTACTGTATCAATCACGTTTGCTAAAATGACCGCAAAGAAATTGAGTAGCTTGCGGACATAGCCAAACCATGCGCTTCGGCTTCGCAGTTTTTTGAATTTCCATGCCTTGATTACTCCTGTTAAAACGTCAATTATGCTAAGTACTAGAAGTAAATCAAGGTACTTCACCCCTCCAAATAAATATACTCTTGCTAAATCTAATGTTTCAAAATTGATAAACAAACTTGTCTCCTCCATTCTAATCACCTCCTCCGAGGCAAATAAAAAAGGACAGCCGGATCTTATGAGACGGCCGTCCCTCTAACTGAAAAGTTTCCATTTGTTAAAGCTGTAAGCTCCATAACAATTTCTTTAAAGCCAGTAATGCTAAAAGACCAAGCTTCTGATTTCCCTTTGGTGCTAGTGGCAAATGTTCCGTCATCTACTTTCTGCCCTCTAAGGGCTCTTTTTGTTCCCGATAAGGATTTACCCCAGAACTTCAATTCACTTGTCTCAGCCGTCCCATAAACCTCAATGAGTAACGTTTTGAATGATCCAACGGTGAATGGGTTACCCTCACCTATGGTTTCTGTTTTATCGTGAAAGACAATATCCATTGTTTTTGCTTGAGTGTCTAATGAGCTAAGGTTCAAGCCTTCAGTTTGAACTTTTAAACGACCATCATTAGTTAAACCGTTTTTATCTAACTGGACTGACAACGGAGCAACTGCTGTAATAGGAACAGTGTGGTTAATGTTTATATCCTCTTCACCTGCGCCCAGTGACTGGTATAGTAAAAATTCAGATTGCTGCAGGTTACCATTTGCGTATCTGAAACGGAAATAGCGTTTAGTTAAATGAATCCATTCAGTCTCGCCAAGCGTATTTGCTTTAACTACCAATGAAGAGACAGTGGTCCATGTATTCATATCATTACTTTCTTCGATGAATAAGGTTCCTTCACGATCAGAATAAGCGTGACCTTTTACTTTTGAAATTAAAACCTGACCTAATCGATCTTGTCCATATTGCGTGTAGACTTCAGTGGCTTTTAAAACTGCGTTCGTCAGCAGCTCTGAATTACCGGAGATTGAAGCTACTGGCACAACAAAATCTCTGTTTCCTTCTCTGTATGGCTTGGCTGCCCCCGGCTTACCAGTTGCATCTGTTGAAAATTGAAAACTATATGATGCCATTATAAATCCTCCTTGCTATTGTAGATCATTAGTGGTGAGCATGGGTTTACAACGGAACCACCTCCTTTAAGGAAAAATAAAAAAGCCCTAAATGGCTTCTCCTGTGATCTCTTTATACTGTTCAGCTGTAATGAGTTTTTTCTCTACCCCTTTTTGTAAATCCTCAGGCGAGCAATCTTTATAATGAATTGCCTGTTTCACCATTTCAGGAGTAGCCCAGTCATAATGTAAAGCCCAAATCCAATAATTCATGAATCTTTCCCTCCTTGTAGAGTAAGCAGTTGCAACTTTATTTTTGAGAGCTCGCTTCCCAAAGTTTGGTTTAATTCTTCAAACTGTTTACGGGCTAGCTTCTCCTGAGATAACTCTCTTGCAAGTAGATCCACTTGAACTGGTGGTTCATATGCAGATGTACTCTGAAGCTCTTCCCACCAAGTTTTTAACTCTGCTTCCGTTGGTATAGGTGCCCTAATATTCCACTCTGCTATATATGAGGGAGTTCCGTCACCATTATTCTGGACAATAAAATCCTTTGTGGGATCAGCTGTTGGGTATTTAAAAAGAATAGCTTCACCTATATTCATCGTTACCTCCTAAAATCTTGGATAATTTCTCCCGCCTAATTCCTGTATGTCAATAAAGTTAAACGATCCATCCTTATCGTCCACGCCCCTTTGACCATTTCCTACGTAATTACAATAACACCAGATTTCTAAGTAATCACCTTTGTTCATTGGGACAGTTGCATTACCATTTAAACCAAGGTACATTTCATTATCTCTATTTTCATAATACCCTCGAATATGATGTAGCGTTTTGTATTTTTTTCCATTTAAATAAACTTTTAAATGAAGGTTAATATAAGAAGGAGAGTTTATCACATAAATTCCTGAACCAACCAAATACATTCCATCATTCGGTGCAATAAACCTGTTATTTTTAATGTCAAAAGCATTGTGACTGTCCTTGATTATTCTATTGAAAGCTATTTTAGTATGGTCAACTTTTTTTAAGTATTGAATGCCTGTAGTTCCCACATTTGCATGAGCAAAACCCGATATTTTCTCCCATTTTGTCCAGCCTGAACCACTCCACCAGTGCCTAATCCAAACTCCTGTACTGTAGTAGTAAGTCCCAGACTCATTTCCTGTCCCATAAAAGTATTGCGTAAATCGGTAATTATTATATTTTTCATTTTTGACAATGCCATAACTCAAAGGGTACCCTGTAGTATTGCCCTGACCAATGTCCATTAAGGTCAGTCCTAAAGGATATTCTTCCCCTCCCTTTCTAGCATCTTGAATAGCATTGTCACCAGTAATTAATGTCAGATTGTTATTTTTGTAGTTGGTATCTACGTAATATTTTGCATCCGATAAAGCCTTATCAGCTTTTTCCTGAGCTCCGGCAGTTGTTTCTTTTGCATTCCAATTCTCCCGCTCTACTGGTGTTATGTGCCGTTGTGTATCATTAATATGCTCTTCAAATTCTTTTTTCGAAGCTTGCTGTACATTATCAACGTTCCCTAGCCCGATTTGCGCCTTTGTTGTATTGTGAGGGTTGTTCATGTCATTTTTATGTACATCTAAATCTTTATGCGCGTCTTGAATACCTTTCTCCCAACGGTTCACATCATCCTCATTAATAGGATCATCTGGCAGCCAGTCTGTTTTTGCTTCATATGCCATTTGTTACACCACCTCAAAAGTAATCCTAAAATCAAGCGTTCTATTATTACTGACGTCTAAATCTGTTGTTCTTCCCGTAATCACGTTGTTTTGCTCATCAAGGATCTGCACACTCTCAATGTGTTTGATATCTTCTTCTCGATGAGTAAGCACCGTGACAACGGCCCCCTGAATAGTGACTTCCACAATTTTTGTTTCATTTCCATTCAGCAGCACTTTCGATATTCTATTTTTCAAATCTGCAGCTGTTCGCTCTCTATAAAGCTGTGTAATCATACAAGGACCACCTCGTTATTATTGAGCGTGACGGAATAACCTACCTTTAGCTCACTTGTTTTTCGATACCTTCTTTTATTCAGAATGACAGTATCTTTTATCTTGAGTGGCTCATTCAAAGCAGCTCGCAATGTATATGCCAAATGAGCTGGCTTCATATTCTCCAATGTTTCTATGAGCTCGCTCATATGCTGCATATCATCTATATCAATATCAACATTAAAACGGTACTGTCCTTGAAGTAGCCTGACCTGAGCAGACGGATTTTTCAGGAACCGATTTAATGCCTGTTCAATAGCCTTATATGTTGCCGGCGGTATATTGGACATTTTAGAGATTATGCGCAATCGGCGGATCTCATCGGTGTCACCTGATTCCCGCGGTACGTTCAAAATCTTTTCCCATCGTTCAAGCCCCCAGGTTGCTGTAGTAACAAACAGCTGATCTGTCAGATCAAAGATGCTGTTATTTTGCTTCTCAAATTCCGGAGCTTCCACTTTAAGAAGTTCAGCCATTTCCTTTAACTTGATAAGGAACGGCGGCAGGTAAGCAGCCATTTCATCGAGTTTGCTCAATGATGTTCACCTGCCCCAATTTAGGGATTTCGACGTCACTCAGAACCAAATTTTCGGCTACGCCATTGATTTTAATATCTGCGTAATCACTAACTGAAGGTGAATTGTAGACGATATTATTAATCTGCGATAAACGGATGACGTTATCTTCAAAAGCAATCTTTTTAAAAAGATTTAAAACACCTGATTCGATTTCTTGCTTTACCTGATCGATAGAGTTATTGATCTCGGGAAGTACCTCGGCTGAAATCTCAACCTCTTTCCATACCGCACTCTCCACTGTGACAAAGGCACCTATTGGCGCTTGTCCCTCACCTTGTCCTGGTTCAGGATCAATATAGTTTTTCACCTTTGATATTAAAATATCGGAAGCAGGTTCCAAGTTAGCATTGGTCACGACAATTTTGACTGTACCGTCCCCGTTCCAAAGCGGAAAGACCTTTACCTTCCCTACTCCGTCTACTTCTTCAGCCCATTGTTTATAGTGAGCTTTATTGGCACTGACAGCTTCCCGACGCACGCGGGTAAAATATCTAGCTCTTAAACTGTCATCATCCTCCTCTTCTCGACCAGGGATTAGAATCTCTTTCACGATCGCTTTTTGGAGTCCTGGTATGGTGTCTAATGACAATAGATTCTGGCCGGAAATATTTGCGTTCCCCGCTTCCCCCGCTGTTTCACATTCCAACGTCCCGTCAGCTGTGTATTGGAAATACAGGTTATCTACAAAAAAGCGGGAACCCACTGGAATGGTTACTCCTTCAGTAAACTCCGCTGCCCGGACTGCTTTCGTGGCAGCCGTTCGCTCGATGCCGGCTTCAGTAGCCCGACGATCTAAAAATTCTCCTTGTGCTGTGTCCGAGAAGACAAGTTCCAGCACAGTATCGAGCCAAATATAAGACTTGGCCAATTCTGCGGCTGCAGGAGCTAACGCGTTATAAATCACGCTTCCTTCCCTTGTATCAATGTCCGCTGAAATGCTGTTTAACATACGGTCCATAATCACTTCAAAGGTTTGATCTTCAAACATCTTCGCCAAGCACCTCCTTGATCTCCAATGTTCCTTCGTCAGTCTCGACTGTAAAGGAGACACGGAACGATTCGCCTTGTTTTTCTATTTCAAAATCTGTAACAGCAAAAATTCGGTCGTCATAGATCAGTGCTTCCTCTATCAGCCGAGGGATCTCCATTTTCTTATATGCGTCTGTTGTTTCGTTATCTGCCAGCACGTCTTGAAGCTCATTTCCAATGTCATGACTGTAAACAGAATATGCGTATCGCTCAGTATGGAGAGACAAATATACAAACTGCTTGATCGCTTCAAGGCCTGTAATGATTTCATTTGTGATACGGCCATTTTCAAAATCTATTTTGTAGGTTTGCGAGGTCTCTATGACTTCGCTGTCATCTTCTATATCCTCAAAATCGATTTCCGGAGACAAAGCCATTCCAAACACCTCCTATATTTTGTCGAGAATAAAAAAAGATTGTCCGCCTTTTAAGGAGACAACCATCACATTCTCACCCATCTTTAGTTCTTCATCTCCTCCACCGCGCAGCCGTTTAGGAATAATAATCAAATCAGACGGAATAATTAGCTTTTCATTTTCATTGAGTTTAATTTCAACCGGAGAAACGGAAACCACTTCAGCCGGCATAATATCCACCGGTGACTCAGAATCAACTGCACCGACAGCCAAATGTTTGATTGCTTCACTTAATCTCATGAGGAAACACCATCAGGGATAGAATTTTTCTCCACCACATCAATGGTCATCGTGTGTGTCGATCCTTTAAATTCGTGTTTATCTGTATCGATCCAGTACGTCTTCCTAACCCCAACTTCCGGAATTGAAATATAGACGGGCAAACCACTTTGAAGATCCGGAATCCCAATCGCTTGAATACTTTTGAGTTCTTTTTTGACGCCTTTTTTCTGTGCCTGTTTGACTTTCGCACGCTCCTGAAGCTGCGCCTGGTTAATGTTATCGGAAACCGTTTCGACATACTGAAGCACACCATATTTACTGATGCCTGAGTTGTCGCTTGCGGTAGCCGTGTATGTTTTATTGTCTTTCTGACGCCGCAGCTTTACTTTTGTGGCCGTGTCATTAATTGAAGTGCTGTATTGATAGCCGATGATGTTCACACCCGTCTCCAGCACCCATACTTCTGACTGATCAGGCCAAGCACGAAGGCCAAGCTTCCCCTTTGCAGAATATAATTGATAATTCCTTCCGGTTTGGCTTTTCGTTTGTTTCAAGGCTTTCAAAATCATGTCATAAAGGCTCGTATCATCTTTAAACACTAATGATTTAATGGTGTAACCCGTATTTGCTATGGATGTCGTTGGGATTTGAAAATCTCTTGCCAGGCGCTTAATAATCTCGTCTGCACGCTTATTGGAGAACATATAAACATCTTTGTTCTTAACCAGATATTGCAGCATGTCATAAGCCGTAAAGGTCAGCCCATGTTCTTCCGGATTGCGAGAAAACACAATACCTCGAAACAGCTCTTTCCCTTTCCACTTAAACAGAACCGTATCCCCTTCTGATACGCTGTAATATGAATGGGTTCCTTGTTTCGTTATGATCTTTGCTGTGATCGATCGGGGTGCCTGATACCGTTGTCCCTCAAGAGAAACACTTTCAGTTACCAGCTCAAGCCATTCCGTTTCTTTAATGACGAAAAGTTCTATCATGTCATCACCTGCTTACTGCGGTATCTTTAATTTTTGACCAGGAAAGATCCAGTGCCCTGGCTGTCTTATATTCCGTTTGCTTCGTTTGATCATAGCCTTTTTATTGACGTTCCAGATCTTGCGCCATTTTGTACTGTCTCCATAAAATTTGCCGGCAAGGTCCCACAGTGTATCGCCTTTCTTAACGGTGTATGTTTTAGGAGCTGATTTAGATGGCCGTTTCTTCTTCGTCTTTTTCTTCTGCTTGATCTTCCGCGGCGAAGCAGTTTTGTATTCCTTCAGCTTCATTTCATAATCACGATCACCTATATCTTTTTGGCCCTCGCTATAAGAAAAAACCTCGATACTGCAAGTTAAATTAATTTTCGTTCCAGTAATCAAGAATTGAATCGGCTTTTTAGATTTCACCCATTTCTCGATCTTTGCAATAGCATTTTCAGGAGAAGGAAATCCTTTATACTCAGCAAGCGGGCTATGTTTCTTTGGAAAAAAAGAAGAGAACGAAATTTCTTTCGCTCCCGGTTTATCAATAAAAGTGATCTCCCCAAAACTAGCCACTTTTACTGATTCATTTTGAATTGTGTTTGAAATATCAATTTGTTCAGGAAGGACAGGAAGCCGTAGCTTATCCTTCCCTTGTGAAATCCAGAATTCATATATGGATTTAGTCAAAAGCAACGACTCCCTTCGTTCCAATGTTGATATCCTGTTCAAGCTCATCGACAAGGGCCTGCTTAATCTTAGCTACAAGACTGTTCATGTCTTGGTCATTGTGAAAATGCTGATCGCCATTAAACTGAATAATGACCTCTTTGCCGCCTGCAGCTGTAACTGTTGTTTGATTACGACCCGTTGTGGCAACTGTTACCTGACCGGAAGATAATTCAGTTTGCCCGTTTTTAGATGGGTCTGTGACTTCCATTCCGAGTGCCTTAGCTGCTTGTGCTAACAGATAACGTCCACGGATGCCTCGCTCCTCTGGAATGATCCATTCCCGTTTGTTTCCTTCACCGACACGTGCAATCTGCTCTTTGGTAATAAGTCCGCCGTTAGCGTAGCCAACATATGGACCTCCGTGCCTCATGCTTCTAATGCCTGGTACATTATTAATTGATCCATATCTGCTTTTGATATAGCTAATCGCAGCAGCAGCGTTGTGTATCGGGTTAAGAATATTATTCATGCCCGGCAGTTTGTGTGCGTTGAAGGTACTTGGGATTGTCTGCATGAGCCCCTGAGATGGATGTCCTGCTTTCGCATTACTATCCCATAAGTTGATTGCCTTCGGATTACCGCCTGACTCATGCTGAGCAATTGTCATCAGCCCTGGGAGCCAGCTCACCGGCGTCTTTGTAGCCATGATAGCAGCCATAAGCCATTGCTTCACATTTCCGCTTACTGCTCCCATTCCGGAATAAGCAGCAGCCAGTGAACCTGCTTGTTTTTCAGCAAACTTTTTCACATCAACAGAATCCAGACCTTTTACAATACCTATAGAGGCAAAACGACCGAGACTCATCATGACACGGGAAGGTGAATGAATATCAAGCTCTTCACGAAATGCCTTCTCAACTTTTTTCGCCAGTTCCTTGGCAGCTTCATGGACTTCACTTGCCTTAGAAGTCATGCCCGAAATAAAATTCCCGATCATACCGCTTCCCCAGCCGTTTGATGATTCTTTAGATCGGATAAACGGCTTGTTAATATGAGTGCTGACGTATTGATCAGTACCAGTTTGTGAACTATTTTGTCCAGAAGCAAAACCTTTGACCGTTCCGCTTCCCCATGATGAAGATTTATTAACAGTGTTCTGAAATGGCGTTTTAACCTTCGTCTGCAAGAAGCCATCTGTACCGGTTGAAGTACTGTTCTGACCTTTGGCATAGCCATTAACCACTTGCTTTCCATAATTCGGAGAATAAGAGATTAAATTGTTCATTGGCTGGCCAACGTTTTTCTGTTTCCAAGCGTCCATAGAAACAACATTCTCTCCAATTCCTTGATCAAAGCCTTTAGTGAACTGTTGACCAAATGAAGTCGCTTGTTCATCAAGACTGGATGTGTCAATGATAGGAGATACAGAAGCAGTCACCGCCGCTCTACGGATTAGCGGGGAAGTTGCTGGTTCACCTCCTGCAGGTGAAGCAGACGCTATATCATCAACTACACTCATCCCTAATTTTGAAGCAGCTTGAGAAAGGAGCATTTTGCCGCGCCCTTTATTATTCTCAACAGGGATAACAAATTCTTTACCAGCTTCACCAATCCAAGAAATCGTTGGCTTCGTAATGTAACCACCAGTAGCATGTTTCTTTGGCTTTTCTTTTCCCGTACCAAATAAATAGTTTACGCCACTCTTCACATATCCCCACGCTTTACCAGCAGTTTTTTTCGCACTTGAAGCTACTTTACCACCAACTTCTTTTACTCCGCCTAAAATACTGCTTCCCAATTCCTTTACATTTTGCCACTTTTCAGACCACCACTTCTTACTAAAAAGGGTTTCTGAGATGGAACTCTTAACACTTTTCCATATTGATTTAGCATTGTCCCATTTATTTTTTGACCAGCTCTTTACACTTTCCCATTTTCCTGACCACCATTTCTCGCTAAATAAAGTGGATTTCAGCTTTCCTTTAACTGATTGCCAAACAGAAGACGCGCTGTCCCATTTACTTTGAGCCCAACTTTTTACGCCTTCCCATTTTCCTGACCACCACTTCTCACTAAACAAAGTGGATTTTATTTTTCCCTTTACGGACTCCCAAACAGATGATGCACTATTCCATTTGTCCTGTGCCCAGCTTTTAACGCCAGACCACTTCTCAGACCACCATTCACTATTAAATAAAGTAGACTTCACCTTTTCTTTTACATGAGACCATGTATCACTTAACCCATTCAGAGAAGTCTTCGCATTACTCTTAATACCGAACCATTTTTCAGACCACCATTTTTGATCAAATAATGTACTGTCTAGTTTCTTTTTTACTTCTGAACCATCAAACGCTTTACCTAAACTTGAACCGCCCATGGTGCCTGCTATACCACCAACTATTCCACCAATGGCTGTTCCCACTCCTGGAATAACACTGCCAATAGCTGCTCCTGTAGCCGCTCCAGCAAGACCACCGCCAGCTGATCCAATTTTTTCACCAACATTGTCTTTATTCATCCCAATTAAATCTGTTGCCGCTAAAGCTGTTCCTAATAGAGGGACTCCCTTTGCAAACTTGCCAACACTTTTCAGAGGACTTAAGACTTTCCCGAACTTCGATGTACCGCCTGCAGCTCTACCAGCTGAGTATAGCTCCGATCTCGTAGTGATTATTGCTGATCTTGAATCTCTGGTTGGATTAGTACCTACAGTTCTACCGGAACGCCTTCTCTCCAACCGTTCAGATGACACAGTAATTGATCTGTCAGAAGGGTTCATTCGGGTTGAATTACCGCGTCGACCTAAAACTCTTTTCCCTCGTCTTCTACGAATGCGATCATTTTTACCTCCATCGCTACAACAGCAACATGTTAAGCTGCCGCTTCGAGGTAAACTCGTTGGACCTGTGGCAGTTTTGGATTCTCTGCTCCTTGTGCTGGCATTACGATTACTGTTTCTGTTCCTCCTTTCACTTTTCGTATTAGTGCCAGCTTCAGGAGTACGTTTTGGAATTAACTTTCGGATTACGCCTGCTGCATCACTTCCGACAGTACCTATGCCTTTTAACAACGGACGGAGTATTTTCAAATAACCAATCAATCCAATTAAAGAAGGGATCACAACTTTAATCGCTGTTTTCAAATCATCCCAATGGTTGACGCTCCACTCAATAGCTACGTTTAACTTATCACCTATCTCCTTACCAAGATCGGCAATATCTTTTTTGATCTCTTTAAGTTTTTCCTGACCTTCTTTACTATTAATGAACGAACTGATTTTATCAAAGGCCGGTCCTAATCCAGTTAGCAGAGAGGTTCCCATATCCTTAGATATGCTTTCAAAATCTCTCATGGCATCATTAACCGGTGTCATCGGGTTATTATCCCGAAGTTTCGTAAAGCTACGTTCTAATTCACCGCTTGTTTTAGCACTTGTACCAATACCCTCAGCCATATCTAAAATAGGCTGCTTAAGGTCTTCGTATTGTGTTCCAATAAGCTCAGTTGCAATAGCAGCCCGATTTGTTTTATCTTTCACTTTAGAAAGGGCTTTTGCCACCCTAAATAAACTTTCCTCTCCGCTTATTGAACCATCTTTGAAGCCCTTGAACATTTTCTTAGTTTCCTTGGCTCCGAACAGCGTTTTAAATGCGTCCACTTGGCTATCAGACATTTCGGTTCGGCGGATGTTAAACTCACGCATACTATCGGCTAGGTTATCGAAGTTTCTGGCGCCACCCTTTGTTCCTTTTATCATGGCGTTTGCAATTTGGCCGCCTGTGAGCTTCAAGTCTTTAAAGGTGGAACTGTATTCATTCATCGTGTCCAATAAATCGTCAGCTTGGTCACCGGCATTCCGATATACATAAGCAATTAAGTCTCCGCTTTGTTTCCCAGACAATTTCAAGTTGTTATACATCGAACTAAAAGCACGATCTACCTCTGCCTGATCAGCATTCATAAGCTGGGCAATCTTACTTGACGACTCAGTCAAATCAGCCAGAGCTTTTTTAGACGCCCCTGTCTGTTGTGATAAGTTTCTCAAAGATAAACTGACTTCTTCACGAGAACTGCCCGCTTTATTGTTGAAATAGATCTGATCCGTCATTCTTGCAACATCTTTCTTATTAACGTTTGAAGTTGCTGACACATAAGCATCCTGAGACATTGTACTCTTACCAGAACCCATAATTGAACCTGCAGAAAAACCGCCTGCAACTGCCAGAGTAATGGTAGCATCCTTCAAGCTGTCTATTTTCGCTTCAATTGCATCCAGAGCCGCTGAAGCTCTATCCTTAATAGAAACAGTTGGCTCAGCATGTTCGCCGTCTACATCGGACACATGACGATGGATCTCATCTAATTGGTTTGAAGCATGATCACGAACTGAAACAGTTGGCTCAGCGTGCGAGCGATTCAAATCAGAGAGACCTCCACGGATCAAACGAAAACGTGGTGTAGCTTGATCATTTACGGAAACTGTCACCTCATGGCTGCCCTCGGTAAGATCCTCAGCTTGCTGGCGTATAGAATGTAAGCCATTTGAAGCTCGATCATCTAGATCCACTTCAATCGATCGAGCCCGAGCCGTCAAACGGTTGGCTGATCGGTCAATTCGCTGCATAACTCTCTCAGTCCGATCTTCAGCATCAAAAATAAGAGGACCATTAGTAGCCCTCTTAAGTCTTTCAGCATTGCCTTGTATCATTCGAAGCTTGCGGGAAATCTTATCATGTAATTCAAACGTAGCTGTTAGTTTAGCCATAGTTAATTACCTCCCTTCTTCACTTCTTTTTCTAACAGCTCAAGCTTATAACCGATTAACCCATATAAGAGCGCCTTGAATTCTTTCGGAGCCTCATATAGTTCTCTTAATTCTGACGGGGCGTATTTGAGCTCATGCATCGCGTAATAAAGATATACAGCCTCTTTGTCCCCGTCTTTTACTAGTTTTTTGCTGTTTCTTCAAGGTCTTCGAGATCATCATCAAAACCGTTGATTTCAATTGCTTTGTTTAGCCAGTTCGCATACTCACCGCCGACTGAAAGAACACGTTTGGCGACTTCCACTGGATCTTCTGTTTTGTAAGCCTCACGTAGTTCCTTAGCTTTAAAGTTCGGATAAACAGTCGTTTCAACCGCAATACGAGCATAAAAGCGTTGGCTGTCCAAGTCCTTTACGCGACCGCGGCCTTTTACATTTTTGTAAGTGGTGTTCTCTTTCTCAAGTTCGTCAATTCGTTCAGTCGTAATTGCTTTGAAAATGAATGGAACAACGTTGCCCTCTTTGTCTACAAACCGTTTAGAAATCGGCACTTTTACTTCTTCCGCTTCAATGGATTGTCCTGGCATAAAGAATGAAAGATCGTATGTTTTTTTGCTCATTTTTTATTAACTCCTTTATTTTAGTTTTGGACAATAAAAAAAGCACATTCATACTTTTTGAATGTGCTTTCCATATAATTCATGTATAATAGATTTTTGAAGCTACCGCCTCCCACAGGTTTGTTTGCCCTTAAATGTTAAGGGGAGGTGATAAAAATGACGACATATGAAGTACTAATGGTCATGATAAACTTTGCTGGGTTAATAGGCAACATCATGATCTGGGTCTTAACCCTAGTTACGTTCATACTGACTCATAGAAAAAAAGACACCGAAGTGTCTTAGTGAAATTTGGCTAGGTAGCTTCTAAAGTTAGAGTGTTGCAGCACTCTAACTTTTTTATTTTATGCATTTCTTGTGAAAGAAATACACGAAAACCAAGAATGAAATGCATTACACCGGTATTCATGAATACCTTTGCAATAGTATTGATAATACTATTTTAACCACTTTACCACAGCGTTATCAAGTGGTAATGTTTTAGATTTTCTTAGATTCTACTAGTTTTCCCTAGATTATAGGTGTTTCCTCTAAAATTTTTCAAGAGAATTGAAATGCATTACAAAAAATACATCACACAATTTTTTCCATTGTTTGGTGTTGCTATCACTGCTCATGCTAACAAAAAAGACAACCACAAAAATGGTTGTCTAGTGTATAATTATTCCTGTACATTTGCACGGCTAACTCAAAGGTGGTCTGCTGGCTAAATCCCCTGAAAGGGGGTGACGCCTATGTCGACATTTCAAGCGCTTAGTTTAATGCTTGGAACGGGAATGTTTATTCTCGCCTTGTTGACGTATATAGACAAAAAGAAATAGACCACCCTTTGAGGCCTGAGAAACTTCTAGGGTAGGTCCATACGTACCTTCATAGCCAGCGCTCCAATGAGGAGCCAACATTTGTACAGGCCGGGGTGTTGCCGCACTCCGGTATTTTTTTATTTTATGCATTTCTTTTGAAAGAAATACATGTTTCTATTTGAAACTTGTTCAGTTGGATTACTTCTAAAGTAATCTTACCACATTTTTTCGTGAATATCTCGTGAGAGTTCACGATTTTTCGTGAATTTCTTCGTTAAAGTTCGGCGATTTTTCGTGAATATCTCGGGATGGTTTCACGATTTTTCGTGAAAGTGATTAGAATGTGGATTTTAACTGTTCAGGCACATCAAAATCCTCAAAGGTAAACGGCACTTCTTCTTCCAATGCTTCAGAATCAACATCCAGCCCGGCGATTTTCGCAGAGTCGAAGTTCACATCATACAAGGTGACACGCTCAGTGCCACGTCCTGAAGAGGCGTCATCCAGTACAGCTTGTAAAGTGAAGTAAGGATCGCTTCCCTTTTTCACATAGTCCATCATAATAAGAACAAATTGAGATGTCACTTTATAAAAAGTGGCTGTTCCCGTTCCATTTGCTCCAGTCGTTTTGTGCCCCGTCATCCTACGGCCCATGATATTTACCTCGGATTTATTTTTCTCCACATTGGCTTCAAACGTTTTGATATGAGCCATTTCTTCTCCATCAAGAAACAGCCTGCCCTCTTTACCCGAGATGGTATTTTGCGCTTTTAATGCCATTCTTATTTCACCTCAACATTAAAGTAGAATTTTTCAGCTGCATCCACCGGTTGAACTGCAAGATCAATCAGGAAGCCGTCACGATCGTTATTCAGAGCAATTGTAATGTCATTCTCTGAATCAAAATCAGTAATTCCCCCGTTATCTTGAAGTACACTCAAGTATTGAGTAATCAGCGTTTTTACAAACTGCAGTCCGTCATTTGTAGCGGGAACGTCACTGCCGCTTGCTTTGCGAGACTTGATCAATGCTTTTAATTGAGATGTCAGGTCATTATTGATTGCATCAAGTACACGGACAATTTTGTTTTTCTGGAACATCTTATTTTTCTCTGCTGTTAGGCTTGTGAGTGAATTAATGTCCTTTTCAACCGCTACTGATTTATCACGAGAATCATAAGTAAACAAGAATTCCCCATTTGACAATCGTTCAACGATTTCGTCGTTGTCAATTCGGTTAAGGACATCTACAGCTCCCTCGTATTCTACAAATGTAAGTGATTGATTAAATGTAGCCCCAGCACTTGCGCCTGCAACCCAAGCAGTAGCTTTTTCAGGAGGGATCTCCGTTCCATCTTCAAGCAGGACACCACCAGTTACATTGATAATACCCTCATGGTCTCCCTTGTAATTTGAAAGAACACCTTGAACTTTTTGCCCTTGGTTGTCTCTCAGCCGTTTGATAAACGCAACAAACGTTGCTTTTAATTGCTCGTTATCCTCTACAGGCAGTGCGATTGTGTCAAAGTATTCCGTTTCAGTCGCTTCCAAGAAAGCTGTATAATCGGCATTTGTCGGTGTTTTGTCTGTTCCACCTGACAAGCGGATTCCGGAAGATGCCGGGAGAGCACCGCTGACGTCTTCAGGGGCCGTACCGGTTAACGGAATAGTGACTGTTAAATCCCCTTTCCCCGTAAACGTGACATAGTTATTTTGTTTAAGCTCTTCAGCTTTAGAAACTGTTTGTTTATCAACTTCTGACTGATCAAGGTAGGTAGTGACATCAACTTTCGAAGAGTCAATAACATTCTCCGTGATGCTGATAATGATGTCATTTCCTTTAGTGCCGCCATAAAGAGCAGTAGCTTTTACACCTTCACTAATGTCTGCTGAAGCACGAAGACCTTCCGTCAGACGATAAAGCAAGACTGTACTTGCCTTTTTCATTGCCTCACGTAAAAGCAAAAGAGACGGATCATCGATGTTAAGCCCCACTTTTTTATTCAAATCCTCGATTGAAGAGATAGAAATGAATTTCTTAACTTCACCCCAGCTGGATGCTATCGGCAGCGCAACTGTCCCGCGTTCTCCGGCAGAAACACGGTTCTCCGCGGTCGTTTTGAAGTTAAAGTAAATACCGGCACGCTCTTTTTCCTTGCCAGGTGTGAAAGTTCCGCCGTTCATCTATTTGACCTCCTTTTGAAGAAACTGAGAAATCAACTTCTTCGCTTCCGATTTTGTAATACTCGTTTTATGAACATGAAAAAGAGCACCGTCAAACACCTCGGGTTTTACCCCAAAGAGCTCTCGACTGTGCTCTCGCAAATCCTTAATATAAAAAGCATTTTCCGCTTTCTCTTTTTTAGCGGCCATCATTTCACCCCACTTTTAAATTTAAAACCATCCAATGAACGCTGTTCTTCCCGCTCATACCAATAGCGGCTCGTCCAGTTTAAGACAATGGTCGCGTAATCGTCTGACACCCGTGTTTCTATTCGAGATAGCCGAATAAAATCCCCCGTATCCTCGCCAGATTCCTGCATGAGCGGAATTATGCCCCTATTGCTTCTAAGTGTATCCGCAATTCGTTCCGCTTCGTTATGAGCCTTCTGTGCATTTTCGTGAAAGAGTTTCACGTTTAAAACATAGGCTTTCTGAAACGTAGATACTGTGTCCGTCCCATCGACCGTGGAAGCCGGTGGAAAGTAAAGAGACGGAACAGCAAAGTCCTGCGGTATTTCTTCTTCATACACTTGAACAGGATACAGTTTGTATAGATAGCTCATAATTGAACCTACTTCTTGATTCATGGCAGCACCACCTTAAAATTCTTCATCAATCCATTGCTGCAGCTTCCGCTCAAGGCTTCTCTCAAACATCAACTGAAATATAGCCATGGCGTTATCCCAAAACCCAGAACCGTCTATCCATTGGAACTTCAGCAGCATACCGGAATTTCTTTCGGCAGGTTCATATTCGAAACGGTCGCCTTTCCACCGCCCTGGAACCCATCGTCTATCCTGATTTTTAGACGGATCGATCGTAAAGTGCCCGTCATTCACGTATGAGGCGTATTCCAGATTTGTTCCAACATCCAACTTTAAGCTGCCTTTTGTCATTGAAAAGATATTATCCTGGTCACCTTTCTGAAAGGAATTAAGCAAGCAGCGTGTGTCTACCGTCTTCGTCCTGATAATTTCATCTTGAATAATGTCTAGGAACTCAAAACCCATAGCTTCAAGCCACTTCTCGTATTCCCCTTTCAATTCTCCACGAGAAGCACGGTTTAATGACTGAATGAACTGATCAAGACCTTTGATCTTCACAAATATTCAACCTCCCGTACTGCCGTAACTTCCCAATGATGATTCCTGACTTTGCGGGGCTTCTGTAATTTATAAGCAGTACCATCCCAAACCGTCCTGTCATTTACTCGAATATCAGCAGTAGCAGGGAAATGCACAAGGAATGATTGATAAATAGCTACATTTGGTTCCTGTTGGATAATGGACTGACTCTTTTCTGTAAAATAACACGGCTGATTTTCTATGTCCGGCTCATCAGGGTACGAAAAAACCGGTTGAACATCTTCAACCGGCACCCCGAATTTTTGCTGTCTATTTTCTTTTTTCTCCTGCAGATGGTAAATGTCACATCTGTGAGTCAATAAGGATTGATAACTCATATTGATCTCATCCGCACTCTCGCTTCAATCCCTTCTAAATCAGGGTCAGCCGGTTTCACATAATCTTTTATTAATGCATACACATCAGGTTTTTGAAGAGAACTGCCATCCCCTAGAGTATATGAATAGTCACCAATTTTTTCAGTTGTATATCCTTTAATAATTGACTCGTCGCCATTTATAAGAGCATAAAACTGAGACAACTTTAATAGGGCCAGTCGAACCGTTTCAGGCAAAGGAATATACTCTGCATCTGAAAAATCATGTCCAACTTTAAGAATGATATCGGCAGTTGCCTCAAGTATATCCTGTTTTAACAACTCGTCAGGTCTGGTCTTTACAGACTCAAAAACTGAATAACTCTTTAATTCATAGGGAGTGATTAACAGCATAGGTCACTACCCTTTGTTATCTATTCGCTTAAGGATGTAGGCAATTCTTTCATCTGCGTTTTTGAAGTCAGACGGATTGCCACCAAGATTAGAAATAATGGATTCATGCTCTGCTTTATTCATCCCTTTCAATTCCGATTCAGTATAATTTATCGGATCAGCCTTTTGATTATTAAGCTCTTGGTTTAGTACAAAATATGGATTTTCATTTAAATACTCATAGAGCCTTTTCGGTACTGTTTGACTGACACCTGCCCGAAAGGTAACTCCCATGACATTGTATGTCTTGCCTTTAATAAGCTTTGCAGTATACACGCCAGACCACCTACTCCTTCACTTTCACAATCTTGACTACTGCGTCTTCTTCTTCAAAAACACTATCCAATTTCGCTGTCAAAACAATGATAAACATACGGCGACGGATGTCCTTATCTACTTCAATCCGAATGTTACGAGAGAATCCGAGAATAATATTCTTCGGATGAGTAAGGATGATATCAGAAACATCTGTGGCTGTATCTCCTTCTCCAATCGTATAAGGTTGTAAGTTCGCAATACCTTTGACCGGAACACCAAACGCAGAAGAAAGACCACCTTGAACAGCTGCATCCCCTAAGTTCGTTTGACGATCCGCTACACGATCTTTCCATTCAACCTCAATACCAGGCGATGTATAGAAACGGAACTCCTGCGGAATTCGCAAATATTTAGGAGGTACAGCTTTGTATCCTCGTTTAAATGTTTGGCGTGTCAGTTCCTCACCTGCAGCATCGACAATATGAGATGTAGCTTGTTTTCTGATGCCATCTAATTGTGCAAGATATGAGTCGGACGAAGATGTATCCCCATTTACAAGCAACTCTTCAATATCAATCGCAGCACGTTCAGCTATCATTTGCATGATTGTATTTTGAAGGCCATTTTTTTCGATGTTGTTTTCAAGTGTGTCATAAGTGATGTTAACTTCAGCAATAACTTCTTTTGTGCTTAAGTTAACTGTGCTAGTTGATGGAACTGATTTTTGATCTTTAGTTAACGCAACTCCCTCTTGGGCTGCCCTTAAAATACGCTGACCAAAACCGATCTTCTCGATTTTCTGTGTGTCATGGTCCATTTGAATAACACGCGCATCTCTTAAAATAGTTGGCGTATCTTGAACCATTCGAATAAAAGTTGAAGCTTGAGTAGGGTTCATAATCCCGCCGCTCTCTAAAGTAGAAAGCGTCATTTCTGCTTTATTAATAACCTCTTGATTTCTCATTCGTATCCTCCTTATCCATTAAAACAACCCTGACCAGATTGATTTTTGAACTTGTTCAGAACCCGATTCTTCGGTTTGCTTAGATGTTCCACGTTTTTTTTCGATTGCTTCAATTCGATCAACGAGCGGTTGAACAGCTTCTGAAATTGCCTTTTTCAACTTCTCGCCCTCTTTTTCAACCTCTTCTTCTGTTTTTTCTTTATCTTTCTTTTTAAGTTCTTCCTCTTTTTCTAATGTTTCGAGTCGCTTCTCAATTGGCTCTAAAGCGGCTTGAATGGATTTTGTTACTTCTTCCGAAGTCATTTCTTCTTCCTCCCCTTTTGTTGTTTCTACCTGACTCAGTAAATTACCAAGGGCTGCATGAGCATTCTTAATTTCTTGCAGGTTTGAAGCAGAAAACTTTCTGCCCGCCTTTTCAACCGGCTCTTCATACGATTGCTGTTGTTTTCCAACAAAAAAGTTTTTGAGCAAATAAAAAAGCCCTTTCTCATCTGTTTTATCTTGAGAAACGAGCTTTTCTTCTTGTTTTTCAATTGTCTCAGCAGTACCAGCCATTGAATAACCGGTAATTTCACCTTTTTTGATTTGTTCCCAAACTTCCTCAGAAGCCTTTGTGACAAGGACCCATGATCCCTTTTTAATGACTTCCCCATTCATTTCAAAGTCTGCCGGTGCGACATAGGACTCAACCACCTCACCAACACCGCCCTGAAAATCATGTTGCTTGTCAATTTCTCGGGCATCTTTCAGGAATCCATGAGCGGCTTTTTCGATTTCTGCAGCTGTCATGAAATCGCCGTGGGCGTCTACTGTATCCGGCTCATATACGATACCGTATACAAGTTTTTGTTCGTCCGCTTCTTTCGCAATGACTTTGACTTCTTTTTGAAAGTCCGGCTGTTTTTCTGACTTCATAAAAAAGAACTGCTTTTGATTAGCAGCCTTGTCTACGTAAGAAACATGTGTGATTTTTGCATTTACCAATTCCCTTGGCATATTGTTCACCTCCTTTCAAAATAAAAAGACCTTCATGATCGAAGGTCTGCTGCAAGTGATTCTGATAACTCTGAACGTAATTTTGATAGCACAACTACACAAACGGTATAATATTCCCTTGCTTTTTCTGCAAATTCATATTTATCCATTTGGTCTGAAGCACCTTTAATTTGTGCTAATCGGAAGATTTCAAATAATTGTGTTACAGCCTGGGCCGTTTCATTCGAAATCTTATTGTTTTGACGCAGAACATCTATTACATGCAGGGGATCACCCTCTAAGGTTAATCCGGTATTTTCTCTTATAACCGCTATAGTTTTGCTTAAATCTGCTGAGAATGAATCCCATGTTTCACTAAAAGCTTTTACCGGACTTTGTATGGCTTTAAAGAATGTTAAACCTAAACCTATATTATCCATAGTCATTGATAATTCAGGAAATTTTACGTCATTGGCATGTTTCGTATCATTAGCATGTTTCGTATCATTAGCATGTTTCGTATCATCGACGTGTTTCGTATCATTGGCAGGCTGAACAGTTGCTTCTTTTATATTTTCTATTTTGGTTTCTATAACTTCACCAATATCTATCTGAACACCGTTTCCCCCTCCTGCTGTAAGTTGGACTTTTCTTTTTTCAATGATTTGAAGTATCCCTTTTTTGTAAGCAAACGCAATGATTACTGCGGCTAACGGCCAAGAGGCAATTGCACTGGTAATAAATTTAGAATTTAAAACAGATGTTATCAACTTAGTTACTTCAGCCAGTGGAATTTGAATATCTAGTAAATATAAAAAAAAGAAAAAGCTGAAGAGTATCGTCATAAAAATCCCCCATTCAAATAATGAGGTTATTATACTATTTTATTCCATGTTTGCTAAGACTTCTCTTCGAATCTCTTCTTTTTCCTCAGCTGACAATCCTAAAATCTCATTATCAACCACAGGCGATAAAACACAATGGCAATGAACCCGCTCTCCTGCAGATAGTTTAGGATCTCGAGGAAACATGCAGGTTTCGCTGCTACCTGGTATCTGAAATTCTTCATCCACTCCAATGACGGTGCCATCCAGATCTATATGATTCTCACGCGGGATGTTCTTCTTCCCACCGCTGTGCCGCCATTTCTTTTTCTTTACTGCCGGCGATTGCGCATAAGATTCATGCTGAGCGACAGAGGAAGCGGCAAGCACTTCAGTAATGGCTGTGGTACGGGCCCGCTCTCTATCAAATTGAGGCATTTCTTTGAGAGTCAATTCAATGTCCTGTATAGATGATCCGTTCTCGATAGCATCAGTCAGTACGTTTTCCACCGCTTCATGTGTATTCAGCTTCATGATCTCAGCCAACTTCTTTGACCAATCCTTAATCCAATTAATCGTACGATTGGATAAGACTTTAAAAGGCACCTCTGGATCTATTGAATCCATGATTACTTCAGCCAGCTCTTCAATAGTCTGTTGCAGGAATCCCTCAGTCAGTTCCTGAAATTCTTCTTCGAAATCATCCACAGCCAAAAGGTTCTGAGTAAAAAACACTAAAAGGGCTTCTAACGTCTCTTTTGATTCTTTGCTTACAAAACCTTTAAGACCATCTGAAAACTTCTTACGCTGGCGCCTGAATAATCTAGCGATGCCTTTTTCATATTCCTCCACATACTTGGGTATATTAGATTTGCCAGGAAAGTCAGGTACCATCTCCCCCAATTGCTTATACTGATTTTCCTCGGCTTTTTGAATGAATACGTTTAGACTTTCCAACAGCTTATCCGTTTTGTTCATCTCTTCAGATCCTCCAGAACATCCCGCATATCTTTTAATAACCCAATCATATCAGGAGTACCGGTTCTAGATTTAAACAGCGCAGCCAAAGGATCGGAAGCGGACTCAGTACTATTCTTACCAAGCGGCCTGTTATATTCTTCTTCAGGCCATTCCTCAAGCGTCTTACCAAGAACTCTCCCAGCTAAATCACGTAGATCATTCGGAGAAACTGCACCAGCTGTTATAAACGGTGTTAGAACCTTAGCAATCTCAAGTGGATCTCTAAAGTCAGGTCCCTTTAACTGAAGACGAACCTTATGAATCTCAAGATCATTTAGAAATAAAGCGTTCAGTTTACCTGTGATTAACTTTCGTTCAGGCTGAAAGACTTGTTCCTCAGTAATCTTTCTTGCTGTATCTGCAGTCGCTCTGTTGTAATCTTGAGCTTCACCAGTATAAAGTGGAGGCAAACGAAAAGCCGATCTAATTTTATCTCGGCTCTTTTGGTCATATTCAAGAAACAGAGCATCTTCTTGAAGGATTTCAGTAAGTGACTTAATATCGACTTTCACTGGAGCAATCTCTTCATCACCATGAATGTTTTTTCCCTTCGCTATGCCTTCCGCTTCAAGTAAAAGAAACTTATGTGCGTTCTCCACTCCTTCAAGACCATTCATGTAATCCTGCAATTGTGTGTATGAATCCTCTGACAACATTCCGTTTTCAATTGTAATGGCAGCGGGAATATGTCTTCCTTGTTTGAAATACATGAAGTTCAGCTCTTCTGCTTTACGAGCTCCATACAGATTAACAATATGGCCAATCCATCGCGGTTTTCCATAAGTACCGCTTCCAATTTTGAAGTGAACCACTTCATTTGCTCGTTTTTCGAATGGAGTCTGTTCATCATATTGACCCGTCTCTAAATTTAAAGTACGAGGATCACCATACTCTTTAAAGTAAACTATACGACCATCAATCATCTGAACATACTTACGAAATCGTTTTTCTCTTTTGATCGATTTCATTTGTCCTTGTTCGAAGTATGTAAAATCAACTTCAATTGGGTCAGACAGTTTGCAAACCCGAACATTTTGAACATCCATATATTCAATACCAGCTGGTTTATTTTCACCGTTTCGAATGACCTCAATAAAGCCATTGCCCGTCTTTTCTCGGTCTTCAATAACAAAACCCAGTAAAGTCTCAGCTGACTCATCAAAATGGAGATATTTAATGAACTCTTCAAGCTTTGTCCATTCATTTTCAGCTTCTGTTTTTTCTTTGTTTGTCACATCTGGCGAATTCACATCAAACGAGTACTCAAAATCAAATCCAAAGCCCACAATATTTGTCCTGTAGGCATCAACACATTGCTGTAAGATCGTTGAATACTCAGCAATCATCTTTAATTCTTTTAGGTTATACGGGGGTGGCAAAATATTGCTGTCATAAGTGTCCGCAAATTCATCTTCATAAATTTGTTTCGTTGATTCAGTAGGTGGAGAAGCTTTAATCACTCTTGCTTTAACAGATTGTTTTGACATGCTCTACCTCCTTCCCGGTCTTGATCTTTGCGGTCTTCCTTTTGATTCTTCTTTCAAATCGGTTACCTCATAATCATCGAGAGCGTACCAGATAGCTGACAGTGTATGCGGGTCTATGGTGAACTCGTCTTCTAAGATGTTCCCCAGCTTATCGGTAGCATAAGTGAGCGTTTTAAGTTCATAAATCGTGTTCTTGCAACGGTCAGAGCAAATGATCTTCTTGAACCGTTTGATCTTCTTTGTGTATTGGAGGCGTGATCCTTGGTACTTACGGGCCCCCACCATATTGAAACCGTGTTGTTGAAAATAACGGATTGTCTTTGGCTCTGCTGAATCTGCCTTGATTAATTCCTTAGTCTCTGCAAATTCCTTGAGTTCTTCGGCTGTCTTATCGTCAGTTAATCCATTTTTGTAATACTCCCAGTAGATATAGAGGTATTTCTTTTCAGGATCAACAGCAACCCTAACGACGGCGTTATACGACTCAACAAAACCAAAGTCCATTCCAATTCGTTTAAGTGGACGGTTAATATTAGAGATTGCAGTCATAACCTCTTCATGAGGCCATTCTTCAAACTGCGGCAGAACCCGAATTCCATTCACACCAAAATGACCTTTCCGTGCAATTCGGTAAAGGTCTGGATCGTATTCCTTCAATTCTTCAAGTTGCTGGACATAGCTTTCTGGCAGGAAAAGATTATCATCTGCCGTTGAGTGATGATAATAGGTGTCGTTAATTACGACAGTACGCTTTTCGTATAGCTCTTTATCATCCAGTACAAACCGCTTCTCTCGATCATCTTTAAAGAAATGTTTAAAAGTCCAATTGTCCTCTCCGACTGGATTTGTTGAGAGTATCATGTGGAGCGGCAAAGTCGGGTGACGAAGACGTCCTAACAGCTCCTTGAATCCTTCATACTTCACTTCTGAACATTCCTCAATCCAAATGAGTGAAATATTATTGATTGATTTCAGTTTGGCTGGCTTATCCATCCCTTTAAAGATGATGCGGCTGCCATTTGAAAATCGAATCTGCATGGGCGAAGATACACACCTAACGATATGATCTAATTTCAGATCACTTACAAGTTCATCAAAAAGTGAAAATGTTGAGTCCCTATGTGTGTCATACACTTCTCTGATAACGAGTGCAGTCCGTTTTTCTTTAAGCAATTTCAGAACAATCTTCAAAGCAACATGATAACTTTTGGATGACCCATAACCACCAACAAGAAACTGAAACTTTTGATTCCAGTCAAAAAGAAATTCTTTAAAATGAGGATTTACTTGTTTAATCACTGTCATCACCTTTGTTCACAATGGTGATCTCAAAAGGTTTATCTTCTTCTGTAAGTTCTTCAATTTCTAGTTTTTTCTTGTCTATACTTAAACGCATATGCTCCAATTTAAGGCGTCGTTCGTCTTCTGCATGAGCTAACTCATCAAACTGTTTAATTAGGTTCCTGAGTTCTGCCATTGCCCGAGATTGAGCATTTAAGAACGTTGCATGACGATCCCAAGAAAATTGGAATTCGTATTCTTCCTCTTCGACTTCGTTAGTCTCAGATAGGACAGACTTTTTCTTTTTTAGTTCCTTAATCATTTCTCCCTTATCAGAAACGAACATGATTTTTTGTGCCCTTATAATTGCGGCATATTGGATCTGTATCTGATCCCATATCATATCGACAGGTGAACGTTCTTGAATCCCTTCCATGATGGATAGTGTTTCTTCTGGCAGGAACTTTGAGAAGAATCCATGAGTCACAGCGTTTTGATTTCTTAGTGGTGGGCCCCCTTTATTACCTAACGCATTCTTGTTACCGAGTGGTGCACCTACTTTTTTTGTGTGCACACTTTTCTTGAAAGGTGCACCCTTTTTTCTTTGCCAACCATGCCGCTGTTTCCACGATTTGATTGTGTTAACAGACACCCCGTATTTCTCAGCAAGGTCCTTGTATTTCAAACCTTTGAGGTAATCTTTATACGCCTGTATGTGCTTTTCAATCATCTACATCCACCGCCGCCTCCTTTTGAATTGAGTTGTTTTGAAAATAATATTCTCTCTAAACCGCCACCGCGCTCAAGCTGTTAACCGCCAAGTGTTTATCCTAAGGCTTAACGGAAGCAGTTTGCTGAGAATATTAAAAGACACCTTAGTAAAAAGGTGCCTATTGATTGTCATTATTAGATCGATGCAAATCATCAGCGGAATTACTTTTATTTTCAAACTCTTTTACTCTATCCATAAAATACTCTAGGTTTCTGTCAAAATAATGATAATTTATCACCATGATCATTATTAGTACACCGTTTATAAAGCCAAGTGTTAGTGTCTTTCCGTTAAGTAAGTCCGTATCAAGACAACAAAAAATTGTTATAGTAAAAAAAGACAACATCAAACTTGTAAGTAAGCCTCTTCTTGCATGAAGTTGCCCTAAACGATAACTGTATATATTTTTTATTCCTTCACCTAGTTCTTCTTCTTCAACGATTCGCTTATCTATTTTAAATTCCTTGTCAAAATAAATTAGCCATTTTCTTTTTCTGTATTCAGGAATAACAAACCAAAAAAACAAACTAACTTGATGAATGATATGCCCTAAGATTATTCCTAGTGCTGCAGCTAGAGCAGTAAACCCTACAAGTGAGAAGCCCTTATATTTGAGAACTTGGATTATGTAACTTGGTTCGTTTATTACGAACAACAATGTTATAAATATCATAAACACCCAACCCGGTAATCCCCATCTAACCAAATACTTTGATTCAAAATTCAACATTATCTCCCCCCATCTTATTATCGGCGAAAGAGCCTAACAGAAAAACCTTCTGCAAAATTTGTCGAACAAAAAAAGCACCCTAAAAGGATGCTTAATTATTTTCTGCTCTTTATGTAATCTTCTTTACTGATACCTAAAAGCTCCGCAGAGTGCTCATCTGCTGATTGTTCTAAATGATGCATTTGATACTTAACGAATTCTTCTTCAGTAAATACCTTTTTATCGATGAGAATATCAATTAGAGCTTCTATTGTGCATTGACTCCGCCTGCTAACTGTTCTAACAAATGTTGCTGATTAACATTAATTGTTCTTGTCACGTTTTCACCTCCCACCTTAATATCGGCAAAAGGTTTCGACAAAGAACATTTTGCAGAATTTGTCGAACGATTACGCATTACACAGATCCTTTTTTTATATTAAAATTATTTCAAGCTTTTGTAAGCTAGGTGAGCGCGGCTCTCACGGTTAATCCGAACAAGTCGAAATCCTTACTCGCCTAGAGGGGGGTGTGGTTATGGAAATCCACATCAAAATTTCCCGGGAGTTTGCAGTCGCAATTTTGATTGCAATCGCTAATGCCTTTCTCCGTTAGGAGAGAGGTTTTTTGTTTTTTAATTTATTCCTAACGCGAATGATTAAATGATCCGCGCCGACCTGCCTCCCATTTTACACTACAGATTTTTTCAGATTCAACAAACGCTCAAAGTGGCAATCTTGGCATAATTGACTGATCAACTCGTCTTTCATTTTGCGAACAGTTTCCCGTGAAATGCCAAGGTGAAGACCAATAGCACGGTAGCTCATCCCCTCCATCATGCAATCATAAATAACTTTGTGTTGCTCTCCTTTGATTTTTTCAGCCCCTAACTCCACTGCATATACTCGCTCTTCATAATACTTAAGACGCTTGAAAAGACGTTCCTCTCTCATATCCATTTGCCGCAATTCAGCCTGACTCTTCCCAGGACTTCCTTTTGGCATAGTAGCTTCTAATCCATATTGAGCAACCCCCCAATTCTTCATTGGAATTACTGAACCATAGAGTACCCTCTGCAAACGACGAACCTCTTTCACCATCCAATGATAGCTATTGATTAGATTTTCAATTTCTTTTCGATTCATAAAACGTCCTCCTTTTAAACAAATAAAAACGGACACCAAACCAACAGCGTAAATGCTGTAGTTCAGTGTCCGCAGGCTTTCCATCTTGGACAATCTAATTTTTTTGAATTTTTTTGAAACCTATTTCTTCCTTTATCGTATTACTTTTATCCTAAACAAAATGGAGGTTATAACATGTTTGACGAAAAGCACTATGTACCTGTTTTAAAATGGAAAAAAGGCGAAAGAAACGCACTTAAACACCTACATCGCAAACAAGACATAACACCTTTATTAGAAATTCAATCACCCGACAAAAACAAAACTATTGAGGACCACCTATCTGGATTTCAGCAAAGTATTGAAGAGTCGTGGTCAAAAGAAGACCCAATTTTTGTAGATGTTGATTCTCTATATTCTAGTGTCGAAAATGATACTTTTATTGACGGAGACGTTCACCCTTTAAAATATATCGTCTCATCAGTAGAAATGGCAGGAACTCATTGTATACCCGTGTATAGTTTCTATAGATACAATACTGAAGAACAATACGACATTGTTTTAAAGGAGTTAATAGATCAGTATAAAAGAGGTCTTTGTATCAGATTAACTCCCGATGATTTAAGTGATTTACAAACATTATCTTCTGATATAACTGATGAACTTGAATATTTCGGTCTAACCGAAGAAAATGTAGACATTATTTTAGATTTTAAAGATATTTCAACCAGATCAGTTGATCAAGTAGTAGATGAGTTAATTCAAATTTTACTTAATTTCCCCAAATTAAATAGTTGGAGAACCATTACATTTTGCGGTACCTCCTTCCCTGTGCAGTTAAGTAAAAAAGTTCCGACTAAAAATAACGGTTCAATTCCGAGAGTTGAATGGCTAACTTATCAAAGACTTTTAAAACTAAATCTCGCAAGAATCCCAAGTTTCGGTGATTATACAATCACTAACCCTATGACTTCTACTGATTTTGACCCAAGAATAATGGACATGGCTCCAGCAATTAAATACACCACAAAATCAGAATTTTTAATTTATAGAGGATCAGGTGTTAAAGCAAGTGGAGAAGGCTTTGGTCAAACCAAAGCTTTAGCGCAGGATGTTATATCTAATCCAGCATACATGGGTGCAGCCTTCTCCTATGGCGATAATTTCATATATGAACGCGCTACTAACCCTGAAAGTTCTAGAGGAAACCCAACCTCTTGGGTTACTGTAAATGTAAATCATCACCTTGAATATGTTGCTTCCCAGTTATCCAGTTCTCTCGTTGTTTCAATTTAGAGTTAACTTCCTGTTGAAGTTCCTCTAACCCCAGTGATTCTGCTAAATAGTTCAATATCGCATTCTTGGGTTTACTTAGATAACCTCTTTGTAAACCCTTTTCTTTCAGAATGTCTAATGCTTCTTCTTTCCATAATAACTGCGAGATTGACATAGGATCTAATTTCTTATTTTCCCTTCCCTTCCTAACCCTTTTAAGTCGCGGAATTCCTTTATTATTATAAACAACAATAATTCCCCACCATTTAGGAACTAACTCCTTTACTTGATCAAGGTAATTTTTAGAAACGACTATTGTCATCCTATTAAAAACCAAGTTATAGTGAGAGATTTGAGACGGCAATCTTATTAATGTGTCACTTTCACTTTTTATTTCATAACCATGTCTAATCCCATTAATAACCGCCACATCCACTCTAGACTTTCCATAAAGTATACCCATTTCATTTACAATGCGAGTATCTTGTTCATTTTCACATTCTGTATATAATACATCTAAGAGGCTTCTCCTTAGATCTATGTCTTTTAACTTGTACATAGTATCACCTTTTATAAACTTAAAATTTCTATACTAAAAGTATATATGCAATTCATGTAAAAATTCCTTCTTAAAAATATACTAAATTTTAGTTGAAATCAATTAAGGTTGTTGTATGAAATTTAAAGAATTCGTCTCCTATCTCCCGCAGAACCGCAATCCTGTAGAATAAAAAAACACTGCAATGCCTAAGTAGCCACCCCTTCAATAACTTACCTGACTTTGTATCCTATCTCATGATCAACCCGCGCAAAGCTCCCCTTTACAGTTTGAATAACCGTTTTACCGTGTACCGGAGCATCTAAGACATGAGCAGTTCCCTGATTCCCATCTAAAACGATAATCTGAACTTTTCCTGGATCAATCTTCTGCTGAATAGTGAAGTCTTTTTTGATGTTTATTTCTCTTGGATTGTACACTCAAAGCGCCCCCTGTGTTATGATAGAAGTACCAGTTCATATCAAGAACACTGAGGCTAAGCGCTTCGGTGTTTTTTATTTTTAGACAGAAACCTCGTTTATCTTGATCTCCACCCTTGGCTCTTCGCTATAAAACTTACTGACTTTCAAATCCACCACCTGACTATCATCTTTATATATCAGATGGTTCAGAGCGTCTTTTACACCCTTTACATAGTTATCAACGTCGGGCTTTGTAGTCGGCCGCAGAAGACCCTTTTCAGCTTTCTCTTTCTTCTTTGATGAGTTTGAAACTGATTGGGGCATTGGTCTGTACACTTTGACATCCATTGAGACAGGACCAGTAATAACTGTTTTTGGCCGATACTGGGACGCAACCAATGCGACATACTGCTTAAAGTGCTTTGATTTTGCTGGATCTCGCATATGCAATTTCCCATTTCGTATTGATCCACGCGGCCGTCCTTGTGCGACTGGCTCTCCATAAACAGTGAACTTAATGCAATCCAACTGTTCTTTACCTCCCGTCAAGCTGTTCCCATAGCTCAATTTCTTTTTCTATTCTCGATGCCGAGAGTAAAATTGCCAGCAGAGACACGACTGCTTTAAGCACTCAGCATCCGCTCCATTTGCTTTATTTTTTCCTCAAGTAAACGGATAGTTGGCGTAAGATCTTTACCTTCTGTAGGACTTAGAGGTCCGAATATATAAAGTCCATCAGCTGCTTTTATATCAGTTTTCTTTTTCATTCCCAATCACCTAACCTATGATTTAATTGCATTCGATCGCCTCTAATAATCACTATGTAATCACGGCACATCTGGTGAATTCGTGAACCAAGAGCCTCGTCTATATCCAAAATCTCATCGATTGTTAACTCCGAAGAAATCAGCAAAGGTTTGTGATTTAAATACCGATAGTTCAAGACTGACTGGATTTGTTCAACCTGCCAATCGGTTGCCCTTGGCTGCCCGTTTATTGGTTTGAATAAGTCATCAATGAATAGAACTTGGACCTTTCTCATGGCATCGAGTTTTGCTTCTAAATTGTCAAAGTCAGCTTTCAAATCACCCATGCCCTCTACATAAGGGAAATACATGCAGTGTACTGATTTTTTCTTGATCAGATTATTCATTATCGCCGTGAGCAAATGAGTTTTACCGCTACCTGGCTGTCCAAGTAATGCGATACTGTTTTGCCGTTCTCCTTTGATCTTTTGAAAATCTTTATAGTATTCCACTGCACACTCATAAGCGTCCTTGATCATGTCTGGCTTACCGCCCGTGATGAAGTTACCAAAGAGAAGCTTTTCAAACTCTTCTGTAATGCCGCTAGCTGCCATGAGTCTGGCAATTTTCTTTCGTCTCACACATTCACACTGTTTTGAATAAGTATCTTTCCATTCACTAGCTTTGTCCGGCGAGCAAACCTTCCCCAACAGAAAATCATCTTCAGGTACCATATCGTCTGGAACCATAAGGTCTAACTGTTCATCTAAATGCCAAGAAGTGTCCTTATGGACCCGATAAACGACAATTCCACGATCCTTACAATAAGGACAATCAAATTCAGCCTTTTCTTCGGATACGGCCTGTTTTGTTCCCAAAAAGCGGGCTGACTTTTCCCGAAGCTCCTGCATGATCGTTTGAAATGCGGTGTCTATACTGACTGCTTTGTTTATAGCCATATTGTGTCTCCTTTCTCTTTTGAGTGAATGGATTTGATAAGATGGCTTGAACATATGACAAACTTACTGATTTCCCCTTTAGCTGAAACGCTGTCTTGATAGCCTCCATCACTTTTTCTTCACCATAATCGTCGACCATGTATCCAATTCGCTGTGCCTCTATAGGACCGACTGACCGAGCAACTTTGTTTTCATATAGCTCAAAGGCATTTTTCATTTTGTCATCGACCTCCTGATGTTCAATCTCAGCTGGTTCCAAAGCTTTTTTCTTCATGTAATTTCCTAACTGTATGTAGTCTGCATAATGAAGTATGGTGACGATGAACCCTCTTTTTTGTGGAAGACGGTCCAATTTGATATATCCCTGTTTCTCCATTCGGTCTAGTGAGTATTTAATCTGAGCAGCTGACCAATTAAAGTCTTTTGCAAGTTCTACAACTTTGATAATCGTCTGCCCAAGTTCTAACTCTTGATTTGGCCTGTATTCAGCTCTTTTGAACAAGTGATCATAGATTTTTTCATCCCTAAACTCTTTGAATGGTAGTCGGGGTATGACCACATACCCCATTGCTTTGATGTCCAAGTCAATCACCTACTTCCTTTCACAGAGTGCAGTTATGTCACGGATGCCGACCTCAATCGAACGGAAGTTCATCTACTTTTATATCTACAGGCTTGCCGTCAAAAGGATCAGCTTCTTGTTCGCTTGTTTTTTCCGGTTCGTCTTTATTTGAAGGCTCGGAATCAATAATTTCTGAGCTATCCGCTTCATTGGTAATGTCAATCCGTTCCCTTGTTTCATCTTCCTCAATAACGGCTTTTTGCATTTCCACAGAGAGAATCCCCCACTTACTCAAAACTGCTTTTAATACAGTCTTAAGAGCCATCGCATCCCAATCATTTTTCCATCCAAAATCAGACTTACTGAATTTCTTTTTGTGTTTCTCCACTTGTGCCTTTGTCCAGTACACTGTTTTTCTGAAACCATTTATCAACTCAAAATAAGCTGCATAACCAATTACCGCATCTGATTCTCGTTTTTCAAAATCAATCTCGATCTCCTCAGTCAGCGGATTCCACTTCTCCAATTCGCCTTCATGAATCGGTATGCAATTGATGGATTTATATTGGCCTGTTCGTAAGGCTAGCTGTATGTATCCTTTGTATCCAAGCTGGAATTGAGCCTTTCCTCCATAAGGAACAATCCAGGCATATCCTAAGTTTTTATCTATAGGAAGGTCGAGTGTAGCTGCCACCATTGCAGATGAGATAACGCTCATAGGATCTGTTTTCTGTAACATCTGCTCGCTGTTATAAAGGCTTAAGATAGAAGCAGTAAACTGTGTAGCCCTCTTCCCTAACACTTCCTCGAATCGCTTAATAACGGATGGTGAGGAAAGTAGCCCTTTCATGGTTGCTCCTTGTTGTTGCACAGGTGCGTTTTTTTGCTTCTTTTGGATGTTGTTTTTAATTGATTGATTAGTAGCCATAATCAGCTAACCTCCTTGATTGCAAAACGTCTGAAATGAGTTTCCTTTTTGACCTTCTCGTAAATATCCGGAAACTGCTCTTTGAGCTTTTTCGTGTCAACTCGATTTGAGACAACAGGCTTCCAACAAGCTTGATAGTTTCCGATAAACCCATACTCTGCGTCCTTCATTTCATGTTTGATCTGGTTCTCTAATTCTTTTGCCTGGCTTTGGAGTTCTGAGATCTGTTCTTTAAGAAGCAAGTATTGTTGAATACGTTCTCGATTAGCCCCAGTTAAATCAATAGCTTTGTTATTTTCCGTTTCGGCATATCGTTTTTTGAGGTATTCCTCCGCAGCACTTGAACCATCTAAAGCAGGCGCTTGTCCACCTAAGACCTTGTCATTCCAGAACTCAATCTCTGCTTCAAAGATCATGTCAATTAACTCATCGTCTCTCTCAATCTCTTTCCAGACAAATTTGTTCCCGCCGATCAGCACAGCAAAGTAAGCTTTCTGATATTCAGGTCCAAGCACACCCAGATAATGCTGGACCTGAACAATATAGCTCTCGGGGATTTCTTCGTCTTCCCATTCTTTTAAGTTGTAGGCAGAGGTTGTTTTACATTCAAGGATCGCTTTTTCACCAACAATCATCCGATCTACATTAGCCAAAATGAAATCATGTTCCGGATGTCTGAGTATTGCTTTTTTACGTCTAACCTTCTTGCCACTACGTATCTCAAATTCTTTTGCAACAATGTCTTCAAGCAATGATCCAAAGTAAGCAGCTTCACTTTGCGATTCACTAACAGGGACCTGTCCTGTTTTGTCTAACCATAATTCAAAAGGTGTCTTCCACTTGTTTAACCCCAAGATAATGGATGCATCTGAGCCGCCAATTCCTTTTCTTCTTTCAATAAGCCATTCATCACGGCTCATTTCAGAAGTCTTAGCAAGAACCTCAGCCCGTTTGCTTGTCATACCACCTAACCCCCATTGTTTTTATTGAGGCTATCTGATAAAATATTTGCACATGAGTTTTTTTAGATAGCCTTTAAAGAAGTCCACTTTGCCGAGTGGGCTTTTTTATTGCGCATTTTTAAATTCAAAACCAAGTTGCTCCCTTAGATATCTTTCCAAGTTCTCTCTGAGAATGATTTCGCCGCCATCAATTACATAATCATCAACTGGAGTTACTTCATCACCGTAAAAATCTATTTGCACACCCGTTTCAGTCAGCTTATCGTGCCAGTTGTTTATGACCATTGGGTTTTCGACCATTCATATTCTCCTCTCTGAATTTGTCTGCACGTCTATCCCATAACAGATGGAATTCACTATTGTTACGAATCATCGCACACCATTTACGAACTTCCAGAGCAGTTGCCGGCTTATGAACATAATGAACTATCATCCTATACACCTGCTCACTACTGTTAAGTTGATGCCTCGCTGTTGCATTTTCAATGCTGTTTCATAAAGCTGTCCTTTGTTTGCCAGCCGGCTAATATCCTCAGTAAGAACCTTGATGCTTCCAGCGAGACTAATCGCTTCTTCATAATCACCATCACGCAATGCCTCTGACAGCATGATTGCTAACTCTTCTGCTGATTCGATTTTTCTTTTTGCGATAGGAACATCTGCCTTCAAGAAATGATTTGTATTCATACTGAAACCACCTGCCTTCCTTCTTGTTTTGCCATAGCAACTTGATCAACTAAAGCTTTCCGTGTCCACCTATCTGCAAGCTCCTGCATTTTCAACCCGTGAGTGCGAACAAGTGAATAAATTAATGTTTTGTTAGCCGCAATCAAATCAAAAATCTGCTTAATATCTGCCATCGGCAGCTCTTCTGTTTTACCTGGCCGGTTATCCGTAAGCCAACGGGCTAAATGTTTGGTTGCTTGTAATGCTTCCTCCAATTGGTGAACCATATTAATCACCGCATTACTTGCACATTCATTAAGTGCCGGATCAATAGGAGCAGCGGCTGTGGGATGAAGTTTAAATAAGTAATGGACAAGATCAATATGTTCATAGGCATCACACTTCTCAAACCACTTGATACATAACTCTGGAGTGAGCTTGGCAAGTCCATTTTCAACATCTGAAACATACCTTTGATCCTTACCTCCGATTAACTTGCCGATTTGGTATTGGGAAAGACCTGCAGCCTTTCGGGCACTACGCATAATCTGCGGTAAATTCCGCATGTTGTATGGGTTGTTCTCCATATGTTTGCCTCCTGATATATTGAGTTTTCAGTTTTAAAATTGAAGTTAAAAGACCATGCTGTTTATAAATGACTTAGGCTGATTCCTTTTTATTTTGTTGTGCAAGCTTCTCTTGGTGTTCATTCATGCGCTGAACAAGTATGCTACTGAGGTATTTGTAAGCTTTGGCCTCTGCCTGTTCAAACAGCGGTCCTTTTTTCAAGATGACTTTCATAATTAAGCCCCCTTATCTGTCCTTGTCTTATATTCAGGACACATTTTGTGTCTGATTTGAGTAAAAAAAATTTCATCTACAGTTGTTCCATAATAGTCTGCAATCTTTTTGGCCAGACTTAAGGAAGGAGTTCTATCCCCTCTTTCAATAGCCCCTAGCATCTGTGGAGTTATGTTTAAGTCATTAGCAACTACTGTTCTTGACGTGTTTCCACGTAAGGAAAACAAAACTTCTCTTTCCACTCATAACACCCCCTTAGAAACGTTTTGTTTCCTTTTACGATTTTTAATATACAGGACACAAAACGTGTCCGTCAAGTGTTTTTAGAAACTTTTTGTTTCTAAATGTAGAAACGCTTAGTTTCCAAGTTATAATTAATAACAAGGAGTGAGTGTATATGTTAGGTAAAAGGATAGCAGCTTTAAGAAAAGAAAAAGGTCTAAGCCAATATGAACTCGCAGATAGATTAGGCTTTTCAAGAGGAAAACTTGCTAATTATGAACAAGGCACTCGCGAACCTGATTACGAAACATTAATTAAAATAGCCGACTTTTTTGATGTATCTACAGACTACCTTTTAAGAGGAAAAGATAAATCATCCAATATAATCACTGACGATGCAAAAAAAGTATTAAACGATCCTGAAACATTCCTTGCAGCTAAAGACGGTGAAGTAACTGATGAAATTCTACAGGCTGCTTTGGAGATTATAACGGAGCAATTAAAGGAAAGACGGAAATCAGATAAATAAACGCAGTTAGTTTATTATTATTTATTTCTGTTTATTATGTTTAATTCTGTTTACTAATAAGATTTAGATTCTCATTTATATCTCAATCATACCCTCATTTATAAAGTGACTTTTGAATCCCATACAAACCCTTACGTGGCAAGGGTTTTTGTAGTTTTTCTCATTTATATTTTCATTTATGTTTCTTTTACATTTTCATATATAAAAATGAAGTGGCCTGATTACATAAGGAGCGTTTATTGTGAAGAGAAACATTGAGTTTTTTTTAAGTTTGACAGGGAGCCTATTGGGTGTTGTAGCGTCTATTTTTGCTTTAGTTATCGCCTATCTTGATTTATTTTTTCATTTAATTAGATACTTTGAAATGACAAGCGACCTTCTTGTTGAGGCATGGGTATCTTTGGTCCTTTCATGTATTGGGTTTACAGCTTCAATTGTTGTCTTATTTAAGCCAAAGTTGAGCAGTGTTCTACTATTTGTCTCAGGGGGAGGACTTATATGTATTGATTGTTTCTATTTAATACCAGCTATACTTATGATCATCCCCGGGATCATGATATTTGTAAGGAAAGAAAAATCTGCTCTTAAATCAGTTTGAATCTGAAAACAAAAGAACCGCGACTGGCGGTTCTTTTATTGTATTTCCTGTTTTAAATAAACTGATTCATTATCATTGGACAGTACCATAATCAAAATCAATATCTTTCTTGTCTAAATCCCCCTTAAAATTTTTAGCATAAGTCATGGTTAAATGTACACTTTTATCTATCCACCAAGTTCCATCATCAGTGTTCGTATCCCAAGTAACATCTATATCCCTACCCAAATTCTCAAAAAACACCAAATTTCCAACAGCTACTGTTTTTCCGTCGATCTTGTAATATATTAAAACAATTTTCTTATCGAATATACCTGTTCCGTGCTTTACGATTGTTAAACTGTAAGGCTTATTAGGACATTGCTCTTCAAATATAATTTCAGGATTTAAAAATAAAACATAACAGATGAATAAAATGGGCACAATCATTAACCTTGTTAATAATTTTTTATTGATATTAACTCCCTCCAACCAAGAAACTCCGTTTAACAATCCAATTTATTTGGATACCCCTGCATCTTTTGGACGTTTTTCCTATGAAAAAAGTTGTACCTTCCCTATAATATTTAACGAATCCAATTTTTAGATTGTCGTCTTTAAGGAGGTTTTTCATCTTGAGGTATACAAACAGTCATTTAGAGGATTGGATTGAAAACTTATACAGGAAGATTGATATTACAGAACCTGAACAAATTAATTTTGAACGGATTGCCGAGGCTTTAGATATCAGGCTTTCGTTTAAACCTGTTACAAGCTTCGCACTTAAACACAGCGGGATTTATAATATATGCTTGGACAGCCGAAAAAGCCGAACTGAACAATGGTATGATTTCGCTCATGAATTTTGCCATATATATAGACATGAAGGTGATAAAAAAACAATGCCGTCAACTTGGACTGATTATTTAGAGTGGCAGTCGAATTATTTTACATATCACTTTTGCATTCCAACTTTCATGTTGCGTAATATCAACCTTCCTTACATACAATCACATGCAATTGAAAATATAGCTTGGTTATTTAAGGTATCCCCTTCGTTTGCGAAGAAACGTTTGAGCATTTATTACAGGAAGCTGACTCAACCTTTATTTAATCAAACTGTTACGGGAAATCTGTGCACCCCCCTTTTGTAATTAATAATGAAATCCTCATGCATTTGCGCGCATTGAAAAAAACAAAAAAAGATGTGTCCCTTCACGATCCGATCGGGCAGGATAAGGAAGGGAATGAAATAAGCCTGATTGATGTCTTGAAATCAGAAAACGAAGATGTGATAGACACGATCCAGCTCAATATGGAGCTTGAAAAAGTGAAACAATACATTGACATTTTAGATGACCGTGAAAAGGAAGTGATTGTCGGGCGGTTTGGACTTGATTTGAAGAAGGAAAAAACGCAGCGTGAGATTGCCAAAGAACTCGGGATCTCGCGCAGCTATGTATCGCGGATTGAAAAGCGGGCGCTGATGAAGATGTTTCATGAGTTTTATCGGGCAGAGAAGGAAAAGCGGAAGAAGGCGAAGGGGAAATAATGCAGAAGAGGCCGGATCTCATGTTCCGGCTTTCTCTATTTTACTAAAGTTTCTTTTAAAAGAAATAGAGAAAGAATATATAAAAGAGTTATGAACATCATTTTGTTATCACTGATAAGCTCCCCAGAAAATCCTTCATCGGCATACTTCAGCACAAAGTCCCTGCTTTCTTTTACAGGCCTCGATCTGGCTGTCAATGCTGGATCCCTTGATCGCTTGTTCCTCGGTCGATACCCTTACATATATTGCTATCACCCTGGATCTCCTTCCTATAGAGTTTTATTAAATAATGATAGCAATCGTTAATGCATTTGTCAGCTTGCGGTCCCTCGATGGGTAATGCTATGTAGGAGCTGTTTGTCCAAATGAAGAGATTTTCAATGAGTATGAAAACAAATAAAAAAACCGATGGTTTGGATCATCGGTTTCTTCTCTGACGCATACCACGCCCACTATTCCCTCATATTCAGTTGTCATTTTCCAAAGTGCAATAAATATTTAAAATCATCTAATTAAAGTTCAACTTCAAATTCTTCTTGATCTTCAAATTCTTCCTCCATTTCTTCTATTCGCAATACTAAATAATCTTTAATTTCTTCAAGGACCTCAGGAATGTCCCTAACAATAGATAGTCCAGCTAATGTATTCTTTCTATAAAAATCCATATAAGAGTCCCTTTGTTTTTCTTTTTTTGCGTATTTAGGAATTAAATATTTCCTAATACTGTTATCTAAATCACTTTGTAAATTATCAGTATACAATATTAAATTGATAATTTTGAAACCAGTATTGTTCATCGACCATTTCTTTTAATTTTTCAATATCCTCTTTTCCAAACTGCCCATCTTTTAAGTAATATGAAATTAATATTTGATTATTTGACATGATGACAATGCTTTTTTTCTCTTCCAATATTTCTGTAAATTCAAAGGTTTTTATCGCATAATAAAAATAAGTTGCTCTTCATTAAATTGTTTTTTTAGTGCTTCTCTATATCTGACTTGGAAGAATTTATATAACCTTTTCTTTTCAAAATTGCTCATAACATTGAATTTATCAACTGATGTTTTAGAATAATCTGTTTTATACATTGATTTACCATATGAATAAAGTATTCTTTCAGACCTATATGCCTATCTCCCTTAAAAACTTTCCTAAATTATTATTTTAGTACGATAAGGAAATTTTAAGGGGATAGACAGCTAAAATGTGGTATCGTTATTACCGTTGGTTTAAATCCTAATTTTTTTCAGTTCACAGATATTAAATTGGAGGACCGTTATATGAAAAAAATAACTCTTATTCTATTAGCTCTAATTATTATTATCGGAGGCATCACCCTAATTGTTCATTTTAACAATCGAAAAGTAGCTGAAGCTAAGATCGATCAGTATATTGCTGATTATGGTATTCCAAAAAAAGAGATTAAATCAGAGGATTACCCTATGTTTAAATCTTTGAACGCACCTAAAGGATTCTTTAAAACTGTTTATGTAAAGAACGAAACTGACAAAAACAACTATTACATTTTTCACTACGATCCTTCTAACAAAAAAGTTACGTTTTCAGGTGTTGTGGATGGAAATGAAGTATCAATCAATGATAAATTAGTTAAAAAACTGAAGTATCAACCTTCTGATGAAGTATTGAATCAACAATAAATAACTCAAGTTTCGCTCTAGTCTTAGTCCATAAATACCTCGACAGAAAGCCCATGCATTAACTGGAATCGTCTAACTGCATCTGCTGTTTTCAGTCCAAAAATGCAATCTATGCCATTATGTTTCGCTCCTTTATCCGGGTAGAAATTTAGAGCTGCTCCAGCTTTCTATATCTGTTCATCAAAACTGGTGAGTATGCGAACTTGCTGAACTAAGCAAGTTCGCATACTCACCGCCGACAAGATCACGTTAACTGCTTCAATAGAGTACGAGTTGCAACTTCTCCTGGATCTTCATCTTCTGTTTTTCACGTAGTTCCCGTTCCTTAACGTTAAACAGATAAACAGTTGTTTCAACTGCAATGCGAGCATAATAGCGTCGGCTGGCTAATTCTTTCACACGCTCACGAATTTTTTATACTTATTGTAATTTTTGTTTTCTATCTCTAGCTCACCAACGCGTTCTGTGGTAATAGCTTTGAACCAAATGGTATTACCTTTCCTTGCTTGTCTAAATCCGCTTAGACATAAGCACGCTTACTTTTTTCGCTTCAATTGGTTGTCCTGGCATAAAGAATGAAAGGTCGTATACTTTTTCGTTTTGTTTTTCACTCATATTGATCAGTCACCTTTGAAATTAAAATCAATTTTAATCCAACAAAAAAGACAACCACAAATATAGTTGTCCAGTGTATAATTATTCCTGTACCATTTGCACGGCTAACTCAAAGGTAGTCTGCTGGCTAAAATCCCCTAAAAGGGGGTGATGCCTATGTCAACATTTCAAGCCCTAAGCCTAATGCTTGGAACGGGAATGTTTATTCTCGCTTTGTTGACGTATATAGACAAAAAGAAATAGACCACCCTTTGAGGCCTGAGAAACTTCTAGGGGAGGTCCATACTAAATACACCTATAGCCAGTTCTCCAATGAGGAGCCAGCATTTGTACTGGCCGGAGTGTTGCAGCACTCCGGTATTTTTTATTTTATGCATTTTTTTGAAAGAAATACAATTCATATTTTAATCTTGTTCAGTTGGATTACTTCTAACGTAATCTTACCACATTTTTTCGTGAATATCTCGTCAGAATTTCGTGATTTTTTACGCAAGCTTTTCGTAATCTATTTCGAGATTTTGTGAAAGTGATTAGAATGTTGATTTTAACTGCTTCGGAACACCAAAGTCCTCAAAGGTACTTGCTTCTAAATCAACATCAAGCCCAGCCATTTTCTCCAAGTTCATCTCATACAAGGTTACGATCTGAAGATGCGTCTTCCAGAACAGCTTGTAAAGTGAAGTAAGGATCACTTCTCTTTTTCACATAGTCCATCTTAATAAAAACAAATTGAGAGGTCATCTTATAAAAAGTAGCTGTCCCTGTCCCGTTTGCACCGGTTGTTTTATACCGGTGCAAACGGGACATGATAATTACCCCTCGAATTTGTTTTCTCCACGTTGTCTTCAAACATTTTGATATGGGCCATTTCTTCTCCATCAAGAAACAGCCTGCCTTCTTACCGGAAATGGTGTTTTGCGCTATTTAATACTATTTTTATTTCACCTCAATGTTGAGGTGTTATTTTCCATATACATCGATTGGTTGAACTGGTTAATAAAAAGCTGTCTCGATCATTATTCAGAGCAATTGTAATGTCATTCTCTGAATCAAAAACAGTAATGCCTCCGTTATCCTAAAGAACACTCAAGTATTGAAAATCAACGTTTTCACGAACTGAAGACCGTCATTTGTAGCAGGAACGTCGCTGCCGCTCGCTTTGCGAAACTCGATCAATGCTTTCAAAAGAGATGTAAGGTCACTATTAATTGCATCAAGTACACGGACAATTTTTGTTTTTCTGAAACTCTTATTTTCTCTACTGTTAGGCTTGTGAGTGAGTTATTGTCCAATTCAACCGAAACTGATTTATCACGTGAATAGTAGGTAAACAAGAATTCCCCATATGTCATTGTTTAACAATTTCGTCGTTGTCAATTCGTTATTAAGAATGTCTACAACCCTCTCGTATTCTACAAATATCAGTGATTTGTTAAATGTAGTCCCGGCACTTACGTAGGCACCCCAAGACGTAGATTTTCAAGGAGTTATCTTCGTTCGACACCATCTGTCACGTTGATAATACCTTTGTGATCCCTTTGCAAATTAAAAGTAGTACGCCTATTAGCAGTTCAAAGCCGGACGTTCTAACAGTTTTCCAGAAAAGCATTCATTGTCAAACTTCAGAGCATCCTCGTTCCTGCTCTCCATGCAGGCGCCGGTCTGGCTGTCGATGCTCGCCCCCTTTATCGCTTGTTCCTCGGTCGATACCCTTACATACATCTCCATTGTTATTAAATAATAATAGCAATCGTTAATAACATTGTTCAGCTTGCGGTCCCTCGAGGATTATCACCTTTTACATAGCATCGCCCTTGGGCAATGCTATGTAATAACTATATTTGTCCTAATGAGGTGATTTTCAATGAGTATGAAAACAAATAAAAAAACCGATGGTTTTGATCATCGGTTTTCAACACCACTAGGTCTTCAATAAAAAAGCTGAACTGTGCTTTCTGTTACAAAACCTTTATATATCAACGTTTGTTTAGATTATAGGTGCTTACAATTATTTATTCTGGCGTAAGAATGAAGTAAGATTTTAAAGATCATTGACTATAAAGTCTGGTTTTTTCCCATAATTCCGCATGTTTTTTTACTATATTCATAAATTCAACCATCGCTGTGGAAAGCCATCTTTTTTTATGATATGCCATCTGCGTTATAATACGTGTTTCATCCATAATTAATCCACTTAATTTGTTTTCTTTTAACTCTTTTTGTACAGTGATCAACGGTAATAGTGAAATTCCTAAACCGCACAAAACGCACTGCTTTATAGCCTCAACACTCCAGAATTCAAAGGTATTCTCCGAAACCAGTCCTTGGTGTTTCATATACTCTTCAAAATAAGTACGGTAGCTGCACCCATGTTCTGTATATAAAATCACTTCATCAGATGAAAAATAAAAATCATCAAATGAAATATTTTTTAACTGATGCTGTTCAGGGAATATCAATATCATTGGCTCAGTTATCAGTTTTTCTATATATAAATCAGATTCCTCTTGTTCATACTCCAACAGAAACGCTAAATCCACCTTCCCATTTCGGAGATCATCTTTTAATTCCCAGCACGTCGATGATTTTAAAGTTACTTTCACTTTAGGAAAAAGCTTTTTGAATTCGTGAATAATTTGAGGTAAACGGTAAACCGTTAAAGATTCCGGGGCACCAATAACGAGATTCCCCATAGGTTCATCGCTTAATTGTATTTGTTTTACTTTTTCAGAAATCCTGATCATTTCGTTAGCGTAAGGAAACAAACGTTCTCCCACTTCAGTTAACAGCATTTTCTTCCCAAAACGATTAAATAACGGTTTTCCTATTTCTTGCTCTATATCTTTAATATGTGACGTTATGGTTGATTGGGCATAACCCAAATATTCAGCTGCTTTTGTAAATCCTCCCTTTTCCACTATTGTTATAAATGTTTTTAAATGCCGTATTTCCATCATTCCTCCCCCTTTAAACATTACTAATTCCGATGGAAAAGATCATATATATCTATTTTACTGATGAAAGGAAACAAATTACAATTGAAATATGAACGTAAAACACGTTTAGGAAGGGATGGAATGAAAAGTGAGAGAAAGAAAACTTGGTCCCGTACTTTTAAGCGGATTAATTGTCGGACCTATTTTGGGATCTGGGATCATTTTGCTACCACCAATCATTTTTGGAAAGACTGGGGATTATGCTGTTTTCGCATGGTTTATTATGATAATCATTAGTTTTCTATTTGCTTCATTGTTTGGAAAGTTAAGTGTTGAATTTCCAAATGAATCTGGTGTTGCACATACAATTGAGCTTGCATTTGGACAGCATATAAAACAATTAACTTCTGTATTTTTTATTATTGCGGGCAGTATGGGACCAGTTGCTGTTCTCATGACAGCCAGTCAATACCTCAAGGCTTTATTCAAAAATAATGATTGGCCCTTAGAGATATTTGGAATCATTCTTATGATGATTTGTTTATTCATTCTATTATCGAATACCTCTTCTGTCGGAAAAGTGTCATTTATATTTTCCACAGCCGCCACAGTAGTATTGTTAAGTGGAGGGATTAGTTCAATTCTCCATACGAAAGATAAAGCTTTTATTAAAACCCCATTTCATCTTGATGACTTTGGTTACAGTATTCTTTTGCTTTTTTGGACTCTAGTAGGTTGGGAAATTATAGGTAATTATAGTTTGGATGTCAAAAACAGAAATAGAACGATTCCCCAAGCAATAGTAATAAGCTCAGCTGTCATTACAACGGTTTGTATTGTTGTAGCTGCTGCTTATCAATGGATTGACTTACATCACGCACATACTCACTTAAAATTAACGATTATTTTAATTCCAATGCTCGGAACGTTTGCTTACCCGACAATGGCTTTTATCACAACAATATTATGTATGAGCACATATCTATTAGTTACTGGTGGAGTATCACGTCTAATAGCTTCGGAGACTAAAAAAATGACCTTGATTTCTTACCGCTCCAAAACCAATATACCGATTGGATCTATTGGTTTATTAACAATAGTTCATGCCTTTGTTTTTATTCTTTTATTTTTACATCTCATTAATGTTGAACAAATAGTTGGAATCGCTAACGCTTTCTTTATTAGTAATGCGATTTGTGGTGTTTTGTCTGCATATAAATTATTGCTTGGAAAGTTTTCAAAGAGTTTATCGATAATACTTATTATCTGTTTTTTGATTATCCTATCTTTCTCATCCTTATGGACTTTATTAATGATTGCCCTGATAACTACCTTTTATCTGATCCGACACTTTATTTGGGTACGTCAATTAAAGAAATCCGCTACAAATTCTCAGGGCAAATTGCGATTTTAATAAGTCTGCATTTCTCACTCATACTTGGATGTATTAACAGGAACAAGAGATTTTGTTGTTTCTGTTACAATTATTACTTACTGACACCTTCCATTCATTGACGCTATTTTATATTCATTTCGGCCGAAAATGAGCACTATTTTCAATCCATCCAAATAAAAAAAGGAAGGTTCCGCTCTTCCTTTAGTCTCTAACTTGATCTCCTGCAATTTTGAAACCACCAGTTGAAGCACTGTCTGCATCAACAAAGTGAATTTTAATAAACTAATCTCTTAATACTGCTTAATTCACCATTGAGAGATCTTCCTTCAGAACCAAAAAGTTATTGTGGTCACACCGAAAATTTATATTGTGGTGCCCTACTACCTTAATAAAAAACCCTCAATTAAGAGGGTTTAATCAGTTTTCATGTTTGATTTCGGTCAGAAAGTTGATGATATGCAATACCTTGCTCAACAGTAAAAGTAGTAACGAGACCTAAACTTAAAGTTACTGCAGTAAGAATAATGATTACGCTCTTTTTAAAATTCATACAGGCATTCTCCCCTCTGAATTTGTTTTTGCGTTTCAAGCATTTTTTGATGATAAACATATGATGTTTCAAATTCCTTTGATTTTGCAAAAACTTCAGCCGTATCAATTGCGATATCTTCCACATACGCATAATTCTTATTTCTTTCTAAGTAATCAATCGTTTTTTTGATTCCCACTTGATCTACTGCATTAATATAAAGTGCTTCCAAATACTTTTGCAGGGACACAAAAAGTTTATCATCTTGAGATATTGCAGCTAATAAACCCTTTTTACTCATTTTTATTGCTTCACTTGTTTCCCCTTGCTTAAAAAGAAATTTAGCGTATGTAAACAGTGAATGTGGTAAATTGCTCAACTTAGCACTTTCTGATACCTTGGCAGCCTCATTTAAGAAATGATCTGCTTTATCATTTATTCCTAAATCTGCGTAATTCTTTCCGAGATTGTAGTAAGCCGAGCTAAGCAGCCTTTCATTGCGATCTAATTGTTTGGATAACTCTAAGGCTTTTTCAAGGTGCGGCAGGCTTTTCTCGAAATGTTTAAAATCAACGTAATTTCCAGATATCACGAAATGACATTGTATTTTTCGCACTTTATAAAGTTCATATTGATTATAAATGTCCATCGCTTGTTTAACATGGTGCATCGAGATATGATTTTGCTTCATAATATAGTAAGCTTCAGCCAACTTAAAATGAAATTCCGCCTTCTCAATATCATCATTAACATGAGTAAGGTGTTTTTCTGCTTCTCGATAAAAACCAATTGCTTTGACATATTCCCTCTTATCAAACTCATACATTCCACGAAAAAAAAGAGAGTAGTAAGACAACAGACCAGTTATCCCCTTATTGGATGCTTCTATTTTTTCAAGCAGTTCATCAATAGTTGGCCTGATTCTTGTTATAACTGGTTGCAAATAATCTAACATAAGCTGATGACGGAATTTCATTAGAGAGAAGTAAATAAGTAAATACTCATCTTCCTCCATCTGATTGATCTCTTGTTCCACCTCTGCCTTTAAAATCTCTGCATCCGGAACACTGAATTGACGTATCATTTTATACCATTCATTGATTTTCACGCCAACTTCTGACGATGATAAAACCGGATTCACAGGACCCCTCCTTTTATGTCTTTTTATATAATCTTCTAACATTTCAAAAAAGTGTTTGAACCGCAAAAAAACCGCAAACTTTTTATTCGGTATCTTTGATATGATTAATCAAGATCATTTTAGATTAGTTTCATCATTCTTCCATGGTAATATTTTATTATACAATTAAATGAGAGGATATGATTATGAAAGTCTTTGAAGCTAAAACACTTATGTCTGAAGCTACAGACCGCGCCAAAGAATATAAAGAACTAAGGACGCAAATGGTCAACTTGAGAAAAGCTTTACAAAGCGTCGCTGAACTTGACGACAGCGAATTCTCAGGTAAAGGCGCTAATAACATTAAAGCATTCTATCACGATCATGTTGGTGTCACCGATCAATGGATCGATTACATTGACATGAAAATCGCATTTTTTAACAGCATTGCCGGAGCTGTCGAGGACAAAGGTCTCTCTGATGCTTATATTGAAGAATCCTTTTTAGAACATGAACTGGCTAACGCCCATAAAAAATCAAAGTCCATCATGTCTGAGCAGAAAAAAGCCATGAAAGATATCTTAAACGACATTGACGACATCCTCCCGCTCGACTTGTTTTCAACAGAAACCTTCAAAGATGAGCTTGCGGATGCCAATGATAAACGTAAAAAAACAATTGAAAAACTAGGTGACCTTGACGAAGATTTACTGACAGAATATGCTATGTCGGAACCAAATGAACAATTCATCAAGTCAGATTTCCAAAAGCTCCAAGAAGCAACTGGCAAAGGCAAAAACGCTACGCCCATCCACTACAACGCCAAGGCGTACCGTGAGAGTGATATACATAAGAAAAAAGGCGATATTGAGAAGCGAACGGAAGCTTATTTGACGTTTAAGAAGAAAAAAGAAAAAGAACGGGAAATCAAAGAATTACAGAAAAAGCTCAATACGTTGGTTGATGATCCTGACGAGTATCTAAAAGTTGCTAAAGAGATTGGATACGACAACCTCACCACTGAACAACAGGAGTATGTTAAATCCCTCGAGTTTTGGGATAATCCTCTTCGAGCGACCAAGGATATTTTGAAAGAACAGATTGACGGTGTATATGAAGGTTTATTAGCCGGTATAGATGATACAGAGAAGACGGTTAAAGAATATTTAGCCCCTATAGATGCAGCGGGTAAAAAATATCTAGGTCCAGTATATGAATACTATAAAGGCAAACAAATGGCATATTATGATTTTTCGAAGGAAACTGGTGAAGGACTTTTAGGAATTGCAAAATTCGGGATCGATCTCGGTTTAGATCCAAAAGGAACGATAAAGTCCGTTTTTGAATTCGACTATAAAAAAGCCTGGGATTCTACTTGGGATGAGGTAAAAGAAAGCTGGGACAAAAACTTTGTACACGGAGATATGTATTCACAATCGCACTACACCACATATTTCACTTTGAATGTAGCCAGCCTATTCATATCAGGCGGCGGTGGTGCTGTTACAAAGAGTGGGTCCGTCGTTTCAAAGGTCGGGAAAGTCGCAGAGAAGGGAATCAGCAAGTCGGGTAAAAAAGGGGTAAACAGTGCCGGAAATGTTGGTAAATCTGCATCAAAAAAAGTAGTAAAAGACACCAAAGACTTTGGGAAACTTTTAAAAAAAGGTTTAGAGTCAATACCAAATCCTTTTGCTAAAGAACTTCTGTTAGCTAGCGATGTTCCTATAAATGTGCTAAACTTACAAAAATCTGGACAAGATACAATTCAACAAATTAAAAAGTCTTTTGATGTTGATCATGGTTCTAAGGGGAATGCTAATAGTAGTAAGATAACCAGTGAAGCTAAATCCGTATCGAATATGAAAGAATTTTTTAATGATGGATTTGGAAAAACTATAAAAAACAATGTTACAAAAACAAAAAATCAATTCCAAGGCCAATCAATCTATGAAGTTAATAAAAAATTGGATAATCCGTATCTGAAAAAAGGCGATAGATTTTATTTAGATAATTTGCACAAGGATCATTTAGAAGTTTTCGATAAAAGAGGAAATTTAAGAGTAGTGTTGAATTTGGATGGAACATTGAACGAAGTTAAGACTAAGAATGCCATTGGAAGAAAATTAAAATAGGTGGTTAAGATAGATGAAAAATATTGATAAAATCTTTAGTTCTTTAAAAAAATTAAATGAAAAATATAATAGTACATTAATTTCAACAGAAGAACTTTTAGAAGAAGAGGAAAATATTAAAGAACTTCCGCAAATAGATGAAAGAATGAATAAAATTTTAGCTAATTTAAGTCAAATTGAAGATAAAGAAAAACTAACTTCTGAATTACTACAGTTACATTTAGTAATAGGTGATATAGAATGGCAGTTTGACCAAATACATGAGATGGTTAGACAGGTAATCGAAAATATTGAGGATTAATATTATAAAAAAGGCCCTCTTTTCAAGAGGGCCTTTCTTATTTATAAAATACCTCAGAAGCATTCTTGAACCCAAGTAAAGCCGCTAAGGTACTCTTTTCAAATTCACAAAACTAAAAAAGAAAGTCTACTCTACTATTATTTTAAACTCACCTTCTAATTCCTCTTGAGCCTCTTGCAAAACTTCTAATACATCATCAGCGTATGAACCTAATAACTTTTTACTCAACTCAAAATTTCTCCAAACTAAAGTTTGCGGCAATTCTATCCACCCTGTAAGGCAATCCCATAAAGCGTCTAAATTTTTCCCATAGTAGTCTGGGAAATTTAATTTATCTTTTAGTGCATTATGTAACCCTTCTTTATTTTCAAAGTCTTTTCCATCTACAACTATTTTTTTCATTAAAAATTATGTCCTCCATTATTTTAACTTAACAAACGTTTTATAATGATCTGTTGTTTTATATATTAATCCATCATTCGAATAGAGTAATCTGTCATTCCCTCTGTAACCTGTGGTATAGTTTATATCAGCTTCACGCACTCTATTTTTAGCTTCAGGAAGACACTTTTCTCTGTTTTTGTATATATCTCCCCCGATACTTTTACCCGGTGCTACTTTTGATAAATTACCTTTTTTGCTTTCCCATCCTAATTTTTTTGCTTCTCCTTAGTTATGTAATTATCAGGACATCGTCCATTTTTCGCCTAAAATCGGAAACTTCAGTACAGCTATTAAGTACTTTCTTTGTCTTAACGCTACTCTCTACATATTTTGTGCTTTTGTTAGTTTTTGATACAGTTCCTGCTAATTTTCCTGAAACCTTAGCGTTAACTCAATGTCCTGAATGATAAACCGTCAGCGACCTTCTTGTTGGGGCATGAGGGTCTTTGATCTTTTCATGTATTCGGTTTACGGCTTCAATTGTTGTCTTATTCAAACCCAAAGTTGAGCAGTGTTCTACTTTTTATTTCAGGGATTGGAGGACTTATATGCATTGACTGGTTTTACTTAATACCAGCTGTATAACAGAAAAGAACCGCAACTGGCGGTTCTTTTAGTGTATATTCTTATTTTAAATAAACTGCTTCACTATTATTGGACAGTACCATAATCAAAATCAATATCTTTCTTGTCTAATTCCCCCTTAACATTTTTAGCATAGGTCATGGTTAAATGTACGTTTTTATCTATCCACCAAGTTCCATCATCAGTATTCGTATCCCAAGTAACATCTATATCCCTGCCGAAATTCTCAAAAAACACCAAATCCCCAACAGCTGCTGTTTTTCCGTTGATCTTGTAATATATTAGAACAGTTTTCTTATCAAATATACCTGTCCCGTGCTTTACGATTGTTAAACTATAAGGCTTATTAGGACATTTCTCTTCAAGTATAACTTCAGGATTTAAAAATATAACATAACAAATGAATAGAATTGGTACAATCATTAACCTTTTTAAGAATTTTTTATTGATATTTAACCCCTCCAACAGCATACTGATAGCGATATAAAAAAACAGCTCAGTAAATGCCATACTGGTACTTTCTTTGATTTTTAAATTTATTTTCTTATGTAGCTATCGCTATCCGTTAGTTTAATTAGAATCCAGATAATCCAAGACACGGTCAACTCTTTCATTGACTGAGTAATCGCCTTCAATCTTTAGCACTGGACAAGATAAATCTGCCATCCAATGTTCGTGTAATGCTTTACTTCTAACTTCCATTCCAGCAGTGTCATATAAAGAAGCCCATTCTAAAAATGCTTTTGATTGTTCATATTTACTGCCACCGGCTAACACTTCATTTCCATAACGCTGAAATTCCCTATGCCTTAATCTCTCAAGCCGTATATCTTGTGGAATCCATAAGAAGACGACAAGGTCAAAATAACTTTTTAGATTATCGCCCCAGCCACACACTGCACCAGAAAGAATCCATTTCTCATTTATTGTTAAGTCTGTTTCAAGCAACCTTTTTCTTTCAGGAATTTCTCTTTTTTTAGTGAATTTATCTAACCAATAGTAATTATCAGTATCAAGATGCGTATGAGGCAAACGCTTTGATAATGCAGCACCCAATGTTGACGTTCCGGCACCAGAGGCTCCCAATATGTGAATATTTTTTTTCATACTTCCCCCTCCTTATTAAGCAACCAAACTCCCTGTTTGTTGCATAAGGTACTTACTATTATTTTGACATAAATCCCTAAAGACCTTTACTTTTCTAGGGAAATCCAGATGCGTGTTAAAATCATCATACTTACGATAACAGTCCTTATTAAATGGATTCATTCCCCATCTACTTGGACGAATTTCCTATGAAAAAAAGTCTTGATTTCCCTATAATATTTAAGCGAATCCAATTTTTAGAATTGTCGTCTTTAAAGAGGTTTTTCATCTTGAGGTATACAAACAGTCATTTAGAGGATTGGATTGAAAACTTATACAGGAAGATTGATATGACAGAGCCTGAACAAATTAATTTTGAACGGATTGCCGAAGCTTTAGACATCAGGATTTCATTTAAACCAGTTACAAGCTTCGCACTTAAACACAGCGGAATTTATAACATATGCTTGGACAGCCGAAATGTATCGCAGATTGAAAAGCGGGCGCTGATGAAGATGTTTCATGAGTTTTATCGGGTAGAGAAGGAAAAAGCGGAAGAAGGCGAAGGGGAACATCATTTTTGTCATCACTGATATGCTCTCCGAGAAAGACAGTCTGGATCATAGCAGATGATTTGGCTTATGGGGCCTTACTGACACCCTCCTGACCCCCTCCCTTAAGCAGTTCAAAGCCGAACGTTCTAACAGCTCTCCAGAAAAGCATTCATTGTCAAACTTCAGAGCATCCTCGTTCCTGCATTCTTCATGCAGGCTCCGGTCTGGCTGTCGATGCTTGCCCCCTTGATCGCTTGTGCTTACACGACACCCTTACAACATTTCCATTTTCAATAATATCCATCGTTAATAACATTGTTCAGCTTGCGGACCCTCTTATGATTATCACCTCATAGAATGCATCACCCCTTGGCAATGCTATGTAACAGCTGTTTGTCCTAATGAGATGATCTTCACTAGGTAGGATAAATAAAAAAACACCAAATGTGTTGTTGGTAAGTTATATTGACTCCATCTGAAGTACCCTTTAAGTAGTTGCTTTATTCACAAATAGATTAGAAGTCCACAGAACAAGGCTATAAAGATATAGCTTGCGGTATACCAAATAAAGAAAATCATACTCGATAATAAATCATAAAGAAAGAAGGTGATCCCATGCCCGCACAATAGACCCAATGCTGAGAAGTCTCCTTACTTAACATGCTCACAACCGTGTAAACTGGTGCCCTTGGGGAGAAGAAGCCTTCGAAAAAGCGAAACACGAAAACAAGCCGATTCTGGTCAGCATCAGTTAATTCGATCTGCCATTGGTACCATGTCTCTCTTAAAATAACCACAAAAGGCAACCAGTTTCAGCTGCCTTTTAATAATTTCATTGCAAATTTTTAGAAATCTAGATTCAAAAACTTTTTCTCTTCTAATTTAAATACTGTTGTTTTTTCTTTTGTTTCACTCCATTTTATCTTGACCTCTAATTTGTGTCCCTTAATATCTTCCTCAATTCTAATCAATTCAAACTCATTAAGGAGATACTTTATCACCAACTTTAAATAATAATGGAATAAGTGCTAATAAAATAATTCCTACAACCAACGTAGATATTATTAACTCCTTCCATACAATCAAATTCTTTAAAAACATTTGATAAATGACTAATGAGTTTACTGGAATATTAAGCAATAAGCCCGTGAGAAGTCCAGGTGCATACTTTTTCATTAAAACAGTTGCGATAAGATGTGGAAAAATAGCGTTGATAACCATAGAACCTAGAAAGCCAATGAAAATCCATTTTGCAATATCTGATTCTGGCATATATAAAAAACCAAATGCAGATAAATAAGCCAACATAGTTATAACAATGACAGCAAAATGAAATTCATTTGAGGTTACTGGCTTTTGAAACTTTGAAGGTTGTTGTGACCACTTAGGTAACCAAATAGCCTCCTCAATATTATGCAGTGTAATAGCAAAACAAAAAAACATTACGAAATAAACCATCTATCATTTCCTCCTCAGTGCCACGTCTCTTAAAGGAATCAACCAATATGGGTTGGCAACATTATATTACATATGAGGGTGATATGATATGGTGTTAAAAGACAGCAAAAGCTGCCTAAGTAGTTGCTTCTTTTTTATATGCTTAATAACGTGTTGTTGGTGCCATGTCATGATATTCAAATATAATAACTCTAAAGCAAACAAAGATACCCATATAGTTTGGCATCTTCTTTTTAGTTCGAATCCCTCAACAAAAGTGGTATATTATCAGTTACAAAGCACGCCGTTTCAAGCATTTGAAATCATGCCATACAGCCTATTATACAAAATAGACATAATTTATATTAACTCATTAATACCCATTAAACCAATCAGGATTAAAACGTTTTAAAAAAATGATCAAAGGTGAAGTTATGGTTTTTTTATTTTCTTAACGTTGTCCTAATTCCACTGGACGCCACTAAGTCAAATGCATTTCAAGGTACTATGTCAGACTTGTCCAAGTCACCATTATCAAAATGAATTTCATCAAATACTTGAAACATTTATTGAACATGGCCAAGTGTCATAACATTAATAAGAAACCAACGAGTAATGAATCATTTAATCTTTCATTTTACCCGCTGACTCATATCAGCTCTAACCAAATTTTAATAGCTGTCGCACTTATTAATAACGCTAAAATCCATTGCAGGAATTTTGTATTTACTTTTTGCCCAACTGATGCGCCAATAGGAGAAGCAATTAAACTGGCAATCATAAGAACCAGAGCCGGTACAAAAAGAACCTGGCCCGTGATTACTTTTCCAACTGTTGCGCCAATAGATGAAAGAAATGTAATCGCAAGAGATGAAGCGACTGTGATTCTAACAGGAATATTTAAAATTGATAACATAAAGGGGACCAGGATAAAGGCGCCGCCAGCTCCTAAAACACCCGATACACCACCAATGATAAACGCTAGGGACGAAGCCAACCATTTATTAAATATCACTTCTTTGTCTTCGCTTTGTTCTTGTCCTTTTTTAGGTATAAACATTAAAATAACTGCTAAAATAGCCAGAATACCGTATATAAAGTTAATTCCTTTTTCAGATATATAATGAGAAAAGTAACTCCCCAATACACTCCCTACAAGGATGCTGCTTCCCAAGTAAATAATTAATGCTTTATTTAGAAGACCACTCTTACGATAAGCCCAAACACCGCCAAGTGTCGCAAAGAAAACTTGAATAGCCCCTATCCCTGACACTTCATGGGCAGTTAATGACATCACTCCCACTAAAGAAGGAATGTACAATAGCATTGGATAATTAATAACTGCTCCGCCAATACCAATCATTCCGGAAATAAAGGCACCAATAAACCCTATAGTGAAAAGAGTTGTGATAAAGGCAATATCCACTTTGGTTTCCTCCTTTCAAAGGAAAAGGGTATCTTTTTATTCGATACCCTTTCCATTCATTAGCCTTTTTTAATCCAGAATTTCAATACATCGCCTTCATCAGTTTGCTCTAAAAGGTCATGCCCGCCTGATTTAGACCAAGCTGCAAGATCACTTTTAGCTCCCTTATCTGTTGCATGCACTTCTAATATTTGACCTGATTCCAGTTCATTCATCGCTTTTTTTGTCCTGACGATTGGCATTGGGCATGCCAGGCCTTTTGCGTCTAATACTTTATCTGATTTCATGTTCATCTCTCCTCTTTTTAATAGAAACTTGTGTTACCGTATTGCACAGCGGTTTGGACCAATCTCCATTTCACGCTGTTTTTCTTCATCTGGGCTGATTTTCCCCATGTTTGTTTCTCGAATCTCTTGGTATGCATTTGGCTGCGGAGGCAAATGATCTGTTACTAGGTGTCTAAATTCTGTTTCATCCGCAATGTTCAAACCATGGTTCTCGCTAAATAACGTGCTTAGTTTTTTACCAACACTTCCATTCTCATTTAGCTCGTCAATGATCATAAAGTGTGCAGGTAATACAATTAAATCCTTTGATAACGACTTGTAACGGCTATAAAGCGTTTTTCTTAAATCTCCTACCCAATCTTCTGCCATACCGGCTAAGTCTGGTCTGCCAATTGAATCAATAAACAAAATATCACCTGAAAGAAGATACAGATCATCGACAATGAAAGAAGTGGACCCAATCGTGTGCCCCGGAGAATAAATCGGGTGAATTTTAATCTTTGTATTTCCAATAATCATGTCATTTCCTTCTTCCAACGGCTGATAATCGAATGCCACTTCTTCAGCATCTTTAGGCGGTAACCAGTAGGTTGCTTTAGTTTTTTCAGCAATGACTCTGCCGCCTGAAATATGGTCTGCGTGAAGATGTGTATCAAATACGTGTGTAATCTCCGCGCCCTTCTCTTTCGCAAAGTCTATAAAAATATCCGCCATACGTGTCGCATCAATAACCGCCGCTTCACCATCGGAAATGACCATGTATGACAGGCAGCCTTTACCGATACGAACAAACTGATACATCTCACCGCCATCTTTTAAATCCCCGACCTTTACCGGCTCTAAATGTTCGCTCCATGCTTTCATTCCACCCTTAAGATAGGATACAGAATGACCTGCTTCAGAAAGCATTTCGGATACCATGACGGATGAACCTTCTTTTGCACAAACGACCAGCACTTCTTTATCAGAAGGAATTTTCTCCAAGATATCTTCTACGCCATCTAAAAGATCGAAATACGGTACATTTAAATAGTCAAAACAATGTCCTTCGATCTTCCAATCGTTAAAGTCATTTTCATTACGCACATCCAGAATAAATAAAGATTCTTTGTTAAAGATTTTTTGTGTGACTTCTTTTGCGGTAAGTGCTTGAACGGTCATGTTTACATGCCTCCTTTTTCTGTTTTACCAGTCCAATCCCGCATACCGGGGACAACATTAATAACCTTTTTAAAACCTTGTTTTTTCATGGTTTGGGCCGCCATTTCACTTCTTCTTCCCGAATGGCAGATAATATAAATTTCATCATTTTTGTTTAATTCGTTAGAGCGCTTTTCCACTTCACCTAGAGGGATATGCACAACTCCAGGAATATGAGCTTTTTCATACTCCTCTATCTCTCGTACATCTAAAATGTTAAGAGACTCGTCACTATCCACTTTCTGTTTGAAAGCTTCTAATGAAATCTCAGGAATTGAAGCTGCATTTTCTGCTGAAAGCTCTCCTCCTTTTCGAAGAAAATGACGAAGTATTTCCCCCTCTGCTTCAGTACCTAGATATTCATGGCCTGTACTATTTGCCCATGCTTCCAGATCTGCTGTAGAACCTTTATCTGTCGCTTGAATTTCCAATACTTCACCAGCTTTTAAATCCTTCATACTCTTCTTCGTTTTTACGATAGGCATTGGACACGCCAAACCTTTAGCGTCTAGTACAATATTTGCTTTCATCATTTTTTCCTCCTTTTCTCATATAGGGGTGGGGGTATATAAATATGCAAAAAGGTTCCCTCTAGAAGTTAATACCATGTATTCATACCCCCTTTTATATTTGTGATGTTTTTAAATCCTTGTTTCTTCAATATGTTACTTGCCTTTAAACTTCTCATTCCGCTTTGACAGATAACAAAAACTTCTTTGTCTTTCGAAAGCTGATTAGTTAGATGAGGCAAGTTAGTCAAGGGAATATTTTTGAACCCTTTAATATGCCTTGTACGAAACTCATAAGGTGTTCGCACATCTATAAACTGTATGTCTTTATTTTTCAGCTCTGACTTTAAATCAGCAGTTGTTATTTGTCTAACACCTTGCAATGATAAAAAACGTCGAAATACGAACCATAGTAAAAATAAAATGAGTAAGATATTGAACATTACGCCACTATCCATAGTGTAGTGTTATAACCTCCCTTCATTTATTTAGCAATGAGTAACATTAGATAAATAAGTTGACACTGCCTTCCTCAGCATCTGCCAAATAAGCTGCTACACCAGCATAGTCGATATCATCTAATAGTTCTTTTTCCTGTAAACCAAGAAGATCCATTGTCATCGTACAGGCTACGAGCTTTACCCCCTGTTCTTGAGCCATCTCAATCAACTGAGGCAAAGTAAGTGCATTATGCTTTTTCATCACATTTTTAATCATTTTAGGGCCCATACCTGCAAAGTTCATTTTAGATAAACCCATCTTATCAGCACCACGAGGCATCATCTTTCCAAACATTTTTTCAAGAAATCCTTTTTTCACTGGAATCAGCTCTTCTTTACGTAAAGCGTTTAATCCCCAAAAAGTATGGAAGATCGTCACTTCATGATCGTAGGCAGCTGCACCATTTGCAATAATATAGGCTGCCATTGCTTTATCATAATCCCCGCTAAATAAAACAATTGTTGTGCGTTTTGTTTGTTCTGTCATGTTTATTCTCCTAACTAATTACCCCTAGGGGTATAATCGAAGTCAAAAAAATTTTTTCGAAAGATCTGCTATTATTCAACTCTTTAAATACCGTTAGGGGTATAATATAACGCATATAAAAATTCGTCAACCTTAAATATAGGTTGATGAATTTTTATCGGCTCTTTACCAACAAGTCGACTGCTTCTTTTACTAAATTTTGTGTGTCTTCGCCTTTTTCTAAACTTTCACGAACACAATGTTCAAGGTTTGTGCTCACTATTAAACCCATCGCTCGATCGATAGCATTACGGGAAGCTGCTAATTGGGTCACAACCTCTCTACAATCTTTTCCTTGTTCCATCATAGTCAATACACCTTTAATTTGTCCTTCTATCCGTCGTAAGCGGTTTTTAATCTTTTGATCATACTCCATATATCAATGAAATCCTTTCTTTCATTTATTTTTACATTTACATGCTGCCAGTTCATAACTGTTTACATGGATACCTTTGCGCTTTAGAAAACGCACTCCTAAATTTAATTCCACCCGATCACGAGCTATTATGTGTATTTTATCACGTGGGATCTCTAAATAAAAACGTTTTAGATACGCATATGGGATGTTTAAAATAATATCATCCGAAAAATTGGGTACATCGTTATAATGGCGAATATCTAATATTGTCATGTCCATAGGCTTTAATTTATCTTTATGGATACAAGAGATTCCGGTTATAGGATAATAACGTCTATACGTTGCAATGATAATCACAAAAATAAGCAGGAATGCAATAACTAAATAATTGATACGAGTTACACCACCTTATTAACTCTTTGTTATTCACAAAACAATAATATACCCCCATAGGTATATAGTCAAGTGTGAAAGTTACTTTCTTTGAGTTGATAGATTCATTTCGATAATGCCAATTCTGCTAAAAGTGACTCGAATAAAGAAATAAGCCGATTTTATTAAATCGACTTTATTTTATCAATTACTTTTAAAATTAGCACATACTGCTTGGATATTACATAGGGTTTCATTTACATAAAAACAATTCTTGGGTACTGGTTCCCCATGTTTCATGCTGGATGTGACTCCAATTACATAGAATTCTGCGAATATCTATGCTAACCTTCCGCAGCCACTGCATCTGCTTTGGTTTCATGAACTGTACCAAATGGATGGTTAGGAGGAGCATAAATGGAGTAAAGTTTTAATGGCGTATTACCTGTATTCATCACGTTGTGCCAAGTGCCGGCAGGTACAATAATGGCAGAATCATCATAAACATTTCTTTGAAAGTTCAAATGATCTTTGCTCTTTCCCATTTTGACGATCCCACGCCCCTGTTCAATCCGTAAGAACTGATCGACGTTAGGATGGATTTCCAAACCAATATCTTCTCCAATACCAAGACTCATCAAAGTAACTTGAAAATGCTTTCCTGTCCATAAAGCAGTACGGAACGTATTGTTTTGTTTTGTGGCTCGATTGATATTTACAACAAATGGTTTTGGTCCATAATCCTTCAAGAGAAGGTTTCTGTCTTCATATGAAGAGCGCAAATCGGCACATCTGTGTACGTGTTCCATCTCATTTGGAATAGTCCAATAAACAGATCTTCCATCGTTATACATCGGTACAGTCACATAATAATAACATTGAGGCGAAAAAGGGTAATAGTACATTTTTTGATCCCCGCAATTTTAAATTTTTGTGATAGTATCCTATGCATTTATTAAGGGAGTGTGCTAAATCAAGAAAACTCATATTAAACACAAAATGGAATGTTCGATCACCGTTTGATTCACGGATGAATAATTTATCACCGACTTTTTCATCATTTTATGGATGTTGAATTTCACTAGCCTTTGTTAACAAGACATCGAATACATCGGATGACACTTTTATGATGGATTATCAAAGGTCAACGCTCCTAAATGGCTTTTGAACATTTACATAGCACAACAACAGAGTATACGAAATTCTGTTGTTTGTCCCCCCTATCCCTGCTCTTTTAGATTTATCTCTTTGGATGCGCTAAAAAGTTTGTAATTTTTTTTACTTATCTTCACCTATATTTCCTAATCCAAACAAACGTGTTTGTGTTTGTCTAAATTGAGGTTTGCAAAATTCCTAAGATAATCTCAGTAGGCTATTTTGATTTAACTTGGAATACACACTGCCATCAGATGAAAACCGAATGGAACTTCCAGAATATTTAAATAAAATCGAAGGACATAAGAAGAAGCTAGACAATATGCGGGCATATTATTATAACTTCTTCCGCGGGATGTATGAGTTTAGAAACGGTGAATACACAAAGGCCATTACATATTACAAAAAAGCTGAACGCAAAATTCCCACGATCTCCGAAAGATTGAAAAAGCTGAGTTTTATTTTAAGCGAAATCTATTATCATATGAAAATAACACATATCTCAATGCATTACGCCGAGCTTTCATACAATATCTGTAAGAAACACGAGCTTTATTCTGTCAGACGTATACAGTGCCATTTTGTCATTGCCGGCAACTACGATGACCTTGAAAATCATCAAAAGCTCTCCCCCACCTTTAAAGATTTGGGTGTTTATGTTTTACGTTATTTTAGAACATAAAAAAGTCCAATTTCTCAGCTTTGAATTTAAGAAATTGGGCTTTTTTCGTTATTCCAGAAAGTTGTCATTTAATCAAATAGCCAGATATTACAACATCCTTAATTCACTAAATTGTTCTTCACTAACCTCTCCCGATACTTTGTGTTTCTTCGAAATCTCTTTTAAAATCTACAATTGTAATACCTTATAAACCTATTGTTCAAATAGGTCTGTGACTGCACCTTTTGATGCTGCTGATACTAAACGTGCATACTTTCCCAGTGCTCCTGTTGATACTTTTAGTTTTGGTTGAGTCCAATTATCCTTACGGTGTTGCAATTCTTCTTCTGTAATGTTGAATGAAATTTCCTGACTCTCACTATCAATGGTTACGATATCACCATTTTTAAGAAAAGCAATTGGACCACCTACTTGTGCTTCAGGTGCAACATGTCCAATTACAAAACCGTGAGATCCACCAGAAAATCTTCCATCTGTAATCAGGGCAACTTCACCGCCTAGTCCTTTTCCTACAATTAAAGCTGTTACTGACAGCATTTCAGGCATTCCAGGTCCCCCCTTTGGACCCGAATATCTAATAACAAGAACATCCCCTTTTTTTATCTCATTACGCATAATGGCTTCTGTTGCCGCTTCTTCACTATCATAAACTTTAGCTGTACCAATAAATCGTGATCTTTTCATACCAGACATTTTAGCAATCGCCCCATCAGGAGCTAAGTTGCCTTTCAATACAATTAATGGTCCATTAGGCTTTAATGGATTATCAAAAGAGCGAATAATATCTTGATCTTGATCCAAGTCCTTAGCTTCCGCTAAGTTTTCTGCTAATGTCTTACCTGTAACGGTTATACAATCACCATGAAGGAGTCCCTTCTCAAGAAGAATCTTCATGACACCTGGAACCCCACCTATATTATTTAGGTCTTGCATAGCATATCTTCCACTCGGTTTTAAGTCTGCGATATGAGGGACTCTTTTGCGAATACGTTCAAAATCATCATAGTTTAAATCTACTTCAACTGAATGTGCTATCGCGAGAAGATGCAAGAAAGCATTAGTTGAACCTCCCAGAGCCATGACAACCGTAATCGCATTTTCAAATGCTTTTTTGGTCATGATATCTCTAGGGAAAATACCTTTTTCTAGAAGATCAAGAACCCTTTTGCCAGCTTCTTCACACTCAATAGCCTTATTCGGGGATATAGCAGGAGTGGAAGATGAGCCAGGAAGACTTATTCCCATCGCTTCAGCAGCCGCTGCCATTGTATTTGCTGTGTACATTCCACCGCAAGCCCCAGCTCCAGGACATGCACTGCATTCAATTTTATGTAATTCATCTTCCGTAACTTTACCATCATGGTATTTACCAACAGCCTCAAAAGCACTTACAATATCCACCTTATCTCCATCTAACTGTCCAGGTTGAATGGTCCCCCCATAAATATAAACAGCAGGTAAATTCATGCGTCCTATAGACATTAAACAGGCAGGGGTATTTTTATCACACCCACCAATTGCAACAATGCCATCAAAACGCTCTGCATTTGTTACAATTTCAATTGTATCCGCAATAGCTTCTCGGCTAGGCAAAGAATAAGACATGCCATGATGTCCCATGGAAATGCCATCTGAAACGGTAATGGTATTAAAGATTAAAGGTGCGCCCCCATTATCCTTGGCGCCCTTTTTTGCTTGTATTGCCAAATCATTAATATGCATATTACAAGGAGTTACTTCACTCCATGTACTCGCTATTCCTATCATTGGCTTTTTAAAATCTTCATCTTGAAACCCAACAGCTCTCAACATGGCACGATTAGGTGCTCGGTTCACACCCTCACTAATGACTTTACTACGAATTCTCAAATCTCTTTTATTACTCATTATTCTCTTTCTCCTTAAATAATTTAGTTAGTTCATGCATCGGTCTGATTACATTTTGTTTCATTAACTCCGAAACTCTTTGTACATCTTTATTTTCTAAAGCAGTTATTATGGACTCATGTTCATTTACTGAATTTAAAGTTTCTTTGATAGGTTGTTTTAAAAAGACATATTTAAATCTTCTAATATGAATTTGTAGGGATTCACTAAACGAAGCAATGTATGGATTTTCCGATATTTCTATAATTAAGTTATGGAATTGTTCATCTAGTTCCATTGCCTGATAAGGTTGTCCACTTTCAATTGCCTTTTTAAACTGTATATTTAATTCTCTTAGCTTTTCTATTTGCTCAGGTAAAATGTTATTTGCAGTATATTCAGCTGCCAATGCATGAAGAGATGCAAGCGTAGGATATAAATGAAAAATATCACTCTTCTGAATATTCGAAACACGAGTTTCCTTACCTGGATACATTGAAACCAAGCCTTGAACTTCTAAAAGTTGAAAAGCTTCTCTTATAGGAGTTCTACTTACAGCCAAAGATTCTGCGAGCTCGGCATCTATTAGCTTCTCACCAGGTTGTAGAGTACCGTCGATAATCCATCTCTGAATTTGGGAAAGTGCTCGTTCTTTAGCAGTCATCCGAACTGGTGAAGAAAAATTTTTAGGTACTGGCATTTGTATCACCTCAATTAAATTATTGTTACATGTAATATATCGCATAAATATATCGCATGCAATATTTTCAGAAAAATTTATTTTTTCTAACACACCTTGTTGTTCTTTTTTATAATAAAAAGCACATCTCATTAAAAAGCGAGACATGCTTACTGTTTAAGTAACACCTATTTCATGCTTGTCTATAAATATTTTCACGAAATTATGGTTTGTGTTGAATCGTCAAGAACCCTTTCGGCAACATTTAAGAATGCACTGACTGCAGGGGATATCCACTTATCCTTATGCCAAATCACTTGAGTCTTGAAATTTGGATTCGACATCTTCAATGGAAGAGAAACCAATTCTCCTCTCTCAAGTTCGGATTTAACAGCGACTTCAGGTAAAAAACCTATTCCCATTCCCGCCATAGTACACTGCTTGATAGCTTCGGCACTGCAAAAAACCATGTCAGTTATTCCTTCGATCCCTTTTCTCTCCAGTAACTGGTCAAACAATGTACGGAATGTACATCCTTTTTCCGTCAGCAGGAATACTTCGTCTTGAAGTTCTGTGCCGCTGATTTTTTTCCTTTTGGCAAGAGGATGATCCAAGGAGACTAGAAGTCGAAATGCCTCACTCCTTAATGTTTTTGAAAGGAGGCTTGTCGTAACGAGCGGTTCATCCAAAAGAAACACTACATCAGTCTTCCCTTCATAAAGACTTTGTTTCAATTGTTCATTCGGAAAGGAACGGAACATTAAACGAACGCCTGGATATAAGGATCTAAACTCTTTTAAAAGGGCAGGTAATCGGTAGGTTAAAACTATCTCATTGGCACTAAACGTAATGGTGCCTGTTATTTCATTACTTTCTTTAACGGCTAGCTTCGCCTCTTCGAGATCGTTTAAGACTTTTTTCGTATGTATGAGGAATCTTTCTCCTATTTCTGTAAGGATGATTTGTTTTCCCAAGCGGTCTATTAGACGAACGCCCAACTCTTCCTCCAAAGCTTGTATTTGCATGGTGACATTGGATGGTACATAGTTGAGGACTTCAGCTGCTCGTGTAAAGTTCAATGTGGAAGCAACAGTTTGAAACGTGATTAACTGGCGAATCTCCATTTTAACCCACCTAACATTCATTTATTTTGAATATTATCAGCAATTATAGTTAATTTACTTGAATTGTATCAAGTCTGTATACTTTTATCTAGAAAGGGGTCTTAGAAAACGAGGAGATAAAACTCAGCCCTTTCCAAATCAACTAAGGTGGTGTTACTTTGAGTGCTTATCTAGTTATTGATATTGATATTACTAACCCAGATAACTTCAAAGAATATGAAGATCGTATTTTTAGTGTCGTCAATCATTTCGGTGGTTACCCCATCGTTCAAGATGACAACACAACTGTCATGGAGGGAGATTGGAAGCCTAAAAGACTTGTGATTCTCAAGTTTCCTAGTAAACAGAACATTGAAGCTTTTTTCAACTCGGAAATGTACGAACCTTTAAAGAAAATAAGAAGGGCAAATACTGTAGGAAAGGCAATTGCTACAGAAGGTTTATAGTTTATAAATCCATTTCCAAAAAAGCAGACGAGACTTTTCGCTGAGATCGAAAGGATATTTGAAAGATGATAACCAAGGGCAGCAAAACCCTTGGTATCATTGATACGGCCGAGAGGACTTGAACCTTCACGGATTATTCATCCACTAGGCCCTTAATAAAGTGGGAGTACATATTCAGTTACAAATGCCTGTTATTTCACGCATTTGTCGTCATTCATTACACTCATTTACATTTTTTTATTCATTTTGGGCACAAGTTCAGCAATCCATCCGAATAAAAAAGGAAGGTCTAATCACCTTCCTTTTTATGCATTAACTCGACCTGCGACAATTTTTAAAACTCCATTTGAAGCATTGTCTTCATCCACGAAGTGGGTTTTTAATAAGCCAATCTCCAAAACCACTAAATTCTTCATTGAGAGATGTACCTCACAAACAGTCAAATTGAGTATGTAGAAGAAAAATTAAAAATCAAGTTCCCGACAGATTACAGAGAGTTCATTAAAGACCAAAATGGATGTTTCCCTATAGATAAAAAGGTCGTTTTATTTCAAGATTCTCGAGAATCAATCAACAATTTACTGAGCATCGGAGATCCTACTCGACCAATTGATCTCCTTATTACAATTGATAATGTTAAAGACCAGTTAGTTGATAAGATTATACCTTTTGCTACAGATGCAGGGGGAAACCTCTTTTGTTTTGATTACAGAATATCTTCTCCATGAACCTGTAATTGTTTTTTGGATCATGAGATCGCTAATGAAAGTATAGCTTTTTATTTTTAATACCCAACAGTATACTCTTATTTAAAAGCTTGTTGAATCCGCCTTTAAATTAGACAAATCCGCTTAATAATCAGTAATTAATGCCAGTAATATAGAAGTGAATGAGGAAAAAAGGTTAGAGTTTACTTCGATGATTGGAGGATAAAACGATGTTCAAGATTAAAGAAATTTCGGAGAAAACCGGAATTACCCCACATACTCTTCGATTTTATGAACGAGAAGGAATACTGCCATGCGTCAAGCGCGACTCGAGTGGCAATCGATTGTATGACGAAGAGAGTATGGAATGGTTGAATTTTATTCTGGCGCTGCGAGCGACGGGCATGCCGCTTGCCGAAATCAAGAAATATGTGGATTTATACCGAGAAGGCGAGAACACACTTACCATGCGTAAACAAATGATGCTTACGCACAAGGAAAAAGTGGAGAAGGAACTCTCGAAGACTATTAAATATTTGGAGCAAATCAATTACAAGCTGGCACTTTATGACATGCAGGAAAAAGAATTGAACAAGATGCTACCCTAGGATTCCGTCGTGCAACATTTCGCTCTAAAGTGGAGAGCGTTTTACGGGATGAAGACGTGTTTTTTTGATTCATACATTAGAGTGAACTCTAATGTATTTTATACATTCATTCCCTTTTTCACCCTCTTTTATTATCCTTCATCACCTAAAAACCATGGATATGTGGGGATTACGCCTATGAGAAATATTTTAATTATTGAGTCTTGACTTATAGCAAACTCGAATTGATAACCTAGAATCAAGCCAGCGATGAGTGGCTAATAAAAGGACAAAGGGGAATCACACATGAATGCAAAAGTAGCAATCATTACAGGTGCAAGCAGTGGAATGGGAGCGGCTACAGCTAAACTTCTCGCTCAACACAATATTAAAGTTATGCTTGCCGCTCGCCGAGAAAACCGATTGCAGCAGTTGCAAGAAGAAATCCGTAACGCTGGAGGCGAGGCCAGCTACAAGGTGACTGATGTCACTTCGCGCGCTGACGTTGAAGCCTTGGCGGATGAAACCATTAAAGTCTATGGTCAAATCGACATATTGATTAATAATGCTGGCATAATGCCTCTTTCATTCTTCAGAAATTTGAAGGTTGACGAATGGGAGAGAATGATTGATGTGAATATTAAAGGCGTCCTCTACGGGATGGCGGCGGTATACAAACATATGGAGGACCGTAATGAGGGACATATTATTAATTTCTCGTCCATTGCGGGACACATCATCTTCCCTTCAAGCTCTATTTATAGTGCGACCAAGCATGCTGTACGGGTTTTAACAGAAGGTATGCGAATGGAATTGGGACACACGCAAAATATTCGGACGACGCTCATCTCCCCCGGCGCGGTGGAGACCGAACTGTACGATACCATAACCGATAACTCCATTTATCCGGCATTGGAGAAATTGGGGAGCCAGGAATGGAGTCAACTTGACCCAATCGACATTGCAAGAACCATACTGTTTGCTATCCAGCAGCCGAAGAACGTAACCATTAACGAACTGATTGTTCGCCCCACGTCTCAAAGCTTATAAAAAAGAGCAGTAAGTTCAAGCTATTCCAAAACAGAGTAGATTTTTGGAGAGAGAGCCTCTGATATGAGGGTTCAAGCACCTTGCAAGTTAAACAACCAGTCATCGATAATCAATCGGTAACTGGTTGTTTTTTAAATGATTTCGAAAACACCCTGTATAGCTAGGGATTTTCGAAACCATTAAAAAAGCCCTTTACGAGTTCTTTAAGCAGTTGCGCCACAACTTGATGGCCAGCTTTTCAGCAACGTAGTATTTAGCGCCTCCTGAATCGTTATCGCATATGTCAACGCCGATAGACTTGCGGTTCCCAGTACCGTTTGTACCGTCACCTGTATGTAGGCTCGCTTTTATGTAACCAGTTTATATTCTTCTTGGGCACACAATAGTAACAATTTCCATATCAACATCTCGTAATCTTACACCTCCTTAACTTGAAGGAGGATTTTGGCGTATGTATTTTCATACCCGTCAACTACCATCTCATCCAGCATATATTCCTCATATGCATTTTCCCCTATTTGCATTCCATTCTTTTCAATGAACTCAATGATTCTGCGATACGCCTCTTCAGTGTTTCCGCCTATTTCATATCCAACTGCATAAAGGCCTTTTGGCCGCACATGATAATTTATGTTCTCTATCCCATCTTTTACTTTTATATAAAAGTAACTGTAATTGTAGAAGTCTTTTTGTAATATTTGTTCCCGTGCAAAGATCCCGCCTATCGGATATCCTTCATCTAATTCATATTGTTGAACTTCATGAATGAGTTCTGAAATGGCAGCCACATATTTTCGTTCTCGTAAGTTTAATGTGTTTCGGCTTAACATGAATGTTTCTTCATGTAAATATTCAAAAGAAATTGAGGAAAAATCAGTCTCAAGTGCTTGTTCAGTAAGCGCCACTTTTGTATGTAAGATCGTTTGCAACTGCTTAAGCTCATTTATTTTTTTATCAATTTCAATCGATTTTTCTTTTAGAACATGCAGGATCTTGTCTGGTGTTTTCCCTTTTATTAGACACTTTATTTCTTTTAACGGAACGCCAAGCTCTTTAAATAGTCTGATGACTTGAAAAATCTCAAATTGATGATAGGAATAATATCTATACCCATTTTCTTTTTTTATTTCCGGTGAGAATAGACCAATCTCATCATAATGAAATAAGGTTTGTTTTTTTACACGGCAGAGCTTTGAAAACTCCCCTGTTGTGAAATACTTCCTAACATCTTCGCCCATAAAAACCTCCTTGACTATACGGTAACCATATACCTTATGATTTGATTGTACTTGAAAAAAGCTTCAAGTGAAAAGGATAGGTAAAAGGGTTCAATTGAGTAAAGGGGAATTCAAATGAAAAAATCAATAAGTGAGCAAAAAACGATTTTCATTATACTATTGAGCAACATCTTCGTAGCATTTCTTGGTATCGGTTTAATTATTCCGGTTATGCCTTCTTTTATGAAAATCATGCATTTATCCGGCAGCACTATGGGTTATCTTGTTGCGGCTTTTGCCATTTCTCAGTTAGTTGCGTCACCGTTTGCAGGTAGGTGGGTTGACCGTTTCGGCAGAAAAAAAATGATTATTCTCGGGTTGCTTATATTCAGTTTATCAGAGCTGATTTTCGGATTAGGGACCCATGTTTCAATCTTTTATGTTTCGAGGATATTGGGTGGCATAAGTGCGGCTTTTATCATGACCGCGGTAACAGCATATGTAGCTGATATGACAACCCTAAAGGAAAGGTCAAAAGCTATGGGGTATGTTTCTGCTGCAATTAGCACAGGCTTTATTATTGGACCTGGTGCGGGAGGATTTATTGCCGGCTTTGGCATCCGCATGCCGTTTTTCTTCGCCTCCGCCATCGCATTAATAGCAGCTGTCACTTCCGTTTTTATACTAAAAGAGTCATTGTCAATAGAAGAACGCCATCAACTCTCCTCTCACACAAAGGAGTCAAATTTCGTTAAAGACTTGAAGAGGTCCATACATCCTGTCTATTTCATTGCATTTATTATCGTCTTTGTAATGGCTTTTGGTTTATCAGCTTATGAAACGGTATTCAGCTTGTTTTCTGATCATAAATTTGGTTTCACACCAAAAGATATTGCAACCATTATTACGATTAGTTCCATTGTGGCGGTAGTTATTCAAGTTTTACTTTTCGGGAAATTGGTCAACAAACTTGGAGAGAAAAGAATCATTCAGCTATGCTTAATAACCGGAGCGATCTTAGCTTTCGTGTCTACTGTTATGTCAGGATTTTTAACTGTTTTGCTTGTAACTTGTTTTATTTTCCTGGCGTTCGATTTGCTACGCCCGGCCTTAACTGCTCATTTATCCAATATGGCCGGTAACCAGCAGGGTTTCGTAGCAGGCATGAACTCCACATACACCAGCCTGGGAAATATATTTGGCCCCGCTCTAGGCGGTATCCTATTTGATCTTAACATTCATTTCCCTTTCCTATTTGCAGGTTTCGTTATGATTATCGGCCTTGGTCTTACAATGGTTTGGAAAGAAAATAAGAATGATGCTGCAGCTTTGAATTAATTCATTTTCTATAAAGTCAAGTCATTTGGATGCAGGGAATGCCCCTGGTTAGGCACAATAAGATAAGGTACTTAATTTGATAGGCTACATGTTGCTTGACGTGAATATAGTTATGCAGAGTTTTAGCAATATCAATTCCATCTGCCATCACCTTAAGCCGCAGCCTAACAGGGGGATAAGAAAAATAAGGAGAATGTAGTATGAGTATAAAAATAAAAGCAGTAACTGATGATAATCGTGCTGCCATTCTTGATCTGCATGTCAGCCAGAATCAACTATCATATATTGAATCTGCAAAAGTGTGTTTAGAGGATGCGAAAGAATGCCCCTATTATAAACCTGTCGGGCTTTACTCTGAAGGAGATCTAGTCGGTTTTGCAATGTATGGATTGTTTCCCGAGTATGATGAAGATAATAAAAATGGACGAGTTTGGCTTGACCGATTTTTTATCGACGAACACTATCAGGGAAAAGGATTAGGGAAGAAAATGCTTAAAGCTCTCATTCAGCACCTTGCTGAGCTATATAAATGTAAGAGAATTTATTTAAGTATATTTGAAAATAATATTCATGCTCTTCGCCTTTATCAAAGGTTTGGTTTTCACTTTAATGGTGAACTCGATTTTAATGGCGAAAAGGTAATGGTAAAAGAGCTATAGATACCCAAGCCTCCTTCGTTTGCTGAGAAACGTTTCTTCATTACAGGAAGCTGACTCATCATTGCCTATATGCATTACACCCTAGGATAAGCTATATTATACCTAAAAAAAGCCTGGATGAAACATTCAGTTCATCTCAGGCTTTAAGGATCTCATTAGAAGAAAAATCTTACGTGATATTTGGTAATCAGTTATGCCGGGCTAATGATTCCCTTTCTCTGTATGTAAAACAGATTTAACTGCTTCTTCAATCTCCCTATAACCAGTACATCTGCAAATATTGGACTGCAGCCAATCTTTTATCATTTCATCGCCAGCGTTCGGCTCAGTATTCACTAAAGCATGACAATTCATTAGAAAACCTGGGGTACAATAGCCACATTGAAACGCAAATTTCTCAATAAAAGCCTTTTGGATTGGCGTATTTATAATTCCTTCAATTGTAGTAATATCCTTACCTTCACCTTCTACTGCAAGCATCAAACAAGATTTCATCGGTACTCCATCTATTAATACCGTACAGGCGCCACAATCGCCATTTAAGCAGCCTGGCTTTGAACCAGTTAATCCAAGACGAAGACGAAGGGCATATAACAAAGTATCGGCTGGTCTGACAGTAATCCGTCTTTCCTTGCCATTTATTTTTAATGTAATAGGGTTAGACATTTGGGCCTCCTTCTAATTCATGTAAGGCATCCAAGATTGCATGTTGCAAGACAAATATCCGATATTCACTTGAGCCTTCTACATCATCAAGAATGGGTTTGGGCAGATACTGTAAAGACCTGCGCACTCTGTCTTCTAATGAATAGCTTTTATCGTTGAACATTTCCTCCATTTCAATAGAACGAAAAGGAAATGGACATACGCCGCTAAAGGCCATTCTAACCTCTTCATCTTTTTTTAGTGCACAAACTGTCACCAATGGATACCCAACATTCCACTGTTGTCTTCTTTTTATACTTACAAATGGCAATTCTATATACGTTCGATCTATAAGGATATGAAATAAAAAATCCCCTTTTTGTAATTGTATTTCCCTGTTAAATACTTTATTAATAGGATGGTAACGAAGCCCTGCTCTCCCTGCGACTCCTACCAAACTATCGGAAATTAACAATGGCAAGACTGCCTCACGGTAATAGATGTTCCCGCAAATATTTCCACCCAGGCTGATTTTATTTCGAGCCGTCCGGTCCGCGATTTCACTTACTGTTTTACTCAATAACGGAAACGGATTTTCTTCCTCCACTTTCGTTAATGACACACCTGCTCCCATCACTAGATAATTTTCATGAAAACGGATGGTATGAAATTCCGGAAGTGCGTTAATATCTATAGCTGCATCCGTATAGATGAGATTCAACCTTCCTAATGTTATGATTTCTGTGCCGCCGGAATAATACATTGGTGTTTTCTTTTCGGCCGCAAGAGAGTGAAACAGGCGGGTTGTTTCTTGAATGGTCTTCGGTTTAAAATAGTCGAAATCAAAAGGTATCATCATTCCACCCCTCTTGCGTCCTCCATAAATGTTCAGGAATCAGAGGAAGTTGATTCAATTGGACACCTAAAGCAGTGGAAAGGCAATTTCCCAATGCTGCCGGCATCCCCAACAGGCCATGTTCCCCGCCGCCGCGCGCTCCATAAGGCGCAATCACATGCGGGGTTTCAACAAATTCAATGATATATTCAGGCTGCTCTCCATAGTGAAGGGGTCTGTATGTTCTAAGTTGAGGATTTAATACTCTTCCGTATGGATCAAACACAAAGGTTTCTCTTCCTCCAAATGCAATTCCCATACTCATCGCCCCCATCACTTGACCCCTTGCCGCTTTTTCATTCAGTACAGTTCCTATATCCACAACAGAATAGGCTTTTGTAATTCGATACGTATAATCCCGTTTATCTAATTCAACTTCAATTCCCTGAGCGCCTACAGCCCACTCGGGTCCCGGCTTTCCTTTTCCTGTTTCTTGGTCTAAATTCGTCATCCGGGTTAATGTGTAGTTGCCGCTCGCAATGATTTGGCCGCCAATGGTATTTCCATTTGGAAATGTATATCCGTAAGCAATGTCTTTTATTTCAACATTCACATTAGGATTATCTAAAAAATAAACCTTTCCATCAGCCACCTCTAATTCCTCAACAGGAACTCTTAACACACAAGATGCCACGTCCTTAAGCTTTCGAATGGCTTCCTCCGCTGCATTCAGTACAGCTCTTCCTCCCATTAAAGTCCCTCTGCTGCCTACGGTTTTCCAATGCTCAGGTGTTGTTTGGGTATCGATAAGCATTTTTACATGAATTTTGCTTATGTCCATTTTCATTCGTTCCGCTAAGATTTGGGCTAACACTGTTTTTGTCCCTGTTCCAATTTCCACTACCCCTGACATCAAATTAATGCTTCCGTCAGGATTAAAGGTTAAAATAACCCCGGATGTTGCATTTGTATCAAATGTTGACGTTTTCCAAATGCAGCTCATTCCCTTTGCCCGTATCTTCCGATCATCGATTTCAATTCTCTGTCCCTCGTCCCAATTCATTAATTCCTTCAATCTTTCAATACATTTTGGTACATTTCCGACCGTGCTTGAATTGAGAAGAACTTGAGTAGGTGTAGTATCACCAGGATGAATGGCATTTTTATAGCGAAGTTCTAATGGATCAATGTTTAGCTTTTCTGCCAATACATCCATCGTTCGTTCAAAAGCAAATAAAACTTCAGCATGACTATAGCCTCTAAATGCACTGGGATATGGATGATTCGTATACATACAATATGAATCACACCATATATGGTCGATTGCGTATGGACCCGTACAATCAACCACTCCAGCTCGACTGACGTCAACTCCTTTATCGGAGTATGCTCCGCCATCAAATAAAAACTGAATGTCTGCCGCCCTTAAGATTCCATCTTTTGTTGCTCCTAATTTTACGATGGCATCCAATCCGATATGAACAGGAGATGTGATCATATCCTCTTCTCTTGAATTAAATAATTTTACAGGCTGCCCACCAACTGCTTTTGATGCCAAATATGCAATAACCTCTAACTGAACTGCTGCTTTTCCCCCGTACGCCCCTCCTACTAAAGGGGTTTTGACGATAACCTTTCCAGGTTCAATTCCAAAATACCATTCCATTAATTTTTTAATGGCAAAAGGAGCTTGAGAGGATGTGGTGATGATAATCTCTCCATCCGCTCGAATTTCAGCAATCGAGCATCTTGTTTCCATAGCAGCGTGATCAGAAGGATTAAAGGAAATTTGAAACTCTGCTACCACATCACTTTCCCTAAACCCGTCTTCTATATTTCCTTTTCTGATTTTATCTAGGTTTGCGATATTTGTCTTCGGAACCGGGTATACACCTTCCTTCTTCTCATAGCGGTCCAAATGTTCATGGACGAGGGGAGCATTCTTCTGGAAGGCCGCACGGGGGGAATTTACGACAGGAAGAGGTTCATAGGACACTTTGATGGCATCCGCCGCCTTTTGAGCTATGATTGGATTTTCCGCAACAACTACAGCAACTGGCTCACCATGATATCTAACTTTTTTATAAGCAATCGGTGACCTGTCTTTAATTTCTTCACCTACAAGCGGAAAAGGTTCATCACCCAATATCGCTTTCACTCCAGGAATCTTCCAAGCTTCTGAAAAGTCTATAGAAGCAATATTCGCATGAGCATACGGACTAACCAACATTTTTGCGTGTAATGTCCCTGTTTCTTGAAAATCATTTGTATATTTCGCCTTTCCTGTCACTTTTTCAAGGGCCTCTTTTCGTATAACACTTTTCCCGATATACTCCAACTCATTCACTCCCCGAATTTATTCAGTAGTAAATTGTAATCTTCAACTGTATCTACGTCATAAAAAAGCAAAGGGTCTTGGAAGTTAATCATTTTTCCCGTATTTAAAATATGTTCACGGATGACATACCGAGCGCCTTGATCTCCCTTTAACTGATGTAACACTGGAAAACATTGATTTGAAAATAAGATAGGGGGCATAGGCAGATGTTGATTTTCAGCAGCTATAAATGAATAGTGGTGCTCTCTTTGATAGGAATCAATTAACGTATTGATGATATCTGTGGTGACAAATGGCTGATCTGCAAGAAGAATGATAACGGCATCAGCCTCATACTCTACTGCTCTTTTTAAACCACATTGTATGGAGTGGCCCTGGCCCTTACCCGCTTGCTCACATTCCACCTGACTCCATTTATTTGACATAGGATATAAAAAGAAAAAAGCCGAAAGCCAATGCAATGAATCTCCCTTTCTCGTAATAACGAAAATATGATCTAATTTAGATAACAAGGCATTTTTAAGAGCCATACTTCCTAGGGAGGCTCCATTAAGAAATAAACTTCGCTTATCTGTTCCCATACGTCTGCTTGTACCAGCTGCCAAGTATATGGCTGCTGTTTTCATGAGGTAGACCTTTGTTTTCGCATGTTTTTAATCATCTCGCCAACAATACTTATAGCAATTTCCTCGGGGCCTTGTGCCCCAATGGGAAGTCCAATTGGGGAATGAATATCTTCTGGAATCTGAGCCCCGCCTAATAGTCGTTCCGTGCGCCTCTTAGGGCCTAATACACCTTTATAAAACACATCCATATTTTTAAATTTATGTAAAATGATCTGATCTTTTTGAAAGCTGTGTGTCATTATGACGATAAAATCCCTTTCTGTAATGCTCAGACCCTCCATTACTTCTTCCAGTACTCCTACAATCAAATCGTCGGCTTTAGGAAAATGGCCGTTATGACATAAAGAAGGACGCCAATCAATCACTGTGACATGAAAGCCTATACCAGCTGCCAAAGAAACTAATGGCTTCGCATCTTCCCCTGCTCCAAAGACATATAAACAAGGTTTTGGAACCATCTGATGGATAAAAAATAAATCAGACGTATATTCATCTCTTTTGATTCCCTTTTCTGTATCATAAAGGGGATTCTGATTTCTCAGTTTTTGAATACAGCCTAGCTCCTTAACATCCCCAGTTCCAAACACGCTGCCATCTTCAACGATATACATATCTTCCCTTGGCTCTAATCTTTTAGTGAATCGTTTCATTCGAGTAACAGACTTTTTTATATCTAAGCATTTCTTTACTGTCCTAAGATTTCTTTCTAATTCCCCTTTTACAGGCTCGAGTAAAACCGTCAAAACACCATTACAGCCAACTCCCTGTCCCCACGATAAATCGTCCTCTTCACTCATATCAAAATGAACAATCAAGGGCTCTCCTGTAGTCCAAACTTGCTCTGCCCTTTCAACAAGATCCTCTTCTAAACAACCGGCAGATAACATGCCAACTCTTGTTTTGTCCCCTAAAATTAACATGGAGGCCCCTTCTTTTTTATAAGCGGACCCCTCTACTTTAATTATGGTAGCCAATACCATAGCATTCTTAGAATTGGCGACTACATCCAAAATCCGGTGTATATCATCCATTTTATTCCCCCGCTTTTACCTCATTACATCTACATCTGTATATCCATATTCTTTTTTCGAAAAAATATTATAGGTTTTTCAGCAATTTTGTCGTTTCTAAAAAAAAAGAGTCTTTATAGACCTTATGATTAGGCGGTGGATACAACATCAGTTTTGAACGAAGAGATTCCAATAGCATGTTGTGTTTCCAATCGTTTATTTGCCCCTGTTGTATTCCTTTAAATTCCTCAAAAAATTCACTTAACATTTTTAAATCATTGCCCAACTCCATTTTGTCACTTGAAGATAAAGTCCCTTCTTTTTCCCATTCTTTTAACGTTTTCGCGATATTTGATACATACTCATATCCTGCATTCATCTTTTGCATCTGCATTTGATATCTTGAGAGAATGATTTTATGCTTTTTTCTGATTGGGTTGAATTTTACGCTCTGAGAAGCCGTTTGTAACATTTCTTTTGTCGCATGCAGCTCCTGTAGGAGATGGTTCATTTTATACTCCATTAAGTTCCCTTTTCCTTGTCCCCACTCTAATTGAACCCATTTGGACAGTTCTAAAAGTATGTCAGAAAGCTGATGAGCTAATGTTTGAAAAGATCCGGCTGCCTTTTTTGTAAAGTCTGGCGGAAAAAGTAACATATGAATCAAAATAGCGATAATGACTCCAATAATCGTATCGATGATCCGATCTATCACATAATCTTTAGATGTTCTTTCAAACGTAAATACTAATAAAATGGTGAGGGCAACCTGATGTAAAACCGTTTCATCTAATCTTAACCACTTTGCAATGTAGGTCCCGCCTAACATTAAAAGACCCAATATCCAACCATTCATATGTAAATGACTAACAAGATAGGCTGTTAACATGACCCCGATTGCCGTTCCCACAATCCTGTGAAAAGAAAATCGAATCGACTTATCGATGGTCGTTTGCAAACATAATATAACAGATAGAGGTGCTAAATACGGGTGTTTAGAGCCCACTAGTTTTGCCGCTTCCCAAGAAACAGCAGATGCAATAGCCATTTTCCAGACTAAGGATGTTTTGTTTTCAATTTTTTTCTTCCCCACATACTCTTCCTCCTTTCAGCGAACCTTTTCCGTTAGGTTTCTTTACTCAAAGGATTTTATACTGTCATATTAAAAAAACTATTATTGGACCATACGACATTCGGCTACTCATTTTTTCAGAGGAATATTGATCATTTTGTAACTTAAATAACAATTGAATTTCTCCTATATAGACTCATGCCGTGTTACATTTTTTCCATCTCCACATATCTTTAAAGTAAGGTGTAAATATATTCAGGAGGAGATATTCAGTGGAAGAAATGGGCATGGAGCCATCCCAACTTTGCAGGGAATTTGCAAGGATTCTCAATTCAACACCTAGTGTCGTAAATGGTGTATGTACGGCTACAAGATTTCGAAACAACATTCATCCAGTGGTACTTGGAAGAAGAGCAGAAGCATTTCCTTTTATTCCTCAAGCCTTTTCATTTGAAAGCATGGATCGGAATGGCAGAGCTTTATGTTTAGGTGAGACTGTTTTACTTCAAGAAGAAGTGAACCCGTTTATGACTGAGTTACGCGAATTTGGTATTATTGTAACTGCCGTTCATAACCATTGGCTGTTTGATAAGCCACGTCTGATGTTTATGCATTTTGAATCAATAGACGAACCTCTCACCTTTGCAAGAAAAGTAAGGGAGGCTATGAAAGTTCTTGTCAAGAGAACAGTCCGTGCAGAAGCAAAAGTTGATGGTGAAATGATTCAACAGCATGGTCTTTGTGACGAATTCAACGATATTTTAGGTGGAACCATGCATACTTTTGAAAATGGAATTTGCACAGTGATGAGATCACGAACGAATATAAAACCAAAAGTACTGGGAAGACCGGGAAGATCATTTTTACTCATTCCTCAGATGTTTTCATTTGAATCAATGACAAAAGATGGCCGCGCTCTTTGCAGTGGTGAAACCGTGATTCTTCAAAAAGAAATCAATCCATTTATTAGTGTGCTTCGGGAACATGATCTGATTGTCACGTCACTTCATAATCACTGGTTGTTTGATAAACCAAGACTGATGTATATTCATTTCGAATCAATCGATAAACCTATCAACTTCGCATTAAAAGTAAGAGATGCTTTAAAAGTTCTTACTGATAAAGAAGTTAGAGGTTAACATGATTTTTGCAAAAAAAGCGATTTGAAAAATCGCTTTATACATATACTAAATGAGCCCCTTAATATAGTGAAGAGTATTGCAACGGCATTATCAGTCATTCTTCAGTTCATCCTACGATTTGGGAAGCAACCTTACGTGCTGCACATGTAGCACGAGAAGGTTGCAAGTCAAGAGATACAACAGCGATACCTTTGCGGCTTTACACCGTAACATAACGACACTTACTCACACAAAAAATAGAGCAGTAAACTTGTGAGTTACTGCTCTACTCAATTTATTCACCGTTCATTTGTTTTACAATGTATTCAGCATCATTTCCAACGCCTTGAAGCAATGCTGAACCTCGCCTATGCTGCCAAGGCAAACCAATAAAGTACAATCCCTCTATAGGTGAAACACCTCTATGATGTATGATTCGATTTTCTTTATCCAAAATACCTTTTATTTTTATCCAACTAAGGGGATTCCTAAAACCTGTAGCCCAAATAATATTATTTACTTCTAATGAAGATGAATCATTAAAAACGATTTCATTTTGCTTTCCCCCTATGACTCTTGTTTTTAAGATGACCTCCCTCTGTTTTATGGCATGTTTTAATTCGAACCCAAATATTGGATCGCCTTTCTTTTGAATGAATTTTCCTAATATTGATGTATGACTTGCATGTAAAACTCCTAATTTATCAAACCACCAAAAGATGCTTCTTTTTCCAATCAATAAAGGGAAATAAACTGGTTTAGTACTACAAGCTAAATATGTAACTCTTTCTTTGGATAATTCAACAGCTATCTGAGCACCACTATTCCCCCCACCAACTACTAGTACATTTCCATCTACCAATTGTTTTGAATTCTTATATTGTGACGAGTGTAATTGATTAATATTACTGTCTAAATCCTTTGATATTGATGGAATATGAGGGGTATGAAAAGGACCTGTAGCAATGACAAGATTCTTCGCTTGATATTCTTCTCTATTGGTTTTTATTAAGAAATGATTCTTTGATTTTAGGACACTTATTACTTCTGTCCGTAATTGGATTGGGATTTCAAATTTTTCAACATATTTCTTTAGATAAGCAACAATTTCATTTTTTGAAGGAAATCCATGCTTTTCTCCTTCAAGATGCATTCCAGGCAATGAGCTATACATTCGAGAAGTAAATAAAACCAATGAGTCATACCGATCTTTCCAGCTCTCCCCAACCTCATGGCTTTTATCCAAAATGAGAAACCTTTGGCCGGTCTGCTTAAGATAATACCCTATTGAGATTCCTGCTTGACCAGCCCCGATTACGATAGTGTCGTACATATTAAGCCCTCCATCAATTTTATATTATCAGTAGACAGAATCTGCAAAATGCTATTGATCTCCTCACTATATAATGAGAGAAAAAATTTAATGGTGATGGTGGTCAAGAGGCTTCTCAATTTTGGCCTGACAAAGGATCGTATTATCGTGATGATTCGCTTCGGTTTCCATTTGTATGGTTACATGCGTAATGCCTTTATGCTCAAGCTTATGTTCAATTTTGCGTAAAATATTTTCACTTTCTGAAATGGTTAGTTGATCGGCAACAACAGCGTGGCAGGAAAGAGCATTTAATCCACTTGTGATAGACCATATGTGTAAATCATGAATGTCTTGAATTCCCTCTGTCTCTTTAATTGTATGAATAATGTCAGTGACATCGATATTTTCTGGTGTTCCTTCCATTAATACGTGAATGGCATCTTTAGTCACATTGTAACCGCTTCTTAAAACAAGAATAGCCACAATGACGCTCGCCAATGGGTCTGCCCAGCCCCACCCAAAGAAGATGATAAGTACGGCAGCTAAAATGGCGCCTACAGAGCCGAGCATATCGCTTAGCACATGTAAATAAGCTCCTCTTATGTTCAGGTTACCCTCTGTGTCTCCGCCTCTCAGCATAATCCATGCAACCAATACATTCACAATTAACCCGATAATACTAATCGTAAGCATGCCAGTTGTAGCAACTTCCGGTGGGTGAGAGAAACGTTCGATTGCTTCATAAATGATGTAAAGGGAAATAAGAATTAATGCAACCCCGTTTATCACCGCGGCGAGAATCTCAAATCGTTTATATCCGAATGTCTTATTGTGACTTGCCTTCTTTTCAGCTAATCTAAAAGCAATCAGGGCAACCATTAATGAGATTGAATCACTCAGCATATGGCCTGCATCTGATAAAAGCGCCAGACTATTTGTTAGAAATCCGCCTATAGCTTCTATCATCATATAACCTGTAATGATGATAAAAGAGAACAATAAAACTTTTTTATTGGCTCCTTCGGTATGATTATGACCCATAAAAATCTCCTCCTTAACGAAAGTTTGTTGATACATATGTAGTTATGATGTTACATCTGTCATTGAGCATTCTAACGTGATGCAAAATAATTATATGAATGTATGCTCATATATGAATATAAGTTGTTTACATTGAAATGTCAAAATAATTTTTATGAAAATTCCAGATTAGTCTTTAATCTTCCCCATATCGCTTCACAAGAATCATCGTTAGCATATAAAAAGAGGAGCAAACTCAAGGTTTACTCCTCTAACTTGGTGATGCTATGTTTGTCTCGGGTAGCTTACACGCACACAGCATTGGGAGCATGTATGGATGCCTTTAAGAGATTCAACATATAAATAAAAACATACCAAATTGATTTTGGTATGTTTTCTTCTTGATATACACCCTCTGCGAATGATCCTTCTCAATTTCTCTTTCTTCTAATTTTATGTGTATCAAATATAGAACAAGCAAATCAATTAGAAGCATTAAAAGGTCATCTATAAAAAGAGATCATCTAACTCCTGGAACTCTTCTGCCATGTTCATTACGTCGTCCCGCCTTCGAAAAGCTGTACGGGCAAATACGTTTCAAGTGGTAAATCATCAAATTCGCCTTCAATTTGTTTTTCTAAAATCTCAATGGCTGTTTTGGAAATTAATTCAATCGGCTGTTGGATTGTAGTTAATTCCGGCAGAATAGCCTGAATGGTTTCTGTACCGTCATAACCAATCACTTTTAATTGACCTGGAACGTCTTTTCCACGTTTTTTTGCTTCTGTAATGACTCCGGCAGCCATGATGTCATCACTGGCAAAAATTCCGTCAACTGCAGGCTGTTCATCGAATAGTTTTGAAATGATGTTCTGGTAGTCTTCATGAAATGACACTTCATATGTAATAGGCTGTCTTCCGTGTTCACGCATCACATCTTCATATGCTTTTCTCCTGAGATTTGCAGGCGTTTCAAGTTCAATCGGCCCATTGATGTGAACGATATGCTGACAGTCCTTTTCTATCAGTAGTTCTGCTGCCTTTTTGCCTCCATCAAAGTTGTCTGAGCCGACAACAGGAACTGTTTCTGATAAGTAATGGTCGATCGCGACAATCGGAAGATTTTGCTGGTGATAATTGAGTATTCCCCGGTTGTAAGTGACGGCGATGACGCCATCCACTTGATTTCTAATCAGCATTTCGAGATATTTTTCTTCTTTATCTATTCGATTTAAACTATTGCAAAGCAGCAGTTTATAGCCCATGGAAGTGCAGATGCTTTCAATATAAAAGGCGAGTTCGCCGAAAAACGGATTGCTGGAGTTTGGAATGATAAGCCCTATTAAATTGGTGCGTTTTCTGAACAAAGAACGGGCCAAATCATTTGGAAAGTAATTGATTTCTTCCATCGCCTTGTAAACTTTATCTTTTGTTTTTTCGCTAATATAGCCGCGATTATTTAATACCCTTGAAACCGTTGTAGATGAAACTCCCGCTATTTTTGCAACATCATGAATGCTAGGCTTCATTCCCTTTCCCCCTGCTTTACTGAAATGGCTTACAATACTCATCACGCACTTATTTTAGAGAATCAGACTGACATGTGCAAGGATTTTCCATAGATCAAATGGCTATACACCACATTGTTCTTTATATTTTGAATTGTACATAAATTTATGTCAACCGGTTGACACATAAAACCGGTTGACATACAATTCTTCTTGAAAGCGCTTTTACAATTTGTGCAAAAGGAGGGAAAGTAACGAATATGAAAAGATTGATGTTAGGAAGCTTGTCTCTGTTGCTTATGTGTGCCATCTGGGGCTGTAACAAAAGCGAAAGTGCAAATAGCGGCGGAAAGAAAATGATTTCGATGTGGGTGCATGTATCCGATGATAACGAGGAAGGAAAGATTTACAAAAAAAGGGTGGATGCCTTTAATAAAAAGTACGCTTCAGAAAATATCGAGGCAAAAATTGAATTCATTCCTCGAAGCGGAAATGGTGGAGGTTATGAAGACAAAGTGAATGCGGCATTAACAACGAACACCCTGCCTGATGTCATCACTTTGGACGGACCAAACACTGCGGCTTATGCAAAATCTGGCGTTATTGCACCTTTGGATGAGTATGTTAAAGACCAGAAAGATTTATTGCCAAGCATTAAGCAGCAAGGCACCTATCAAGGTAAACTGTATGCCATCGGCGTCAGTGAATCGTCGGTTGGCATCTACTATAACAAAAAAATGCTTGAGGATGCCGGGGTTGATTTGAAAACGCTGCCAACAGTAAAAGACCCTTGGACATGGGAAGAATTTCTTGCGCTTTGCAAAAAGCTGAAACATAAATATGATAAACCAGCCATCGATATGCAATTACAGTCAAAAGACGAAATGTTGACTTATGCCCTCTTACCTTTTGTTTGGTCAGCTGGCGGGGATATCCTTTCAGAAAATGGGAAGAAAGCGGATGGTGTCTTTAACAAAAAACCAACCGTTGAAGCGATGACGTTTATACAAACGATGCTTAAAGAGGGCTATACAACACGCACTCCTGTCAAACAAGCGTTTGAAACGGAGAAATACCCGATGAAGATGAGCGGCGTGTGGACAATAACCGATCTGAAAACAAACTTTTCCAACGTCGATTATGGAGTAATGCCATATCCTGTATCACCAAAAACCAAAAAGCTTGTCTCTCCTTCGGGAAGCTGGCAGTTCGCCATGACACAAGCGTCTGAAAATAAAGAATGGGCAGCAAAATTAGTAGATTGGATGACTAATAAGGATTCCAATATTGAATTGAGCCGATCAATCGCCGCTCTGCCTGTACGTTATTCATCAGAGAAAGTGCTGACAAAAGAATTTTCTGATGAAATGAATGTCTTTATGCAGCAGCTGAAACAAACAGGCCATGCTCGTCCGGTGACACCGGCATATCCGCAGGTAACTCGAGCTTTTCAACAAACAATCGATGATATCAGCTTTTATGATCAAAATCAGGATATTCAAAAAGTGCTGGATACACGTGTAAAAGAAATGCAATCTGCCATTGATAAGGCAAACTAGCAGGTGGACGCCATGAATAAAACAATATTGAAAGAGACTGGACAGGCCCTTCCATTAGAAAGAAAAACAGTGAATAAAATACGCTGGCGGGAAAACGCAGTCGCATATATGTTCTTAGGACCGGCGCTGCTGATTTTATTCATGTTTCTTGTGATTCCTTCTATCATGGCTGTGTACTACGCATTTACAGATTATTATTTGTTGACGCCTGATTTGCGTCAGTTTATCGGCTTTGATAATTTCATCAAACTTTTTCAGGATCCAATATTCTTAAAAAGTTTGGGCAACACCGTTACATTTGTAGTCTTTTTGATACCGCTACAGATCGGGGCAGCGCTCGGGCTTGCCCTCCTATTGAATAAAAAGCGCAAAGCCAACGCTTTTTTCAAAGTCGCATACTTTAGTCCTGTCGTCATGTCATTGGTTGTCATCTCCGTTTTGTGGATGTACTTGCTAAATCCAAATGAAGGAATGATCAATAATGTATTGGCGCACTTCGGTCTATCACCACAGCCTTTCTTGACGAGCCCTAAGCAAGCAATCTTTACGATCGTTGCCGTTTCCGCTTGGCAGGGAGCAGGTTTTCAGATGCTGATTTTTTTAGCTGGTTTGCAAAACATTCCCGAGGATGTCTACGAGGCGGCGCAATTAGATGGCATGAATAAATGGCAGCGTTTTATTTACATTACTTTACCTTTGTTAAAACCGACATCTGTTTTTATCTTTATCACCACGCTAATCAGCGCGTTTAAACTCCTTGTTCAGCCCATGGTCATGACCCAGGGCGGACCAGTCAATTCAACGATGACGGTTGTCTATTATATTTATCAAACTGGATTTACCGATCGGATGGTCGGATATGCAAGCTCAATCGCGCTCTTATTTGGAACGATTATTGGATTGGTGACACTCGCACAACGCAAGCTTGTTAAGGAGGATGAAGACCAATGAGACGTAAGTTCGGGCCTTTGACAATTCTGGAGTATACGTGTCTTGTTCTGCTGGCCGTTCTATTTATCTTTCCGCTCATTTGGATGATTGCATCCTCAATGAAGCCGGAAGCGGAAATTTACAACAACATGAACAGCTTCAAAGCATTTCTGCCCTCTCTTCATCTGGCAGAATGGTTTTCGTCCTATAGGGAAGTGCTGACTCGTTTTGATTTGCTTATGTATATTGGTAACAGTCTTTTTTATGGTTTGTGCGTAGCAGTTGGATCTGTTGTGATTAACGGAATGGCAGGGTTTGCATTCGCCAAACTGCAATTCACAGGGAAAAAGATGCTCTTTGGCATTTTGTTAGCGCTTTTAATTGTGCCGTTTGAAACGATTTTAATCTCACAGTTTACAATTATTCATAAAATCGGTCTGGTCGATACACGCCTTGCCGTTATTTTGCCGGCATTAGCGGGGGCATTCAATATTTATCTGTTCCGAAACTTTTTCATGGCAATTCCGGAGGAAATGATTGAATCGGCCAAGCTTGACGGGGCAAATACATGGCAAATCTTCTGGCGGATTATGATACCGATGTCTAAACCAGCTGTAGCAACTGTCGGAACCTTAGCCTTTATCGGCAGCTGGAATGATTATATTTGGCCGCTAATGGTTTTGACGGATAAGTCGAAATTTCCGATTCAAGTTGCGATTACAGCTATCAACAGCACAGAGCCTGTCTACACAAATCAAGTTATGGCTGTCTTGACGATTTCCACCATCCCATTGATCTTGATTTATATTGTGGCTCAGCGCTACATTTTGGAAGGTCTTAGCGGTTCAGGAACAGGTATTAAGTAGATATCAATGTTGGGTTAAAAGGAGCTGTAGAAATGAAAGGCTCAAAAAGTCTGTATTGGAAACTGAGCGCTTATCTCTTCTTTTTCTTTTTTACCTGGTCTTCCAGCTACTCTTTGTTTGCGATTTGGTTGGGACAGGAAGTCAAATTGAATGGATCGGCGACTGGGATCATCTTTTCTGTAAACGCTATCTTTACTTTATGCATGCAGCCTTTATATGGCTTTATCTCTGATAAACTTGGGCTGAAGAAAAACATATTATTTATGATTAGTATACTTATTGTTTTTACCGGGCCGTTTTATATCTTTATCTACGGACCTCTTTTACAATATGATGTCTTCCTTGGCGCTATTGTCGGCGGTATTTATCTAGGAACTGCTTTTCTTGCGGGAGTTGGCGCTATTGAAACCTATATTGAAAAGGTCAGCCGAAAATATCAGTTCGAATACGGCAAGACAAGGATGTGGGGTTCACTCGGCTGGGCGGTAGCAACTTTTTTTGCAGGACAGCTGTTCAATATCAATCCGAATATCAATTTCTGGATTGCTTCCCTTTCAGCAGTCATTTTGGTTGCCATTATTATGTCCATAAAAATTGAGATGACGGATTATGATAAGGAAAGAGCGGATTCGATCCGGTTAAAAGACGTAGGAGGACTCTTTCTATTAAAAGACTTTTGGTTTTTAATGTTGTACGTAATCGGGGTGACATGCGTGTACGGCGTCTATGATCAGCAATTCCCGATTTACTACGCTTCTTTATTTCCCACATCGGCTATGGGGAATCAGATATTTGGATATTTAAACTCATTTCAAGTATTTATTGAGGCAGGTATGTTGTTTCTGGCCCCCTTTATCGTTAATAAACTTGGCCCTAAAAAAAGCTTGATTCTCGCGGGGCTTTTGATGTCTTTCCGTATTATTGGGTCTGGAATTGTCATCGGGCCGTTAGGAATTTCATCGATGAAACTAATTCATGCTTTAGAATTGCCAATCATGCTGATTGCGATTTTCAAATATTTAGCCGCGAATTTTGATACACGTCTTTCATCCGTTCTTTACCTTGTCGGCTTTCAATTTGCATCTCAAGTAGGTACATCGATTTTCTCTCCGATTGCGGGTGGTTTATACGATAGTATAGGTTTCCGTCACACATATCTTTTCATGGGGACCCTGGCTTTGTGCTTCACAATTATTTCAATTTTCACTTTATTAGATTCAAAGAAAGGTGTTGGATATGCTTCACCTTTTCAAAAAAACAGATATAGAGAGGATGTCACAAATGGATAGAATCAAACAGGCAGAAGAAGCGTTGAAAAAAGCGGAGGAAAAGATGAACACTCGCTATCGATTAGGGTATCATATTATGCCTCGGGCAAACTGGATAAATGACCCGAACGGTCTTATACACTATAAAGGAGAATACCATGTTTTTTATCAGCATCATCCGTATGATGAGAATTGGGCACAAATGCATTGGGGCCATGTAAAAAGCAAGGATCTCATTCATTGGGAACATCTCCCGGTCGCTTTAGCTCCCGGTGACTCTTTTGATAAAAGCGGCTGTTTCTCAGGAAGCGCAGTAGATTATAACGGAAAACTTGCTTTAATTTATACAGGGCATAATGTGATAGATCAAGAGAAAGACATTTTCTATCAAAATCAAAATATCGCTGTCAGTCAAGACGGGATCGTGTTTGAAAAGCTTCAGGAAAACCCTGTCATTGCGAAGCCGCCGGCAGACAGCTCCCGCCATTTCCGCGACCCCAAAGTATGGAAGGATCGTAACAGCTGGTATATGGTAGTCGGAAATTCAACGAAAGAAAACGTAGGACGAGTTATTTTATACCGCTCGCCTAATTTGCGAGATTGGGAATACAAAGGTGTTCTTGCCCAAAGTGATGGAAATCTCGGCTATATGTGGGAATGTCCTGACTTCTTCGAATTGGGCGGCAAACATGTCTTGCTGATATCTCCGCAGGGCATTGAGGCAGACGGTGATTTATATAATAATTTGCATCAAACCGGCTATTTAATCGGAGAATATAATGGTGAAACAAACAAATTTGTGTACGGTGCTTTTACAGAGCTGGATCACGGCCATGACTTCTATGCTGTACAAACGTTATTAGATGATAAAGGACGCAGAATTGCCATCGGCTGGATGGATATGTGGGAGTCCGAGATGCCGACAAAAGCAGATGGATGGTGCGGTGCTTTGACATTACCGAGAGAATTAACATTGCGGGATGATCATAAAATTTTGATGAATCCAGTGGAAGAAACTAAGTTGTTGCGAAAATCAAAACATCTGGACTGTGCTAATCAGTTGATTTCAGAGAATTACCTGGCAAAAATAGCCGAAGAGCTTCTTGAAATTCAAGTCGTGTATGACTTAACAGATTGCAGTGCCGAATCAGTAGGGCTGAAAATTCGCGGCCTTGAAGAAGAAGAAATGGCTATCACATACAGCATAACTGATCATAAGCTGTCACTCGATTGCTCTAAGATGGGGAAATCGCGAGACAGTGTGAGACATGCGCCGCTAGAAGCAAATGGAAAGCTGACACTGCGTCTATTTGTTGACAGATCCTCGATCGAAGTATTCGCAAACCACGGAGAAATAACGATGACTAGCCGCATTTACCCGAAAAAAGATCGATTGGGCATTGAGCTTTTTTCTGAGAAAGGCGCTGTAAGGGTTGAGGAATTCACTTATTGGACTTTAAAAGACATCTGGAAGGAAAATGAATCGCTTGAAGAAAATATTTTGCATCGGTAAAACACTGATTGATTTCATTCCAGAGCTTTATTTCGGCCAGGACAGAAATAAAAGAAAAATAAAAACTTAAAAATCCTTCACTCCTATGAATTGGAGGAAGTTCAGTCATGAATCCAGGAGTTACGATAGGTAACAATGTGGTTATTGCTGTGGTTCTGTTATTGCTGTGGTTCTGTTGTTGCTAAAAATGTGTTGTAGTTGGGCGCAACCCAGCTAAATTAATTAAACATCTCGAAATATAATACACTAGCGTTTCGATCCATAAAGGAGTTTGATCCATAAATCAGTAAGGCTTTATTTTGTTTCATCACCTGAAACCATCATAAAAAGACAGTAAAACCGGATCTAAAATGAGGTAACTGAATGTACCCCTCCCCTTCTGCTACAGAAGGGGTTTAATTGTCCCAGCCATCCCATATATCTTAATGAATGAGCCAATCAAGGCGAAGGGCTGGCTATTTGTGCCTGTGTACTGTGGAAATGCGGTTTGGACAGAAATTGTGCTGCCTGAGGTTAATAGTTCCGTTGAGCAAATAAAGCGGGAATTCGGATCAGAGCGCCCTTCCTATTGGAAAGGCGCCTGCCGCTTTATTATTAAATGTTTTTCATCAGTGAGTTTTTATAAAATCATTTATTAATTGATCAGTTGTTACTATTGTGGCAAATTCATCATGCAATGTAGCTAGAGATATATTATGAATAGTCGCCGCATCATAATATGTACCATTTTGGTCTCTCATTCCGAAGGCTGCTGTTGCATCTGAAATCAGGTATGTATCAAACCCCAAATTACCACTCATTCTTGTGGTTGTTGATACACAGTGAGGCGTGGTTAAACCAGTTATTACTACAGTTGTTATTCCATTTAATTTTAAGAATTCTTCTAAATTCGTACCAATAAAGCTGCTATTTACTTTCTTGGTTATAATGACTTCTTCATCCATAGGCTTAACTATTTCCTTTATAACAAACCCTTCATTCTCTGGATGGAATAAAGAATGAGGTTTATCAGAAGTGTGTTGTATGTATATGACTGTCCATCCTTTTTCTCTCCATAATTTCAGTATTTTACTAATGTTTTCTTCCGCCTTTACGTTATTTCGTTCCCCCCATTTTTTATCATCGAAGGCTTTTTGTACATCCACAATGATTAAAGCTTTTTTCTTTTCTTCCACAAGATACCCTCCTACGCAGAATTTCTATTTATTACTACATTTTAAATACAAATTTTACTTTTGTACAATTGTTTAATGATGAATTTCAAATGAGCGCCTTCCTTATTGGAAAATGCGTTCTAAACTGCAACTGTGTCCAAGCCATTAACCGCCAATAATCTAATCTGGGAACCACTGAATCGACAGCGAATAAGAAAAAGCACTCTCATAAGGAGTGCTGAAATGAAAGACTATTGATTTAGAAGCCATTTGATACGCTCAGCTGAAATGATGTAGTGCAGTATGATAAGACATAAAAAGATAATGCCAACTGGTTTTAAGTGACTAAAATAAAGCGCTGCAACAGCCATTGCAAAGATCAATAATTCAATAACTAACCTTGTTATCCCGTTTACAGGTATTACAGTTTGTCCACTTCGACTAGGATCATGAGGTACTGCAAATACAGACCAGACAATCATAACTGCAATAGGTAAAACCAAAGTGAAAACATATTTAAAATAACCATTAAAGCTTAACCAAGCAAACACCCCTATGGAGATTAGTGCAGTCATTTCAAGGATGAATCTTAAAAGTAAATTAGCCTGATTCAGTTTTTCCAACTCCTCTATTAAAAACACCCCCGTAGGAGATGCTCTTTCTCTCCTTTATTTCAGTGTATAAAAACTTTTCTGTTCTTCCTCTTTAGATTCAATTGTGGTTTTCGGCGAGGTTACCTCCATTTTTGAAGAGATGATACCGACTGCTGCAGTTACCAATGCTCCGATTAATAGAACGATGATAAGTATAATGAAATATGACAACTTTCCCCCTCCTATCCAGTTAATTATCCAAATAATCAGGAGGTTGTCTACGATTTGCAGAATTTGTCGAACGAAGTAATGACTATGTTGACCTCGCTTCTCGCTGGGAGGCTTTACTCATTGTATGAATTTAGGTGGTGACGCGGTAATAACCTGCCTCCAGCATGAGAAATCATACCTACATCATTGGTGCGGAAGGTCATTGTTATTTGAAGCGTTTGGAAAATATCGTTGATAAACGCACAAAAAAAGAACATGTTTTGAAAAGAGAATGATCAAAACATCTTCTAATATGTTGTCATAGCGTAACTTTTTTATAAAAAGTTTGATTACATTTTCGGGGCTTCCAAACCAAATTTTGTCCATTCTTCTTTTGCTGGACCATAAATACCTGGAACAGTTAAACCTGCTTGTCTCATGAGAACAGTCATTTGTCCTCGATGGTGATTTTGATGTTGAATCAAAAACATCAAAAGTGAACCGTTAGGCATTTGTTGTCCAATAAAGTTGATATTTTCTTGAAGTGTATGGTCAGTCCATTGGGTTTTTAATGCCTGTACAAATGCATTACTGGCTTGATGATAGCTGTCAGCAATAAACTGAGCAGAAGTTGGAACAGGATAATCCTCAGCTGGGGCTTGGAACGTTAAGTCTGTGTTTGAGGTAATGATGCGAATGGCAGCAACGGTATGCCAAGCAATACGGCCTAGAGTCCAATTTTGTGAAGTTATTTCTTGTTTAAGTGATTCATCAGTCAGACTATTTAATAGTTTCTGTGTAGCATCTGCTTCGAACTCCCAAGATTTCAAAAAATGCTCTAAGGTTTGAAACACAAAAATCCTCCTTTTTATTCTTTTGTTTTTTCTATATCTATAGGTTTATTATAATGCACCATTTCGTTAAAAAGAACAAAAATTTTACAAGCGTGCTGCCTAGTAAATGAATCACTGAAAAACTCCATGCTTACACTAACATGCTGATAAGCTCGTGAATGCATATATCCATTATTAATGGAAAGTATAGTATGAGTGAAATAAAAACAGGAACTGATGATAATCATACTGCAATTCTACATATCAGCCAGAATCAAACATCATATGAAGACGATCTATATTCTTATCACTTTACTGAGCAATAAATACCTTCCGTATACTTAGTGATACCTTCATCGTAATCAGGATACTTATATTCAAGACTTTCTGATACAGCTTTTGAATACTTTCTAAATAATGCATAGCAAGTAAATAAAGACTTCCACATTTCTTGATACCCACTCATAGAATAGGTAGACATGAGTTCTTCCCATTCTTTATTTGAAAGGTAACGTTTCATAAACTTATAGTTCTTCCCCATACTAAATGAATATCCTTGCTGGGATGCGATATGCCAAGCCATCATTCTCAATAGATTAGGACGGACGATTTCATTTAAATGATCAATGGCAAAAAGGATTTCATTTCTTGCTAATCCTTTGACTACGTAAGTCGAAACCATCCAGAACTCATTACAGCAATCATCAAATTCCCTTGCAGTCGGTTTTTTCGTCCAATATTGGCGGTCATTTGGGGTCACTTCATAGCTGATGAACGTATCCTTATCGAGCAAGACCTTAACCAAACCATCGTTATTAGCAAAATAATCTTCTGCTTCACGAATTGGAATAAGGGTTAGATCTACTTTGTTGCCATCCTCAAAAAGAATAATGTATGAAAACCAATTACCTAATTCGGGAGGGAAAAGCTCCATATCTTCGGGTTTTTGCATCATAATGCGCTTCCCAAAGATTTCAAGCCACTGATCATTTTCTTTAAAAGATTCTATATCAGTTACAAAATAAGAAATGTCATAATCTTGGAAGTTGTCGGGGCGAATATGTTTGTTTGTACGTGACCCTTCTAAAGTGACCAATCGGATTCTCTCATCGTTCAAAGCAAAGTCTAAAAACATGTCCATCATTTCCTGTTCACTTCGCATTGCATGTATTCCTCCGTTTCAGACTTTTCTTTATACAGCCTAACATCTAACTCTAAAACCGAATATTGATTTTATTATGAAATAAAGATTTTTCATTATCAATAGATGTCATCCATATCGCCGTGTTATTTTTGTGCACGTCATATAGATTTTTTTACTCTTGAATGAAATAACCTTATGTATATGACTCACTCACGAAATGATTTATTCTTCTAAGCTTTAGTTTACATGAAGTTCTCTTATTATTCTTTCGTATCAACCATGTTTATCAGGCGAAAAGACACTTTCATTACCCCTGCTTTAACTGCTTTTTTAACGAATATGAGGGACCATTTTCAGAAAAACATTGGTTGACAAAAAGAAGGAAAACGATATATTTAAGCGAATACGAGTTTTTGAGGAAAATGAGAAATGACACTTTTTCAAAAGTCATGTCTTAACGGGGGGATTCGGTATGAATGAATTTATGAAGAAGCTTTCCTTAACAAAACCGATTATTCAAGCTCCAATGGCTGGCGGCATTACAAAGCCGCAACTGGCATCTGCTGTTTCAAATCAAGGTGCTCTTGGTAGTTTAGCATCGGGGTACCTTAAGCCAGAACTGCTAGAACAACAAATAAAAGAAATGTTTGAGCTGACAGACGCTCCTTTTCAAATTAATGTGTTTGTTCCGCTAGGTCTAGAAATGCCGCCAGAAGACCAGGTTAAAAAGTGGAAAGCAAACATACCGTTAGCGAATCAAATAAATCAATTCACACCTGTGCAAGAAGAGTGGGATGATTTCTATCAAAAAATTGATATGATTTTAAGATACAAGGTAAAGGCTTGCTCATTCACTTTTGATCTGCCTCCGGAAGACGCAGTCAAGGAGCTAAAAACTGCTGGATGCTGTTTAATTGGAACCGCTTCAACAGTGGAAGAAGCATTGTTAATGGAGGAACGGGGAATGGATATCGTCGTCCTTCAAGGAAGCGAAGCCGGTGGACATCGCGGAGCATTTTTACCTTCCAAAGGTGAATCTGCCATAGGTTTAATGGCTCTGATTCCACAAGCAGCAGATGCATTGAGTGTACCTGTCATAGCTGCTGGGGGAATTATAGACCACAGAGGAGTAAAAGCAGCTTTAACCCTTGGAGCCCAAGGCGTTCAAATTGGGTCTGCCTTTTTAATTTGTCACGAGAGCAGCGCACATCCAGTGCATAAACAGAAAATACGAGAGGCAAACGAAGCAGATACAAAGCTTACGAAACTATTTTCAGGTAAAGAGGCCAGAGGAATCGTAAATAAATGGATGGAAGAAAAAGAACATTATGAGACACAAACCCTTCCGTATCCCTATCAAAATACACTAACAAAGGCAATGAGGCAGCAGGCTTCACTTCAAAATAACCATGATCAGATGTCTTTATGGGCAGGTCAAGGGATACGATCATTAACTGAGGAAATGTCGGTTAAGCAGCTTTTACATAAGCTTTGCCCGGAGGATATAAAAATATAGGTGCAGCTCATTGTTTGGATAGAGCCAACAAGCAAACTCCGACAAGTCAGTTTGCTTTTTTTTGTGATTTCGCACCCTGAACCGTAAAATCATCCAGAATCTAGCCCAGAATCCGAAGACTTGACTGGTTGGTGCGATCTTGATGTTTTCGCCACATTTTACATCACCAAGTTTTCACTATTGGTCTTCTCTCTCTTCTCAAGAGTTGCTGCCTATTCAAAAAATCGATAGCCCCCATATTTAACTCGAATATTAAAATCAGCCTTTTTCATTTGATTCAAATGATATGAAGTCATATGATAAAAAAAGATTAGATAGAAAGCGTGAAAAGTTATGAAAATAGGTTTCTTTGATTCTGGAATAGGTGGAATGACTGTATTGTATGAGGCCATAAAAGTTCTTCCTTATGAAGATTACATTTTTTATGCGGACACTTTACTGTTCCATACGGTGAAAAATCAAAGATAGAAGTGAAAGAATATATTTTTAATGCAGTTGAATTTCTAGCCAGTCAAAATATCAAAGCTCTTGTTATTGCATGTAATACAGCTACTAGCATAGCTATAGAAGATCTTCGGAGAAACTTCGACTTTCCGATAATCGGAATAGAGCCTGCTGTAAAACCTGCTATAAAAAACTGTGAGGAGGAAAGGAAAAGAGTTCTCGTAGTTGCTACTCATTTGACGCTTAAAGAAGAGAAATTTCATCATCTAGTAAAAGAAGTTGATCACCATGACCTTGTTGATTGCTTAGCTCTTCCAGGGCTGGTTGAATTTGCTGAGAACTTTGATTTTAATGAAGACAAGATCATTAAATATCTAAAGAATGAACTATCTTCTTTTGATTTGAAACAATACGGAACCATTGTGTTAGGATGCACTCATTTTCCGTTTTTCAAAAACAGTTTTGAAAAACTGTTTGGAAAAAAAGTTGATATTATTTCAGGCAGCGTCGGTACTGCAAAACAGTTGAAGAAAATACTTGCAGAGCGTAACCAGCTTGGTAAAGGATCGGGCTCAATCACCTTTTTCAATTCAGGCCATAAAGTCGATGACCACGAAATCGTATTAAAGTACAAAACATTGTTTGAAATATTAGATGAAAATCAAAGGAGTCATGTTGGACATTGAATGTAAGGGCTCCTGGTTATAAACAATGCAAATTATGGGTTTTCAGTAAATGTACAAAATGATAAAGACAGTCTCCTGAAGGGAAATATGAACTAAGAAGCGGGCTTCAAAAGCCCACTTCATTACCCTTTTATGTTTATATTTTTCCCTCTCTTATCTCTCCCCCTTTTTTATATTGAATTTCTTTTAAGCACAAGCACATTAGAAATTTATAGTTAAATGTACACTTCATAGGGCATTATTTGAGATTATGAATCAACCGTTTGCCAGATCTATAAAGTCATAAAGTGTAAATTCTGTGTCTATCTGCATGTTTATTACGGAATTTTTTTCATAATGTTTTATAATACAAGATGATAGCGTTTTCTAATTATAATGATAGGAGGAAACATTGATGATGAAAAAAGGACTGCTTGCGGGTGCGCTTACGGCAACCATGCTTTTGGGCACATGTGCAGTAGATGTGCCGGGTATTATTAGCCCAAAAACCGCAGAAGCTGCATCACAGCTAACTGATGGAATCGGCGGGAGGGCTTACTTGAACAGCACTGGTGCCATTCTTGTAACGAAAATCCAGCTTCCTAGCTCCATTCAAGTTTCAAATGGAACAGCCTACATCTACTCTGGCTTTAGCGGAGGCACAGAATCCGATATCGGGCTTCAGTACAGTGATAAATATAATGTATGGAAACCATATATGAAAGTTGGTTCAAAAGGACAGGATCAGGTTCAGTACCTCGAAGGTGGAAGCCAATTCACGAATACGAAAGGTTTCCGTCCAGGCAGCACCGTACAACTTACCATCTACAAAAATCTTAACGGCAATACCCGCGCTACCTACTGGGGCACGAACAATGCGGGATACAACGGCCGTCTCATTTCAGAAATCAGCAAAACAAATGTCGGCTCCATCTCTAAATGGAAAGCACTCGCTACAGTTGCAACAACAGGGTCACGCCAATCTATCAAATCAAATTTTTCAACATCTTTTACAAACATCACCATCGACAACAAAGCCATAACACCTGTGATTGATACTCAAGACTTTGCTAAAGTAACAGTCTCAGGCAACAGTGTCAGTTTGTCCGTTGTGAAAAACTAAAACATGTCGAGCAACCAGTGCGGCAATTGGCTTAAAAGGGGCTTTAAAAGGCCCTTTTTTCATTTCAATTTAACAGTTAGCTTTGGTAAGCAGCCCGCCCGGTAGCCAAGACAGCTAACTGTTTGTACAGCAAAAACCGCTTCAACTTATTAAGGTCGAAGGCGGTTCTTTTTAAAACGAATCACTTGTCTGTATTCTCCTTCTTTTCAGCTACTTACTACGTGATAAGCGCGAAAAATTAAGGCTCCCCTTTACATTCTCTTCATCTGTTTTTTACAGTTGTCAACTATGCATACCGCTCTCTTAAAGGATAGGGCATCTCTTCTAATATATGTTCTTTAGCTTCCCCTCTGATTTCCGCTGTACTAGTAAGCACAGAGTTTTTTAGTTCCCGATTGATACAAGTATACAAATCCAATAATCACCAATTCTCATTTGCTTATTTAGCTTTTTTATGTGTGAGGAATAGACTTGGGATGAAGATTACAGCAAGGACAATGGTGGATACTAAGAACCCAGCATGGTAACCTTTTAAGCCATTCGCAATCGTTGGTTGTAATCCTTGCATGACAGTTGCGACCACAGTGGCGATAACAGCCGTACCAAAGCTCGAACCAAGATTCTCAATAATATGAATACCGACACCTGCTTCTGGAAGTTGTTTGCTGCCAAGTCCTGTATAAGCATCACTCGTCAATGGAAGCATAATTCCTCCAAAACTGGTCCCACGGATGAATAATATGATGGAAATCCAAATCATACTCGTTTTATCGGTGATAAAGATAAGTGGAATAGACCCGATAAGCGAAAGAACAAGACTGGCCATAACGACGTATTTCGCACCGATCCGATCAATCATTTTTCCAATCATTGGCCGAGTAACAAGCATCCCGACTCCTTGAGGGATTAATGCTAGCGCAGCTTCGATTGCCGTGAAATGACGGAAGTTTTGAAAGAACAATGGAAGTATTAACATGGGTCCCATGACGGCAATATTCGCTAATAATAACCCGACGCTGGATGCTAAGAAGTTTTTGTGTGCAAACAAATTTATGGGGAGTACGGTTTGATTTTTTCTGATTCGGTTATATACGATGTAAATTACAGCTAATGCGAGGCCGATGCCCGTCCATAGGATTGTTTCGCTATTGTTAAATGATGCATGGTCCGCTGCTTTCGTAATTCCGTATATCATTGCTGCACTCATTAAGGATAAATTGATAATTCCAAAAATATCAAGTTTGCTATTTTTGTTGAATGGCTCAAAGTCTGGAAGAGTTTTCATCATCAGTGGTGCAGCAATCAAAACGATGAACACGTTGATGAAGAAAATCCAATGCCATGATGTAGCTTGGACGATGAAGCCCCCGATTACAGGTCCTAAGATTGGGCCCAAAATCATTGGTGTGCTGACAATAGCCATCACTTTCCCTATATGTTCTCGGCCTGCTGTTTTAACCAATAGCGTTGACATAAGCGGGGTAATAATCCCAGCGCTAAATCCTTGAAGTAAACGGAATAAGATAAAGCTAGAAATTTTCCAACTAACCCCAGCAAAAACAGAAGTTACACCAAAGGCGATGACTGCACCGATTAAGATTTTCTTTCCGTTAAATTTGTTCATAAGCCATCCGGATACAGGAACTGCAATAGCAAGGGCTAAAACATAACCTGTAATGGACCATTGAATGGTATCCAACGTCGTGCTGAAATCTTTATTTAATTTGTCAATGGCGATGTTTACCATAGTTGAATCAAGCATTGGAGCAATTGCTCCAAGTGCAATTGCCCAGGCAGCCGAGAGAATTTCTTTCGATAAGCCTGATTTCTTTATTTGATCTTTTGACATATTATTCTCCTCTCAGAACCATTTTGTTTCCTCGTCAACAAAAAGATAGCACCATATTGTTTCCCTGTCAACAAAATTAAGAATAAAAAAGACAGCCCATTCACAATAGAGTTGGGCTGACTATGGTTTCTTTATTCTATTTATCCGATCTAATTAACAGCTATTCCCTGTTTCTTTATTTCAGTATCCAAATGCCTGCTGTACTTTTCCACGAAGCTAAGCATACTGTCAAATTGTTCTTCGGTAACTTGTTCAAAAACGACTTTGTCCCGTTCTCGAAACTCTTTATGGAGTTCCTCATGGATGTTATAAATTACTTTGCCTTGCGCAGTAAGCCTAAAATAAATTTCTTTTTTATTATCCGGCTTCTGGTAGCTTTCAATAAGGTCTTTTTTTATCAGTTTCTTAGTTAATTTACTTATGGCACCTCTCGTCATATAAAGGGACTCCGCAAGTTTTCTCACATTGCTATCAGCATTTTTCCCAATGGATTCAATACAATGTACTTCAGAAGGCTTGTACCCCTTCAAACTGTCTTCCATCTTAGACTTATTAAGCAACACCATCTTGTTAAATAAGTCTCTGAAATTCAATATGAGCTGTTCTTCTTTGTTCATGGCCTGCCCTCCCACCAGTTGGTGCACTAGCCATATTATATTCATTTTTTGTTTCTATTTCAACAAAATGAGAAAATGATAACTAGTAACATCAGGGCAGTCCCTTGACTTTTAATTGGATGCTGTCGGGCTTATAGACCACCTTAATTTAAAAATCACCGTCGGCGGAGAGAAAAAACGCCAAAAACTAAAGAGGACAAAAAGCTGCTGGCGAAGGGTCAGCAGCTAATACAAGGGCGTATAAATATTTCATTCCATACTTTATGATAAAAGAACACCATACTTCATAGAATAATCATCATTTAATGAGCCATCATCTCATGGGCAATATCGTGCCCATCCATTTTTGATGGGTAGTAGGTAGGCCAGTTTTTGACTTCATCAAGTAAAGCTTCACGATCGTCACCCCAATAGAGATGGTAATGACTAGCTTTAGTCGGATAAATACTATGATCGCTAAACTGGATATACTGAGGAAGCCCTTCCGCTTTTTTAGCAAGTTTGAATATGTATCTTACCCCCCTATTGCCCGCATCATATGTTAGAATTTCGTATCCGTCATACGTATACTTACCAGAATATTCTTTTCCATTTTTAAAGAAGGTTACAGTATCTTTGTGGATTACAATACGGTCAACATCTGTTTGATAACCTTTTTTATAATACTCTTTATATTCTTTAGCTGTCTTGTCGCCTTCGTGTTCTGATTTATATGAAAACACTTCGTCAAGAGTACCATCTTGCAGGTATGGAAATACAGATTGCCAATCTCCTTCCCAATCAGAAAGTGGGCGATCCTTTACTTGGCTGTTTTTAAAATAGCCTTCATACATTTTTTCTGTTTCTTTATCATGCGCATGACTATGATCGTGAGAATGTTCATGTGTGTGACTTTCAGATGTGTGCTCTTGCGCTTTGGAAGAGTTTTCTTCAGCTGCTGAGGATGATGTTGTTTGATTAGACTCACCTTTAGATGAATCGGAAGTCTGACATCCTGACAATACGAGTAATGAACCTATAGCTAATATACCTAACCTCTTTGCAAATAAAATCTTCATTCCAACACTCCTTTTCATTAAATCGAAAACGTTACGATTTATATTATACATCTATCTCTTGCCTACATCAACGGGAACTTCATCTTCCTATTGCAGAATCGTATCTGGCAGCGGATGGCCAATTTACTTTAGAAAACTGACTTTGTTCATCAGTTATTCCTTTACAATACGAAAGTCTACGATATTTCCATATTGATCCGCTTCAATATGACAGCATCCCTCAAGCAGCTGTTTTCATTTTCCCCTTCCGCGTTGTACCCTTGATTTTGCTCCCGAGTAAGAAATGCCGAGCTTTTCACTCAGCTCTTTTTGTGATAACCCCTGATATTCAGTTAACTCGAGCGCCTCTCGATACTTTTCAGGCAACCGTTTGATGGTCGATTGAATACACACAGTATCTTTCCCGGACCTGGAGGAGAGACACCTGAAGCATACGCCTGGTGATACATTCATTACTTGATACTGACATTTTTCTAAAATATTTATGCTGAACGATCATATATAGGAAAGACAAGAGCTTGTTTGTCTCTTGTCTTTTTCACATCATGCGGAGAATGCTGCGGCAAGAAACGCTGCCGCTTTATTCAATGCTTATTTGATTACGAAATGACCGTACTCGTTTGAACGGACATGAATCGGCCCATTTAAATTGTAGTTGTTCTCCTTGGCGATAGAGCGGAGCACGTCCACACGGGCAACCGACTCTCTCCACTCGTCACGGGTGTCATGATTTGCCGGATTCATCAGATCGTCATAGCGTACGTCCAAGAATTTATTTAACCACTTCTTCTCGTCTATTCCGTCTTTTGGTGAACCGCCCGCTTTTTTGTTCGTACGTTTAATCAAGGCATAAAAGGAGTCAGGATCATCACCATCGCCATGCTGAATAACCGTATCGTACATTACAGCTCTTGCCAATGCTGTTTTTAGTCCGGCATTATCCGATCGTTTCATGGCAGGCTGATAATACAAACGGTCATTTACTTTGTCTTGGGCAGCGCGAAATTCCTTATCATTTGCAAGCGACTTCCAGGCAGAAGCGAAGCCCTTAAGATTGCTTATGTCATCGCTTTCTTCCTTGGCCAGACGGCGCAATTCAGGCAGGTACTTTTTCAGTTTGTTATTCGGAACTGCCTTTGTGTATTCTTCCACTACTTCCAATGCATCCCCGGTAGCCGTTGTAAAACCTGCCCGTCCGCATGTATAGCCTCGCCCGTCACCCAATGGCTCGACATATCCATATTGGATCTCCGTCGTGCCGTTTTCGAAGATACTTGTCAGCTGTTCCGCCCGGCGTTTTTGATCTTTATTCAGTCCCGCCGCAAAAACCGTTTCGCTCATCATCAAGGTAAAAAACATGGTGAAAACAAGTAATGAGATTGCTGCCTTTTTCCAGAAGTCCGCTTTTTTCTTCAAACTGATATTCATTTTATTGCCTCCTTCTAAATATTGTAAATCCAGACTTAGTATACATGAAGAGGCTGTCCTATTGTTGAAAATACATTGTTTTGTCAATATTTTGAATCCAAAGTAATATAACTTGCATCTTACTCTTTTCTTTGCCAATCATCCTCAGCCCTTCTTACTTGGAAGTTCCCCCTTTGATTTTCATACTGCTTCAACTTTCATTAACAAGATGCCATAAAGCTTTACTCTAATTTATAATGGAAATGATCATCGAAAATAGGTATGGAGGTGATGTAAATGGCAAGCAAGATGAGAATGCCAGATTCCGCAACGTCCCATGCAAAGCCTATTATTGGGAAGGCGATACTTTGCATGGGGTAGACTTTCTAAAAGATCGCCCAAGTAAGCTTTTCTGATATAGTGGCTTTGCACCTTATTTAACATAAAAAATAAGGAGCTGGCAGAAATGGCATATGTAAAAGCAACCGCTATTTTACCTGAAAAGCTGATATCGGAAATTCAAAAGTATGTTCAAGGAGAAACAATATATATTCCTAAACCTGAAACCTCTCATCAAAAATGGGGCGCGTGTTCAGGAACAAGAAAGCTGATCGATGACAGAAACGCTTCTATTAAAAAAGCATTTAAAAACGGCAAAACCATTCATCAATTATCTGAGGAATATCACCTCTCTGATGAAACAATAAAAAAAATTGTCTACTCTAAATAAACCAAACGGAAGCACTGATGAAATATAATCAGTGCTTTTTATATGGCGAGTTTGTTTCTTAGTTATTTCCTGCATATGATCCCATTGGCTCATTGTGTAAAGTTAAGGGAGATGAGAAGAAAGGAAGGTTTTACAAATGACGATAAACAATGGAACGTTGCAAGTACCCGGCGCCAACATCCACTATCAGGTGCGGGGCACAGGTCCAATCATTCTTTTGGTCCACGGCGGAGGCGGTGATGCCGACAAGTTCCATCATGTTGCCAATCATCTGGCTAACTGGTACACGGTTGTTACTTACGATCGCCGCGGCCATTCCCGCAGCAATCTCGCCCATCAGGTTGAGAATTACCGTGTGGAAACACACAGCGACGATGCTCACCGTCTTCTAGCCAAAATCACCAATAAGCCGGCCTATGTATTTGGAAGCAGCTCCGGTGCTGTTATAGGGCTTGATCTGTGCATACGCCACCCTGAACAAGTACGTGTCATGATCCCGCACGAACCAATCCTATTGCAGCTTCTGCATGGAAATGAGCTGAAACAAGCCGAGCAATTCATGGAGGACCTTAAGATAAATCATCGAGGTGAAGTCACGAAGTTAATAGCAAGATTAGAGATTGACGAACAATCAAAGAATGTCCTGACAAAACGGCTCCTCGGCAATTCAACGTATTTCACTGATTATGAAATTCAAGGAATTCTCAACTATACATTAGATATCGAAGCATTAAAAACTGTGTTTACATCTGCATCGGTGAAGATAATCCCAGCTGGCGGAAGTGCTTCACGGGAGCTTTTTCCTTATCGCTGCGCGAACGCCCTAGCAGAACACTTGGAAACAGAATTGGTTGAATTCCCCGGAAATCATACGGGGTACACCATGCATCATAAAGAATTTTCTGAGAGGTTACACGACATGTTAGAAAAAAATAAACATACGGGTTAAGGATTGATTAAAATTTTCATAAAAGGACCAAGAGAACTTTTCAATAACGAGAACGGCAATGTGAGATGTTCCCTATCTTAATTTCGTATTTTAGAGCATTAGAACCCTAATGCGGCTGGTTATTTTGTCCTCACCAACAACCAGTGTCTAACATCATGAAGCTACTTTGAAAATCACCACAAATGCAGGAATAGAAGACGCAAGCATAGCAAAAACCATACCAACTATTGTGATTGGTATGGTTTCTCTCTGATAGACCCTAAGAGGGAGATCCGTATATCGCTAGTTGCATTTGTAACCGACTGGGCCATCTGAGCCTGTGTACACATACGTGTCAGACACATATCCAATATTTACGATCCCCCGGGAATCTTTCCATTGGATTTGGTCCCAAATATTACTCGTTCCATACTTCCCAGTCACTGTTGTTCCATAAGCATAACAATAATAAGGAACACGGGAGCCGCTCGGAATGGAAAGCATAATAGGGTAATTTGTACCTGGACCGCTGCGCATATTTACAGGCGCACCGCTGCTTGTTGAGACAGTAAAGTACTGAACGGCAAGCGCTTGACTGGAAAAAATGAATAATGATGCAATCATAACGGTTAACATACTGAGCATTCTCAGTTTAGCCAATGTCATCCCTCTTTCTTCAATTTCTTCATTTTGAGAATCGATAGAACAATGCTACCAGCTGCATTTAGGAACAACCGGACCGTCTGAGCCTGTATACATATAAGTATCAGAGACAAAACCAGGAACGATCTCGCCGCTTGCAAGCGTCCGCTCTGTGTAATTCCAAATATTACTCGTCCCATACTTTCCAGTTACAGTTGTACCGGTTTTGTAGCAATAGATCGGGATGCGGGTTCCGCTCGGAATGGTCGTTACAATTCCCCAACTTGTACCTGGGCCGCTACGCATATTTACAGGCGCACCGCTGCTTGTTGAAACCGTATAATACTGAGCCGCAAGTGCATGACTAGAAAAAATGAACAATGATGCGATCATTACCATTAGCATACCTAGTCTCTTTAGCTTATTCATCTTATACCCTCCCCTTTAAATGCCGTACGTTTGACTTACTTTAATCCAGTTACAAGATCTACTTTCAGAAACATGCCCCCTCCCCTCCCATATATGTATCAATGTACCATAAACTAGATCTTTCAAAAGTGGAATTATTCCTATGTTTTCGACAATTAAAGATACAAAATAAATGGCAGTCAGGCTTGATATTAAGGACTTGGATCATGCGGTTCATTTCCACCAATTAACTCTATCCGTGTACTGCTGCCTTGTATCCGCGCTTTTCCTCGATTCGTGGATACTTCTCCTTTTTCATCTAATCAAAAACGAACACCAAACAAACCAGCGTAAATGCTGTAAGTTCAGTGTCCAAAGGGTGTTATGGCTTTGCTTTTTTTCTAGGGCGTAACTAAAAGGATAAGGTGCGTTATCAAAAGCTGATTCTATCATTTTGCAAGTCGAAAAATTATATCATTTTATATATTTCAATCAGGTTATGATCTGGATCTCTGAAGTGAGCAACTCGGGCACTCCATTCCTTGCGATCATGCGGTTTATTCACACATTTCACTCCTTTTTTGTGTAAATCGTCATACGTTTTGTCAACATCAGCTACCTTAAACTGAAGCAAAAATTTTGATTGAGCATCTCCTTCTAAAGATTGTTTTTCCTCTCCAACGATTTCAGCCATCGTTTCTCGAGATAATAGCTCTATTTTCGTTTCCCCATTATCAAAGAGTGCATATTCCATTTCATTCTCTAACCAACTTATCGGAAGTCCTAATGAATCTTTATAAAACTCGACGCTTTTCTTAAAATCGTTCACCAAAAGTCTAATTTGCAGCAGCTTCATATTATGTGCCTCCTATAAAAAATACTTTTTACTGGTCATACATTTTAATGATACAAAAAGAAACTTGACAGCATGATGTCAAGTTTCCATAAAAAACTTCACTCGTCTTTCAGGTTCAAAATATACTCACCATTTAAAGTGCAGTTTATTCCATGTCATGAGTAATGTACGCTAACGAGCAAAAACAGCGTTCCTGCATAAACAAAAAATAATACCGAGTGTTCTTTCTGTATGCTTCAACTTCATTTTGGGAAATGTAACGTTGATAAAAGGAGGTTGCATCAATATGGATCATCAAACATTAGCAGCTCACGAAGCTGTAGACTTACATGAAATCGTGAACTTTAAAACACTTTGTATAGCGAAATCAAAGTTAATGCAAGGACTTGTGTTTGACCAAGAACTGAAGGACTTGATGCAAAAAGATGTGCAGCAATCCATTCAAGACCTTACTGAATTACAAGCGGTTTATGAGCGTGCCTCATTTCAGGCCCCTGTCCCTCAAAGCCGCCCAACGCCAATCATCAATTGAAAGGGAGGTAAGCCTCTTTGAATAATGATCATTTAGACCCCATTAATTCGCTGAATGTGCCTGAACTAGCAGACACTACATTCGCGATGGATTTTCTTATACGAGCTAAGGAAGGCGTACGGAATACTGCTGTAGCTTTGACAGAAACCGCTTCACCAGATGTAAGAGCCCTGCTGCGAAAACAGCTGATGCAAGGAATTGCGATGCACCAAGAGATTACAGAACTGATGATCAGCAAAAAATGGTTCCATCCATATGAGCTGAGCGAACAGTATAAGCTGGATCAGCTCTCTGCAAAAAACACGATCATGGTCGGCAATATGAACCTCTTTCCTGATGAAACAAATGGAAAAGGGATGTTTGACCGGACACCTGATGAACACTAACACTGGAGGTTTTACAGCATGAAGGCAGTAACGTATCAAGGCATTAAAAATGTTGTTGTCAAAGATGTCCCCGATCCAAAGATTGAAAAATCCGATGACATGATTATCAAAGTCACTAGTACAGCCATTTGCGGATCAGATTTACATTTAATCCATGGATTCATTCCGAATATGCAAGAAGACTATGTCATCGGCCATGAACCGATGGGAATCGTCGAAGAAGTTGGTTCTGATGTGACTAAACTAAAAAAGGGAGATCGGGTAATTATTCCCTTTAATATAGCATGCGGGGAATGTTTTTTTTGTAAAAACCAGCTGGAAAGCCAATGTGATCAGTCTAATGACAATGGGGAAATGGGTGCTTATTTCGGCTATTCAGGGCAAACTGGCGGTTATCCAGGCGGCCAAGCTGAATATTTAAGAGTGCCCTTTGCGAATTTTACCCATTTTAAAATTCCTGAATCTTGTGAGGAGCCCGATGAGAAATTAAGCGTGATTGCCGATGCCATGACCACCGGCTTTTGGAGTGTTGACAATGCCGGCGTAAAAAAAGGCGATACTGTAATCGTTCTCGGCTGCGGACCAGTCGGCCTGTTTGCTCAAAAGTTTTGTTGGCTAAAAGGCGCAAAACGCGTCATAGCAGTTGACTATGTAAACTATCGCTTACAGCATGCGAAACGCACAAACAAAGTAGAAATCGTTAATTTTGAAGACCATGAGAATACAGGGAATTATTTAAAGGAAATTACGAAAGGCGGAGCGGATGTAGTCATTGACGCTGTTGGGATGGATGGGAAAATGAGCGACCTCGAGTTCCTAGCCAGCGGGTTAAAGCTTCATGGGGGAACGATGAGTGCATTGGTCATTGCTTCCCAGGCTGTTCGCAAAGGAGGAACCATACAAATTACAGGTGTGTATGGAGGCAGATATAACGGTTTTCCGTTAGGAGATATCATGCAGCGTAACATCAATATACGCTCTGGACAGGCTCCTGTAATCCACTATATGCCGTACATGTTTGAACTCGTATCAACGGGCAAAATTGATCCGGGAGATGTTGTCAGCCATGTTCTGCCGCTTAGTGAAGCCAAGCATGGCTATGACATTTTTGATGCAAAAATGGATGATTGTATAAAAGTTGTGTTAAAGCCTTAAAAAACGGAGGTGACAGAAATGGAATACGCCTTACATGAACTGCTTGAGGTCCAGGAAATGACTGCTTTCAAGACCCTCTGTTTGACGAAATCTAAAACAATGAAAGCATTGGTATCTGATCCGAAGCTTAAAGAAATCATGCAGCAAGACGTTGACATCACCACCCGGCAGCTGCAGGAATTTGCCGCTATTTTATCTAATGCAAAGCAAGAATGAGGAGATGAGTGAATAATGAATCCAATCATTGAATATCTAACAGGCATGAATGTTCTGACAGACCAAATCATTGCTATGGACTTATTAATTTCAGCAAAAAACGGAGTCAGAAATTATGCGATGGCAGCCACTGAAGCCGGAACGCCTGAAGTAAAAGAGGTCCTTATCCGCCATTTGGAAGAAGCACTCGATATGCATGAACAACTCTTAAGCTATATGATAGAAAAAGGCTGGTACCATCCTTGGAATACAGACGAGCAAGTCAAGCTGAATTTACAAAATATTGATACGGCGATCCAATTACCAACCCTTTAATAGACAATGATTGATTTGCTGAGGAACAGTATTGATAGACCAAAACTGCTCCTCAGCTTTTTTTAGTCGCTATGAGCACTGTTTTTCATCTTTCGGTCCTCATGAGTGTAAACAGATTAACATTGATACGGATTTTCTAAGATGATTTGGAAGCATGTAACCGCGAATCATTAATTTGTTGAAATAACGAGAAGGCACAGATTATTCAGATCTGTGCCTTCTTAAAAATTAAGACTCCTTGTTTACATTCTGAAAGACAGCAGTCGCGTCCCACACATTCAAACCAAATTGGCCTTCTGAAAATGTGGAATCATTGGTATCAATCACAAGACGATCATCTAAATAAATTGTAAAACGATTACCGTTGGCCTTTGTTTTCAGATGATACTTTTTATTAATATCGATCGGCGTTTTGTATTCAGCAATGACAGAAGCAACGCCGTTCTCAAATTTAAAGAATTTCACCAGGTCATGCTTCGCATCCACGTTGGCAAGATAACCGTTTTTGGCATCTTTGTCAGAGCGAAACATGAGTGCTCCCGCCCCTCTTCCGTTTCCATCCTTTATGGTGATATCAGTTTCATAAGTGAAGTCTGACCCGGATGCTGAAGACAAGATAAAGGAATCGCCATCCGACCGCCCTTGTTTTCCCTCAATTGTGTCGGCCCACGTGCCATTTACCGTTGTCCATCCGGTTACATTGGACATAAAAGGTGACGTGCCCCAGACCTTTTTTAAAGGGTGAATCCTTAAAGATTTTACCTTTACATCTCCATTTGCAGCATATAATTCAAGCCCTTTGCTTGATCGATCTGGGAGAATGACATCTGTTATGACCTGCTGTCCGTCATTCCCAAATACTTCAACCGAGGAGCGGTCAACAAAAATGCGCATCTTAACCTTTCCATTTACCGGCTTCAGCGGTGCTGTTTCTTTTCCGGTGTCAAAGGCCGGATTAAAGGTGACGTTGCCCGACTTGCTCCGGTCAACGAACAGTTTGGAGTTCCTTCGGTCATAGCCGACTTTCGTAAATTGCTTTTCTCCTGTTCGGACCTTAAAACCAAATTCAGCAGCTGAACCAGGGCTTACTTTAAATTCTGCATTTATTTCATAGGCATCTCCAGATAGACCCGCTAACACATTATGACTTGCAGGTGATATGCTCAGATTCTTCCACTTCTTAGATGTCCCGCGAATGGCTTCCAGCTCTTTTACTGGTGTTTGGATAATTCTAACCCCGTCGGTAAGCGCTTTCAATTTTAACTCTCTTGGAATAGTCGTTGCACTTCTCCATGGGGATGTCGGAACATCATTCGCATATTGCCAATTGCTCATCCAACCTAACCAAAGCCTCCGGCCGTCTCTGGATGGAATATCGGACCAGGATACAGCTGCGTAAAAGTCTCTGCCGTAATCCGTCCAGAGAACTTTGTCTGATGGGTTTTCATTTTTAAAATGAGTTCCATCAAAGTCCCCTACGAAATATTGCATGCCTGATCCTCCCGAAACCGCTCCGTTTCCGACACTGACTTGCAAGACCCATTTTTTTTGATTCGGTTTGCCATCTACCGGTAGCTCAAATAAATCCGGACATTCCCATACTCCCCCGTGGCTTCCTTGCCCCTGTCCAAATTCACTTGCATACGCCCACTGTTTCAGATTTTTTGATGTATACATGAGAATTCGGTCACCAGCTGCCAGTACCATCACCCACTTTTTCTCTTTCTCATACCAAAAGACTTTTGGATCGCGAAAATCTTTTTTACCCGGGTTTGGAATGGCAGGGTTGCCTGCGTATTTCGTCCATGTTCTGCCTTTGTCATTGCTATAGGCAATACTTTGCACTTGATGGCCTTCCCGATCCTGTGTATAAATGGCCACAAGCGGCTTCTCTTTGCCTGTTTGAAAACCGCTTGTGTTATTTTTATCGACAACTGCGCTTCCAGAAAAGATCGTGCCTTTTTCATCCGGATACAGCGCAACAGGAAGGTGCTCCCATGTAACCAAATCTTTGCTGACGGCATGCCCCCAATGCATTGGCCCCCACTGAAGCCCGTAAGGATGGTATTGATAGAACAAGTGATATTCCCCCGCATAATATACCATTCCGTTTGGGTCATTCATCCAGTTTGCTTCCGGTGTGAAGTGATATTGAGGACGGTATTCCTCATCATAGTAGCTTGAATCGGCTGCATCCGCCGAAAATGCCATAGTCAACAGCAGGGTGAACATGATCATGACTTGAATAAGTCTCTTTTTCATTTGTTCCTTCGCTCCTCTCTTCATGGTTGAACACTTTCAAGAGAGACTGCTGCGCAAGCTGGTCCGTTTCTGGAAATTCTCTTCTGTTTCGCTGTTATCCGAATCATTTATATCTTAAAAGACTGTTGCAGTTTCTCTCTTCTTCCTTCACACAGCTTATGCTAAGAATCCAGCCCAATACCCGAGAATCCCGATGATAAAGATGCCGCAAATAATGAGAAGAGGGTTCACTCCTTTGCGCAGCATCCAAGCCACCAATAACGTTAATCCGAGCGGCAGCGCACCCGGCATAATGCTGTCTAACACATTTTGTACCGTTTGAACATCTACTTTTCCGCTTTCATCCTTAATTCTGGATACAACGATTGGAATGTTGATGGTGGTCCATTTAGACACGAGGGCCCCCATAACAAATAACCCGAGAATCGAAGCACCCTCTGTAAGCTTTTGAATGCGATTCCCCGCTAAATCCTGAAGAATCTCCATTCCTTTCACATAACCATACTTTAATCCGTAATATTTTGTGCTTAACCTTATGGCATTCAGCAAGAAAAAGAATAGCAAAGGGCCGGCAATGTTTCCTCCTAAAGCAAGAGAGGCTCCTAAGGCAGCTAAGACCGGGCGAATCGTTCCCCAGAAAATGGGGTCGCCTACGCCCGCTATTGGTCCCATCAAACCGATTTTCATTCCGCTTATCGCTTTTCCATCAATTCCTTTATTGTTCGCCATTTCTTCTTCCATGGCTGCCGTCACGCCAAATATAGGCGCTGTCAGCCACGGATGTGTATTAAACCATTCCAAATGGCGCTGCAAGGCTTCGTTTCTTTTCGCTCCGGGAGCGTACAATTTTTTGATCGCCGGTATCATGACGTAACAATATCCCATTGCCTGCACACGTTCGAAGTTAAAGGAACCGAGCAAAAAATTTGAACGAATAAACATGCTGAAAATTTCTTTTTTCGTTAATCGTTTTTCTTTCTCCATTTTTTTCTTCCCCCCTCATCGTTTAGGCATCAAGATCGTCATCATCGTCATCATAAACAGCAACACTGCCACTGTCTGATGCGGCCGCGACTGCTCCGTGCGCGCTTTGTTTTTGCATCATCTGCTGGTATAAAAGCGCCAGACAGAGACCAAGGGCTCCGAATCCCACTAAGTTAAAATCGGTAAACGCCGCTAATAAGAAACCGATATAGAAAAATGGCTTTAAGTAAGGAATATTCATCATGTTGATCACCATGGCATACCCGACAACCACAATAATGCCTCCGCCTATTTGCAGTCCTTTTGTAATGACATCAGGAATATTTCCCAGGAATGCCTGAACAGCGCTGACACTAATTAAAGCAACAATCAATGTAGGAATCATGACGCGCAAAGCTTGAAACACCATCGCGGTAATATGCATAATTTCAATTCCTTTTATATTTCCTTCTTTTGCATATTTGTCAGCGCGGTGAATGAAAAAGACAGTGATCGTCCGAACAAAAATCGTCAGCGCCTGACCCGCAGCTGCCAAAGCAACAGCGACAGCAATCCCTTCGCCAATTCCCTGATCAGCTGTAATAACTAAAATGGTTGAGATGACAGAGGCGATCGCCGTATCAGGCGCCATGGCAAGCCCGACGTTCATCCAGCCGAGCGCCATCAGCTCCAGTGTGCCTCCAAGAATAATTCCCGTTTTTAAATCCCCGAGCACCAAGCCAACTAACGTACAGGCCACAAGCGGACGGTGTGTCTGCCCTTCATCCAATACACTTGCGATTCCGGTGATTGCTGCAATGACTAACAACAAAATAATTTGTAATGAAGACATATTCTCATCCCCTTGATTATTTTGTTACGTTCCGTAATATCTGTACAAAATCTTCACTGGCATCTGAAGGCAGCTGCCTTAATTCCAGTTTCACGCCCTTGTCACTTAATGTTTCAAATGCCTTTATATCTTGCTCTGTGACACTGACTGATTTTGTGATTTGCCTGCGTTGATTTTCAAAACGCATTCCCCCGACGTTTACGGTTTTGATCGGTACGCCTGCTTCTATGAGGGATACGATATCGGACGGATTTTCAAACAAGAGCATGGCTGTTACTCCTTCATAGCGCGGACTATGAAAGGCTTTTGCCATTTTAGAAACAGAGACGGCACTCGCCTTTACATTTGAAGGCGCAACAGATAGGATCAGCGTTTTTCTCATTTCGTCCTGAGCAATATCATCGGAGACAACGATGATTCGATCGGCCGCATGTACTTTAATCCACCTTGTCAGGATTTGGCCGTGAATAAAGCGGTCATCAATTCTTGCTAACACAATGTTCATCATAATTCATCCTCTCTTGTATCTTGATTGGCTGTTTTTACTTTTTCTAAATGTTCACTGCACACTTGAAAGCTTTGCTGACTCATTGCTTTTAAGTTGTTCAGCAAAGCTTTGAGAGCCAGATGTTCTCTCAAGCTTAATACCTCCAGCAGAATCGGCAGGTTTACGCCGGCTGCCATATCCATTCTTTGATCCTCAGCAATGATGGAAGCTGCCGCGTTATATGGCGTCCCTCCAAAAATATCGACTAAAAAAAGCACTTCATGTTCTTCCGGAATTTCCTTGAGCGCCTGATGATATTTTTCCTGCAGCGTTTGAATCCCTTCCCCTTTAAAAAACGGCACTGCAATCAGGTTGTTTTCTTCACCGAATATCATCCCTGAAGACTCTTTTAATGCTATGGGAAAATCTCCATGACCACTGATAATAACTGAAATCATATCTATTGCTCCTTTCCTGTTTTGTACATCCATATATAATGCAAGGATCGTGCCAACACATTTGTGTTAAGCGTTTTCATTGATATTTCAGCCAATTGCAGTTTGTTGTTGAAACACTTAAAACGAAAAAAATAAACCTGTATTAAAATGGTGTTCCATTTAATACAGGTTCATATGAAAAAACTGTTTTTAAAACAGATGGCCATGCACTTCTTCAGCAAATATGGCGGCTATAAATAATTTTTCATCATCACTTATGCGAAGTCCGAGCTTTTCTTCATAAGGGGCCAGTGTCCGCTCTGTGACGTTCACCATTTCCTTCATCTGATCATTAATTTCTTCTTCCTCCGAGAAAGCGATCGGATTCTGCTTAATTACCCTTTCAAAGGCGAAAGCTGTATGCATAATGACTTTGATCAAAACGGCATTATTGAAAATGACACCCAGCTCATCTTGAACGGTTTGCAGCCACTCTACTAACATTTCGGTCACATGATGGGGATTTAAGAAGACAAGATACTTTTTCAAGCTATCCTCGCAAAGCTCCCTGACAATAATATTTGCTTCGTTTAATCCATTGCTCAAGGGAATGCTTCCTTTTGTAATCGCCTGTTGAATCATCTTCTCTCCCTCCCCTTCAATTAACACTTCTAAGGATACATGCGGAGCATTCATTTTAGGGTCTTTCGTTCCGACTGTGGCAAGGATTTCATACTCTTTTTCGATTTCTTTTATCCTGTTGGCCAGTTTAATCGATGATACGGTTAATATGTGAATCGGGGTATCGGAGGCCTTGTTTACGATCGTGGTTAAAATGTCTTCCAGCTTTTTGGCCGTTCCGCTGCCTGTCGTGCAGATGGATACCAAAGCCTTCTTTTTGCCGGCTGCCGCTGGCTGGCGCTCCCATAACTCGATAAAATCCTTCGTAACCGATTGATAGATCGCATGCAAATTCAAATTCAAATAGTTGACCTTTCTGACAGCATCCAGCACCATTGAGGTCGTAACATTGCTGATCGTTTTGATGGCAATGCCAGTCTTTTCCTCCAGCCTGCTTTCCAGCATCGCAAGCGAGCCCATATCTACCAGCATTAACACACCTTCGCCTTCATCAACCTGTTTCATTTTTTCTGCTACGCATTCAAGAATGTCCGAAGGTGAAACAGAAAGCGGCATATCGACTGCTGCAATCGGCGTGCTCCCTAATAGTTCTGTCGCAACTTCAACCATTGAACTCGCCGTGCTGTTTCCATGAGCAGCAACGATAATACCGACTCTTTTGTTCTCTTTTAACGATTTGATCGAATGAATTAGCATCGTTAAGTAGATGACTTCTATTTCAGGAATAGCCACTTTAAAATATTCCTGCATTTTATCTTTAAAAATCATCGCCACCCGATATTCTTTCACGTGCGTATCACGAATTTCATCCGTCTCCTGTGTATTTAAAACATCAATTTGCTTTCCGCGCTTTAAAAATGCGTCAATATGCATACTCAAGAAATAAATAAATTTACGGTCAAATGTGCAATCCAGTTCATGTTCAGCTATTTCTTTTAACTGTTTTGTCATTTGAATCACGTCATCTTCAACGAATGTCAGCAGGCTGTCCTTTTGAAAGGCTTGATGATGAAAAAAACTTCTGACATGCAAATGGACATCAGTCAAGATGTATTGGTTAATATCCTTTTTGGATAAACCTTCTTTCATAAGCGTTTTTACTTTTTCCTCGATCAAATGATATAAGTTAAAGGAGAGGTCTTCGTCAATTTTTGTTGTTTCATCTTCTACAATTGGAGAGATAATCGTTGTAATATTGACATATTCTGAAATGGCTTTGCTTCTTTGCATGTTTTTGCTGCTGGACATCCATTCTTGCTTGATTTCATCAGGCAGATCCCGAACCGTCAGTTCAATAACCTCATTTCTGTCAAGGTTATGCAAAAAACCGTGTGCGCAAACTAACTGGACATTTGATTTCAGCTGTCCGACATTCCCAAATTTCGCGGAATGAATAAGCGCATTATAGACATCGATGTGCACACTGAGATTCTTCTTAATCCGCTCTGCTTCTTTCCCTAATAAAAATGTTGTCAGATCCACTCTTTCTTTAAGCGATCGTTCTTCAAGCGAAGGAATATGAATGGTCATTGGGATTCTTCGCAAAAATGTTTTCAATAGGGCAGAACTCGGATTTTCTGTAGTCGCACAAATAAACAATACGTTCGATGTTCGTTTATGTTCAGATTCTCCAAGCCTGTTATAAGAACCGCTGTCAATAAAATAAAACAGCATTTCCTGTCCCTCAGGAGGGAGACGGTGGATTTCATCCATAAACAGAATGCCCCCATTGGCCTGTTCGACTAAACCTGCCTTATCCTCGGCGGCACCTGTAAATGAACCTTTTTTGTGTCCGAATAATTGAGAAAGCAATAATTGAGGGTTGTTGTAGTAATCTGCACAGTTAAATGTAATAAATGGTGCGCCGGCCTTCAAAATGTCAGAGTAAATGGCAAACTGGTAAATTCGGTTCGCAAAAAGGGATTTACCGGAACCAGTCGGCCCTAGGAGGAGCATATGCAGACCGTTAGGCGGATAAAAGACAGCTGCTTTTGCCTGGGAGATCGCTTTTTTCAAACTCCCTTTTGCCCCAATCATAAGCTCTAGAGGATTCGTGGAAATGTGTTGATGATTCTGTTTTAAATCCCCAGAAAACACCTTAAGGTCTTTCACTTCCATCATCCCTGTATCCCATTTCTTGCTGAATACCTTTTCTGCTATCTCGACTGGGATGTAGCGCACAGGAAACGTTTTAATTTTGATGACCTTTTTGGTCCGGACAAGATTGTTCAGCTCAAAGCTGACATTGGACCGCTCCATTTTCAACTGCTCAGCAATTTCCTTTGCTGAATTCCCTTGTATTTTTAAAAGATGATCTAAGGTTGAATCATGAAAATTATGCATGAGCTGATGGTATATTTTATCTATTCTTTTCACGTCTATCATCCTTTGTCCTTATTAGATAAGCCTTTAACAAGAATATTCCGAATTTTATTGTCCACCTTGAGATGATCTGCACCGTTCAAAAAGGTCTCTATAGCAGATTGACAAAGCTGACTTTTATGCGTATATATTTATATTTCGAACCATTTGCATCTCATCTTAGTATGATAGATTCGCAGTTCTTGAGGGCAAGTTCCCTTCAAAAGTAATAATCAGTAAACAGTTTATCATTCTTGAGGAATGTAATGATGTCAAAATCATCAATGATAAAAAATGAACCTTATAGCTCAGGACAAATTTCCTAAATATAACCCGGGAGATTTATTCACAATTAAAAAGGGCGGTCACTCTATGTGTTCGCCGCAGTAGCACGATATGCAATAATTCTTCATTTTTACAATACATCTGGAAAGTTAATGATTCGGTAAACTTATCAGCAATGATGATGTCTTACAGCCATTCACTTAGGATAGAAAAATCTCCGATATCCCCTGCGGCCACCATTATAGCGGGCATACAATGGTTCAAATCGATGCCTATTAAAAAATAGCCTATCAGATCGTCCAAATGACGTTCCTGTTTATTCTGTTATTCAATAGAACTGCAAGTTTTATTCATAAACTCAAAATAGTTTTAAAATTTAAAAATAAAAGCATCTCCTCTTTTAAATGTTATAATATCCTTTAAAACTTTACTCATCTTTTTATTATTGGAGGAAAATAAAATTGATAGGCAATTCTAGCAAAGACAATTTTGGCCAGCAACAGAAATTGTCTAGAGGCCTTAAAAACAGGCATATACAATTAATGGCGATTGGAGGTGCAATCGGTACAGGTTTATTTTTAGGGTCAGGTAAATCCATCCACTTTGCAGGGCCATCCATTTTATTTGCTTACTTGATCACCGGCGTATTTTGCTTTTTCATTATGCGTTCGCTCGGAGAACTGCTCTTATCAAATGCGGGATACCACTCTTTTGTGGATTTTGTAAGGGACTATTTAGGAAACATGGCAGCATTTATTACTGGGTGGACCTACTGGTTCTGCTGGATTTCCCTCGCGATGGCTGATTTAACGGCGGTCGGCATTTATACGCAATATTGGCTGCCCGATGTGCCTCAATGGCTGCCCGGCCTTCTTGCGCTTATTATCCTGCTGATCATGAATCTTGCCACCGTTAAACTTTTCGGAGAATTAGAATTTTGGTTTGCATTGATCAAAGTCATTGCCATACTGGCCCTGATCGTAACTGGCATTTTCCTGATTGTGAAAGGTTTTTCCGCAGCTTCCGGCCCTGCCAGCCTTACCAACCTTTGGAGCCATGGCGGCATGTTCCCAAATGGATGGCATGGGTTTATCCTATCGTTCCAAATGGTCGTCTTCGCTTTCGTGGGTATTGAACTTGTTGGACTGACAGCTGGTGAAACAGAAAATCCCCAAAAAGTGATCCCTAAAGCCATCAATCAAATCCCTGTCCGGATTTTACTTTTTTATGTAGGCGCACTTTTCGTGATTATGTGTATCTATCCTTGGAATGTGTTGAATCCAAACGAAAGCCCATTTGTTCAGGTCTTCTCTGCTGTGGGCATCGTTGTGGCCGCCAGTTTGATCAATTTTGTTGTATTAACATCAGCCGCATCAGCTGCCAATAGCGCTTTATTCAGCACAAGCCGAATGGTCTATTCACTTGCAAAGGATCATCACGCACCTGGACTATTAAAGAAATTGACTTCTTCTAACGTTCCAAGCAATGCGCTGTTCTTTTCAACCATCGCCATTCTGATTGGCGTTAGTCTGAATTATTTAATGCCTGAGCAAGTCTTTACACTGATTACAAGTGTTTCTACAATATGCTTCATTTTTATTTGGGGCATCACGGTGATTTGCCATTTGAAATATCGAAAAACAAGACAGCATGAAGCGAAAGCAAACAAATTTAAAATGCCTTTTTATCCATTATCCAACTATTTAACACTTGCATTTCTTGCATTCATTCTTGTCATATTGGCACTGGCGAATGATACACGTGTTGCTTTGTTTGTCACCCCGGTCTGGTTTGTTTTATTGATTATTTTGTATAAGGTGCAGACCCGCAGAGGACATCAGATGAAATAAAAAAAAGACAAGGGATACTCACTCCCTTGTCTTTTTTATGGCCAAACACTAAGTTTTAAATTTCATTCACTTCATTTAAGTGTTAACTCAAACCAGTTTTGATGCCGAAACCTACTAATATCATTCCGGTTATTTTTTGAAACACTTTTTGGAACCTCGAGTTTTTCATCCATTTTTTCGCGTAATCAATAATATAAACAAGAAACAGAAACCACAACACCGCTAATAAGGTTAGGATTGAAGCTAAAATGATGAGCTGCTGGTTTATATTTCCGTTTAAATTGATAAATTGGGGCATGATTGTAACATACACCAAAACAGTTTTAGGATTAAGAATGTTACTGAGTGATCCCTGCATAAAGGAAGTTTTATAATAACGTTTCGGAGAACTTGCCATATTTTTTGTTTGAGACTGCATGTCATCTAACGAAAACATACTTTTAGCAAAAAAACTTTTTACGCCTAAATAAATTAAGTACGCCGCTCCCAAATATTTGATCGTTGTGAAAAGGATCACTGACTTTGCAATCACCACCGATAATCCTAAAATGGCAATCACCGTCCAAAAGGATAGTCCAGTTGCCAATCCGAGAATGTTATAACGTCCGGCTTTCGGGCCATATCGAAGCGTATTTTTCATCACAAGCATCGTATCTGCACCCGGCATGATAACCATCATGGCAGCGATCGGTATGTATGCGAGTAAGCTGTGCATTGTTCTCTCCCCCTTTAAAAATCCCCTCAATCATTTAGTGACTACAAAAGTAACTACTTATAAAAATTGTATCAATGCGTTTGGAATAAATCAATATGGTTTGTTAAAATAGCGATTACAAAGGCAGTGATTGCTCTTTATATTGGAGGATATATGAAGGAAAATATGTTAGACATTTTGAAAAACCTCAATTTTACAGAATATGAGTCGAAAGCTTATTTGGCGTTATTGCAAGAATCACCTTTAACAGGCTACGCCGTTGCCAAAAAATCCGGAGTGCCCCGTTCTAAAATTTATGAAGTCCTGGAAAGCCTTGTGATCAGAGGAGATGTTTTTGTCAGTCATGGAAATACGCCTCAGTATGTTCCTGTCCCCGCGAAAGAACTGATTAAAAACCGCCGGCTCAAAGCGGAAGAACATTTTGATCAGGCTGAAAAATATTTTGAAAAGTTCGAGCAGACCGCAAATGACCGGGAAAACATCTGGAATATCACCGGCCGCAGTGAAATTCTTGAAAAGGTGAAGGCCTGTATCTTATCCGCCAAAAAAAGAATCCTCTTAGAAATATGGAAAGAGGATTTTGAAGAGATAGAATCAGAGCTCAAACAGGCGGCAGATCAAGGCGTTATTGTCACCATTATTGCTTACGGAGACATCGTATCTGATTTCGCTAATATTTACCTGCATGATATGAGCAGTGAAATTACAGAAGAGTATGACGGACGGTGGCTTGTCTATAGCGGAGATGATTCAGAAGTAGTTGCGGGCATTGTCTCGCTTGGCAACGACAGCCGTGCCGCATGGACGATGCATGTAGGTTTAGTCATGCCTATTACTGAAGTGATCATTCATGATCTGTATCTTATGGAAATTCTGAAAAAGCATAGAGAGCTTTTGGAAGAAAGCTTTGGGAAAAACCTCATTCAATTGCGTCGTAAATTTTCTATCCACTCAGATTTCAAAAAACATTACTTGGAATAGCGTTTGGCATCGTTTACCCCAAAAACAAGGCTTGTACGAAATAAGCCTTGTTTTTTTATGCATAAAAACTTCCCCATGCTGATTTACTTCTTTTAAAAAATGTGATTCTGCGCAAACTATTTTTCAGGCTGCCGCGTCTATCCTAGGTAACAGCCTACGATATACGTATATTCAAAAAGGAGCCCTTTATTGCAATGAAGAAAAAACAAACAACAAAAGCGTTGCTTGTCACATGCATAACTGATCATAAGCAAGATTTCTACAGGTTGGCTTTCAGTTATGTGAAAAATCAAGATGACGCATTAGATATTGTTCAGGAATCTATAAAAAAAGCGCTGAGCTCAGTTGAAACGGTCAAAAACCCCGAGACGATAAAAAGCTGGTTTTATAAAATTTTGGTGCGTACAGCTATTGATTTTTTGCGCAAACAAAAAAAGATAAGAGTGATGGACGACGAAACGATAGAATTTTTAAGCAAGGGAAAAGAAGACCATTACAAGGATACTGATCTCCATGAAGCGCTTGACGAATTGCCTTACCGCTATAAAACCATTATTATTTTACGTTTTTTTGAAGACCTCAAATTAGAAGAAATTGCGGAAATTACAGGAGAAAACACGAATACCGTCAAAACGCGCCTATACAGAGCATTGAAGCTGATGCGCATTCAGTTGACGAAGGAGGATCTTTCTTAATGGATAAGAGATTACAGCAATTAAAAGAAGAATATAAAAATGTTCCGATTCCTAAAGAATTGGATGTCATTGTTGAAAAAGCCCTTCAGCAAGAACCAAAAAAGAAAAAAATTGTCATGTGGCCGACATCAGCAGCAATCGCTGCAGCTATTTTATTCACTGCGCTTGTGAATATCAACCCTGACGCCGCTCACGCTATGTCTAAGATCCCTGTCATCGGCAAAATCGTCAAAGCGATCACCTTTATTGAAATCAAAGAGGAAAAAGACCAATCAAGCATTGATGTCAAAACACCTGCTTTGTCCGGACTTTCTAATAAAGAGCTTGAAAACAGCATTAACGAGAAATATTTGAAAGAAAGCCAGCAGCTGTATAAAGAGTTTATACAATCCACATCCAAAAACAAAAAAGGGCATCTCAGCATCTACAGTGATTACGAGACGGTCACAGACACGCCAGATTTGCTTTCGATCCGGCGCAATATTGAAACAACACAAGCATCTTCCTACACACAAAGCCGTTATATTACGATTGACAAAAAGAATGATATTTTACTTACATTAAAAAGCTTATTCAAAGATGAGCGCTATATCAAAGTCATCAGTCAAAACATCAAAGAGCAAATGAAACAGCAAATGAAGGAAGATCCTAATAAAATATATTGGCTCACTGATGAAGATGCTGAACCGTTCAAAACGATTCTTCCTGATCAAACGTTTTACATTACTGAGGACCATAAACTTATGATCTCATTTGACGAATATGAAGTCGCCCCCGGCTATATGGGCGTTACCGAGTTTAAAATTCCAACCAGCGTCATTTCAAACTTGCTCGTGGGAGAACGTTATATTCGATAAAATAAAAAAACATCCATTTTAGATTATGGATGTTTTCTCTCTTTTCTATTTGAGGTCGTAACCTCGCTATCAAAAACAAACGAGAATATTTGCATACTATTGGAGGAATACCCATGTATCACAAGACACAGCATCATCGATACATCCCTGGACTTGATGGCCTTCGGGCTTTTGCCGTCCTGTCCGTTATCGCTTATCACCTAAATTTCAATTGGGCTAACGGAGGCTTTATCGGAGTTGATATCTTTTTTGTTTTATCCGGATATTTGATTACCTCCATTCTATTGCCGGCATATGGAAATGATATCAATCTTGATTTTCGGGACTTTTGGGTGCGCCGCATTCGGCGGCTTCTGCCAGCGGCTTACCTTATGATCTTTTCCACTGTTGTTTGGGTCGTATTGTTTGACCGGGAACTATTGCACACTGTACGCGGGGATGCGATCTCTTCTCTCTTTTATATGAGCAATTGGTGGTTTATTTTTCACAAGCTATCATATTTTGATAGTTTCGGTTCCCCATCACCTCTAAAAAACCTTTGGTCGCTGGCGATTGAAGAACAATTTTATATCATATGGCCAATGTTTTTCGTTTTTGGAATGTACATATTGAAAAGCCGTGCCAGATTGGCTGCGGTAATATCGTTGCTTGCGCTTTGTTCAGCCATGATGATGAGCATACTGTATGAACCTGGCGGAGATCCGAGCCGCGTCTACTATGGCACAGACACTCGTTCGTTTGACCTTCTCATCGGATGCGCCTTGGCTTTGGTATGGCCGATGAAAAGGCTGTCTTCCAACAGGCTGCCAAGCAAACTGAAGCACACTTTGCACGCCACTGAATTTTCGGCATTTTGTATTTTAATGTTATGTGTCTATTTCACAGATGAATACGAACCTTTTCTTTACAGAGGCGGAATGCTATTCATTAGCATCACTGCTGCAATTCTTATCGCATGTGTTTGCCATCCGAGCAGCTTTTTAGGCAAGCTCCTTTCATGGAGGCCGCTTCGGTGGCTTGGAACAAGGTCTTACGGTATTTATCTTTGGCACTACCCTGTTATTGTGTTGAGCACACCAGTTCAAGAAATCGGAAATCCTGTTTTTTGGCATATCGTGCTAAAGATTATTGTGACATGTATACTTGCCGAGCTTTCCTATCATTTTATTGAGAAGCCGATACGGACACAGGGATTTAGAACATTTTTCAGCGGTGTTTTGATACATAGAATCAAGGAATGGAAAACGACATCTGTTATTAGCAAAATGTCAATTGGTTTCGTCATTTTCACTATACTTATTTTTGCAGGAGGGCTGTCTGGATTGGCCGGAGAGCAAAAGCACCCTACTAAATGGACCTATAGCTCACAAGAAACAAATGCTGACACCAGCCAAGCTTCTGGGGATAAAAAGGATGCTGCAGCAGATAAAAAACACAATCCTGAACAAAAAACACCAGGCTCCAAGCAAGGACAAAAGGAAAATAAAAATAATGGGCAAGAGACTCATAAAAAGAAAGACACGCAATCTCAACAGTCGAAAGAACCCGCAGACACTGCGAAAGAAGTGTTAGCTATAGGCGATTCCGTCATGCTTGATATTTCTTCACACCTGCATCAGTCACTTTCAAATGTGACGATTGATGGAAAGGTGGGAAGACAAATGTCTCAAGCTTTGGAACTCGCAAAGGAATACAAGTCTTTTAATCAGTCCAACAAGGCTGTCATCATTGAGCTTGGAACCAATGGCTACTTTACAAACAGCCAAATCGAACAACTGCTTCAATCTTTCTCAAAAGCCCATATCTATCTCGTCAATACACGGGTTCCCCGCCAATGGGAAAGCAAGGTTAATGAATCTTTACAGCACCAGGCAAGCGCACATCAAAATGTTACGTTAGTTGACTGGCATACAGAAGCCCTTCAGCATCCGGAATATTTTACCCCTGATGGTGTTCACTTGGTTCCTAAAGGGGCAAAAGCTTTGACTGCTCTTATTGTTCAGGCGATGAAATCGTAAAAAAGAGATCCTATACGGATCACTTTTTTACTTTAGTTTCTGATCGTTGATTATGTCTTCTTTCAGCAAGGCAGCCCTTATGTTTACATGCCGTTTACGTAAGGGTAAGCCAAAATTGAATGGAGGGATGATAATGAAAGGAAATGAAGAACATGATATCCAAAAAGAGCTGAAACGATATGAGCTTTTTTTCAAAAAACGATATAAGATTCTTTATACAGTAAACGATTTTATCATCGGTGCTTTGTTTCTCGTTGGAAGCTTTTTCTTTTTCTATGACCAGTTAAAGTCTGCAGGGATATGGCTGTTTGCGGTCGGAAGCTTGCTGCTGTTAATCAGGCCGACCATTCGGCTGATTCATGACTTTCATTACCGTAAACATGTAGAACGGCAATTCAAGCATCAATCTTCAACAGATGACTGATCTTAAGGAATAAGAAAGAAAAAAATGCCGAAAGCCTGAGTCAAAAATCAAAAACAAGACTTTTAGACTATTTATTTTTAAAAATAAGGTAAAAAGAACTAAACTTTTGCCTCTGTATGACGATATGAATAATAAGGCCGGCGCGATACTCCCTATAACATCCTTTTCAGTAGATTTCATTATCGTGCCGGTTTTCTTACATGCAAAGCAATCCCGCCAATCAGATTGGCGGGATTTTATTTTTTATTAATTTCCTGTCCAAACGTCTTTTACATAACGTTTTTGGTCTTGCAGCTTTTGCAGCCAATCGGCGGATTCTTCCTGACTTGCCCCTTTTTCAGTTTCATATGCCCATCGCAAAGTTTTCTCTACGTCAGGAGCCATTTGCGATCCATCACCGCATACGTAAATATGAGCGCCTTTTTCAATGAGTGTCATCAATTTCTGTGAATCTTGCTTGAGCAAGTGCTGGACATATCCTTTTGATTCGTTTTCGACGCGTGAGTAGCATCGGCGGATTGTGACCAAACCTTCCTGTTCCGCTTGATCCAGCTCTTCTCTGTAAAGATCGTCATGATCTGGGCGCCGGCAGCCGAAGTATAAAAGTGCTTCACCAAGCGTGCTTCCTTCCTTATTCAAAACAGATCTAGCCTGAATAAAGCCCCTGAATGGCGCAATTCCTGTACCCGGACCAACCATAATCATAGGCGTTTCAGGGTCATCCGGCATCTGGAATCCGGACTGCGGCGTACGAATGAAGCAGGCTGCTGCATCACCTCTATTCAGGTCTGCTAAATAAGTAGAGGCGACACCCCGGTATTCACCTCGGCCGCTCCATGCTGAGGCTTTCACAACTCCTACCGTCATGCTCACGATATTTGCATGGGCTTTCGGTGAACTAGAAATGGAATAGTATCTCGGTTTTAGTGATGGCAAAAGTGCTAAAAACCGTTCAAACGGTATTTCGCAGGCAGGATAATCTTCTAAAAGATCAAGCATGGTAAGACGTTTTGCAAGCACCTGCTCTTTGTAAGTGCCATCATCTGAAACGAGCTGTTCCAGTTCTTTTTGATGCGGCGGGCAGACTGTATAAGAAGCCAGCTCGCGAAGCTGAAGCCTTGAAGCCGGTTCCTGCAGCTCTACATAGGACGACAGTAAATCCGCTACTTTAATCGGCCGGTCCATCGGCAGGTGAGCCATATGAGCGCTTCCGCTTATTTGTATTACATGATTGGACTGCAAACCGAATCGGCTGAGAACCCGCTGAACAAGCTCCCTGCTGTTCTTCGGAAGGATTCCGATATGATCGCCTTCTTTATATGTTTTCCCCACCGGAATTTCCAATTCAATATGGCGGGTCGAACGCGTACTGTCAGCTGACTGGAGCTCTCGATTCTCTAATACAATCCCTTCAAACGCGCCATATGCTTTGGCAACCGGCGTTTCCGTCGCTTCACTGAGAAAAGTAATCGACAATGAAGGCCTGTCTTCTTTCTGGGCGATTTCGTTAATATCAAATGCGTCCAGCGTTTCCTTCCAGAAGCGGTTTTCCCAAGACTCGCGATGGCTTTCAAAATCATCGGCCGCATCACCTTCCCCAATCGCTGTTAAACGCGTTGCCCCCTTTGCTTTCATCATGTCATCAATCAGGCGTGGAATCCGCTGATACGTGCTGGCCCAGCTTCGGTTTCCGCAGCCGAATACCGCATAGGAAACGCCTTTCAATCGGCCTTCCTCAAGCTCTTTCAGCCACTCTACAAAGCCGGCGGCATTATCAGGCGGAGCCCCATTATAAGAAGCTGTTACAATGACGACTGCCCCTTCTTCAGGGAGCTTGCCGATATAATCATCAAGCGGAGCCGTTTCAGCTGTAAAGCCCATCTGGCGGCCTTGAGCGGCCAGTTCACCGGCTATTCCCTCAGCTGTCCCAAGGTTTGAACCGTAAAGAACGAGTAAAGGTGTGCCGTGTTTAGGTTGGGTTTCTTTTGGCTTTGTTTCTGTTTTGATGTCTGCCTGTTCTCTTCGCTGTACATTGATTGCCACTGTTTTCCGCGGTTTCACAGTAATTTTAAAATCATCCGGCTTGATTGTTAATGCTTCTTTGATTTTTAGTTCATAGCCATTATGATTTATCAAATCAAAATGCTTTAATACAAGACCGAGAACCATTGTCGCTTCTTGAAGAGCAAACTGCATGCCGATACAAGCGCGCTGGCCGTTTCCAAACGGCTTATACGCATGATGAGGGATACTTGAAGGATCTTCAAACCGTTCCGGACGGAAATCTTCCGCATCCGCTCCCCAAGCGTTTTGGTCCCGGTGCAGCTTCGGAATTAAAATGGTGACAGGCTGCCCTTTGCTGATCGGATATTCCCCGCCTAGAACAGTGTCCTCCTTCGCATATAGAGAAAAAGCCGGAGCTGTTGGATACAGTCTCAGGGTTTCGTTTAACACCATCCGAATGTATTTGAGCTGCTGGATTTGTTTATATTCAGGCGTGTCATCCGTTAGCACGCGATCCGCTTCCTCCTGAGCTTTTTTCAGTTTTTCCGGATGTGTAAGCAGACAATAAATCGCAAAGGAAAGCAAACCGCTTGTTGTCTCATGTCCAGCTATTAAAAATGTGATGATTTGATACCTTATGTTTTCGTCATCCAGCGTTTCACCCGTTACTGGATCTTTGGCATAAAGCATGAGAGACAAGAGATCCTTAATGTTTTCATCCGGATTCGCCTTTCGCTCCGCTATCATTCTATCGACAAGGGAGTTCATGACTTCTATATCTTTTTGGAACTGCAGTTTCGTTTTCACCATCATTTTATCTTGCAGGCCCAGTCTTTTCGATTGATTCATCGCCTCTTTTAAGGCACGGAGCATGCTGGTGATAAACGGATGCTGCGAATCACGGTAAAAGCTGTTGAATCGATAGTTAAACCCGCATAACCCAATCGTATCAAGCGTCAGACGCGTCATATCGTCCGCTACGTCAATTTCTTCATTGGGGTTAAGGCGGCTCCATTTTTGTATAAGCTGGGTTGCGATATCCAGCATCATAGAATGATAGCCTTTCATCGCTTTTTGGCTAAAACTTGGCAGCAAAATGCGGTGGGCTTTTTGCCAGTTCGGTTCGTGCGTCCAGCTTGTAAATAAGCCATCTCCGCCGAACTCGCGCACCTTTAGCAAACCTTTGCCAAGGTTCTTGTCAAAGCGGCTTTCATCACACACTTCAGTCACAAGATTGTGGCCTGAGACAAAAACACTGGATACTCCCGGAAAATCAAAACGGAAAATTGGTCCCAATTCATCAGCTAACCGCCATAAGGATTGAGAAAGCTGTTCTTTTTCCAGATGCGGAAGATTTTTTAAAGGTCCGTATGTTTTGGGCTGAGGTATTGCGCTTGCCTGTTTCATTGACATCTCCCTTTCCTATTTTTGTGATGATTGAAGCTTAATGGCATCCCAGCAGCACTGTTCCAATTCAGTAATTAAACCAGTGTCCATCTCTATATCACCTGTTTGGACGAGCTGATATAACTTGAGAAACGCCCCTAATACAATCGCAATTAACACATTAGAGGGCAGGCTGCGAATCACGCCTTCCGCTTTTCCCTTATTAAAATAGTCATCAAGCATTTGAGTCAGATTTTCTATCATTTTTTTGCTTGTATGATTTAAGTAATGAGCGTCTTTTTTAGTTTCAAGAAAAAAAAGCGCATAGTCACTCTCTTTCGTAAACTGAACGAGACAGCTAAATACGTGATGGAAGCCTTCTCTGACCGGCAGTTCCGAAATGTCTTGCTTCAGCTTTTCTGTAAATCGCTGAATGCTTTCTTGAAACAGTACGTTGACGAGTGTTTCTTTGCTGTCAAAATAACGATAGATCGTCCCTGTCCCCACATGAGCACGTTCAGCTATCATAGGAATAGTCGTAGCGTCAAAACCCCTTTCTGTAAAAAGCGAGACAGACGCTTTCATAATCATGTCGTATTTACTGCTGGATGCGGATAACATGTAATGCAACCTCCGATTCGTTTGCGGAATGAATATTCATTCCTTTTGTTCATAAATAATATCTGCCCTATCTGATATCACCTCTTTGTTCTTTCTTCTGTTATAAGTTTATATGAAAAAAACTTTTTTTAATATAAAGTATATGCAAAAAATAAAAAATTAAGAAAATATACCCAATCCCTAATGTAAGGATCTTGGATATATTTCCCGAGAAATTTTTTATTTAACAGCCACAATACATAGACAGGAATCACGCCTGATGACAGAAAGTTCCCTGAAATGCTGGTCTTTCAACAGTTGAATATACGTTTTCTCTTTTTCAGCGGTATTTGTATCAATACTGATGTAACACCGGCCATCAATTTGAAGCACCCTGTAAATTTCTCTTAATGCAAGCCTAATATCGGTGCAGCTCTGAACCGTATGTAAAGAAAACACTTTATTAAAGATACGGTCATCAAAGGGAAGGTTCTCTGGAAAGCCATGAAAAACCTCCCCTTTCCCCATGTTTTTTCGATTCGCACGGGATATCTGTCTTACCTTTCGCTTTGAAGGATCGATGCTTTTTAAGCTTCCCTTGTCTAGTTTCTTGGCTATGCTTTTAAAAACAGTGCCATTTCCAATTCCAATTTCTAAAATTCTGTCATTTCCTTGTATATCTATAGAGTCAATCATCATATGCTCAATGGTTTTAATTTGCTTATATTTCCGAGAAAATAATTTCCAAAGATTCGATCGTTTATAGAGTCTATTTTCTAGCATTTTAAACACCTGCTTTTGGTTTCCTGTGTTTATTTATTATATTCGAAAAATAAACATCATCTTCTTTTCTAAAAGGGAAGGAAGGTACCAACTAGACGGCAATGTGTCTAAAAACGTTTCGATAGAACTAAACTTTTTCATTTTTCCCGCAAAAAAAGCAGAAAACAAAATGTTTTCTGCCCTCTTTCTAATGCCAATGATAAGGGAATACATACAGCCTTTGCTGCTGCATTGCCATCAGCCTCTGCTGTCGGAACGGATTTCCATAGCCATGTTTGAAGGAATGCGGCATGGACGCATAACCATGGCCAATCGACGGCAGCCTTTTTTGATCATCGTTCATGATGCCATCACCTGCCTCATAATAACGTTGATTTACTATATGCAGGCGCGCATTTTCTTGACAGCTGTTTCGCTAAACTTGGTCCTTCTCCATTGTATAATGCATCAATAATTCCATTCTAAGCATATGCCATTCCCCCTTCAGTTTTTTTATTGCTTTTAGCGCCAGTTTGTTAAATAAAGATGCTTTAACTGAGACTCCTTCATTTCATCATAAATCTGCTCAATCTGCTGTTCTCGTTCGAATTCTTCCAGGCTCTTAAACCGTTTTTTTATCGTTAACGTTAAAAAGAATAGGTTAATCGTCATATGCTCACCCCCTTTCAAAGTCCGCACCAAGCGAAATAGCCCGCAGCATCAATCCTTCTGCCGCGGGCAAATAAAAACCGCAGACAAAAGAAGACACCAATGCCTCTACTGCCTGCGGGGAGTTGCGTATGTCCGACTATTCCGAATTTAATGCGTGCGATAAGCATCGGTTAAGGAAGGACACGAACTCTTCCACAGGCTGAATAAACCATGAACTTTTCCTTGTGTATCACGTACAGGTTGACGTCGTTGTCTCATTGTCATTTTGGTTCAGCCTCCTTTGCTCTTTTTTCTTACTTTGTAAGTATATCCACCAAATTCCATTTTGTAAACATCTTTTTCTAAAAATGGACTGAAATTGTGCAAATCATCGAATGGATTTGCCCGTTGCTCATGATACCTGCTTCATTTCTTTTCTGGAGCGGTCTTTCTTATGATATGCAATAAAATAAATGAGTCCGACAAATACAGCTCCGCCGATGACATTGCCGATAAAAGCAGGAATAATGTTTCCGATAAACTGCCCCCACGTGAACGAGCCTGCAAAAATGGCAGCAGGGATCACAAACATGTTGGCGACAACGTGCTGAAATCCGATAGCCACAAAAGCCATAATTGGGAACCAGATGCCAAGGATTTTACCTGCTGCGTCTTGGGCGCCGAAAGAAAGCCACACTGCAAGACATACAAGCCAGTTACAGCCGATGCCGGAAATGAGAACCTTTCCAAAGCTCATATCGAGTTTTCCTTGGGCAACGGCAACCGTTTTTTCTAAATAAGGACCTGTTTCAGTCAATCCAACCAAATGCCCAAAAAAGTACGCAACAAACAATGCGCCGATTAAGTTCATAACTGTGACGATTCCCCAGTTAATCGCCAACTCTTTTACTGATATTTTTCTCGAAAATAACGCCATCGCAACTGACATCATATTTCCTGTGATCAGTTCAGCGCCAGCGAGAACGACAAGGATTAGACCGACTGGAAATACTGCTGCACCGATCAAACTGGACAGGCTCCCCCATTCTTTCGGAAGATCACCGATCACCCTGATATCAAGCAAATACCCAAGTGCGATAAATGCACCGCCTAAAAACCCCAGCACAAGCAGTGACGGCAGCGAGAGCTTTATTTTTTTCATCCCTGCTTCTATTGCTGCTTCCGCTATTTCATCCGGTTTTCGAAAAGCCATAATAAAACGCCTCCATACTTCTTCTTTTCTAACAGTTATGCAAGAAAGGCAATAAAAAAGGCAGCACTCAAATAACCTGTGTCAAACCAGGCGTTTGAATGCTGCCTAACTTGTATGCATACCCATACAACAATATCAAGCAGTATGTAAGATATTGAAAGAGAATATATACAGTTCGTGCATACATTCCATTGCTTTAGCCTTCTATAACTGTAGCAACATCATATCAAATGTGACAAATTTGTGTCAATGGCAAATATGCTAGCTTTGCACAGCTTCTTTTTGATCATCTATTTTTCGGTCAAAAACAAATACAGATACAGCGATGTTTTCCTCAATTTTAATATCAGAAAACAAATGGACTAGCTTAGCTCCCATAAGTTCCTCCATCCCTTCTGGCGTTTGTTTGGAATAAAGGTCTTGAATCAGGCTTGTCCGAGCCGCATGCACCATCTCTCTTCCTTCAGGCGTACGGGCGATAAACTGCTCGCTTGCACTCAGATTTCCGTATAGCGTTGAAACTGCCATGTTTTCTACAAATACAGTATGAATTCGCTCAGGCCCTTTTCCGAACAATTCTTTGCGAAGCTTTCGAATGATATCATTGAATTCGTGAATTTTTTTAGACATGCTGATTACCCCTTCCGATATTGCCTTATAAAGGCTTTTCCCGGTTCCCCTTAGGACATTTCACTTGGTTAAAATTTTCCTGCCATATTGTATTATAATAAATATCACTTTATAATAAAAGCAGTGTTGATGGATTTGTAATAGGATCTTGTTATGAGTCTATCGTTTTATAAAAATCAAGGATTGGTCTGTTAGTAAGACTTGCTAGTGAACTATTCCGCCATGTGTGTTTACACCTTCTTAGAATTAAGGACAGGTGTATCTATACATGGCTTTTTTTGACTTCTTGAAAGAAAGATGGAGGGGAATATGAATATGATGGACGGTAAGTCGATCAGTATCCGTGTAGACGGAACAGAAATTCAAGCACGAGCAGGGGCCACAATTTTAGACATTTTAAATGAAAACGGAATTGAATACCCGCAGATTTGCCACGTACCAGAGGTTGATCCGATTCAAACTTGTGATACTTGCATTGTAGAAGCAAATGGCAAGCTGGTTCGTTCATGCGCGACGGTCGCAGAAAACGGAATGTCAATTGATCTTTCGGGAAATCGAGTGAAAGAAGCGCAAACCGAGGCGATGGACCGCCTTCTTGAAAACCATTTGCTGTATTGTACGGTTTGCGATAACAACAATGGGAACTGTACGCTGCATAATACAGCGGAAATGATGGGGATTGAGCATCAAAAATACCCATATACGCCAAAAGAAGATCCTTCTTGCGCGGTTGATATGTCTCATCCTTTTTATCGCTATGATCCAAACCAATGTATTGCCTGCGGCCAGTGTGTTGAAGTCTGTCAAAACCTTCAGGTAAATGAAACACTCTCAATCGATTGGGAACGCGAACGCCCTCGCGTGATTTGGGATGAGGGAGTTCCGATCAATGAATCTTCTTGTGTCAGCTGCGGTCAGTGTGTCACAGTATGTCCATGTAATGCACTGATGGAAAAATCAATGCTCGGGCAGGCTGGCTTTATGACAGGCATTAAAGAGGACGTTATGGAGCCGATGATTGACCTCGTGAAAAACGTTGAACCGGGATATGGCAGCATTTTTGCCATTTCGGAAGTTGAAGCGGCAATGCGAGAAACGAGAACGAAAAAAACAAAAACTGTATGTACGTTCTGCGGTGTCGGATGTTCTTTTGAAGTATGGACAAAAGGCCGGGATATTCTAAAGATCCAGCCTGTTTCTGATGCTCCGGTTAACGCGATTTCCACATGTGTCAAAGGGAAATTCGGCTGGGATTTCGTCAATTCTGAGGAGCGGATCACAAAGCCTTTAATCCGTAAAAACGGAGCTTTTGTGGAATCTTCTTGGGAAGAGGCCCTTGATCTTGTCGCAAGCAGATTAGGATCAATTAAAGAGCAGTACGGTAAAGGCTCTGTCGGGTTTATCTCTTCATCTAAAATTACGAATGAAGAAAACTACGTCATTCAAAAGCTAGCGCGTCAGGTATTTGAAACAAACAACGTCGATAACTGTTCACGCTACTGTCAGTCTCCTGCCACAGACGGATTGTTCCGCACTGTCGGTATGGGCGGTGACGCCGGCACGATTAAAGATATCGCCAAAGCCGGTCTCGTCATCATCGTCGGCGCCAATCCGGCGGAAGGACATCCGGTGCTTGCAACACGCGTCAAACGGGCACACAAGCTTCACGGTCAAAAACTGATTGTTGCCGACCTGCGTAAAAATGAGATGGCTGAGCGATCTGATCTGTTCATCAGCCCTAAACAAGGCACAGACCAAGTTTGGCTGATGGCTGTTACGAAATATATGATCGACCAAGGCTGGCACGATCAGGCGTTTATTGATGAGAACGTCAATTACTTTGAAGATTATAAAGAAACCCTTAAAACGTATACGCTTGATTATGCAGAACGCATCACAGGCCTTTCAAAAGAAAACATCATTCAAATCGCTGAAATGATCCGTGATGCTGACGGCACTTGTGTCCTTTGGGGAATGGGTGTCACACAAAATACAGGCGGTTCTGATACATCAGCAGCCATATCAAACCTGCTTCTCGCTACGGGCAACTATCGCCGTCCGGGTGCAGGCGCTTATCCTCTGCGCGGACACAATAACGTGCAAGGCGCTTGTGATATGGGAACATTGCCTGGCTGGCTGCCGGGATATCAGCATATTACAGATGACAAAGCCCGCGCTAAATTTGAAGAGGCATATGGTGTTGAGATTGATGGAAAGCCTGGTTTAGATAATATTCAAATGCTTCATGCCATTGAAGAAGGCAAAATGAAGGCCATGTATCTTGTCGGTGAGGATATGGCATTGGTCGATTCAAACGCGAACCATGTGCATGATATTTTATCTAGCCTTGATTTCTTCGTGGTACAGGACATCTTCCTGTCAAGAACAGCTCAATATGCGGATGTCGTCTTGCCGGCCACTCCTTCACTTGAAAAAGACGGAACATTCACCAACACAGAACGCCGTGTGCAGCGATTGTATCAGGCGCTTCCGACGCTTGGTGACGCAAAGCCGGACTGGTGGATTATTCAAGAGGTCGCAAACCGTTTAGGAGCGAATTGGAATTACAGCCATCCAAGTGACATTTTCTCTGAAATGGCGAGTCTTTCTCCTCTGTTTGCCAAAGCAAGCTATGAGGTGCTAGAAGGCTGGAACAGCTTCCTATGGGGCAGCTTCACAGGTGAAAGCACACCGCTTCTGTATGAAGACGGATTTAATTTCCCTGACAAAAAAGCCCGCTTTGCCCTTTCTGATTGGACTGAGCCAGCGGCATTTCCAGAGGAATATGATCTTCATATCAATAATGGCCGGATGCTGGAGCATTTCCACGAAGGGAACATGACAAATAAATCGAAAGGCATCCAAGCTAAAGTGCCGAATGTATTCGTTGAGATCTCACCTGAGCTTGCACAAGAGCGAGGTGTTTGTGACGGTTCGCTTGTACGCCTCGTTTCTCCGTTCGGAGCAGTCAAATTGAACGCGCTGATCACAGATCGGGTACGGAAAAATGAACTCTATCTGCCAATGAACTCAACTGATAAGGAGTCAGCGATTAACTTCTTGACGGGGCCTGCAGCTGATAAACGGACGAACACGCCTGCTTATAAACAGACAAAGGTCCGGATGGAAGTGCTTGGCGGCTGTGAAACAGCGCCGCTTCCAAAAACAAATCCGCGCAACAAAAAACGGCACCCGCAAAATGGAGTCGAAGCAGAAAGAAAATGGAACCGCCCGGGCTATGTCCATCTGACTGACTGATTAACCGATAGGAGGAAAACGAATGGCCACTCCCATTACGACGATCAAAAAAGAAACAAAAACAGCCGAGCAAATGAAGCTTGAAAAAATAGAAGAACTGAAAGAGCTGCTGGCGGAAAACGAGGACGCCGTCTCTAAAACGATGACGTTAATGAATGAACTCAATGATCTAGGAATTTTTGACGCGGCAACAAGCATGCTCAGAGCGAAGGAAGACATTGCCAAGATTGCGCTTGGCCAGGTTTCCCGTGAGCCTGTCACCAACCTCATCAACACGATGATGGCCGCCGGAGGCGCATTGACAAAAGCCGACCCTGAGTTTACAGCAAAGCTTTTAGAAAGCGTAATGGCTGGGACTGAACAGGCACAAAGCTTTTTAAAAGAAGACAAGAAAGTCGGGGTTCTCGACCTGTTAAAAGCAATGAACGACCCTGACATCAACAGAGCCGTCGGCTTCGGCCTTCAGTTTTTAAAAGGCATGGGAAAAGAACTTCGAGAAAAATAACAAAAAAACAGCCATCGCG